>NZ_CP039886.1:0-743960 GCF_005221285.1 Neisseria flavescens
ATGACGTTAGCTGAATTTTGGCCGCTGTGCCTTTGCCGCCTTCACGAAATGTTGCCTGCCGGGCAGTTTGCGCAATGGATTGCGCCTTTGACCGTGGGCGAAGAAAACGGCGTATGGGTGGTGTATGGTAAAAACCAATTTGCCTGCAATATGCTCAAAAGCCAGTTTGCCGCCAAAATTGATGCCGTGCGTGCCGAATTGGTGCCTCAGCAGGCTGCTTTCGCGTTTAAGCCGGGTGTAGGTGCGCATTATGAAATGGCGGCTCAGGCTGTTGCGCCGGTGCAAGTGCAAGAAGTCATTGAAGTTGAAGAATTTGTAGAGCCTGTTCAAATGCCTTTGCAAACTGCTGCAATAGAAGAAGATAGGCCGTCTAAAACGGTTAAGCCTGCCGCTGCCATGACGGCTGCCGAGATTTTGGCGCAACGCATGAAAAACCTGCCGCATGAGCCTCAAGTGCAAACTGCTGCTCCGGCTGAATCTAAAGCAGTTGCCAAAGCTAAAACCGACGCGCAACACGATGCGGAAGAAGCGCGTTACGAACAGACCAATCTGTCGCGTGACTATACATTTGAAACTTTGGTAGAAGGTAAGGGCAACCGCCTTGCCGCCGCAGCCGCCCAAGCGATTGCTGAAAATCCGGGGCAGGGCTACAACCCGTTTTTCTTATACGGCAGTACCGGTTTGGGTAAAACCCACTTGGTGCAGGCCATCGGCAACGAATTGCTGAAAAACCGTCCTGATGCCAAAGTGCGCTATATGCACTCGGACGACTATATCCGCAGCTTTATGAAGGCTGTGCGCAACAACACTTATGATGTGTTCAAGCAACAATACAAACAGTATGACCTGCTGATTATCGACGATATCCAGTTCATCAAAGGCAAAGACCGTACGATGGAAGAGTTCTTTTATCTGTACAACCATTTCCACAACGAGAAAAAACAACTGATCCTGACGTGCGACGTATTGCCTGCCAAAATTGAGGGTATGGATGACCGTCTCAAGTCCCGTTTCTCATGGGGTTTGACTTTGGAACTCGAACCGCCCGAATTGGAAATGCGTGTGGCGATTTTGCAGAAAAAGGCAGAAGCGGCCGGTATCAGTATCGAAGACGAAGCTGCTTTGTTTATTGCCAATCTGATCCGCTCCAATGTGCGTGAGCTGGAAGGCGCGTTCAACCGTGTCAGTGCCAGCAGCCGTTTTATGAACCGTCCTGTCATCGACATGGATTTGGCGCGTACGGCTTTGCAGGATATTATTGCCGAGAAACACAAAGTCATTACCGCCGACATCATCATCGATGCGACAGCCAAATACTACCGTATTAAAATCAGTGATATATTGGGCAAAAAACGTACGCGCAATATTGCCCGTCCGCGCCAAGTTGCCATGAGCCTGACCAAAGAGCTGACCACGCTCAGTCTGCCTTCTATCGGCGATGCCTTTGGCGGTCGCGACCACACGACCGTAATGCACGGTGTCAAAGCGGTGGCGAAACTGCGTGAAGAAGATCCCGAATTGGCGCAAGACTACGAAAAACTGCTGATTCTGATTCAGAACTGACCCAATGCAATATTCAGACGGCCTGATGTCAATGTGAGGCCGTCTGAATACAAAAAATATTTTAAAATACCCAAATCAACCGATTTCAAATTCAAAGGAATGGAACATGCTGATTTTACAAGCCGATCGCGACAGTCTGCTCAAGCCGTTGCAAGCCGTTACCGGTATTGTCGAACGTCGCCATACTCTGCCGATTTTGTCCAATGTGTTGCTGGAAAGCAAAGACGGACAAACCAAACTTTTGGCAACCGACTTGGAAATCCAAATCAATACCGCCGGCCCTGAAAGTCAGGCAGGCGATTTCCGTATTACGACCAACGCTAAAAAATTCCAAGACATCTTGCGCGCCCTGCCTGACAGTGCGCTGGTGTCACTGGATTGGGCAGACAACCGTTTGACTCTGCGCGCGGGCAAATCCCGTTTTGCCCTGCAAACCCTGCCGGCTGAAGACTTTCCGTTGATGAATGTTGGCAGCGACGTCAGTGCGACTTTCTCGCTGACTCAAGAAACCTTCAAAACCATGCTTTCGCAAGTGCAATACAGCATGGCGGTTCAAGATATCCGCTATTACCTCAACGGCTTGCTGATGCAGGTCGAAGGAAACCAGCTGCGCCTTGTTGCAACCGACGGCCACCGCCTTGCTTATGCGGCAAGCCAAATTGAAGCAGAACTGCCGAAAACGGAAGTAATCCTGCCGCGCAAAACGGTATTGGAACTCTTCAAGCTGTTGAACAATCCGTCCGAGTCCATCACCGTTGAGCTTTTGGACAATCAAGTACGCTTCCAATGCAATGGCACGACCATTGTCAGCAAAGTCATCGACGGCAAATTTCCTGACTTTAACCGCGTGATTCCTTTGGATAATGACAAGATTTTCCTTGTATCCCGTACCCAGCTTTTGGGTGCGCTCGAGCGTGCCGCCATTCTTGCCAATGAAAAATTCCGCGGTGCGCGACTGTTCTTGCAGCCTGGTTTGCTGAGTGTCGTATGTAGCAACAACGAGCAGGAAGAAGCGCGCGAAGAGCTGGAAATCGCTTACCAAGGAGGAGAACTCGAAGTCGGTTTCAACATCGGCTACCTGATGGATGTGTTGCGTAACATCCACTCCGACGATATGCAGCTTGCTTTCGGCGATGCCAACCGTTCAACGCTGTTTACCATGCCGAATAATCCGAACTTCAAATACATCGTAATGCCGATGCGTATTTAATTGGTGTGTGAACAAACAAAAAGAGCGTGTACGGTACACGCTCTTTTTTATAGGCTTGAATCAAAAGGCCGTCTGAAATTGTTTTTCAGACGGCCTTTCTATCAAACCGGGATGATTCGGTTAAATAGGAAAACTGGGATTAACGTGGACGTGGTTCGCAGTTTTTCACCAGGAATGAGCCGTTAGGGGCGTTCACGCCAACTACTTCAGAAGTAGTGTGGGTGTTTTTGTCGATGAAACCGGCAGACATTACATAGCCTTGACGGTTGGTGAAAGTAGTGCCAGTGCTGTCAGAACGTTTTTTGTTGACAACCAAAGAGGCTTTTTTGCCACCGGCGTTTACGTCAGCAGTAACTGCACGGCCGCTACGGTCAAAGCCGTACATCACGTTCAGTGATTTGCCACCGTCACAACGGTAAGAAACGAAGCCGGCAGGTGCAGCGGCAGCGGAGAAGGAAACAGTAGCCAATGCGGCTGCAGTGATAACAGAAAGTAATTTCATGATCTAAGCTCCAATGAGGGTTGTGTGTTATCTTGCAAAGTGAGAAAGGGTTTCCGTTTGCAGATGAGGCGTATTTTAGGCGTTTTGTCGGTAGTGGCAATTGGGTAAATTGCAAAACCGTGTTTACTTATGGTTACCCGATTGTTTATTAATAGAAAGTTGTTTGTAATTTGATGTTGCAAAGTAGTTATACGGGTTGTTGCGGAATATATACATTAATGATTCTTTAAGAAATATAGCGAAAGAATACAAAAAAGGCCGTCTGAATATTCAGACGGCCTTTGATATGAAGCGGTTTACAAGAAGAAAATTGCAGCCACAGTCACGGCGATGATGCCGTAGATGGTCATAGGGATGACAGTTTTCTTGATGATCGCACCTTCGGCGTTGTTCACGTTCAATACGCTGCACACGGCGATGATGTTGTTGATGCAGACCATGTTGCCCATTGCGCCGCCGACAGATTGCAGGGCGAGGATGAGGGTAACGGACAGGCCGGTATCAAGCGCGATTTGTTGTTGAATCGGACCAAAGGTCAGGTTGGATACGGTGTTTGAACCGGAGAAGAATGCACCGATTGCACCCAGGTATGGGGAGAAGTACACCCAGTGTTCGCCAGCCGCATTGGCAAATTCTTTACCGATGATTTTCACCATGGAGTCGTCGCCGCCAACCATCATCAGTTGAACCATAATCAACGCACCCATCAGGGCAAGCAGAGGTTTTTTGGTTTGGTTGAAGGTTGCAGCATAGAAAGACCACGCATCTTTGAATTTGGTTTTGTACAGCAGGATGCAAATCCAAACGGTGAAGACGAACGGAATCCAAGCCGGAACGTAGAGGGTTTGGTAGGAAGCGTTTACGCCTTGGCCGAAGATGTTGCCGAAGGTGATGGTCAGGGAGTCGCTGACGGTGATTTTGGACAAATCAAACGGCAGTTGGAAGCTGAACCATTCTTCTTTGCTGGTCAGCAGGCCTTTGATGCCCAGCTGTTTGATACGGGTGACCACCAGCATGCCGATCAGCATACCCAAAGGAGCCAGTGCTTTGGCAACTTGTGCGAAAGGTACTTTTTCTGCATTCGGGTCTTTGGCGTAATCTTTGCTCAAGCCCCAGCCGCGGTTTGCTGCGAATACGGACACCATCAGGCCGATTGCGCCGGCAACCAGAGATGGGAATTCTTCATTAACCATCGCCAATGCGACGTAAGGAAGGGTACAGGAGAATACGGCGATACCGATGAAGCCCAAGTTTTTGCGGATTTCAGCCCAAGGTACGATGAAGCTCAAGCCGATTACAGGGATGATGAAACCGGCAAAGAAGTGCATTACGCCGGTTTGCATACCGATTTCCATAATGCTCTTTTGATCCAAGCCCAAAGGCGCGAAGCCGAACCAAGTCGGGGTGCCTACTGCACCGAAGGACACGGGTACAGAGTTCATGACCAAAGCGAAGATGGCTACTTTTAATGGGTTGAAGCCCAAGCTCATCAGGATTGGCGCGGCAATGGCGGCAGGTGTGCCGAAACCGGATGCGCCTTCAATCATAAAGGCGAAAGACCAGCCGATAATCATCAACTGGGCAATCGGATTCGGGCTGATGGTAGCCAGCCATTTGCGGATGACGTCGATACAGCCGGTGGTTTCCATCATGCGGTTAAACATAATGGCACCGAAAATCACGGTAATCGGGGTCAGGGTAGAGACGAGGCCGGACGCGACTGTTGCGTTGAGCAACATAGCATCGTTGCCGAAATAAAACAGTTTGATGGCATAAATCAGCGCGGCGGTAATCGGCAGCGCGATGTAGGACGGCATACTGTTTTTCTTAACCATCAGCCAGATCAGCAGCACGATGGGAAAAATACTGAGAAAGAGAGCCATGGGATTATCCTCGGGGCAACGGGCACCATAACCGTCAATCAATGGCGGTTTGATGCGATGTGTTGAGTAATAGATGTTTTTCGAATAAGGATTGCCACTTTTTAGATGCAACCAGTTATCAGGTAAATTGGTTTTACCAATTTATGAAAACTGTTGCACACTTTACGTAATCTTATGTAATCGGTCAAGAGGTTTGTAACAAAAAAGGCCGTCTGAAATTGGGTTTCAGACGGCCTGAGAGCATTGCCAGTAGTGCATTTGGTCGAATATCGAATGGTATTTACATTCAATATTTTGTAAAGGTTTTGTTTTTAATTGATTTCAAACGAATTATTCTATTCCAGCCCATTTATGCGTCTGTACGCTCAGTTGCCAATGGACGGGGGCGTCGGGTCGGCTGTTTAATACGCCGATTTGGCGGATGGTGTCGTAGATATTCATCACACCGTCTTGTTCGCAAGGCGAGAGGTAGTAATGCTGGGCGCGGATTTTGCGTTCCATCTCTTGGCAAAACGCAATGACATCGCCGTCGGCAACGATGCGCACTTCGTCGGCTTTTTCGATGCAACTAAATTCATATTTGGCGACATAACAGGCCTTAGGGCTGGTGGCAACGTAGTCGATTTGCGGCGGCGCGGGATTGAGGCCGTTGGTTTCGATACACAGAAAATAGCCTTCGGTTTTGAGTGCATTGAGCAGGGTATCCAAATGCGGTTGGATGGTGGGTTCGCCGCCGGTAATGATGATGTTGCGCGCCGTGTAGGTTTTCAGACGGCCTAAAATATCGGACAGGCTCATCATGCCGAATTTAAGGTAGTCGGTATCGCACCAGCTGCACGCAAGATTGCATTTGCCCAAGCGGATGAAAACGGCGGGCATGCCTGTATTCCAGCCTTCGCCTTGCAGGCTTTCAAAGATTTCGACAATGCGGTATTGGGGATTGTTTGGGGTGATTTGAATGGTCATGAATATTGGGTGTGCGGGATTTAGTTGTTGTGGTGAAGCGTTTTGAGAAATCGGTTGAGGCAGCCATTCTTTCTGTTAGGTTGAGGGGAAAGAATGGCTGGTGTGTTTAAGCGTTAATGACGGCTGCGGCGGCCAGAAATGCCGGCAAGCCTTGTTTGAGCAAAATGCCTTTGTTGCCGGATGAAAACGCGCCCCATGCGGCGGCGATGAGGACGAAGCCGAGGAACAGGATGGTCGCGCCGTAAACGGCGTTGTCGGGTGCGGCAAAGCGCGTCCATACCAAGCCGATGGCGAGGAAGCCGTTGTACAGGCCTTGGTTGGAAAACAGGGTTTGTACGCGCTTTTGTTCCATAAATTCGTAAGGCATGTTGAACAGTTCTGACGCTTTTTCGCTTGGGATTTGCGTCATTTCGAGCCAGGCGATGTAGAAATGTTCGACAGCGACGAAGAGAACGAGGAGGGTGGAGAGGAGTTTCATGAAGATTCCTTTTGATGTTTAGCGGATGGGTGTGTTTGGGGAACAGGCCGTCTGAAAAATACAAAATGCCGGTTTATTCCCCTTCATATTCAGCACACGAAGTCGGCGTTTCCCATAATTTCACGCGGCACACTTTGACACCGGCGTTTTTCAGACGGCCATATATTTCTACGCTCATGTTTTCGGCGGTGGTGCGGCAGGGTAGGCGCAGGGTTTTCATGTTCCAGCCTTCCAAAAGCGCGGCGATTTGGCTTTCGCGTTCGTTGTTGCCGTGATAGATGAAGGCATGGTCGAACGGGTCGGTGATGTGTTGTTTGACGATGGCTTTCAGGTCGGTAAAGTCCATCACCATGCCGTCTTTTGCGCCGCCTTGGATAACGGGCGCGGAGACGGTGATTTCGAGTTTGTAGGTGTGGCCGTGCAGGTTTTGGCACTTGCCGTCATGTCCGTCGAGCATGTGCGAGGAATCGAAGGTAAAGATTTTGGTGATTTTCATGAGATGAAGGAAGCCGATGAGGCCGTCTGAACGGTGTAAAACCTGTTTCAGACGGCCTTGGGATTATTGTTCGGAAGGGAGTTTGAGGAAATGCTCGCGATAATGGCGCATTTCTTCGATGCTTTCGAGGATGTCGTCCAATGCCTTGTGCGAACCGCGTTTGACCACGCTTTTGGCGACAGCAGGATTCCAGCGTTTGGCCAATTCTTTCAGCGTGGATACGTCTAAGTTGCGGTAGTGGAAATAGGCTTCCAAATGCGGCATGTATTTGACCATGAAGCGGCGGTCTTGATGAATGGAGTTGCCGCACATGGGCGTGGATTTCTCGGGTATCCATGCGGACATGAAATCCAATAGGTTTTGCTCGACTTCGGCTTCGGTCAGTTTGGATTCGCGCACGCGTTGGGTCAGGCCGGTGCGGCCGTGGGTGGCGGTGTTCCACTCGTCCATGCCGTCGAGCAACTCGTCGCTTTGATGGATAACGTAAACGTCCGATTGCGCCAGTACGTTCAAATCGGAATCGGTAATGATCATGGCGACTTCGATAATGCGGTCGTGTTCCGGGTTGAGGCCGGTCATTTCCATATCGAGCCAGCAGAGATTGTTTGCGTTTTGGGTCATTTCAGACGGCCTTGTGTTTTCAGTTGGCAGTATTATAAAGGATAAAGGTTCAGGCCGTCTGAAAGCATTTGTAACAAGTTGTGCAATCTCTTGATATAATCGTCCGTTACACAAAAATTCACCGCCAAAAATCATGAACCCAAGCCCTTTGCTCGATATTATCGATACGCCTCAGGATTTGCGCCGCCTGGAGAAAAAACAGCTGCCGCAAGTCGCCGCCGAATTGCGCGAATTTTTGTTGGATTCCGTCGGTAAGACGGGCGGCCATTTCGCCAGTAACTTGGGCGCGGTCGAGCTGACGGTGGCCCTGCACTATGTTTACAACACGCCCGAAGATAAATTGGTTTGGGATGTCGGGCATCAAAGTTATCCGCACAAAATCCTCACCGGCCGTAAAAACCAGATGCACACGATGCGCCAATACGGCGGCTTGGCGGGTTTTCCGAAACGTTGCGAGTCGGAATACGACGCGTTCGGCGTGGGGCATTCGTCCACTTCCATCGGCGCGGCGTTGGGCATGGCCGTTGCGGACAAACAGTTGGGCAACAACCGCCGCAGCGTCGCCATTATCGGCGACGGAGCCATGACGGCGGGTCAGGCATTTGAAGCCCTGAACTGCGCAGGCGATATGGATGTCGATTTGCTGGTCATCCTCAACGACAACGAAATGTCGATTTCCCCCAATGTCGGCGCGTTGCCGAAATACCTCGCCAGCAACGTCGTGCGCGATATGCACGGCCTGTTGAGTACCATAAAAGCCCAATCGAGCAAAGTATTGGATAAATTACCCGGCGCGATGGAGCTTGCCCAAAAAGTCGAAAACAAAATCAAAACCTTGGCAGGCGAAGCGGAACACGCCAAACAATCGCTGTCTTTGTTTGAAAACTTCGGTTTCCGTTATACCGGCCCGGTGGACGGCCACAACGTTGAAAATCTGGTAGACGTATTAAAAGACTTGCGTGGCCGCAAAGGCCCTCAGTTGTTGCACGTTATTACCAAAAAAGGCAACGGCTACAAATTCGCCGAAAACGATCCTGTCAAATATCATGCCGTCGCCAAGTTGCCGAGCGAAGTACCTGCTCCGGAAGTCAAGCCTGCAGCGGCCAAACCGACTTATACGCAAGTGTTCGGCCAATGGCTGTGCGACCAAGCGGCGGCGGACGAGCGTTTGGTTGCCATCACGCCTGCCATGCGCGAGGGCAGCGGCTTGGTTGAGTTTGAACAGCAATTCCCCGACCGTTATTTCGACGTCGGCATCGCCGAGCAACACGCCGTTACCTTTGCCGGCGGTTTGGCATGCGAAGGCATCAAGCCTGTCGTAGCGATTTACTCCACTTTCCTGCAACGCGCTTACGACCAGTTGGTGCATGATGTTGCCTTGCAAAACCTGCCTGTTTTGTTTGCCGTCGACCGTGCGGGCATCGTCGGCGCGGACGGTCCGACCCACGCCGGCCTGTACGATTTGAGCTTTTTGCGCTGCATTCCGAATATGATTGTCGCCGCGCCGAGCGATGAAAACGAATGCCGCCTGCTGCTCTCAACCTGCTATCAGGCAAACTCTCCGTCCGCCGTCCGTTATCCGCGCGGTACAGGCACGGGCGCAACCATTTCAGACGGCCTGGAAACCGTTGAAATCGGCAAAGGCATCATCCGTCGTGAAGGCGAGAAAATTGCCGTTATCGCCTTTGGCAGCATGGTTGCCCCATCATTGACCGCCGCCGATAAGCTGAATGCGACCGTTGCCGATATGCGCTTTGTCAAACCGATAGATGAAGAACTGATCGTCCGTCTTGCCCGAAGCCACGATTACATCGTTACCGCCGAAGAAAATGCCGAACAAGGCGGTGCGGGTAGCGCGGTGTTGGAAGTGTTGGCGAAACACGGCATTTGCAAACCGGTATTGCTGCTGGGTGTAGAAGACAAAGTGACCGAACACGGCGATCCGAAAAAACTTTTAGCCGATTTGGGGCTGAATGCCGAAGCCGTTGAAAAACGCATTGTCGGTTGGATAGAGGCTGTTTAAGTTTCACAAACAACAGGCCGTCTGAAATCTTCAGACGGCCTTTTCAGACTATAAGGGAAAACCCCATGATCAGTATCTTTGATATTTTTAAAATCGGCATCGGCCCGTCCAGCTCGCACACCGTCGGTCCGATGAAGGCCGCTGCCGCTTTTGCCGATTTGCTGCATGCCGAAAACTTGGATACACAAGTGGCGCGCATTGTCATTGAAGTGTACGGCTCGCTTGCTTTGACCGGCATCGGACACGGCACATTCGACGCATTATTGCTTGGTTTGGAAGGCAGTCTGCCGCACGATATCCCACTTGCAGACATTCCCCAGCGCTTGGAACGCATCCGCACGCAGCACGTTTTAAAGCTCAACGGCCGAGAAATGGCCTTCAATCCTGAAAAAGATTTGGATATCCGCGGCGACAAAGTGTTGCCCAAACATCCGAACGGCCTGAACTTTATCGCCTACAATTCAGACGGCCTGAAGCTGAAAGAGCAGATTTATTATTCGGTCGGAGGCGGTTTTATCGTAACAGACGAAGGGTTCGCACAAGAAGCGCAGGAAAATTCAGACGTGCCATATCCTTACAAAAACTGCGACGAGTTGCTGGCACAATGCCGTCTGAACCAGTTGAATATTTCCGAAGTTGTGTTGGCCAATGAAGCGGCGTTGGCAGGTTGCGATGAAGCGGAAGTACGCCGCCGTGTGGCCGCTGTGGCCGATGTGATGGAAAACTGCATCAAGCGCGGCTTGGGTGCGGAAGGGCAGCTGCCGGGCGGCTTGAACGTCCGCCGCCGTGCGCCGCAGTTGGCGGCCAAACTCAAAGTCCTGCGCGAGAGCGAAATCGTCAATACCCAACTTTGGCCGATGGTGTACGCCATGGCGGTCAATGAAGAAAACGCTGCCGGCGGCCGTGTCGTCACCGCACCGACCAACGGCGCGGCAGGCATTATTCCTGCCGTCTTGCACTATTTCCGCAAATTTAATCCGCACGCCAACCAATCGCGTGTCGAGGACTTCCTACTGACTGCCGGTGCCATCGGTATTTTGTATAAAACCAATGCGTCGATTTCCGGCGCGGACGTCGGCTGCCAAGGCGAAGTCGGCGTGGCGTGTTCCATGGCGGCGGGTGCATACGCCGAAGTTATCGGCGGTACACCAAAACAAGTGGAAAACGCCGCCGAAATGGCCATGGAACACCACTTGGGCCTGACCTGCGATCCTGTCGGCGGTTTGGTGCAAATCCCCTGTATCGAGCGCAACGGCATCGCCGCCGAAAAAGCCCTCAAGCTCGCCACCCTTGCGCTTTTGGAAGACGGCACAGACAAAAAAGTCTCACTTGATGAAGTGATTCAAACCATGTTGCAAACCGGCCGTGATATGAAGGCAACCTATAAAGAAACCTCACTCGCAGGCCTGGCCATTACCTTGCAGAAAAAAGCCGTGCCGGTATCCGTGCGCGTGGTGGAATGTTAGCAATAGGGAAGTGGATCTGCCCGATAAAAAAGGCCGTCTGAAAAACTTTCAGACGGCCTTTTTTGTATGGATCGAATAACTAACCGTTTTTTTGATAAGGGTTTTCCAGTCCGGCCATTAAGTCGCGGAAGTATTCGCGCAACTGTTTTTCGGAACACCCCATCAGCAGCGCGTCTTCAAATGCGTCCTGCGCTATTTGGTACAGTTCGTTCAAGTTTTCGGTCATGACTTTGACTTTTTCGGTGCAGGAAACAATCTGACCGTCATCGTCATACCATTTAGGCATTTGCGGCATCGCCATCATGTACCTCAATTCAAGAAACGGGATGGATCGTTTTTCTTCACGCGACGGGCAAAGGCGTATTTCGCGCTCCAATATTTGTGGCCGAGGCTGGTAATTTCGATACGTTTGCCCGTTCTCGGTGCGTGAATGAAATTGTTGTTGCCGATGTAAAGGCCGACGTGGGAAATACGGCCGGGACCCATGGTGCGGAAAAAGACCATGTCGCCCGGCTGCAATTCCGAACGGCTCACAGCAACGCCCATTTGTGCCTGTTCGGCAGAGGTGCGCGGCAGGTTTATGCCCATGGCGCGTTTAAAGATGTGTTGCATGAAGCCGCTGCAGTCAAAGCCGGTAGAAGCCGATGTGCCGCCGTAGCGGTAGGCCACGCCGAGCAAGCCCATGGCGCTGCCGATCAATTCGTCTGCATTGCCTGAAGGTGCGCGCGTATTGTTGCTTGGAACGGGGCGTGTATTGATGGGGTGGACAGGGGTTGCCTGACGCGTATTGCCGTAAACGTTGGCATTGTCGTTGAATTGGTTTAAAACACGCTG
This sequence comes from Neisseria flavescens, assembly GCF_005221285.1. Lineage (NCBI taxonomy): Bacteria > Pseudomonadati > Pseudomonadota > Betaproteobacteria > Neisseriales > Neisseriaceae > Neisseria > Neisseria flavescens. The sequence goes on from NZ_CP039886.1 coordinate 12,043, forward strand.
ACGGGTGGTAATCAGGTTTTCCAAATCATCGGCGTAAGAAAAATTGACGCTCGCGAGCATGACGACCGAAGTCCAAACCGCTGCGAGCCGGAGTAAAAAATTCATTATAAAAACTTCCGTTTCAGAAGGCATTCCCTGCCGATTGCAGGCACATTGCCGGTTTCTGAGATGTTATCCCGTATCATTCTCTTGTTATCTGCTTGATTGTATTCAAAAACCGTCTTTTTGGCAAAAAAACTGCTGTTATTTTGCGTTAAACCCTTGTTTCCAAACAAACTAGAAAAACATTAAATGCGGTTTCGCTTGATTTATCCGCCACTGCAACCATATAAGCGGCATTCATTGATTTATTTTCAGAGACTGACATGACACAAAATCACAGCGATATCCGTACACGCTTTATCTTCGACGATATGCCTATCCGCGGTATGCACATCCGCCTTGAAAAGGTTTGGCACCACATCGTCAACCAAAAACATTATCCTGTCGCCATCCGTCGCGCATTGGGCGAATTGTTGGCCGCCGGTTCTTTGTTGTCTGCCAACCTTAAAAACGAAGGCGCGCTGATTGTTCAGGTTCAAGGTCAGGGCCGTCTGAAAATGTTGGTGGTGGAAGCGACTTCTGAAAATACTGTCCGTGCTACCGCGCGTTGGGACGAAACTGCTGAAATCCGTGATGACGAAAGCCTGACTGCGCTGTTGGGCGAAAACAGCGTGTTTGTTTTGACCCATCAGCCTAAAGATGCCGACCCATGGCAAGGTGTTGTCCCTCTGGAAGGCGACAGCATTGCGCAAATGCTGGTCAACTATATGAAACGTTCCGAGCAGCTCGATACCTATATTACGCTTGCCGTCGACGACCAAGCCGCAGGTGCATTATTGCTGCAACGTCTGCCGGAGGAAGAATTGGATGATGCCGCGTGGGAGCATGTGACCACGCTTGCGCAAACAATTACTCCGCAAGAATTGACCGGTTTGGACGCTCATCACGCCCTTTACCGCCTTTACCATGAAACCCCGCCCCGCGTTTTTGAACCGGAAGCCATTGAATTTGCCTGCACCTGCTCTCGCGGCAAAGTCAGCGATATGCTGTTGATGCTTGGCGGTCAGGAAGTCGGCGGCGTGGTGGCGGAACAAGGCAGCATTCAAATCGATTGCGATTTCTGCCATACCAAGTATGTGTTTGATGAAACCGATGTCAACGCTTTGTTTGGCGCGGATGTGGTGAATGCCGTCCGCCAAGAAAATGAGAGTTTGCAGTAAACAGGGGATAAAAGTTTCTTAAGGAAATTGGCTTAATAGAAGGGCAGGTGCAAAACCTGTCCTTTCTTTTTGGAAATATTGAATATCATCAATAGAAAATGCCGTCTGAAAAAGCGTGGCTGATTTCAGACGGCATGATTGTTTTAAACGATGCGTTTAATGTTTAAAGATTATTTCCAAACCAACAAAGCGTGGTTGCGTTTGCCGCGGCGGACGATGGTGTATTTGCCGAAGCGTTTGTGTTCGTCGGTCAGCATATAGGCATCGTCAGGTTTTTCAGCGGCATGGTTCGGATTGTTGGCTTCAGCAGGTTTGCCGTTGAGCAAAACCGCTTTGCTGTTTACAAAGCCGCGCGCTTCTTTGTTGGAAGATGCCAAACCGGTTTTCACCAAAGTCTCAACCACGTTGAGGCTCTCGGAAACTTCAAAAGTCGGCAGGCCGTCGAGGGCGAGCTGCTCGAAGTCGCTTTCGGTGAGCCGGCTTTGGTCTTCGGCAAACAGGCTTTCGGAAATGCGTTGCGCGGCGGCAAGGGCTTCTTCGCCGTGAATCAGGCGGGTCATTTCTTCGGCGAGGATGCGTTGCGCTTCGGGCTTGGTGCCGCTGGCTTTATCTTTCGCTTCGATAGCGTCGATTTCTTCGATGGACAGGAAGGTAAAGTATTTCAGGAATTTATACACATCGGCATCGGCCACTTTCAGCCAGAATTGGTAGAACTGATACGGAGAGGTTTTTTTCGCATTCAACCATACCGCGCCGCCTTCGGTTTTACCGAATTTGGTGCCGTCTGATTTGGTTACCAAAGGCAGGGTCAGGCCGAATACTTGTTTTTGGTGCAGACGGCGGGTCAAGTCGATACCGGCAGTGATGTTGCCCCATTGGTCGGAACCGCCGATTTCCAAAACTGCGCCATGACGTTTGTTCAATTCGGCAAAGTCGTAGCCTTGCAGCAGGGAGTAGGCGAACTCGGTGAAGGAAATACCCACATCGTCGCGCTCAATACGCTGTTTGACGGATTCTTTATTCAGCATGGCGTTGACGGAGAAATGCTTGCCGATGTCGCGCAGGAAGTCGAGGCAGTTCATGCTGCCGAACCAGTCGGCGTTGTTGGCCATAATGGCTGCGTTTTCGCCTTCAAAGCTCAAAAACGGTTTCAGTTGGTTGCGGATGCTTTCTACCCAGCCGGCAACGGTTTCGGCAGAATTCAAGCTGCGTTCGGCGGCTTTAAAGCTTGGGTCGCCGATCATGCCGGTCGCGCCGCCCACTAAGGCAATCGGCGTATGCCCCGCCTGTTGGAAACGGCGCAATGCCAATACGGGCAGCAGGTGTCCGATGTGCAGGCTGTCGGCGGTGGGGTCGAAGCCGCAGTAAAGGGCGATTTTTTGTTCGTTTAACAAAGCGTCTAAGGCTTCGATGTCGGTAGTTTGCGCGATAAGGCCGCGTGATTGTAGGTCTTGGATGACGCTCATTGAGAATCTTTGTCCTTTCTCTTTTTCGCTTGATTCAGTAAATATTTTCCTTTTGGGGAGATGGAAGATGTTTTACTAAATTCATAGATTGCTAAAGCAGGTAACAGTAAATAAACGGCATTGATTGCTATTTGTAAAATAAACATTACTTCTTTAAAGGATGAGGCAATGCTCATGCAGATAGTAACTTGCATAATGCCTAATATAAGTATGGATTCATTTAATGAAACATATTTTGCATTATTTTGATATTTGCCGAAGGAATATAGTAGTAAGGCGCAATTTATTAATAAGCACAATAAAATACCAAATTGTGCTTGAATAGATGGTGTAGGGATAAGTGCTAAGGAATCATCACCTACACTCAACATGATTTCTGTGGTTATTAATAAAAATGAGCCAATCAACATCCATAGGGATGTTGATTTTATTTCTCTAAATGATTTATGGCTTGAGATTGCTAAAAAAGCCAAAGAAATCAATATGAATGCTAATGATACACCAATGAATATTAGCAAAGAGAATGCTATGTAACTACTGGGCATGGTTTATACGTTAAACAAGAAGTGCATCACATCGCCGTCTTGCACGACGTATTCTTTGCCTTCCACGCGCATTTTTCCGGCTTCTTTGGCTTTGGCTTCGCCGCCGAGCGAGACAAAATCATCGTAAGCAATGACTTGTGCGCGGATGAAGCCGCGTTCAAAGTCGGTATGGATCACGCCGGCGGCTTGTGGCGCAGTATCGCCTTTGTGGATGGTCCAAGCGCGGACTTCTTTGACACCGGCGGTGAAGTAGGTTTGCAGGCCTAAGAGGTCGTAGCCGGCGCGGATCAGGCGGTTCAGGCCCGGTTCTTCCAAGCCCATTTCGGCGAGGAATTCGGCTTTTTCGTCGTCTTCCAATTCGGCGATTTCGCTTTCCATCGCGGCGCAAACGGCCACAACCGGCGCGTTTTCTTTTGCAGCCAATTCTTTCAGGCGGTCGAGGTGCGGGTTGTTTTCAAAACCGTCTTCGGAAACGTTGCCGACATACATGGCCGGTTTGGCAGTCAGCAGGAACAGCGGCTTGAGCATGGCGAGTTCTTCTGCGTCCAAACCGAAGGAGCGTACAGGCTTGCCTTCGTCCAGATGAGGCAGCAGTTTTTTGCACAGATCGACCAGTTTTTGCGCGTCTTTGTCGCCTGAGCGTGCGCGTTTTTCTTCGCGGACGATGGCTTTTTCGACGCTGGCCAAGTCGGCAAGCGCCAACTCGGTGCCGATGGTTTCGATGTCGGCAATCGGATCGACTTTGCCTGCAACGTGAACGATGTTGTCGTCGTCAAAGCAACGTACAACGTTAACAATCGCGTCAGTCTCGCGGATGTTGGCGAGGAACTGGTTGCCCAGGCCTTCGCCTTTGCTCGCACCTGCAACCAAACCGGCGATATCGACAAATTCGACGATGGCAGGCTGCATTTTTTGCGGATTGACGATTTTTGCCAACTCTGCCATACGCGGATCGGGGACTTCAACGATGCCGACGTTGGGTTCGATGGTGCAGAAAGGATAGTTTGCCGCTTCGATACCCGATTGGGTCAGCGCGTTAAAGAGGGTGGATTTGCCGACGTTGGGCAAACCGACGATGCCGCATTTCAAGCTCATGGTTTTTCCTGAAAAGATAAAAGTTTAACGGCGGATTATAGCATATTGTGGAGGTACTCAACACAGCCGCAATGCTGGTGTGTTCTTATGATAAAAGGCCGTCCGAAAAAGAGGAGCAGGCATTCAGCTTATTGTGTCTCCGAAGAATGAGTAAATGAATAAAGCCGTTAAATAAAACAATTTTTCGGACAGGAGGCTTAAGATCAAACCTGAAAGAATGCCCAGTACCCAATAAATCATCTGACGGTATTTCGGGTCGGATGTGGTACGCAACATTTTAAAATACAAAACCAGACAGCTGAACATGCAGATTGTTTGAAACAGAATGAGGGGGAGGCTGTTAATGGCTCCGGAAATCGAATCATGAAGGATGATTGTCCCTATGCGTATGCATAAATAAATTAAAGCCGAGCCTGCCGCCGAATGCCCAAAAGGGACGGGCGTGTCGGATGAATCGGGTATTTTGTGGGGTTGAAGCCTGCCGAATAACAAGATAAATACAATGTCAAACATAATGATAGTTGCCTTGGCGTAAGATGTTTTTGTTTTCAGACGGCCTCAGGATTGTCTGAAAGCGTATTGTGCGGCGTATGGGGTAGTGCCGCGGTAAGGTATGTCAGTAGGCCGACCATCCACCATGCTGAAGCAGTTGCTATACTTAAATGAACACTTTGATTTGGCAGTGGATTATCTGCTTTTGCCCGCAATAGTCCGAAATACAGGATGAGCTTAATGAATAGGGGGGAAGAGTGGCAAGCAGGTTGGGAAACATTATGGGGTTTACAGGTAAAACCTTTGCTGCGGTTCGCAATTAGTTTAAAGGTCGTCTGAAAAACTGTTTCAGACGGCCTTTTTTGTACTGCTTTAACCGGTATTGCGCAAACCTTGTGCTACGCCGTTGATGGTCAGATGAACCATCAGCAGGGCGTGCGGATTGTCGGGCTCTTTGCGCAGGCGTTTGAGCATGGCGACTTGCAGTCCGTTGAGCGCGTTCAGGTAGGGAATCCTCAAGGCGAGCGAGCGGGCGAGACTGCGGTTGTCGCGCAAAAGTTCTTCGGTTTGCAACAGGTCGAGCAGGGCTTTGCGGCTGCGTTGGTATTCTTCCTTAATCATGCCGAAGATGACTTTTGCTTTTTCCGGCGATTCGCTCAAGCCGGCGTAGTTTTCCGCCAGGGTGATGTCGGTTTTCGCCATGACTTGTTCCATATTGGAGAGCATGGCTTGGAAGAACGGATTGCTTTGGGCGTGTTCGCGCAGGGCGGCGAGGGTTTCGGGACTGCCTTCGCACAAGGTTTCCACCGCGCTGCCGAAACCGTACCAAGCCGGCAGCATCAGCCGGTTTTGCATCCAAGAGAATACCCACGGAATCGCGCGCAAGTCCTGAATCCGCGCCAAGGTTTTACGGCTGGCAGGACGGCTGCCGAGGTTGAGGGTCGCAATTTCCTGAATCGGACTGGTTTGCAGGAAATAGTCGATGAAGTCGGGATGGGTAATCAGTTCGCGGTAGTATTTGAACGATACGTCCGACAATGCCTGCATCAGTTTGGCATCAGGGTCTTTTTGATCGGGCAGCAGGCTGGCTTCGAGCGTTGCGGCAACCAAGGTTTCCAAGTTGCGTTGGGCATTGCCCGGGTCGGCGTATTTGGCGGTAATGACTTCGCCTTGCTCGGTAATGCGGATTTGTCCGGCAACGCTGCCGGTCGGTTGGGCAAGAATGGCTTGGTAAGACGGACCGCCGCCGCGTCCGACGCTGCCGCCGCGTCCGTGGAACAGGCGCATGCGGACATCGTATTTTTTGAAGAGTTCGACCAAACCCAATTCCGCCTGATAGAGACACCATGAGCTGGTAACGTAGCCGCCGTCTTTGTTGGAGTCGGAGTAGCCGAGCATGATTTCTTGGATGTTGCCGCGACTTTCGAGCAGTGCGTCGTACCAGTCGAGGCGGAACATGGTTTCCATGACCGGACAGGCGTTTTCGAGTGCTTCGATGGTTTCAAACAGCGGCACGATGTTGATGCGGCTGTGCGGTTTGCCGTTTTCCACCACCAACAGGCCGGTTTCTTTCAGCAGCAACGCCAAGGCGAGCAGGTCGCTGGGTTGTTCGCAGTTGGAAATAATGCTTTGGGTTACGGCATCTTCGCCGAATTCGTCTTTGATTTTGCGCGCTTCGTTGAAAATCGCCAATTCGTGGCGGGTATGGTCGCTGTATGTGATAAACGGGCTGTACAGCGGACGTTGGTGGCCCAGTTCGCGCAACAGGGCGGCTTGTTTTTGCTCTTCGTTCAGGCTGTTGTAGTCTTCCAAGCCTGCGTGTTGGAAAAGCTCGGCAACCACATCGGCGTGTTTGCCTGCGTGTTGGCGCAGGTCGAGCGGCATCATGTGGAAGCCGAACACGGATACGCTGCGGATAATGTCGGCAAGACGGCCTTCCGCCAGCAGTCGGCTGCCGTTGTCGATAAGGGAACGTTGCAATTTTTTCAAATCATCCAGAAACTCTTGTGCCGAAGCATAAGGCTCGAGAAAGCCGAATTTGCAGCCCATACCCAAACCGAGCGCGCGCGCTTTGCCCATAGCGCGCGCCATAATGTAGGCGATGGCGCGGCGGTAGGGTTCTTCGGCGCGGGCGATTTCTTCGTCGGGCGATTTGTCGGACAACGCCGTTACATCGCCGTTGACTTTGACGCGGCGGATGGAGAGCGGCAGTTCGCGGTAGAGTTTGTCGAGTTCGTCGCGATAGAAGCGGAACACGGCATCGGCGTGGCGGCGGAAGGCAAAGCGCAGGGTTTCGGCAGAAACAAACGGATTGCCGTCGCGGTCGCCGCCGATCCAGCCGCCGATTTTGAGGATGTCCGGAACGCGGACGCCAGGATAGGCCGTCTGAAAGTCGTGTTCCATCTTGCGGTAGAGCTTGGGCAGGGCTTCAAAAAAGCTCATCGGGAAGATGGACACGCCGTTGTTGATTTCGTCGTTGACGCTGAGTTTGTGGCGGCGCGTTTCGCTGGTCTGCCACAAGCCCAAAAGCACGGTGTCGATTTCGCGGCGCAGCCGTGCCAGCGCATCGGCATTGGTGCAGCGTTCGCGTTGCGGCAGCAGCGCGCGGATGCGGCGGTTGAAATTCAAGACGGTCTGGCGTTGCACTTCGGTCGGGTGCGCGGTCAAAACGGCAGTAACGGACGTATTGTCCAACTGCCGCTGCACCGTTTTGCCGTCGGTTTTCCCCGCTTTGAGCCTGCGGACGGTTTCCGTCAGGCTGCCTTCCGCGCCGCCGTGTCCGGCTTCTTCGTGGATTTGGCGGCGGCGTTCGTGGTGCACGTCTTCGGCGATGTTCAAAATTTGTGCGAACAGCCCGCAGGCAAGCGTCAGGTCGTAGGTCTGCCATTCGTCCAACTGCGGCAATACTTTTTCAATCAGTGCCGCGCTGTCGTCCGAAACCGATAACAACTTAACGGTTTCCACCACCAAAGGCGAGGCTTCCTCGTGCAAAAGGTTGAACAACGACTGTTTTAAAAATTCCGCATCCGCCGCCAAAGCGGCATCTTTCGGATTATTTAAGATATGCAGTTGCATGATTTTTCTCTTATTTAAATGTTAATTTGAGTGTATCGTGAATCCATTGTATAGCAGATTTTTATAAACTGCCAATGGTAACATCCGATACATTTCAAACCGGAAAACGGCCGTCTGTATCCGCCGCGTGGTCGCTGTCTGTAAAATGCCGTAAAATATTGCCCATCAAAACAGAGGCGAGAAACCCATGATTGAATTTCCCAACCAGCCCGATTTTCCTGAACAACACACCGCCGTTGCCGTCGGCACCGTCAACATGAGCCGGCAGGCGATAAGGGTGTTGATAGAGAATGCCACCGAAAAGGCAAGTATCCTGACCATCGCCCGCGTTGCCGCCATTCAGAGCATCAAACAGACCGCCAACCTGATTCCGCTGCACCTGCCCGGCCGCATCATCGGTGTGCAGGTTGATTTCGATATTAACGTTGAGTTGGCCTGCCTGAAGGCCACGCTGACCGTCCAAGCGCACAGCAACGACAGCATTGCCACCGAAGCCCTGACCGGCCTCAATTTGGCGCTCTTGAGCGTTTACGACATGATGAAAGACGTTGACCGCAATATGATGCTCAGCGGCATCCGCCTCGAATCCGAAACCGGTAGCGAAGGCCGTCCTTTCCTGTTTGACAACGCATACGAAAATATTAATTTCTAAACCATTCAGGCCGTCTGAACATTGGGTTTCAGACGGCCTTATTATTATGATGAACGATCAACAACTCCTGCGGTTCAGCCGCCATATCCTGCTTGACGAAATCGGTATCGAAGGCCAAGAAAAACTCTTGGCCGCCCATGTGCTTGTTGTCGGTTGTGGCGGGCTGGGTGCGGCGGCCTTGCCGTATCTTGCCGCCTCCGGTATCGGCAGCCTGACGATTGCCGATGCCGATACCATCGACGAGACCAACCTCCAACGCCAAATCACGTTTACCGAAGCCGACATCGGTAAAAACAAGGCTTTGGTGATGCAAGGCCGTCTGAAACAGATCAACAGTCAAACACACATTACAGCCATTGCCGAATTTCTCGATGAGGCCGGGCTTGTCAAATTGGCAAACGCCGCCGACATCATCCTTGATTGTTCCGACAATTATCCCACACGCCAAGCGGTCAACCGCGCCGCCGTTGCCACGCGCACGCCTTTGGTTTCCGCAGCGGCCGTCGGCTTTGACGGACAAATCGCCGTGTACCGTCCCGATCTTCCCGATACGCCTTGCTATGCCTGCCTGTTTGACGGCGAACAAGCCAGTGACGGCGCTTGTGCATTGTTCGGCGTTTTTTCGCCATTGGTCGGCGTTATCGGAACGACCCAAGCCGCTGAAGCGCTTAAAGTGCTGATCGGTATCGGTACGCCGTCGTACGGCAAACTTTCTACCTACAACGCGTTGAGCGGAAAATGGCAGCAATATGGGGTGAGACGCAATCCCGAATGCCCAGTTTGCGGCGGCCGTTAAAGACAAGAAGCAGGGTAGGGGTTTCAATATTGCCTAAGCCAATCCGCTAGAGTAATCATGCTTATCTTTCATTAAACTTGAAGGAAGGCGTTTCTTCCCTTTTCAGACGGCCTGTGGCACGATATGATTCAATGATTAATAAATTTTTTGAGGCCGTCTGAAAAAGGATAAGGAGAAACCGGCTTAATGAATATTATTCGTGCCTTATTGGTGGTATTGGGTTGCCTGGCTTTGGGCGAGGCAACCGTTTGGATTTTGGGGTTGAAGCTGCCGGGCAGTATTGTTGGCATGGCTTTGCTGTTTGCCGCGCTTCAGGCCGGCTGGGTCAAATTGTCTTGGGTGGGCGAGCTGGCAGACATTTTGATGGCAAACCTGACTTTGTTTTTGGTGCCGCCTTGCGTGGCCGTCATCAGCTATTTGGATGTGATTGCAAACGACTGGTTTTCGATTTTGACAGCCACAATCGGCAGTACGATCTGCGTATTGTTGGTGACCGGCAAAGTGCATGAGTGGATCAGGAGGCGGATGTGATGAATATAGACGAGCTGTTGCGCATGCCCTCGGTCATGCTGTTCCTGACTTTGGCCGTATATGCTTTGGCGGTGCAGATTCGGACGCGCACGGGGAATGTGCTGTGTAATCCGGTATTGATCAGTACGCTGGTGTTGATGGGGTATTTGAAGGTATTTGCCATCGATTACGAGCTGTACCATTCTGCTTCGCGCTTTATTGATTTTTGGTTGAAACCGGCAGTCGTGTTGCTGGCCGTGCCGCTTTATCGAAATTGGGACCGTATCCGCAGCCAGTGGTTGCCGGTGGTGTTGTCGCAGTTGGCGGGCAGCGTGACAGGCATTGTTACGGGCGTGTATTTTGCCAAATGGCTGGGTGCTTCGCGCGAAGTGATTTTGTCGCTGGCTTCCAAATCCGTGACCAACCCGATTGCGATTGAAATCACGGCGTCTGTCGGCGGTATTCCGGCGATTACGGCGGCAACGGTGATTATTGCCGGACTTTTTGGACAGATAGCCGGATATAAAGTGTTGAAAGGGGCGTTGTATATGCCTTCTTCAGTGGGAATGTCTTTGGGTACGGCCTCACATGCGATGGGTATTGCGGCGTCTTTGGAGTACGGCCGCCGTATGGCCGCATATGCCGGCTTGGGCTTGACGCTCAACGGCGTGTTGACGGCGATATTGGTGCCTATCTTGATTCCCTTATTGGGCGTATAGCGTTTAGGCCGTCTGAAAATAGTGTAAACAGGAGAAAATGATATGGCTGTAAATTTGACTGAAAAACGTGCAGACGAATTGTTGGAAATCGACGGCATCCGTCTGTTTACAGGTCGTGCCGGCATCAAGCAACAAGACCGCGACGATTTGGCGCTGATGGTGTTGGGCGGCGAACATACGGTGGGCGCGGTGTTTACGCAAAACCGTTTCTGCGCCGCGCCGGTGCATATCGCCAAGTCACATCTGTTTGACCAAGACGGCGTGTGTGCCTTAGTCATCAATACGGGCAATGCCAATGCGGGTACCGGCGCACAAGGCCGTCTGGACGCGATTAAAGTGTGCGCGGCGGCGGCAGAACAGGTCGGCTGCCAGTCCAATCAGATTATGCCGTTTTCGACCGGCGTGATTTTAGAGCCGCTGCCTGTGGATAAAATTGTGGCCGCTTTGCCGCAAGTACGCCCTGCATTTTGGTCGGACGCGGCGCGTGCCATCATGACGACGGATACTGTACCGAAAGCCGCTTCACGCACGGGCTTGGTCGGCGAAAAACACACAGTCCGCGCCACCGGCATCGCCAAAGGTTCGGGCATGATTCATCCGAATATGGCGACCATGTTGTCGTTTATCGCCACCGATGCCAAAGTGTCCCAACCGATTTTGCAGCTGATGACGCAAGAAATCGCAGATGAGAGTTTCAATACGATTACCGTGGACGGCGATACCAGCACCAACGACAGCTTCGTGATTATGGCGACAGGCCGTTGCGGTCAGAGCGAAATCGACAATACCGCCGATCCGCGCTATGCTCAGCTCAAGGCCTTGCTCGGTTCGCTGGCTTTGGAACTGGCGCAGGCGATTGTCCGTGATGGCGAGGGTGCGACCAAGTTCATCACGGTTGAAGTGCAAAACGCGAAAACCCGCGAAGAGGCGCGCAAAGTGGCTTATGCCGTCGCCCATTCGCCTTTGGTGAAAACCGCTTTCTTTGCCTCCGACCCGAACTTGGGCCGTCTGTTGGCAGCCGTCGGCTATGCCGGTATTGAAGACTTGGACGTCGATGCTTTGAAAATGTGGCTGGATGAGGTGTTGGTGGCCGAAAACGGCGGCCGCGCGGAAAGCTATACCGAAGAAGCAGGACAAGCGGTGATGAACCGTCCGGAAATCACCGTCCGCATCGATTTGCAACGCGGCGATACGACGGCGGCTGTTTATACCTGCGATTTGTCGCACGAATATGTGTCGATCAACGCGGATTACCGTTCTTAAAAACCTTTATTCTTGTGTTCAGACGGCCTTTGAGAAAAGTATCAAGGCCGTCTGAACACGAACACATTGACTGCGTGTCTATTATGAAATTTCCCCAGACTTGGGCGGCGCGCCTTGCCCACAAAATCCGCCAAACCAAACGCTTGTCGAAAAAGAGCATTGCCTTTCTGTTTTTGCTGGCAGGCTCGGCACTGGTTGCCCTGACGGCTTTGATGTTTGCGTACTTGGCGGATTTGGCTTTGGAATGGAACGCCTTGTTGGTGGGGAAATATCCGTGGTTTGCGTGGGTGGCTTTGCCGCTGGGTTTGCCGCTTTTGGCATGGTTTACGCGTAAATTTGCGCCATATACTTCCGGCAGCGGTATCCCTCAGGTCATCGCCTCTTTGTCTTTGCCTTATGGTGCGCAGAAAACCCGTTTGATTCGTTTGGGCGAAACCTTTTTCAAAATTCCGCTGACGTTTTGCGCCATGCTGTTGGGTGCGTCTGTCGGTAGGGAAGGGCCGTCTGTGCAAGTGGGCGCGGCGGTGATGAACGCTTGGGGCGCGTGGTGTAAAAAGCATGGGCTGGCGTTTAGGGGTATGCAGGAAAACGATTTGATTGCCGCAGGCGCGGCCGGCGGTTTGGCAGCGGCGTTTAACGCGCCTTTGGCCGGCGTGGTGTTTGCCATCGAAGAATTGGGGCGCGGCGTGCTTTTGCGTTGGGAACGTCAAATCCTGATGGGCGTGTTGGCGGCCGGTTTCATTCAAGTGGCGATACAGGGCAACAACCCATATTTCTCAGGTTTTCAAGGGCATGAGCTGCCAAATATGCTGATGTGGGCGGCGGTGTCGGGCATCGTCTGCGGTGTGGCAGGCGGATTGTTTGGCAGCTTTTTGTATCGCGGCGCGGCGGCATTCGCACCGGTACGCTGGCGCAGTTTCATCCGCCGTCATTTGTTGGTGGTCGCCTTTGCAATGGGTATTTTGCTGGCGTTGCTCGGTACGTTTTATCAAGGCAAAACCTATGGCACGGGCTATCATGAAGCTGCAGCCGCACTCAAAGGTGCGTATGAAGCGCCGTTTGGCTTGGCCGCCGCAAAATGGGCGGCAACCGTGTTCAGCTATTGGGCAGGCATTCCCGGCGGTATCTTCACGCCTTCTTTAACCATCGGTGCGATGATAGGCGAACACATGGCTTCTTTCGCGCAACTGGGCGACGCGTCCAATGTCGCGGTTTTGCTCTGTATGGCCGCATTCCTTGCCGCCGCGACCCAATCGCCGTTGACCGCCGCCGTGGTGGTCATGGAAATGACGGGCGGACAGAATTTACTGTTTTGGATGCTGCTGACTTGCATCTTCGCTTCGCAAGTCTCGCGCCAATTCTCGCCGCATCCGTTTTACCATGCTGCAGGTTTGCGCTTCAGACGGCATATCGAAGTCGAAAGCGGACATGTTCAGCACGAGAAAAAAGAATAGGTCGACATATAAAAGGCCGTCTGAAAATCAGATTTCAGACGGCCTTATATATTGCCCTTTGTAAATGATACCTTTACAAACGTAAAAGTATTATTTTCAAAGGGTTTTTATTTAAGGGATACGCCATGAAGAAAGAGATTTTAGAGAGAGAAGCGGCAACGGACGGTTTGGCGGCCGCGCCAGCGGACGGCGAAACGGACGGTGTCGCTTCTTATTCTCCCCCCTCATCTAACAGGGGGGTACAGAAACCGAAGACCTAACGGTATTTCAAGAATCCTTTGAATGTTATGAAACATACATAATGGACAGCAAAGGAAATATTTTAGGTGTTCCGCTCCGTCGTGGTGTTTCAGATTCTTCCTTTATCGATCAAATCAGTTTTTCATTTCATGAGCGTACATTTTTTGACAAGTACGGTACAAGAATCGGCCTTTTAGCAGATGAAGATTTTGTAAAAGCAGCATCAATGCTGATGTATGAAATTATGGGCTTCGGCATCTACAAAGAATCAAAAGGTTCGGGCGGTCGTTTTTATGAAAGATGCTGGCTGATGGGTGATGAAGATGTACTTTATGGCCGCGTCCATTTCGGCGGACAAAATCAAACAATGCTTGTAGAGCTTACCGCAACAGGTTGTACAGCGGCAAAAAACGGCTGGGAATTCAGACTTTATGAGTTTTTGACTCAAGCGGTACGGCCAAAAATTACACGTGTAGATATTGCAAAAGACTTTTTTAATGGCGAATACAGCCCAAACCAAGCCAGAGAGGATCGAAACAAAGGTCTTTTCACCTGCCATCACGTCAAACCGAAAGGCGAATGTATAGGCTCAGACTGGGAAGAAGAAGACGAAGAAAAAATGACGAAGGGCAAAACCTACGGGATAGGTTCTCGTGAGTCCTCAAAATATGTCCGCGTCTATGAAAAAGGCAAACAACTGGGTGACAAGTCCAGTGTTTGGACACGCTTTGAAATTGAGCTTAAGTCAAAAGATATTGTGATTCCCTTCGAGGTCTTGCAAAACCCCGGTCTTTATTTTGGCGGAGCATATCCGATCTGTGAAAAATTCGCCAATCAGGCAAGCCGTATTCAGGCGGTTGAAAAAAATAAGGTCATTTCCGCTGATAGATATGTCGAATGGGTTAAAAAACAATTTGGAAGAGCAGCCAACGGATTGAAGGCGATTTTTCCTGATCTTAAAAAAGATGAACTTTTTGAATTGATCGAACCCGATCACCAAAAATTACCAAAATCATTAAGCCTGAATAATTTTGATTGCAAACTGTCCGAAATGCTCTTTATTCATAACGAAAAGTTACAAGAGGATAAAGGAAAAGCAGATCCATATTTTATGTATGAATATTATCTAAATATGGAAAAACATCTTGAAAATCAAAAATATGAAGTCAATGAAGAATCGTATTTAAATCATGTGTATTCGAAACATGCAGAACTGCCGATGTCATGGGCTTATTAGTTTCTGCCCGAAAAGAGGCTTAAAAAAAGGAAAAAAAGATGATTTTCACAATGCAAGGCCAAATCGTTGGCGTTAAAAAATTTAGCGGACAAATTGAGGGCAAAGCCTTTGACTACTGCCGTCTGATCGTAGCAACTCCTTTAGACAGCACCCAAGGCAACGCTTTGGGAAGCTCAGCCACGGAATACGATTTTGGCACAAGCGCAAATTTTGAACAATTTAAAACAGCACAATTTCCAATCGATGCAAATCTGAGAACCTGTATTCACAAACAACTATTTGATAAATTTTAATATTTATGAAATATACCCTAGTTTGACAAAATTTTCAGCAGATAAATTCGTCTGCTCAAAATCTTTTGCCAAACGTCGAGACCAACCCAACCATGCAAACGTTCGTTCTACAATCCAACGTTTGGGCAGAATATGCCAAGAAATATCTTGAATTTTCTTTGAAATCTCAACAGTTAAACCCAATTGCTCCGATACTTCGCGCTCAAATGTATTCCGATAACCTGCGTCTGCACAGAAACCTTTTAAACCCGGATAGGTCTCAAACGCTTTTTTTGCTGCAAAAATACCTGCTTTTGTGTCATGAATATTGGCTGCATGAACCACAACAGACAATAGGTTACCCAACGTATCAACAGCTATATGTCGCTTACGGCCTTTGATTTTTTTACCTCCGTCAAAACCTTTATCATGTGCGCCGGAAGCTGTTTTGACACTTTGCGAATCAATAATGGCATAAGTCGGCATCGCTTGTTTTTGATGGATTAAACGTTTTTTTGAACCAATGCCAAAAGAATCCTATCCCATAAGCCTGATTGGTTGGCTCTGCGATAGAAACTCCATACGGTCGGATAAGGTGGAAAATCATTGGGCAGCATGCGCCATTGGCAACCTGTTTTGGTAATGTACAAAACGGCATTCACTCATTTACGTTTATCCCATTTGTAGTGGCGTAGCCGGTTAAAATGTGGCTCAATCGCTTGCCATTGGGCATCTGTTAAGTCTGTTGGGTAGGATTTTCCAGTCATAAAGATATTTTATCATTTTTGTGAATACAGGTTCTAAATTCACACAAAAGGCCGTCTGAAGATACAGACGGCCTGTTTTTTGTGGCAAAAACAGATTGTTTATACGGAGAAGGATGAGCCGCAACCGCAAGTTGTCTCTGCATTTGGATTGCGGATGACGAATTGAGAACCTTGCAGGCTTTCGGTGTAGTCGATTTCCGCACCAACCAGATATTGGTAGCTCATCGGGTCAACCAAGAACGTCAGGCCGTTTTTTTGGATTTCAAAATCGTCGTCGTTTTTGATTTCATCAAAGGTAAAACCATATTGGAAGCCGGAGCAACCGCCACCGTTGACGAATACGCGCAATTTCAAATCGGGATTGTTCTCTTCGGCGATCAGGTCGGCAACTTTGGTGCAGCAGCTGTCAGTAAAGATAATAGGGCTTTCGTCTGACATGATGTGATTCCTTTTATATGAATATTTTTACTATTGTCGCGCAAACCGTTAGTCAAGGCAAGTTTGTGCAGACAGGGTCTGCCAGCTTACATGGAGGGCATGGCAGAAATTTCAAGCACCAGTATGTCAGATTTAGATACTTCTGCCAAACCATTCGACACGGCCGATGATGGCAACGTCGTCGGTCGGGTTTTTCAAGTCGATTTCAAAAGTAGGATAGGCTTCGTTGGCAGAAATGACGTTGACGATGCCGCCGGGTATCAGTTGCAGGCGTTTGACCAAAAGGTTTTCATTGAGGCGCAAAACATAGAGGCCGTCGCGCGGCGTGGTTTGGCCGTGATTGATGAGGATGGTGTCGCCATCATTCAGCACGCCTTCCATCGAGTCGCCTTTGACTGAGATAACGGAAAGGTTTTTGATGTCGCGCGTTACATAATTTTCAATCCAATAACGTCGGAACGCCATGGCGAACATCGGCTGTTCGTCGCCGACGAGCTGACCGTGTCCGGCCGCGGCCTGGATGTCGTAACGCGGTACGAAGACAAATTCGTCTATATCGACTGGGTTGCCCAGTGTGTCGGTTGCCGTGGCTTTTGGGGCTTCGGAATCGGGGAAGGGGGAGCCTTCGCCTGTCAAAAGCCAGTCGATGCTGCAGCCTTTAAGTTGTTTGATTTTTTTTAGCGTTTCCGATTTAGGCAGGCCGCCTTCGTTCCAGATACGGCTGAATCCGGCGATGGTCATATCGATGTCGGCGGCAATTTTGGCTTGGCGGGCTTCATCTTTCCATAAGAAAGCCAGGCGGTCTTTAAAGGTATCCATGTTTATGCCTTTATGGAGGTATGTTTTTTATATGGTTTGGACGATTTGAGTGTATTTTACCTTAGTTTTTATAAAATTGTAAGAAAAAAATTACTTCATCTAAGAAAAAGTATTGCATATTCTATTTTTTCTTAGTATTATTCGTTTTGTCTTAGATAAATCGATATTTCTAATTTTATATTCGATTTTTCTTAGTTTGATTTTATTTGGTTTAGTTTTTCTAATTTAAACCTGCTATATGATTATGATGAGAGGTGTGAAATGACTCGTTCGCGTAAAAATACTTTTTGGGTGCTGCTGGCGTTGGTACTGGGTTTTTTTGCTTTGCCTTTCGGATCTTCGGAGGCGCATGAGGCGGACGGTAATCTGACGGCTTCGGAATGCGAACGCTTGGGCAGCTTGAGTTTGGATCAGATGGATGGCAGGCTGCTGGCTTTTGCGAAAGAATGCGATATGGTGGAGGCTACCCACGATTGGGAGCAGCAGTACGGCAACTTGAATGAAGAAGAAATGCTTGCCGGCGTGGTGTATGAGTAATGTTTGTGAATGAATCGATAAAGGCCGTCTGAATGATCAAAGTTTCAGACGGCCTTGTGTTTTTAATCAGGATGATATTAAGGCATCAATGGTGCATTAGTCAGGCCGGTGGTTTCGGGTAGGCCAAACATGATGTTCATATTCTGCACGGCTTGACCGGCTGCGCCTTTAACCAAGTTGTCAATGACGGAAAGAACAATCCATACATCGTCTTGATCGGGCGCTCTTTGAGCGCTGATACGGCAAAGGTTAGCACCGCGCACGCTGCGGGTTTCAGGTGTCGAATCTGAAGGCAAAATATCGACAAAAGGACTGTCTCGGTAGTATTCGCGCAGCAATGCTTCAGGATCAGTATGTTCTTGCAGGTGCAGATAAAGGGTGGCATGCATGCCACGTATCATCGGAACAAGGTGTGGCACGAAAATCAGGCCGTCTGAAACATGGTCTTGCAGTCCGGACAGGGTTTGTCGGATTTCAGGCAGATGGCGGTGGCCGCCGACACCATAGGCTTTGAAGTTGTCGCCTGCTTCGCACAATAGGGCGTGGGTACTGGCTTTTCGGCCTGCACCTGAAACACCGGATTTACAGTCGGCAATCAGAGGCGCGTTGGCTTTCAGACGGCCAGCCTGAAGCAGCGGCAATAAGGGCAGGGAAACGCAGGTAGGGTAGCAGCCCGGGTTGGCCACCAGCATGGCTTTGGCGATGTCGTCTTTGTGAAGTTCGCACAAGCCGTACACTGCTTGGGAAACGAGTTGCGGCGCGGCATGGGTCATTTTGTACCATTTTTCCCATGTGGGAATGTCGCGGATGCGGAAGTCGGCAGACAGGTCAATCACGCGTACGCCTTTTTCGACAAGGGCCGGTGCTTCTTTCATGGCTACGCCGTTGGGCGTGGCGAAGAACACGAGGTCGCAACGGTCAAGCCCTGCATCCTCGGGCGTTTGGAATGTAAGGTCGTAAATGCCGCGTAGGCTGGGGAAGTAGTCGGCAACCGCAAGACCGGCTTCGCTTCGGCTGGTGACGGCAGTAACTTCTGCGTTAGGATGATTGCTGAGCAGACGTAACAATTCAACGCCTGTGTAACCGGTTGCACCGACGATACCAATTTTAATTTTTGTGGTCATGGTGTGGCTCCTTTGTAGGGTAACAATGCGTTTGATTATATAGTAATTAATTGCCGTCGGTCAGCGGGCTTGTGCCAAGCTTTGCAATAGAGGGTTAAACAGGCCGTCTAAAATATGGGATTAACGATAAAAGACAGCCTGGATATTTTTCAGACTGTCTTTTTGAAGAGATGAAAGTTATTTGTTTCTCAATATCTCAATAAGGGCGGCTTTGGACTGGTAGAAGTCCAAATCAAATAATGAAATGCCTAAATGTTTGCAATATTCTTCGATCATCTCCACAGTCAGCCTGTTTTTTTTTGAGTCTTTCGGTATATTTTTCTGTCTGTTCAAACGGCAGCGGCGTGCCATATTCCATAAACTCGACACGACTGGTTTCTTTATGCAGCATAACATTTCTGGTTTCGCAGTCATGACGGGAAACCTGTTTGCTGCCCTCATACAGGGTAAATGAGACCGCACCGAATTCGTCTTTGCCAAAATATGGACGTAAATACATAGTCAATAATCTGATTTTCCACAGCAAGGCTTCATACGGCACACTTGAAAAGTCTGTGCCGTTCCGGTTATTACCTATTAGCAATGACCAATCAGACTGCGTTTCCAACAATAAATATTTGGATGATCCGGTAATCTCAAGCGGATTCAAGAAATCCAATTTCTGACTGAGGGTATATTCCTCATCCAAATACGATAGTTTCGGTTTTAAATTCTGATAAAAGTCGCTTAAATCCATTAATCTTTTCAAATAGAGATCCAGTGCTTTTTCAAATGGCGCGCCAATAAAATAAAACTGTTTCAGGCTTGGATGGCCGTCTTTTGCAAGAAAAAAATCTTTGTTTACATTCATAATTTAATCCACGGTTCTTAAAATTACAATAGCATCCGGATCATTACTCAATGCTCTTGATGCATGTCCGGCTCCACGGTTCGAACTGGCGCGATCGTATTCGATATAAATTCGTTTATTAGAATCACGCAAGGTGGCTTGGACATCCGGGCGGCAGATCCCTACCCGGCACATTTGGTTGTTTACCTGCTGTTGGTTGATCCTAATATCTTTTGCACCCATTGAGCGCAAGTAAGCCACATCGTCCTGCATAATTTGGTTTTGAGACTTGCTCTTACCAATGGTTCTTCCACTACCATTTAAGGGAGATGGCGGAGTTGGTTTGACATTAATGTCCTGCGGAAGCCGATTGACAGGAATTTGTTCGCCGTTAACAATAATTCTACCATTATCTCTAGCTAACTATCTGATTACTTTTTGTTCTTTGCTGGTTAAGTTGGCTAATGATGATAGAGAAGGTTTCGGCAATGCCTTCTGTTCCCAATCCCGACTATTAAATCTCCGCTTTTTCCCATCAGGCCGCACAACCTTCACCGCATTGTCCGACCACGTTACCACAGAGCCTTTCGGTATCAGCTCTCCGTTGGCCAGGCGTTGTTCCTGTGCCAAGGTAACGGTTGTTCCTTTTACCGCATTGAAGAGAGGATTTCAGACGGCCTGAAAGTTTGGGAAAACGCGGTTTGCGGTTTTATTTAACTATCGATTTGAGATTGGTGTTTTTTATTTATAGTCAGTATTTTATAAATATTCTAGGCCTCGTGTTTTGAAAACCTTTTATATTTCGTCTTTATCCTATTCATACAGACACAAAATAAAAACGCAAAAAAATGCCCCCGGGTTGGAGAACCGGAGGCAAGTATCCAAGGAGTAGCTCTCATCAATAAGAACTAGTTACTTAGTACTATATCTCTTGTTAGGATTGAAAGCAAGCGTTTTGCACATTTTAACATTTAAATAATTTTTTCATTCAAATTCAAAGAGCTATCAAACAAACAGGGCTTGAATTTTGGGTTGGTGGCTGATGCCGATGACCAAAGTATCGGGCAAATGTTGCTTGAGGGTCTGCATCAACATCAGGGCGGATTCGTCATCAAGCTGGTTGGTGGCTTCATCTAGGAACAGGATCTGCGGTTTGTGCAGCAGCGCGCGTGCAAGGCTGAGGCGTTGCTGTTCGCCGCCGGAAAGGATGCCGTGCCATTCGTATGAAGTGTCCAAATCGTTCATCAACGTGTGCAACCTACCCGTTGGGCTGCTTAAGCCGACTTGTTCCAAGACGGTTTGAATCAAATGGTCGTCTTGGCAGGCCGTATAGGGATAGCTGACAGTTTGACGCAATGTGTCCGCAGGCAGGTAAGGGCGTTGCGGGAAGAACAGGCGGCTACCTTCGAGGGCGAAGTTGCCTTGGTAATACGGCCACAAGCCTGCGAGGGCGCGAAGCAGCGTGGATTTACCGATGCCGCTTCTGCCTTTAAGTAATACCCATTCCGGAGAACGGGCTTGGAGGTGAATATCAGTAAGCAGGGGGCTGCCGGTTTGGGTGTGGACGGTAAGGTTTTGCAAGACGGCCTTGCCGCTATGATGCGGCAAATCTGTTTGGTGTGACTGAAGGGAGGGGCTTTTTTGTTCTGCTTGTTCCAAGGCCGTCTGAAAACCGGAAAGCCGTTCGATGACTGCCGCCCATTCAATCAGGCGGCGGTATGCATCGGTAAACCAGCCAAAACTGTCTTGAACGCGGGCAAATGATGTGCGCGTCTGCATCATGTCGCCGAAGGTCATGGTTTTGGCGAGGTACATGGGCAGGGTGGCGAGAATGGGGATGAAGATGCTGATGCGCACATAGGTCGCCCAAAAGGTTTCTTGGCGGAATTCGCAGTTGGTCAGCCGTCGCCAGTTGTCGCGGATGCGGAGGTAACGTTGTTTCAGACGGCCTGTTTCCGCTTCGCCGCCGTTGTAGAAGGCGATTTGTTCGGCATGGTCGCGTACACGTAAAAGGGCTGCGCGGTAGTCGGCTTCGCGGTGCTGGCGGTCGATGTTGAGGTTTTTCAGTTTGCGGCCGACAAGATGGGCGATGACGGTGCTGAAGATGGAATAAATCAGGGCAACCCAGACGAGGTAGCCGTGTATGGTGATGTTGTGTCCTCCGATGTTGAAGGTCTGCACGCCGGAGAGCGTCCACAGTACAGCGACGAACGCGCTGAATTTGGCAACGTTGTTGATGAAGGAGCGAAAGAGGCTGATGCTTTTGTCGGCGAGGAGGTAGATGTCTTCGGCGATACGTTGGTCGGGGTTGTCCGGTTCGCCGGTCAGGCGCAGACGGTAGTGTTTGTGGCCGTCGAGCCAGTTTTTTTGAAATTGCTCGGTCAGATGGGTGCGCCAACGGAAGATGAGGCGTTTTTGCAGCCAGTCGGCACAAACGATACAGCCGATAACCATCGCCATATAGCCGAGGTATTCGACAATGAGCGAAGGCATGGATGCGCCGTCAAACGCAGCGAGCGCGTCGTAGAAACGTTTGTCCCACGCGGCAATCCAAACGCTGATGGTGATGGAGAATAGGGTAAACCCTATCAAAACGGCGAGCATCAGCCATTGGAGGCGACCGTGTGCCCCTGACCAAAAAGGGCGGGCAAGGTAAAAGAATTTTTTGAGCGTATTCATGATGAATGCTTGTAAATGTGCGTGATAGGCCGTCTGAAAACAGAATTTTGCTTTCAGACGGCCTTGTTTATAAGAAATGATTGGTTTTTATATGCTTTTGAAGAGTGGAGGGCAATCTACTTTCGGTTTACCGCTATTTACATTTTCCATTTCAGGCTGAACACGGCGTTGCGTGGTTCGCCGTAGAAGTTGCCACTGTTTAACCCGCGGCTGTATTGGTTTTCGTAGTAGCGTTTGTCGGTCAGGTTGTTGACTGCCAGCCCCAGTTGCAGGTTTTTGCTCGGGCGGTATTGGACGTTGGTGTTCCAAACCGTGTAGCCGCCTTGCTTGAGTGAGCCGGAAGAATTGGCGGTTTTGCTGCTGCTCTTCAAGCCAAGACCGACCGTCCATTTGCCGTCATCAACCGGCAGGATGTAGCTGGTGTAGAGGCGGAACATATGTTTCGGCGTATGGCTGCTGAAGTTGTAGCCTTTTCGGCGCGATTCAACATTGTCGCCGACGCTGTTGCGGTTGGTGCTGCGGTTGAAGGTGTAGCCTGCGTAAACCTGCCAATGGTCGGTCAGGCTGCCGGATATTTCAGCGTCCAAGCCGCGGCTGCTTTGGTTGAGCGGTTCCCAGTAGGCGTGTGGTTTGGCATTGACGCGTTGGTTGTTGTTGTCTTTGTCGGTACGGTAGAGGGCGACCGAGGTGTTCAGACGGCCTTCGTTCCATTCGCCTTTCCAGCCGAGTTCGTAGTTGCGCCCCATAATCGGCGGCAGCAGGTTGTCGTTGGAGTCGCGGTTCATCGTTTGTTTGAAGATGGACGTGTAGGCGGCGTAAACGCTTTGTTTAGGCGTGATGTCGTAAGTGATGCCGGCATAAGGAACGAAGCGGTTGCGTTTGAGCGAGTCTGATGAACCTGCTACCCCGTCTTTGAGGTCGCGATCCCAATAGAAGTCGCGTTTCCAGATGGTATAGCGTCCGCCTGCGATGATGTGTAGTTTGTCGGTAGGATTGATGCGCGCGCCCAAACCAAAGGCATGGGTAGTATAACGGCCGTCGCCGCCACGGGCTTTGGCTGTGGCGGAATCCCAATCGGGTTTGGCTTTCTCGCTGCCGTTAAAGGCATCTGCGTCATAGGTGCTGCTGTCGTCGAGCCAGCGGTTGCTTGAGTTCACGTTCTCTTTGGAATAGCTGTGCATGAAGAAGAGGTCGTGATTTTGGCCGAACGCGAAGATGCGGCCAGTCAGGTTGTTTTGGAAAGTGAACTGGCGGTTGCCTGCATCGTAACGGTCGAAGCTGTATGTGGTTCCCAGGCCGTCTGTACCGATGCCGTTACCTGTGCCGCCCAGCGTGTAATATTCTTTTGAACTGGTGTTCTTACGCCAGTCCAACTTGCTGCTCAGTTTCCAGTTGTCGTTGAAATAATGTTCAAACTCAGTAAAAAGATTGTATTTTTTCAGGCGGGCTTCGTTCCAATCCGCACCCAGATAGCGGCTGCGTTTCCATTCTTTGCCGTCTGCACGCATAGGCAGGCCGTCCGGATCGGGTGTTTCGGTTTGGTTGAGATAGCTTGCGCCCCAGGTAAGTTTGCTGTTGTCGCCGATGTCTTTGTCCATCACGCCATACAGAAGGACGTCGCGGCCGCCGGATTGGTCTTTGAAGGTTTTGTTGCTGCCTACTGAGCCGACAAAGCGTCCGCGCAGGCCGTGTTCTTGGCTTAAGGTGCCGGATGCATCAAAGACGCTGTTTACTTTGCCCCATGAGTTTGCCATCAAGTCGGCGGAAAGCTGGCTTTTTGCAGTCGGCTTTTTGCGGACGGCGTTTACCGTGCCGCCGGGTTCGTTGTTTGCCTGTGTCAAACCTGCCGCACCGCGCACCACTTCAATGTGGTCGTACATTGCCATATCGGTTGCACTGGTCGGGTCGCCGGCCGGGCCGCCTAAGCCGAATCCGCCGGGCGAACCGAGTTGCGTGGCAATGCCGTCTTCTTCAAACTGTTCGATAAAATAGCCGCGCGACATGAAATGCGTGCGTCCGCCGCTTTTGAAAACATTGATTCCCGTAGCGTTTTGCAATACACCTTCTAAGTCGGTAATGCCTTGGTCTTCAATTTGTTTTTTAGTAATGACGCTGACGGATTGGGGAATTTCCCGCGGAGAGAGCACCAGCCCCGTGGTTGAGCGCAGGGCGGATACTGTGTAGCTGTTTTGGCTTTCAGTGCGCAGGCTTTTGTTTTTACCCACTACGGTAACTTGTTCCACTTCAGCCTGTTGTACCTCTTCGGCAGCTTGTGCGGCTTGGGGCAATGCGGCAAGGCAGAGGGCAAGTGTGCTCAGTTTAAATAGTTTCTTAGAATGATGCATTTGATGAGGTCCTTGATAAAGAAAGGTATGTTTGTTTTTAAGAACCCGTATTCACAAACAACTATTTCACAAATATTAAAATTTATCAAATAGTTGTTTGTGAATACGGGTTCTAAGAAAAAGCAACAACAAGTTATCTGTTGCTTGCAAAGTTTTTCAAACAGCTTGTCCTAAATCAAATTTTTGAGCAATTACTTGTTTAATTGATGCAGGGATTGGTATTGGTAGCTCTAGTTGAATTGTTTACAGGCCGTCTGAAAATTGCCGGAGTTGTTCAGCTATAATGCTGTTTTGGTTTTTTAAGGCCTTTGCAAAATACGGTTTCGTTGTTTTAGGCTGAATGTGTACCCGATATGTTTGTAAATGTTTTGGGGTATGAGGAGAATGAGATGAAGAAAGTTTTGGTGTTGCAACATGGGGATTTGGGTGCTTGCGACTGGTCGGCATTTGGCGGTTTGGTGTCTGCGCCATCAGAGAAGTCGGTGTTGCGCGTGCCGGTTGATGATGATTTTGAATTGACGGACGAGATGCGTGCGGCGTTGATTGCGCAGCAGATAGATGGCGCGCTGTTGCCGGATGTGGCTTTTGCTGATTTGGGACTGATTGTCAGCGATATGGATTCAACGCTAATTACGATTGAGTGTGTAGATGAGATTGCGGCCGGTGTTGGGCTGAAAGATCAGGTGGCTGCGATTACGGAGCAGTCGATGCGCGGCGAGCTGGACTTTGAGCAGTCTTTGCGTAAGCGTGTGGCTTTGCTGGCCGGTTTGGACGAGCGCGTGTTGGAAGAGGTGTACGAGAATATGTTGCAGCTGTCGCCGGGCGCGGAATTTTTGTTGGCAGAGTGCAAACGGAATGATGTGAAGTTTATGCTGGTGTCGGGAGGGTTTACGTTCTTTACGGAACGCCTGCAACGGCGTTTGGGTTTGGATTTCCATTTTGCGAATGTGTTGGAAGTGGAAAACGGCAAGCTGACAGGCCGTCTGAAAGGACGGATTATCGATGCGCAGGCTAAGACGGATTTGTTGCGTGAATACCGTGAGCGACTGGGTTTGGCTTCGTGGCAGGTGGTGGCGATGGGTGATGGTGCGAACGATATTCCGATGATATTGGAAGCTGGATTCGGCGTTGCTTATCGGGCGAAACCGAAAACCGAAGCGAATGCGGATGCGTGTGTGCGCTTTGGTGGTTTGGAACGGATACGCGGTTGGTTTGCGTAAACTGTTTGAGGATGTTTGTCAGTCAGGCCGTCTGAACAATCGGGAAACCGGTTTTCAGACGGCCTGATGTTTTATAAGGCGATAAAACGGTAGCCTTCAGTATCGGCTTCGAGAATGGAGGCGTAATTGTCGCGCCAGTCGCCAAGTACGATGCGGGTGTAACTGGCGTTGCAATGAATGTTTTCGCGGTGGGTATGGCCGTGGATGAGCAGGGGCGTGTGGAAGCGTTGGACGGTTTCGTGGGTAAAGGTTGGATTGACGTCCATGATGTCGGCAGTTTTGTGTTGCTTGTCCTGTTTGCTCTGCTTACGGATTTTGGTGGCGATGTTCAGTCGGAGTGTGAGCGGCAGGAGCAGGAACAGGCGTTGCAGCCATTTTTGATGGACGGTACGGCGGAATTTTTGATAAGAATGGTCGTCGGTGCAGAGGGTGTCGCCGTGACAGAGCAGGGTGGGTGTGCCGAACAGGTCGATAACGGCGTACTCGGGCAGTAAGGTCATGCCGGTATCGCGGGCGAAGGTTTTACCGATGAGGAAGTCGCGGTTGCCATGGATAAAATAGCAGGCAATGCCGCGCTCGGTCAGGCTGCGGATGGTTTGTTTGATGGTTTGAACCAAAGGGCTGTTTTCGTCATCGCCGATCCAAAAATTGAAAAGATCGCCAAGAATGTATACGGCTTGGGCGTGAACGGCTTTTTCTTGGATAAATTTTTGGAAGAGTGCGGTCAGTTGAGGATGGGATTCGCTCAGGTGCAAATCGGCGATGAAGTAAATCGGCATGATGATGTGGGACGTGTGGGAAGGGTTTTATTATAACTTGGGTTGCCGCGTTTGGATTTGGGCTTGGTGTTTTTCGTTTGTAATGCGGTGATTTTATTGTTTTGATTTGGTGTGATAAGGGCCGTCTGAAACATCTTTTCAGACGGCCTTTGTGGCTTATTGGGCTTTGCCCTGATAGGTGATTTGTTTCAGCGTCTCTTCTTTGTACAAGTCGCTAATGGGGACGGTATAGAAGAATTCGTTGCTGCGGACAAAGCGATTGACCAGGTCTTTGTCGAGATGGAGGATGTGGTGCCGCAGTTTGTTTAAGCCTTTGAATATCATGGTGCTCCAACGCATATAGCCGTCCGAATTGGGGCGGATGTCGTTCATGGCATCAAGGGCGAGGAGTTTGCGGTTTTGCTCCTCTTTATCCAAAGGATGGGAATAGATGCTTTGGAAGTAAAACGGTTGCTCGGATGGCGGCGGCAGGCTGAGGGAAGAACCTACTTTGCCGATAGGGAAGTCGTCGCTCAGGTAATGTATGGTGTGCAAAAACAGATTGCCACGGCGGTAATCGATTTTACGCAGGGCTTCGATGGCGGCCAGCGCAGTCTGCAAACAAATGACCATACTGCTTATCTTTGCGAATGTCATATTTACCAGCATTTTGAACGCATTGATTATAAATATTTCGTCCAATTTCGCTGTCCTGTACTTCTTCTAAATTTTCGTAACCCAATTTTTGCTTGGCAATTTCAAAGTTTAAGTCATAACAAGCATGAACTGCTTGTGTCCATCTTTGAGTATGCTTGGAGCAATTCCAATCTGCACAACTGCCATCAAACATTAACTGCCCAAATGATAATAAATAACCACAACTGCTTAATACAAAAACACAAGTAATTAGCATAAAATATTTAAAAAGGATTTGTTTCATATTTTTCTCCATTCGGATTATTGGGATTGACTAATTTTGGAATAGCATGATTGATATATTTACCATCTGCCCTTTTTCTGGTGTGCCCCATTTTTCAACATAATCATCCCATTCTTTTGTACCTTTTTCAGGAACTTCTGCAAAATAACTGCTATGCGAATAGCACAATCCCTTACATGCACCTTGTGTGGTGTCATTGGTTCCTAGCAAGAAAGGTATCCATTTGTTCCCCACAAAATCCTTATTATGCACAATCGAATAGGATCCGCTGTTATAAGTTTTGCCGTCTGCACCCGTATAGGTATAGCCGTTTTTCTGTAAAACATCGGCGTAATCATTTTGCAAACAAATGTCCATACTGCTTATCTTTGCGAACATCGTATCTGCCATCATAGTAAGTACATTGTCCAGAAATATGTTGCCCAATGTCACTATCTTGAACTTGGCTTGTTGATTGATAGTTAAATTTACTTCCTATTGCCGATAACACAACTTTATAGTTATTTGATCGACAATTATGAACTGATTTCACCCAGCGTGGATTAAGTCTCGTGCAATTAAAATCCGCACAATGACCAAAACATCCTGTTAGCATCATGGTGGAAACAAAAAGTAATGCTATATTAAAATGGTTTTTCTTCATATTTTTCTCCATTTGGTTTGTTTGGGTTGATTAATTTAGGAATATATTTGTTGATGTATTTACCATTTTCATCTTTTTCGGTCGGTTCGCTCCATATTAACTTATAATCTTTCCAAGTTTCCGTTAAAACAGGTTCGCCATTTTTCTCAAAAATATCCCCATTCTTATCCCTTTGGTACTGTTCGGGCACTTCTGCAGAATATGAACTGTGCGAATAGCACAATCCCTTACATGCACCTTATGTGGTGTCATTGGTTCCTAGCAAGAAAGGTATCCATTTGTTCCTCACAAAATCCTTATTATGCACGATTGAGTAGGCTCCGCTGTTATAAGTTTTGCCGTCTGCACCCGTATAGGTATAGCCGTTTTTCTGTAAAACATCGGCGTAATCATTCTTCACATTTGTGGCTGTACCATAGAAACGTGCTTTTCTGATTGGGGCAATGCCATTTTGTTTTTGATTGTTTACCCAATCTTTTAAGGAAACGCTTGCTGTAATTCCCCCACGACTGTGATTACTGGTATCAACCGACCAGCCGTTACCCATTTTATGTTGGTGGTCGGGATGCGCATCGATGTTGGGAGACGGCGTCACGATAATATCCGGCTGGAACGTTTCTATCAGATAACCAAGGTTGTCTACCAAGCTGTTCCAAGTCGAACCGGGCTTGAGGTGTTCGCCAATGGGGAGGTGTTGGCACGGCGGAAAATATCGACGTCGGTCGTATCGATTTTGGTCGATTTAATCTCTTTTTCCGGATTTTGGCGCATGGCGGTCAATGTGCTGTCGAAGTAGCCCAGTTGCAGGATGTTTTCAGACGGCACACCGGCTAAAAGGGGAACGGTCAGGCTGTTCCAAACGCACATCCTGCCTTTTTGCAGATATTGTGCCTGGGTGTCGCAGTCGTATGTGCCGTAAAGGTTGCCATAGTGGAAGCTGCCACCTTCGCTGGCGGTTAAGGTGCAGATCATTGAATTGGCGGCGTGTTTTTCGTACAAACCGTATGCGCTTAATTCGGCATCGTCAGCATGGGGGGCGAGGACAAGGATTTTTTTGCCGTCGAGGTTTTCACGCGGATAAATAGAGAGTTCGATTTCTTGATCGGGCAAGGTCAGGTATTTGCCTTCCAGGCGGATGGTTTTATCGCTGTCGGAGAAGGTATCACTCAGATTGATATAGCGCACGCCTTTTGCACCGTATTCGAAATATTGCTTCCATTTGCCCTTAGATGAAATGGTTTCCACAAAAGGCAATACCAGCAATCCTGTCCAAGTGGATTTGATACGGATTTTGGCAATAACGGTATCTTGCCCGCTGATAGTGGCGGGCAAAGTCAGGCTGCCACCCTTGAGGGTAGCATGCGCGGTAGAGGGAAGGGAGGGATAGTTATAGTCTTGGTGTGTGTTGTAGGCAAACTGTTTTTTATGAATAATTGAAGTAATAATAAACAATATAACAAAAAAAGTCAGTATCAGCCCCGTTAGTATTAGAAACATTGTCAGGTTCCTTTATTGTATAACAGCTATGATATTGCTTGCGAAGACTATTTGTTTGTTTTTCTTACAAACGGTTGTTTTTAATACTCTAACGTCACTGAAGTAAACGTTTAAAATAAAACAGTTTTCAGGTTGATTATATATAAACGAACAAAATGTAGAAAGGCCGTCTGAAAGATTTGAAAGAAATTTCAAAAATTTCAGACAGCCTTAATATTTTAAAGGTTAAGCCGGTAAATTATGCTTCTTTTGTTTCAACTGCTTTCTGACGCAGACGCAGGCTTAACTCGCGAAGTTGTTTGTCGTCGACCACATTAGGCGCGTTGGTCAGCAGACATTGGGCGCGTTGGGTTTTCGGGAAGGCAATCACGTCGCGGATAGATTCGGCACCGGTCATCAGGGTAACCAGACGGTCGAGGCCGAATGCCAAACCGCCGTGCGGAGGCGCACCGAATTTCAGGTTGTCCAAGAGGAAGCCGAATTTCTCTTGTTGCTCTTCGGGGCTGATTTTCAGCGCGGCAAACACTTTCTCTTGTACGTCTGCTCGGTGGATACGGATAGAGCCGCCGCCGATTTCCCAGCCGTTCAACACCATGTCGTAGGCACGGGCCAGGCAGTTTGCAGGGTCGGAAACCATCAGGTCTTCATGGCCTTCTTTCGGCGCGGTAAACGGATGGTGTACGGCAACGTAGCGGTCGGCTTCTTCGTCGTATTCGAACATCGGGAAATCGACAACCCACAAAGGTTTCCATTCGTCTGTGAAGTAGCCGTTTTCCGCGCCGTGTTCTAAACCGACTTTGATACGCAATGCGCCGATGGCTTCGTTCACGACTTTGGCTTTGTCTGCGCCGAAGAAGATGATGTCGCCGTTTTGCGCGCCGGTACGCGCAATAATTTCTTTCAGGGCGTTTTCGGACAGGAATTTCACGATTGGAGATTGCAGGCCGCTGTCTTCGCCGTTGGAAAGGTTGCCGACATCGTTCACTTTGATGTATGCCAAACCTTTCGCGCCGTAGATGCCGACAAATTTGGTGTATTCGTCGATTTCTTTGCGGCTGAATTTCGCGCCGTTCGGTACGCGCAGGGCGACCACGCGGCCGCCTTTCATATCGGCTGCGCCACGGAAAACTTTAAACTCTTCCGTTTTCATCAGGTCGGTCAGCTCGGTAAATTTCAAGTCGATACGCATATCCGGTTTGTCAGAGCCGTAGTAGAACATGGCTTCAGAGTAAGGCATGCGTGGGAAGTCGCCCAAATCTACGTTCAAAGCATCTTTGAAGACTTGTTTAGCCATGCCTTCAGTGATGTCCATGATTTCATCCTCGTTCAGGAACGAGGTTTCCAAGTCGATTTGGGTGAATTCCGGCTGGCGGTCGGCACGCAAGTCTTCGTCGCGGAAACATTTGGTAATTTGGTAGTAACGGTCGAAACCGGCCACCATCAGCAGTTGTTTGAACAATTGCGGAGATTGCGGCAGAGCGAAAAATTCGCCCGGATGAACGCGGCTCGGCACGAGGTAGTCGCGCGCGCCTTCCGGAGTGGAGCGGGTCAGCATTGGCGTTTCGATGTCGATGAAGCCTTGCGCGTCCAAGTAGCGGCGAACGCCCATAGCGACTTGATAACGCAGGCGCAGGTTGCGTTGCATCACCGGACGGCGCAGGTCGATAACGCGGTTGGTCAGGCGCACGTTTTCGCTGATGTTTTCGTCGTCGATTTGGAACGGCGGCGTGGCGGCAGCGTTCAAGACTTCGATTTCTTTGGCAAGGATTTCGATTTTGCCGGAAATCATTTTGTCGTTGGTTGTACCTTCCGGACGGTTGCGTACGCGGCCGGTAATGCTCAAGACGTATTCGTTGCGGGCGGAGTCGGCAGCGGCAAATGCTTCGGGCGTGTCAGGGTCGATAACGACTTGAACGATGCCTTCGCGGTCGCGCAGGTCGATAAAAATCACACCGCCGTGGTCACGTCGGCGGTGTACCCAGCCTTTGACGGTAACGGTTTGGTCTAAGTATTGCTCGCTGATCAGGCCGCAGTAGTTGGTACGCATAAAATCACCTTTTTATATTGTTCAATTTGAAAAAGAAGGAAAGGCCGTCTGAAAAAAGAAGACCTTAATTGTTATGTTCGGTATCACCGTCTTCAGACGGCTTTTGGGCGGGTAGGGCTTTAACCGGTAAGTCGTCCGGCATGACCATGCCCAGCGAAATTACATATTTCAATGCCTGATCCACACTCATGTCCAGCTCGCGAACGTCGCTTTTTTTAACCATGATGTAATAGCCGCCGGTCGGGTTGGGCGTGGTTGGGACGTAAACGGAAATATAGTCGTCATCTTGCGGCAGGCTGCCTTTGAGTTTGTCAGGGATATGGCCGGAAACAAAGGCTATCGTCCAAATGCCCGGTTGTGGAAAGGGAACCAGTATGGGGGTTTTGAACGAGCGGCTGCTGTCGGAGAGTAGGGATTCGGAAACTTTTTTAACGCTGGAGTAGATGGATTTGACGACGGGAATGCGTCCCAAAAGGCTGTCCCACGCGCCGAGAATCCGTCTGCCTAAAACGTTGGCGGCAAATACGCCGGTAACGAACAAGACGACGGTAGCGGCAACAATGCCCAAACCGGGTATGTTGAATCCCCAGAAATGCTGGGGCTGCCAGCTTTCCGGCAATAGGCTGATCAGTCTGTCGGCGGCGGATATGATGTAGGTCATCGCCCAGATGGTTACGGCAATCGGCAACCAAACCAGTACGCCTGTAATCAGGTATTTCTTTAAAGCCTTGGCGATTTTTCCGCTTTCGGCTGCGGCTTCTGTCATCTTTGTTTCATTCCGGCAAGTTTTGCCCAAACTTCGCATTATACGCGTTTGGGCGCTAGGAAACGAGTATTTTAAACGAATGGCTTGTTTTGTTGTTTCAGACGGCCGCTTTGATTGCAAAGGCCGTCTGAAACAATATAGGGGAAAATCAGATACCGTCCCAGTCGTTGAACATCAGGCCGAAGCCGATGCCGTTTTGTTTGTGGTTGTAGTCAATCAGGCTTTCGCCGTAGCCGTGGAAGCCGCGGACAACGCCTTTGAGTTTTCCTTTGAGTGGGAAGGTGTAAGCAGCTTCAATGGCACCGCGTCCGCTTTTCGGGTTATAACGCAGGACGGAATAAACATTTTGTTTGTCATTGAAGCGGTATTGGACTTTTAAGTCGCCGTAGCCCATGTATTTGTTGATGTCCGGATTGTCGTCGTCATCTCCTTTTTGGTCGAAGGCGCGCATCCAGACTCTAGGAATAACGGTCAGCTTTCCCCATTCCATGCCGGCCATGGCATAAACGCGGTTCCATGATCGAGATTCCGGGCGGCTTTGACCGTTGGATTGGTGAACAAAACCTGCGCCAACCATACGCAGTTTGCCGCCGAAAGGCAGGTCTGCTTTAACGGGTTGGGTAATGAAGATTTCAGGCTCGTAGTCGGTGTTGCGGAACGGTGCGGATTTGCGGCCTTGGTTGAAGATTTGCCAGTCGGATTTTTGGGTATAGCCAAACCATACGTCGGCACGGGTTTTGAATAAATCTTCGGCAATCTTACTTTTGAAGGAAACCTGCATTTTGGTTTCGAGGCGTTTTTGTTCGCTGAATTTTTCCTGCGTGGTTACGCCGCGACTGGGGGATTCCGGGTAGTAGTTGGGGCTGCTGTTGTACCAAACGGGCATGAGGTACATAGGGTTGTGCTCGCGTACGCTCAACAGGCCGCGTGTGTCGTTTTTATCCAAATCGTACATCAGGCTTAAAGGCGTGTAGCTGTCGGCAGTTTCGCTTAATACGTCATCTGAAATATTCGGATGGGTAGGGTTGTCGAATACGATGGCCGCTTCTTTTTTCTCAATGCTCTTGCGGACGCTTTGTTCGAGGTCAACCGATGTTTTGGCGGTTTCGGTTTGCGCTTGCGGCAGTGGGGATTGAGGGGGGAGTTGCGCCGAGTAGATGTTGTCGTAACACGCCAAACGGGTGGCATTGTCTTGAATGGTGGTGCAGTGTAGGGCGGTATCGGCGGCGGCCAGTGGAGCGGCGGCAATGAATCCGATACTTAGGGAATGTTTCAACATCTTGTTCATGAGAGTTTCCGTTATTTTTCAGACGGCCTGATGAGAGGGTAAATGGTTTTATTTAGTCGGTTTGGGCTGTGGATACGGCAATGCCCCTGAAAGGCAAGACCTCAGGGGCATCGTATCAGCTCGATTATCCTGCTTTGGTTGTCAGGATTTCCGGCATCTGCGTCAGTATTAAGCCAAAGCTTTTACTTTAGCAGACAGACGGCTTTTATGACGGGCTGCTTTGTTTTTGTGGAATACGCCTTTGTCAGCGATGCGGTCGATGACTTTAACGGATTCTTGGTAAACTGCTTGAGCAGCAGCTTTGTCGCCGGCTTCAACTGCTTTCAACACTTTTTTCACAGCGGTACGGAATGCAGTACGCAGGCTGGCGTTGTGGGCGCGTTGTTTAACCGACTGGCGGGCACGTTTGCGGGCTTGTGCGCTGTTTGCCATATTGAATATCTCCTGAAAAATAAATTCTGTAAACGCGCAATTTTAAAGACAGATTTCCTTGTATGCAAGCTTTTTCTCTATAAACGCGCGCAAATCAGCCGTATTTTGCCCAAAAACGACAGCCGGTGCAACGCTTTTGGGAAAAAGATGATGTTGCTTTGTCTTATTTCAATAAAAATCAGATGGATATTGCTTTTCGTTTGCTTACGTTTCCATTACAATAGCCTAACTCTGCACCGGGGTGTTTATGGGGTGCAGGGTT
This sequence comes from Neisseria flavescens, assembly GCF_005221285.1. Lineage (NCBI taxonomy): Bacteria > Pseudomonadati > Pseudomonadota > Betaproteobacteria > Neisseriales > Neisseriaceae > Neisseria > Neisseria flavescens. The sequence continues at coordinate 46,512 of NZ_CP039886.1, forward strand.
TCTTATTTATTGACATTAACCACTCTTTCATCAGGAATCTGCCCGTATGAAAAAATCTGTATTAGCCGTATTGGCCGCATTGTCTTTGGCCGCGTGCGGCGGTGGCGAGAAAAAAGCCGAGCAACCTCAAGCAGGCAGCGCGCCTGCTGCCAATGCCGAGGCAGCCGCTACCGATACTTTGAATATCTACAACTGGTCAAACTACGTTGACGAAAGTACAGTCGAAGACTTCAAAAAAGCCAACAATTTGAAGCTGACTTACGATTTGTATGAAAACAACGAAACGCTGGAAGCCAAAATGCTGACCGGCAAATCCGGCTATGACTTGGTTGTACCCGGTATTGCCTTCCTGCCGCGCCAAATTGAGGCAGGTGCATACCAAAAAATCAATAAGGATCTGATTCCTAACTACAAAAACATCGACCCTGAATTGCTGAAGATGTTGGAAACCGCCGACCCGGGCAATCAATACGCCGTTCCTTATTTCTCCGGCGTGAATACGATTGCGATTACGGCGAAGGGTAAGGAGCTTTTGGGCGGCAAGCTGCCCGAAAACGGCTGGGATTTGCTGTTCAAACCCGAATACACCCACAAGCTGAAATCCTGTGGCATCGCCCTGTGGGACACCCCGAGCGAAATGTTCCCGATTTTGCTGAACTACTTGGGCAAAGACCCCAAAGGCTCGAATCCTGAAGATTTGAAGGCGGCGGCGGAAGTGTTGAAGTCTATCCGTCCGGATGTCAAACGTTTCAGCCCTTCCATCATTGACGAGCTGGCGCGCGGCGATATCTGCTTGGCGGCAGGTAACGGCGGCGACTTGAACTTGGCCAAAGCGCGTTCTGAAGAAGTGAAGAATAATGTCGGCATCGAAGTGTTGACTCCGAAAGGCATGGGCTTTTGGATTGAATCTTGGTTGATTCCGGCCGATGCGAAAAACATCGCCAATGCCCACAAATACATCAACTACACGCTTGATCCCGAAGTGGCTGCGAAAAACGGTATTGCCGTAACCTTCGCACCGGCCAGCAAACCTGCGCGCGAAAAAATGCCTGCTGAGCTGGTGAACACACGTTCTATTTTCCCGAACGAGCAAGACATGAAAGACGGTTTCGTTATGCCTCAAATGAGCGCGGATGCGAAAAAACTGTCTGTCAACTTGTGGCAAAAAATCAAAGTCGGTTCAAATTAATATTGAGCTGATTGTTTGAAGTAAAGCAAAGGCCGTCTGAAATTTTTCAGACGGCCTTTTTGATGTCCCAATCTTTATCGTTTCAAAGCCAAAGTCAATACGCCTGCGGTTACCAAGCCTAAGCCTATCCATTCCTGCGTGCTTGGGCGTTCGTCTAAGAAAACGACGGCCATCAGGGCGACCAAGACCAGGCTGAATTTGTCGACGGGGGCGACTTGCGAGGCATTGCCCAGTTGCAGGGCTTTGAAGTAGGCGAGCCAAGATGCGCCGGTAGCGAGGCCGGATAGGATGAGGAATGTCCAGTTGCGGCCGGTAAAGCCGTTCACGCCCTGCCATTTGCCGGTGTAGGTTAAAAACAATACCAAAGCGGCGAGGATGACCAAGGTGCGGATAAAGGTGGCGAAATCCGAATCTATGCCCTGTAAACCCATTTTGGCGAAAATGGCGGTCAATGAGGCGAAGCCTGCCGATGCCAATGCCCAAAACAGCCATGCGTTGCTGCTCATATTTTATTCCTTTGTTTCAAATTGTTGACAATATGAATCCGCTTGTTGATGAAATATCGAAATTTTCACTGCGGTTTGTCTTTGGAAAACGCTATAATAGAACTAATATTCTTTTTCTTCCAGCCGTCTTTATTGTATTGTTTCAGACGGCCTTTCCCTCTCTCAATAAAGGAAAATCATGAGCTTCAAAACCGATGCCGAAATCGCCCAATCCTCCACCATGCGCCCGATTGGCGAAATTGCCGCCAAGCTGGGTTTGAACGTGGACAACATCGAGCCCTATGGTCATTACAAAGCCAAAATCAATCCTGCCGAAGCATTCAAGCTGCCGCAAAAACAAGGTAAATTGATTTTGGTTACCGCCATCAACCCGACTCCTGCGGGTGAGGGCAAAACCACTGTAACCATCGGTTTGGCGGACGCATTGCGCCATATCGGCAAAGACTCGGTGATTGCCCTGCGCGAGCCTTCTTTGGGGCCGGTGTTCGGCGTTAAAGGCGGCGCGGCGGGCGGCGGCTATGCCCAAGTTTTGCCGATGGAAGACATCAATTTGCACTTTACCGGCGACTTCCACGCCATCGGTGCGGCGAATAACCTGCTTGCCGCCATGCTCGACAACCATATCTATCAAGGCAACGGGTTGAACATCGATCCCAAACGCGTGCTGTGGCGGCGCGTGGTCGATATGAACGACCGCCAGTTGCGCAACATCATCGACGGTATGGGCAAACCTGTTGACGGCGTGATGCGTCCCGACGGCTTCGATATTACCGTTGCCTCCGAAGTGATGGCGGTATTCTGTCTTGCCAAAGACATCAGTGATTTGAAAGAGCGTTTGGGCAACATCCTTGTCGCCTACGCCAAAGACGGCGGCCCCGTTTACGCCAAAGATTTGAAAGCCCACGGCGCAATGGCGGCTTTGCTCAAAGATGCGATTAAGCCTAATTTGGTACAAACCATTGAAGGTACTCCGGCATTTGTACACGGCGGCCCGTTTGCCAACATCGCCCACGGCTGCAACTCCGTTACCGCCACCCGACTGGCAAAACACCTTGCCGATTATGCCGTAACCGAAGCAGGCTTCGGCGCGGATTTGGGCGCGGAAAAATTCTGCGACATCAAATGCCGTCTGGCGGATTTGAAACCTGATGCGGCTGTTGTCGTGGCTACTGTCCGCGCTTTGAAATACAACGGCGGCGTGGAGCGTGCCAACCTCGGCGAAGAAAACCTCGATGCCTTGGCAAAAGGTCTGCCTAATTTGCTGAAACACATTTCCAACCTGAAAAACGTATTCGGCCTGCCTGTGGTGGTTGCCATCAACCGCTTTGTGTCCGACTCCGATGCCGAGTTGGCCATGATTGAAAAAGTCTGCGCGGAACACGGCGTTGAAGTTTCCCTGACCGAAGTGTGGGGCAAAGGCGGCGCGGGCGGCGCGGATTTGGCGCGCAAAGTCGTCAATGCCATTGAAAGTCAAACCAATAACTTCGGTTTCGCCTACGATGTCGAATTGAGCATTAAAGACAAAATCCGTGCGATTGCCCAAAAAGTGTACGGCGCGGAAGATGTCGATTTCAGCGCGGAAGCGTCTGCCGAAATCGCCTCGCTGGAAAAACTGGGTTTGGACAAAATGCCGGTCTGTATGGCGAAAACCCAATATTCTTTGAGCGACAACGCCAAACTCTTGGGCTGCCCCGAAGGCTTCCGCATTACCGTGCGCGGTATTACCGTTTCTTCCGGCGCGGGCTTCATCGTTGCGTTGTGCGGCAATATGATGAAAATGCCGGGCCTGCCGAAAGTTCCGGCCGCCGAGAAAATCGATGTGGACGCAGAAGGCGTGATTCACGGCTTGTTCTGATTTAGATTGAAATAGATAAAGGCCGTCTGAAACGAGGTTTCAGACGGCCTTTTATAGTGGGTTAAATTTAAATCAGGACAAGGCGACGAAGCCGCAGACAGTACAAATAGTACGGCAAGGCGAGACAACGCCGTACTGGATTAAATTTAATCCACTATATGATTTAAGTGAATTTCAACCGGCTTTTTAAGAGATTGAAGAAATTGTCTATCATGTCGAACATTGTATTGCGGTCTTCGCCAAACAATGAAATGCTGCGGTCTTTGCTGATTCTGTCATAAGCGGCAAAAATGGTTTTCAGCTCTTCGGTGGTTAAACTCAGTTTCTTTTCATGCAAGATTCGGCTTAAGAGGGTGACTTTTACTGGGTTCAATTCAGGGAAAAGGTGGCTGAACCACAATTCCATGGTGTATTGGACGGATCGGTTGATTTTGTCTTTTTTTTGCTTTCTTGAGCTGTGTGTATCCTGTAAGACAACAAAGACTCGGGCAGGTTGGCAAAGGTTTTGCCATGTAGGGCACATTGCACCCACATATGGAAATCGGGCGCGGTTTCTGTCGCGGTGTAGTTTATCTCAAGGTTTTTAATGCTGTCGTGCCGCCACATGGTGGTGGGGTTGAACATGTTTTGAGCGGCAAAGGAGAAAAAGGCTTTAATGTCTTTGTCGAGCAGGGGGAGGTCGCTTAAAAAGGGTTCTCTTCCGGTTTGGTCATCGAAAAAGATGGTGGCTTGGCTGCCGACAATATCGATTTCAGGATGGCTGTCTAAGAATTGAATCTGTTTTTCAAAACGATCCAAGGCGCAAATATCGTCCGCGTCCATTCGTGCCACATATTCGACCTCTACGTCTTTGAGCATATCCATGGCAAATTGGCAGACAAACGGCTCGCCCTTGTTTTCCGGAAGGTGGAAAACCTGCAAACGTGAATCTTTGGCTGCGTAAGCCTTGAGGATTTCGCCGGTTTTGTCTGTTGAAGCATCGTTGATGGCGATGACGAAAAAGTTGCGGAATGTTTGATTCAATACCGAATCCAAGCATTCGGGCAAATAAGCTTCGGCGCAATAGGCCGGCAAAATAACGGCGAGTTTCATGTTTGCTTTCGATGTGTTTTGATGTGTGGTCGGTGGAAGATTTTACTATAAATTTCCCAAAAGCTAAGGCCGTCTGAAACCTTATTGCCAAGTTTTCAGACGGCCTTAGTGTGAATCCGATATACGGATTATTTAACGATTTGGTTCAATTCGCCTTTGGCGTATTTGGTTGCCATTTTTTCCAAAGAAATCGGTTTGATTTTGCCTGCCTGACCTTCGCAGCCGAACGCAAGATAGCGGTCAAGACAGATTTGTTTCATGGCTTCGACGGTTTTGCTCAAGTATTTGCGCGGGTCGAATTCGGATGGGTTTTCTGCCATGAAGCGGCGGATGGCGCCGGTGGAGGCGAGGCGCAGGTCGGTGTCGATGTTGACTTTGCGCACGCCGTGTTTGATGCCTTCGACGATTTCTTCAACCGGCACGCCGTAGGTTTCACCGATTTTGCCGCCGTGTTCGTTGATGACTTTCAGCCATTCTTGCGGAACGGAGCTGGAGCCGTGCATCACGATGTGGGTGTTCGGCAGGGCTTGGTGGATTTCTTTGATGCGGTCGATACGCAATACGTCGCCTGTGGGCGGACGGGTGAATTTGTATGCGCCGTGGCTGGTGCCGACGGCAATAGCCAATGCGTCAACGCCGGTATCTTTAACGAAACGTACGGCATCTTCGACGCCGGTGAGCATTTGGTCGTGGGAAAGTTTGCCCGCTGCGCCTACGCCGTCTTCTTCGCCGGCTTCGCCGGTTTCGAGGTTGCCCAATACGCCGATTTCGCCTTCGACGGATACGCCGCAGGCGTGGGAGAAGTTAACCACGGTACGGGTGGCGTTGACGTTGTATTCGTAAGAAGAAGGGGTTTTGCCGTCTTCGAGCAGCGAGCCGTCCATCATTACCGAAGAAAAACCCAGTTGGATGGAGCGTTGGCACACGTCGGGCGATGCGCCGTGGTCTTGGTGCATCACGACTGGGATGTGCGGAAATTCTTCGACTGCCGCCAAAATCAGGTGGCGCAAAAACGGCGCGCCCGCGTATTTGCGCGCGCCGGCGGATGCTTGAACGATAACGGGGGCGTTGACTTGGTCGGCCGCCTCCATGATGGCGCGCATCTGTTCGAGGTTGTTGACGTTGAATGCGGGCAGGCCGTAGCTGTTTTCGGCTGCATGGTCCAATAATTGGCGCATGGATACGAGTGCCATGAGGAGCTCCTGAAGTAGTGAAGGGTAAATTTATCCGATAAATTATAATGTTTTTTGAAATGAAAGACTACAAGCTGTTACATTGTTTTTATATATTAACGAACAGGGTCTCGGTTTATAATGGCGTGGTATTGAAAACGGGTGTGCAAAATGGATAGGATTTCGGTGGCCGAGTGTGATAAGCCTTTGTTTCAGACGGCCTTGACGGTGCAGGTGGGCGATGTGAACTATGGCGGCCATCTGGCGAACGATGCGGTGTTGCGTTTGTGCCATGAAGTGCGGATGCGTTGGCTGGCGACGCTGGGTTGGAGCGAAATGGATGCCGGTGGGGCAGGCCTGATTATGGCGGATGCGGCGGTGCAGTATTTGGCGCAAGGTCATCATGGCGATGATCTGTCGGTAGAAATGGGGGCGGCGGGCGTGGCCGGAGTGGGCTTTTCTTTGCTGTACCGTATCCGCAGGATTTCAGACGGCCTTGTACTGGCGAAAGTGCAGACAGGCATGGTGTGTTTCGATTATGGCAAGCAGCGTGTCTGCCGTTTGCCTTCGGCATTGAAAACGGTATTGTAGTTCCTAATACCGGGAAAATTATTTCTGCTTACCCTGTAATAAAATAGATTAGAGATACATTATGAATCCAAAAATATGTCCGCGCTGCAACCAAGGAATATTGTATATTTTTAAATCAAAATACATTTTGAAAGAAATTATTCTATGTGACGAATGTGATGCCATGTGGTTAAAAGGAATGAAAATTACATATGGAGATTATGATAAAGATTTTTATAATTATGAAATATTTATGAATCAAAATGGCGTATCTTCTCCTTGGGAAGAGGAGAATATTTTTTTAACACCTTACTATGAAAATGAACTTTAACGCAGATAATTTTTGGCGCCGCCCTGCTGCCCGTCGAAGCCGGTTTCGGCTTTAAATCCGCCGGCAAAGAGCAAAACCAACACTACCGCCAAAGCCGGCAAAGCAGCCTGAAAGCCGGCGGCAGCACCAACACCAATGCCCTGTTCAACGCACAGGTAGGGGGCGTGCTGGGGCAGAATGCGGTGGAGAATAATGCCCTAGATTGGAGGCCGTCTGAAATGGCGGAATCAAACCATTTTGCGTTTCATCTTGAACGCTATCTGAAAACCTTGCTACAACAAGGCAAGTCGGAGCATACCGTTTCCGCTTATTGGCGCGATTTGAGTGAGTTGATGCGCCTGTTGCCCGATAATCTTGAAAACGGCCTGCCGACGCGCCGCGATTTTGTGGCGGTATTGAAAAAGCTGTCGCAAAAGGGCTTGAGCGAAAGCAGTTTGGCGCGGAAATTGTCGGTATGGCGGCAGTATTGCAGTTGGCTGGTGCAGATAGAAGTCATGGAAAGCGACCCGACATTTAATATGAAAGCGCCGCGCCTGCCCGAACGCCTGCCCAAAGCACTACCGCAAGAACCTTTAAACCATATCCTTGACCATGCGCCTGTTGATGACGAGCTGGATGTGCGCGATAAGGCCATGTTTGAATTGATGTATGGTAGCGGTTTGCGCCTGAGCGAGATACAAGGTTTGAATCTGGACGGTATCGTTTTGGACGAAGGCTGGGTCAGTGTGAAGGGTAAAGGCGGCAAGCAGCGGCAAGTGCCTTTGGTGGCTAAAAGCATTGCGGCATTGCGTGATTATCTGGCAGTGCGTATTGCCAAAGAGGGCGAGCAGGCCTTGTTCACCAATAAGAACGGCGGCAGGCTGGGGCAACGTCAAATCCAAAAACGCCTGCAGGCGTGGGCGGTGCGCGTGGGCAGTGCCAGCCATATCTCGCCGCACATGATGCGCCACAGCTATGCAACCCATCTTTTACAGGCATCGGGCGATATCCGTGCCGTGCAGGAATTGTTGGGACACAGCAACCTTTCTGCTACGCAAGTTTATACAAAGCTGGATTTCGACCATTTGGCGCGTGTTTATGATGAAGCGCACCCAAGGGCGAAACGGAAAAAATGATTTTGTTTGAATCAGGCCGTCTGAAAGAATGTTTTCAGACGGCCTGATGTTTTATGGATAAAAAATACAGATGATTTGAAACCATTTGAAATTTTATCGGTCTGATGAGGTTTCAATATTGGTCTGATGTGCGGATGGCATAAAGATTGTAAGAGTCGATGGCTTTTTTAATACCGCTTATCTTTTCAGACGGCCTTTTGTTTGATAATATTAGTAATGAGAGCTAATATCATATTATGATATGCAGCCTTTAAAACAGCAGGTCTATAAACTTTCTATATAAGCATTAATGCTTATTTTGACTGCAAAACGACTTGCAAACAGGAATTGTTGCTATTAACATAACGGAATTATGGATAAAAAACGAATTTTAACTCCAGCCGTCGTGACTTCCGTTGCGTTGATTCACGTCGGTTTGGTTGCACTTTTATGGCACGCGCACAAACCGCCTCCTGTCGAAATGGCGAATATTGAATTTGTCGATTTGGGCGATTTCGGCGGTGGCGACGGCAGCCCTGAGGGAGAAGGCGCACCTGCCGCCCCCGAGCCTACCCCCGAACAACCGAAACCCAAGCCGAAACCCAAACCTAAGCCTGTCGAGCCACCCAAACCCGTTATCAAACCTGTGGTAACGAAAAAAGAAAAAGCGGATATCGTACAGCAAAAGGAAAAACCGAAACCTATTGAGAAACCTAAGCCCGAGCCTAAGCCAGAACCCAAACCTGAGCCGAAGCCCGAGCCAAAACCTGAACCAAAACCAGAGCCGAAGGCAGAACCTAAACCATCTCCCAAGGCATCTGAACACTCAGGCAGCAAAACCGGGCCGAATACTGCGGAAAACGGTAAAGGCAACGGCGAAGGCAAAGCCTTAGGTGGAGAAGGAAAAGGCAACGGCGGCGGTACGAAAGGTACAGGCAGCGGCCGTGGCGAAGGCAGCGGATCCGGTAGCGGTGGTGCGAAAGGCGAACATGGTTCCGGTACCGGTGGCGGAGGTGGTGGCAGCGGTATAGGTGCCGGCAGCAGTAAAGGCAATCCTGCAAAAGGAACCTGCCATATTCCAAGACCTCCGTATCCTTCACTATCCACTGAAAATGGTGAAGAGGGCTTGGTTGTTTTGAAAGTCTTGGTTGGTCCCAGCGGTAAAGTGGATTCAATTAGTGTGAATAAATCAAGTGGTTATAGTCGTCTGGATAATGCAGCGCGTAAAGCCGTTAAAAATGGCAGCTGTCATGCAAGCGTTTGGACTGAATTTAAAGTACCTGTCAAATTCATGCTCGAATAAGTATCTAGGCCTAAGCTGATTGATTGGAAAATATATGCTGTTGGGGAATGATTTTAAATGACCCGATAGAAATTTTAATTTTATTTTTAACTTGGAAAAATTATGGATTTAAGTTTAGTTTTCAAATCAGGTGATGTGGTACTGATTGGTGTATTTGTCCTGATGTTGTTGATGAGTGTGGTGACTTGGAGCGTCATTGTGATCCGCTGCATCAAATACCGCAAAGCGAAAAAAGGCAATGCTCAGGTAAAAGAGTTGATGCTGAATGCGTTTACGCTGGCTGATGCCGTACAAAAAGCCAAAGCGGTAGAAGCTCCGATGAGCAATGTTGCCGATGAGTCTCTGCGCGCATACCAAAATTACCGTCAAACGACAAGCAAATCGCTGATTGACGAATTGCCTTTGAACGAATACTTGGTTGTTCACATCCGTAACAGTTTGACCCAAACCATGCGCCAGTTCGACTACGGTATGACCGCTTTGGCCTCTATCGGTGCAACCGCTCCGTTTATCGGCCTGTTGGGTACGGTTTGGGGTATTTACCATGCCCTGATCGGCATCAGCGAAAGCGGCCAAATGAGCATTGCTGCGGTAGCCGGCCCGATTGGCGAAGCTTTGGTATCGACTGCTGTCGGCCTGTTTGTGGCGATTCCGGCCGTATTGGCGTACAACTTCCTCAACCGCGGTACAAAAACCATCGCGCAAGATATGGACGCATTTGCACATGACCTGCATGTCCGCCTTCTGAACCAAAAGGATTAAACCATGGCTTTCGGATCAATGAATTCAGGCGATGATGCGCCGATGTCGGATATCAACGTTACACCTTTGGTGGACGTGATGCTGGTGTTGCTGATTGTATTTATGATTACCATGCCGGTGCTGACCCACTCGATTCCTTTGGAGTTGCCGACTGCTTCGGAAAAAGCGGCAAAAGAGGATAAGCAGTCTAAAGATCCTTTGCGTTTGAGCATTGATGCCAGTGGTGCTTATGTCGTTGGCGGCGATTCGGATACCAAAGTGGATTTGGCAACGGTAACTGCCAAGCTGAAAGAGGCTAAAGCGAAAAACGAAGATGTGATTGTGGCGATTGCGGCGGATAAAGCGGTTGAATACGATTACGTTAACCAAGCCCTGCAAGCGGCGCGCGAAGCCGGTATCAGTAAAATCGGTTTTGTAACGGAAACCAAAGCGCAATAATCTTTTGAGCACAGTAAAGGCCGTCTGAAATTTGAGTAAAGTTTCAGACGGCCTTTTGTTGTATTTGGTAACTATATGTCCAGGCTGTATAATTAGCGGATTAAATTCAATAACGACAATACAGGAACCGCCATGACAGAATCCATCACCCGCGACAGTATGCAATACGATGTCGTGATTGTCGGCGCAGGCCCGTCGGGTTTGTCCGCCGCCATCAAACTCAAGCAGCTTGCCGAAAAAAACGGGCGCGAAATCAGCGTTTGCGTGGTGGAGAAAGGTTCTGAAGCGGGTGCGCATTCGCTGGCGGGCGCGGTCATCGATCCGATTGCACTGAACGAGCTGATTCCCGACTGGAAAGAAAAAGGCGCGCCGCTAACGCGTGCGGTAACGCAGGACAAAGTGTTGTTCCTGACGGAGAAAAAAGCGTTCAATCTGCCCGTGACCCCCAATTTCGACAATCACGGCAACTACATCGTCAGCTTGGGCGAAGTCGTGCGCTGGTTGGCGGAACAGGCGGAAAATATGGGCGTGGAAATCTATCCGGGCTTTGCCGCCGCCGAAGTGCTGTATCACGAAGACGGTTCGGTCAAAGGCATTGCAACCGGCAATATGGGCATTGGCAAAGACGGTGAACCGACCGACAGTTTCCAGCCCGGTATGGAGCTTTGGGCGCAGCAAACTCTGTTTGCCGAAGGCTGCCGGGGTTCACTTTCCAAGCAAATCATCGAACAATTCAAGCTTGACCAAAACAGCCAGCCGCAAACTTACGGCTTGGGCATCAAAGAGATTTGGGAAGTGCCGTCTGAAAAACATCAGCCCGGTTTGGTGGTGCATAGCGCGGGCTGGCCGCTGGACAGCAAAACCTACGGCGGCGCGTTTGTTTACCATTTCGACGACAACAAGGTCGCCGTCGGCTTCGTGGTCGGCTTGGATTATCAAAACCCTTATCTGTCGCCGTTTGAAGAGTTCCAACGCTTCAAAACCCACCCCGAAATCCGCAAAACCTTTGCAGGCGGCCGCCGCATCGCTTACGGCGCGCGTTCGCTGATTGAAGGCGGTTTGCAAAGCCTGCCGAAGCTCTCGTTTAAGGGCGGCGTTTTAATCGGAGATGCGGCGGGTTTCCTCAATATGCCGCGCATCAAAGGCATCCATACCGCGATGAAGTCCGCTATGCTCGCCGCTGAAGCCGTGTTCCCCTTGTTGGAAAACCTTGAAGAAGTGGAAAGCTTTGACAGCGGCGAAGAGGCAGCGGATTATCAGCAACGTTTCGAACAAAGCTGGCTGTATCAAGAGCTTTACGCCGCACGCAATGTCCGCCCGTCATTCAAATGGGGCGTTTACCTCGGCTCGCTTTATACCGGCATTGACCAGATGATTTTCAGAGGCAAAGCCCCGTGGACTTTGAAACATCACGGCAAAGACAACGAGCAACTCAAAAAAGCCGCCGAATGCAAGCCGATTGATTATCCGAAGCCCGACGGCGTATTGACCTTCGACCGTTTGAGCAGCGTTTTCCTTGCCAACCTTGCGCACGAAGAAAACCAGCCCGACCATTTGGTGCTGAAAAATCCGGAGGTCATGATAGACGTAAACTACAAAGAATACGCCTCGCCCGAAACGCGTTATTGTCCGGCCGGCGTGTATGAAATCGTCGAAGAAAACGGTAGTCCGTGCCTGCAAATCAACTCCGCCAACTGCGTGCACTGCAAAACATGCGACATCAAAGACCCGACGCAAAACATCACTTGGATTTGTCCCGAAGGCGCGAGCGGACCGAATTACGGCGGAATGTAATTTACTGTTTTGAAGTCAAAACCTAAAGGCCGTCTGAAAAGTTTCAGACGGCCTCTATCCTATTATTTTATCAATGGAAGCATTATGAACACGCACATTTGGCAGGCAGGCCGATTTGAAATCGCCTTAGACAAACCGAAAATCATGGGCATCGTCAATCTGACCCCCGATTCATTTTCTGATGGCGGCACCTATTCGCAAAATGTCCAAATAGCATTGGCACATGCCGAGCAGCTGCTGAAAGACGGTGCGGATATTCTCGATATCGGCGGCGAATCTACCCGTCCAGGTTCGGATGATGTTTCTCTTGAAGAAGAATGGGTCAGGGTGCAGCCGGTTTTGGCGGAAGTCGCCAAGTGGAATGTTCCCGTCAGCTTGGACACGCGCCGCACGGTGATCATGGAAAAAGCCTTGGCGCAAGGCGGCATCGATATTATCAATGATGTTGCCGCATTGAGTGATGAAGGCGCAGTCGCATTGCTGGCGCAACAGCCGAAGACGGGCGTGTGTCTCATGCACATGCAGGGTTTGCCCAAAACCATGCAGCTTAATCCGCAATATCAAGATGTCGTCGAAGAAGTCGCGCGTTATTTAAAAGTACGCGCGGCAGAATGCGTTCAAGCAGGCATTGCCCCTGAACGCATTACGCTAGACCCCGGCTTCGGTTTCGGCAAAAACCTGCAACACAACATTACCCTGATAAAACATTTACCTGAATTGATGGAAGCAACCGAATTCCCACTCCTGATCGGCGTATCGCGTAAACGTATGATTGGCGAGCTGACAGGCGAACAAGATGCCGCCAAACGCGTACACGGCAGCGTCGCAGCCGCTTTGGCCACAGTGGCTAGAGGTGCGCAAATCATCCGTGTTCACGATGTCAAAGCAACATCGGACGCTTTGAAAGTTTGGGAAGCATTGGGCGTATCGGCATAATACCCGAATAGAAAACCAACAGGCCGTCTGAAACATTTGGCCGACATCTTGAACAAGCAACAAGTTATGCTATAATCCGCTTCTACTCTTGGCGGGTCTGTAGCTCAGGGGTTAGAGCAGGGGACTCATAATCCCTTGGTCGTGGGTTCGAAACCCACCGGACCCACCAAATATTAAAAATGCCCGAGGCTTTTGGCTTCGGGCATTTTTGTATTTATTGGTTTGTGAAGGGTTGGAATATAATGTGAACAACGGCATAAAAATCAACCTATAAAATGGATACAAAAGGTTAAAGCACATTTAGGTAATGCTTTTTTAGGCTGAAAAGGGCTTATCACATTGACACCCTTATAGTCGTTGAGGGTAAATTTGATTTTGATTATCAACCATATGGACCGGGATTGTATATAACGTTCCCAATTTTGTATTGGAAAAAGACCGTTACGTTGACTGGGAAGATGCTTGGCGTACTTTTTGACTAGGGAATAAGTAAATGGCGAGCAGTTACTTTTTGCTTGCTAATGTTATTTTACGAAAACTACAAATGCTCGTAACAGAACGCGTTCCTGCATAAAATTTTTACCGCGCTTTTCATACTTTAAAAATATCTAATAAAAAGGGCGTACATCACGCCCTTACTCACTTAGTTTAAAGATTATTTTCTTAATGCTTTTTTCAATTCATCCAATTCTTTTTGCATTGCCGACATTTCTTGTCGCAATTGCAAAACTTCCGCAGAATTGACCGCACTTTGTGTTGAAACCGCAGGTTTTGATTTGTTACCGAATTTCCAAGAAACACCTGCGCCAAAGGTTTTTTCCGAACCAGAAAAACTACCTGCTACATTGAGTAGTACGTTTTCAGCTGGTTTAAACACTGCACCCATTGCCACCGCTTGCGCATTTTTATAACTTCCAACACCCAAAGACAACGCAAATTTATCATCTTCGCCTAATTGTGCAGGTTTTAATGAAGCCAACGCCGCCGCACTTGCGCCGACGCGGTTAATACGTAAATCTGTTCGATTTAAATGGGTATCAACTTGTGTAAATTGATTATTCACTTGACCAATTTTAGCTTCTACTGCATTTAACTGACGAACATTTACTGCATCATAATCTTCTGTACCATCAGCGACATTGACGATTTGGCGACGATAGTTCGCTGTTTTACTTCCCACTGAAACGGTGTTGGCACGGTCGGCAATAGAATAATTACCTAAAGCAACCGATTTTTCTTTTTCTGCTGTGCTATTTGCACCTAATGCCAATGAATCTTTTGCGTTGGCTTCAGCAAAATACCCGAATGCCGAGGAATCCTTTTGTCTTGCCTTTGAATTAAAGCCAATGGCTGTACTGAATTTACCTAATGCTTCACTTTGCGCACCGTATGCGCTAGCACCTGTTGCCCCTGTAGTGCTGAACGCACCGAATGAATTGGCGAGTAGTCCGTGCGATGAAGCTTTATAACCAAATGCTTGGCTACCGAAAGTTGCGCCATAACTGTTAATTACAGCTTCTTCATTTTGAGAGGTTCCAATAACATTTGTTACATTACCGCTACCGTCAGTAACAACTTGCTTAGACGTGCCATTGATTGGCGTTGTTTTATTTGCAGGCAATTTAGACACTGTAGCACTTTCACCAAATGCTGCTGTACTCGCCCCATCTGCAACACTTGCCTTATAACCCATAGCAATAGATCTATTGGCTTTCGATGATGCTTTTGTTTCAAAGCCGATGACAATATTATCATATGTGTCTTTACCCTTTGTTTCTGCTTTATAACCGATAGCAATACCTTTCCCCTCTTCACTTACTACGACTGAACCATCCCCAAGCGCAATTGAGTTAAAACCTTGAGCAGTAGAATTATTACCAATCGCAATATTAACTGTACTTTTATATTTTCCATCACCGGTAGTGACCTGACCGCCTTGGAAGCTATAGGTTTTATCGTTCACATTAGAAACTGTAGCCGCAACAGACTGAACAGGATAAAAAGAAGTGGAAATAAGTAGAGTAATTAAAGAAAGGCGGGTTAGACTATTTTGCTTGCTTGCTTGCTTGCTTGCTTGCTTGCTTAATGATTTTCATTGTTTTGCTCCTTTGTCAAGAAAATAATTGAGGACGGTCATTCTAACAGAAAATAAAAGGCAAGACATTATTTTAAAAATTAATTGATTTTAGTAGTCATTGTGAACGCATAAATAGCCACTTAATAGCAGTTAAAGAAAAGCCTCTAATCTATATTAGAATTAGAGGCTATAAAAAGTCATCACTGTTATAGTGCTGGGGAAAGATCGTTAAGTTCTTCAATTCTTAACATTCTAATACTGGTCGATATCTTTCTATTATTTTAAAATTAACAATGCTGTTTGAAAATCTTAATTTCAGACGGCATTTTTTATTTTTCCGAGTAATACCACATCCCCCTATGTTGAGAGGCTGATGATTATTTCAATATAGCCGGACTGTTTTTCAGACGGCCTGAAAGTTTAATCAACCATTCTGCGTATTTCGTTGATGGGGATACGCGGGGTATAGAGTATGTCGTAGGTTGGTTTGTCCAAAAGATCTTGCAGGGAGTATTGATCTAAATGGTTGAAGAAAGCTTTGATGGCGCCGGTAATGATGCCGGTCAGTCGGCAGGATGGGGTAATGAGGCATTCGTTGTTTTCGCCCATACATTCGACAACCTGCATCGGCTCAAGATGGCGCACGACTGCGCCGATGTTGATTTTTTCTGGAACATCCGCCAAGCGCAAACCGCCGCCTTTACCGCGCACGCTGACCAGAAATCCGCCTTTGACTAATGAGGTAACCACTTTCATCAAGTGGCTTTTGGAAATATTGTAAGTCTCGGCAATGGTGCTGATATTGACGAGGGTGTCATCGTTAATGGCGGTATAAACCAATACGCGCAATCCGTAATCGGTATGTTGGGTCAGATACATAGCTGGCTCTTTGAATATTTTTTCTTATATGTCAAAAGGGTAGTGTTTGGTAAAGGGTTGTTTGACTTTATGTGGGATTGGGTTTCATAATATCTGAAACATTTAAATTAATCCAGTTTGACAAACTGTTGCCATTATAACGAACTTATGAAACCCTTGAAACGTCACCCTGCCTTAATAGAACTTTCCCGCGAGCATCATGGCTCGCTGTCGTTGTGCGTCCGTCTCCTGCGTACGCCGGAGCAAAGCCATCAAGCGGAGCTGGATCCTCATTTTGTGGAGCTTGAGCCACATTTTTTGGAGGAAGAAACCATGTTTGCGCCGTATTGGGATAAGGTTGATCAGGCGTTGAGGCAGCGTTTTGAAGACGATCATGCCAAGCTGCGTGCGATGATGGCTCATCCCGAATATATGAATGAATCATGGAATAAGGATTTTGCGGTAATTTTGCGCGATCATGCGCGTTTTGAGGAGCGCGAGCTTTTTCCTGCGATTGAACCTTTTTTGCCTTTGCCTGAGAATGTGTAATAGGGAAGGGAATTGATGGCCGTCTGAAAAGTTTCAGACGGCCTCTGTTGCTGTCTTATGATGATATAAAAATAGAAGGAACCACCATGAACGATTTGTTCAAACATCCTGTATGGGCAATGGCCTTCCGCCCGTTTTACTCGTTGGCGGCTTTGTATGGCGCATTGTCTATATTGCTTTGGGGCTTCGGCTATCAGGGTACGCCTGAATTGCCGGGTTTGTATTGGCATGCCCATGAAATGATTTGGGGCTACGCCGGATTGGTTGTCATTGCATTCTTGCTGACGGCCGTGGCAACTTGGACTGGCCAGCCGCCTACACGCGGTAAGGCGTTGGCAGGTTTGACCGCATTTTGGCTGCTTGCGCGTTTGTGTGCGTTTATTCCCGGCTGGGGTGCGACGGCAAGCGGCATATTCGGCACGATCTTTTTCTGGTATGGCGCGGTGTGTATGGCTTTGCCGGTAATCCGTTCTCAAAACAAGCGCAACTATGTTGCCGTATTTGCTATTTTTGTTTTGGGTGGTACCCATTTCGCGTTCCATATGAAAATGCAGCCGTTTGATGCCATCGCGCTGATGACCGGTTTGCAATCCGGTTTGATTATGGTGGCCGGTTTTATCGGTTTGATCGGTATGCGGATTATCTCGTTCTTCACGTCCAAACGTTTGAATGTACCGCAAATTCCCAGCCCTCAATGGGTCGCGCACGCATCGCTTTGGCTGCCTATGCTGACTGCCATGATGATGGCGCATAACATATTGCCGGAATTGGCTGCTTTGTTCTCTATTGCTGCCGGTGTGATTTTTACCGTGCAGGTGTACCGCTGGTGGTATAAAGCCGTACTGAAAGAACCTATGCTTTGGATTTTGTTTGCAGGCTATCTGTTTACAGGCTTGGGTTTGATTGCTGTCGGTCTTTCTTATTGGATTTCAAGTTTCCTGAATTTGGGCGTACACCTTATCGGCGTTGGCGGTATCGGCGTACTGACTTTGGGTATGATGGCGCGAACTGCGCTTGGCCATACCGGCAACTCTATTTATCCGCCGCCTAAAGTGGTTCCTGTCGCCTTTTGGCTGATGATTGCCGCAACGGTTATCCGTGTTTTGGCTACCTTTGTGAGCGGTACGGCATACATACACAGTATCCGTTGCTCCGCCGCCTTGTTCGCCGTATCTCTGCTGTTGTACGCATGGAAATATATTCCTTGGCTGATCCGTCCGCGTTCGGATGGCCGTCCGGGTTAACGGTTTGGCAAAATGAAAAGGCCGTCTGAAAAGTTTCAGACGGCCCCCTTTATTTATTGATAATAAAAAAGCCTTTCAAAGTATGAAAGGCTTTTATTGAAATTGTGGCCTCGCCAACAGGAATCGAACCTGTATTTTACGCTTAGGAGGCATACGTTCTATCCGTTGAACTATGGCGAGGCGTTAAAGGAGGGGATTTTAAACCTTTCCGGCAAAAAAAGACAATAAGCCGGCGGCAATTAAGGGGCCGACCGGAATGCCGCCAAGAAAAGCAACGCCGATGACTGTGCCGATTAATAAACCGGTTACCAAAACAGGCTGTTCGCTCATCAATGGAACGCCGCGTCCGGCAAGCCAAGAGACAAAGATGCCGATCAGGATGGCGGTAATCATTTTGAAATTGAGAAACTCGGACAGCGGCGGAATCTGTATTTTGCCTGAAACCAGCGGACTCAATACGCTGATGGTCAGAATAATGATGCCCACTTGCAGGCCGTGTTTTTCCACGAAGGGAATGTATTGCGACAAAGCGGTTTGCTGCATCAACAATAAGACGGCCGCTGAAATTGTAATCGAGTTGTTGTTGCTGACAACGCCTAAAAAAATCAGCGTAACCAGAAACAAAGGGACAAAGCTGAAATTCATCGGATTAAGATACTCGGGCCAAGGATTCTTTTGCCAGTTGGATCATGGCATCTTTGACTTCGCTGTCAGGCAACACGTTCAATGAAGCGATGGCTTTGTCGACGGCTTTTTTCGCCTCGGAAATCGAATACGGCAAAGCGTCGGAGTTGACGACATAGTCGTGGATTTTTTCAAAATAGCTACGGTCGGCATTTTCCAAGGCGTGGCGCACATCGTTTGCTGCCAGCTCGGAGCCGTTTCTCATCAAATAAATCAATGGCAGGGTAGGTTTGCCTTCTGCCAAATCGTCGCCGACGTTTTTGCCGATTTCTTCGGTTTCGCCAGAGTAGTCCAATACATCGTCAATGATTTGGAAAGCCGTACCGACATACATGCCGTAGTCTTTCAAGGCTTGCTCGTGTTCGGGGGAAGCCTTGCCCAAAATTGCGCCGACTTGAGCGGCAGCTTCAAACAGTTTTGCTGTTTTGTATTGGATAACTTGGAGGTATTGCTCTTCGGTAATATCCGTATTGCCGATGTTCATCAGCTGCATGACTTCGCCTTCGGCAATGATGTTGGTCGCATCTGCCATCACTTCCAAAATACGCATGCTGCCCGAACCAACCATCAGTTGGAAGGCGCGTGTATATAGGAAGTCGCCGACCAAAACAGCCGCCGCGTTGCCGAAGAGGTTGTTGGCCGTTTTACGACCACGGCGCAAATCGCTTTCATCGACGACATCGTCGTGCAGGAGGGTAGAGGTGTGGATGAATTCCACCATTGCTGCCAGCGAGTACAGTTTTTCATCGTCATGCCCGACTGCTTTGCCTGCCAAAATGGTAATAATCGGACGCAGGCGCTTACCGCCTGCGCTGATGATGTATGTGCCGATTTGCGAAATCAGCGCGACATCGGATTGAACAGCTTGGTTGATGACCACATTAACTTTGGCAAGGTCATCGGGCAGGTGGCGTTGGAAGTAAGGCAGGTTTTCGAGCATAAAACATTCTCTGTTGACAAAACGGAGCGGGAGCTCCAATGAATCTGTTTAAACCCGTACATTCGGTCGGGGTAATAACGTTGCATAAAGATATCAGCAATCCAGCGCGTGATTATATCAGTTAAAAAGCATGCAACATATCTTTCAGACGGCCTTTTCACTTGTAAATGAAATAAATTTTGACAAAACAGGTAAATAGAAATAGAATACCTCGTTTCGCACATGGTGTGCGGAAAGTTAACCTAATTCTCATGGAGTTGAGTATGTACGCGGTCGTAAAAACCGGCGGTAAACAATATAAAGTTTCCGTTGGCGAAAAATTGAAAGTAGAACAGATACCAGCCGAACTCGACAGCCAAATCGAACTGACTGAAGTTTTGATGATTGCTGACGGCGAATCTGTAAAAGTAGGCGCACCTTTTATCGAAGGCGCAAAAGTAACAGCTAAAGTCGTTGCTCATGGTCGTGGCGAGAAAGTACGCATTTTCAAAATGCGTCGTCGCAAACACTACCAAAAACGCCAAGGCCATCGCCAAAATTTCACCCAAATCGAAATCGTGGCAATTGCCTAATTTCAAGTAAGTTCAGGAGTATTACAAATGGCAAGTAAAAAAGCAGGCGGTAGCACCCGCAACGGTCGCGATTCAGAAGCCAAACGCTTGGGTGTTAAAGCCTACGGCAACGAGCTGATTCCGGCAGGCTCTATCATCGTTCGTCAACGTGGTACTAAATTCCACGCAGGTGACAACGTAGGCATGGGCAAAGACCACACTTTGTTTGCTAAAGTCGACGGTTACGTTGAATTCAAAACCAAAGGCGCGCTGAACCGTAAAACCGTCAGCATCCGTCCTTACACCGGTTCTGAAGAATAATCGTTTTACGATTGAAAGCCGCATTCCTTTTTGGAATGCGGTTTTTGTTTGTCAGACGGTTTTGTCTGTTTGATAAAATCCGTATGTCGTGAAGCTTGATTTATATTAAGGCCAAAGTAAAAACGTGCTTACAATCGATGACCTTTGTTTTATTCTATCAACTCTTTCTATATAATCTATCAAATGCCTTTGATTTGCCCTCCTGTAGCTAAACACAGTAAACTTAAGGCCGTCTGAAAAAATCCGTATCAGTTGAATACAAGGAATTCCTCCCATGAGCTTACACAGTGATATTCTCGTCGTCGGCGCAGGCCCTGCCGGATTAAGTTTTGCCGCAGAGTTGGCCGGAAGCGGTTTGAACATAACCCTGATTGAAAGAAGTCCTTTAGAAGTGTTGCAAAATCCGCCGTATGACGGCCGTGAAATCGCACTGACGCATCTGTCGCGTGAAATCATGCAGCGATTGGGTATGTGGGATTTGATTCCAAAAGACGAAATTTATCCTTTGCGCGATGCCAAAGTGTTGAACGGCCATTCCGATTACCAGCTCCATTTCCCGCAACCGACTCAGGCGCGCGGCGAGCCTGCGGACTGCTTGGGCTATTTGATCTCCAACCACAATATCCGCAAAGCCGCTTATGAAGTCGTGTCCAAATTGGACAACGTGAAAATCCTGACCGGCACCAATGTTAAAGAAGTCAAAACTTCTGACGATGAGGCGCAAGTTATTTTGGAAAGCGGCGAAGTATTGACCGGCCGTCTGTTGTTGGCCGCCGATAGCCGTTTCTCGCAAACGCGCCGTCAATTGGGCATTTCTTCCGATATGCACGATTACAGCCGTACCATGTTTGTGTGCCGCATGAAGCATACTTTGTCCAACCTGCATACTGCATATGAATGCTTCCACTACGGCCGCACCATTGCGTTGCTGCCTTTGGAAGAGCATTTGACCAATACAGTGATTACAGTGGACAGCGATAAAGCCGAAACGATTAAAAATATGTCGCCGGAAGAGTTGGCAGCCAGCGTGAAAGAGCAACTCAAAGGCCGTTTGGGCGATATGGAATTGGTCAGCACCATTCACAATTATCCTTTGGTCGGCATGATTGCCCAACGTTTCTACGGCAAACGCAGCGCGTTGATCGGCGATGCCGCAGTCGGTATGCATCCGGTTACTGCGCACGGTTTCAACTTGGGTCTGGCAAGTGCCGATCTCTTGGCTAAATTGGTTCTCGAAGCCGAGCAACGCGGTCAGGATATTGGTGCGAAGAGCCTCCTGGAAAAATACAGCACCAAGCATATGCTCCACGCCCATCCGATTTACCACGGCACCAATATGCTGCTGAAACTCTTCACCAATGAAACTGCTCCGGCGAAACTGCTGCGCGGTTTGGTATTGCGTGCAAGCAATAACTTCCCTCCGCTGAAAAAACTGATTACCAAACAATTGACCGGTTAATTGTTTAAAACATAAAAGGCCGTCTGAACGATTAAAGTTTCAGACGGCCTTGTTTTTTATCTGCAGCTTATTTGGCTAAAACCGATTCGGGCATTTCTTGACGGACGTTTAAGGAAGTCAGTTTTTTGGTCAAGATGCTCAATACGATGCCGTAGGCAGGCAGGAAGAAGAGGGTGCAGATGGCGAGTTTGAACAGATAATCGACAAATGCGATGCCCTGCCAGTTTGCCGCCATAAATTCATCGTTACTCGTGTAAAAGGCAACGGCGAAAAACACCAGCGTGTCCAACGCGTTGCCGACTACAGTGGAAGCAGTAGGGGCGGCCCACCATGATTTCAGACGGCGTAATCTGTTGAACACGAAAATATCGAGGATTTGCCCGAGCGCATAGGCGGAAAAGCTGGCCAATGCGATACGGCCGACGAAGGTGTTAAATTCGGTTAAAGATGCCCAGCCTGTCCAGTTGCCGTTATGAAAGAGGACGGAGAAGACGTAAGAGAGCAGCAGGGCGGGGAACATCACCCAAAAAATAATCCGTCTCGCCAACGGCGCGCCGAAAATGCGCACGGTCAGATCGGTAGCGAGGAAGATAAAGGGGAAGGAAAATGCGCCCCAAGTGGTAAAAATACCGAAAATTTGAAAGGGGAACTGCACCAGATAGTTGCTGGCGGCAATAATAAAAATATGGAAAAGCACCAGCCAGAAGAGCGCTTTCTTCTGCTGTGCGGCGGTAAATTCGTACATGGAAATCTTTCGGAAGTTTTTTCAGACGGCATGAAGCCTTGCGAGACCGTGCAATAGAGAAAGTCTTGCAATGAAAAGGGCGTTAGGCCGTCTGAACGGGATTATTGTGCATCGTGCTCAAACAGGCGTTTGTGTGCCAAAGCTTCAAACTCTGTGCCTGCTTTGCCGTAGTTGGCAAACGGATGAATGGCGATGCCGCCGCGCGGTGTGAATTCGCCGAATACTTCGATGTATTTCGGATCCATCAGGGCGATGAGGTCTTTCATGATGATGTTGACGCAGTCTTCATGGAAGTCGCCGTGGTTGCGGAAGCTGAAGAGATAGAGTTTCAGGGATTTGCTTTCCACCATTTTGATATGGGGGATGTAGCGGATGTAGATGGTGGCAAAGTCGGGCTGGCCGGTCATCGGGCAGAGGCTGGTGAACTCGGGGCAGACGAATTTGACGAAATAGTCGTTGTCGGGATGTTTGTTGTCGAACGCTTCCAAAATCTCAGGTGCGTATTCGCTCGGGTATTGGGTTTTCTGGTTGCCCAAAAGGGAGATGCCTTGCAGCTCTTCGTTGTTGCGGGACATGAGGTTTCCTTAGTTTTTTAATGTGGGAGGTTTTCGAACCACGGGGTGCGGATTGTAATATAAATTGCATGGCTTGTGCGGATTTTATAGCGATGAATCAGCAGGATAGGTTTCAGACGGCCTGTTTTGTATTTTATGAAACCTGTTTTCCGCTTTACAATAGCAGCCAATCAACAGGCCGTCTGAAAGTATTTGTATGTCTTTAGCCCAACCCAAACGTATTCTGATCATCAAATTGCGCCATCATGGCGATGTGCTTTTGAGCACGCCGGTGGTCGATGCGCTGAAAACCCGTTTCCCCGATTGCGAAATCGATATGCTGGTGTATGCCGGTACGGGACAGCTGATTGCCGATAATCCGCAGATTGCGCAGATTTTTACCCTTGATCGAAATTGGAAGAAGCTGGGCGTATTCAAGCAGTTGGCGTGTGAGAAAAACCTTTTGTCTAAGCTGAAGGCGCGCGATTATGACTGGGCTTTCAATCTGTCTGACCAATGGAGCGCGGCGGTAATCGCCAAACTGTGCGCCCGTTGCAGCGTGGGTTTGGACTGCATCAAGCGTGACGGATTCTGGTGGCGTTTCTGTCATGATTTTATCAACCATGAGCTTGATACCAGCCATCATATCGTTGAAAACCAGTTGAATATCCTCGCGCCGCTTATCCGGCCGGAAGACGTGGCCGATGCGAAAGTGCGCCTTTGGGTGGCACAAGATGCAAGGGAAAGCATGCGGCAGAAATTGCGTGAGCAGGGTTGGAGCGGCGAAGATTATGTGTTGATGCACCCGGGTGCGCGTTGGCATTTCAAATGCTGGGAAGACGGCAAGAATGCCGCCATCGTACAGCTTCTGCTCAACAGCGGACAGAATGTCGTATTGACCGCTTCTCCCGACACTGTCGAACAATACATGCTTCAGGAAATTATAGGCCGTCTGAATATTCCGGAAGGCAGAAAAGTATATGTATTGTCCGGATGCTTGAGTCTGCGTGAATTGGCGGCGGCCATTGAGGGTGCCAAACTGTTTGTCGGTGTCGACTCTGCACCGATGCACATCGCCGCTGCTTTGGATAAACCGCAAATTTCTTTGTTTGGCGCGTCATGGGTGGATAAATGGCGTCCGTATTCCGAGCAGGCGGAAGTCATTTATGCCGGCGATTATGCCGAACTGCCTCACCCCGACAGTATCGATACCAACGATCCGACACGTCTGTTGAAAGCGATTCCGTTGCAGGATGTGTGGGACAAAATTTCAGCCAAATTGGAGGCGTTGGAGGCTTAAAACCGCTTACCACGATCCGTTAAACGTTTTAGCTTTGCGCCAAAACGCCCATTTGGAACGGCGGCCGATTTCCAGCGTGCCGCCGTTTTCGCCGTCTGTGGCAATGCAAACGGTTTTCAGACAGCCTGAAGCGAGTGCGTCCCATAAAGGCGCAAACCAACGGGTTTCCCAGCTTTCCAGAATATCTTTGTATGCACAAACATCGCCTGTTTGTAAGGTGGAAACCAAGTCGTCCAAAAAGATAAGGCCGTCTGAAACCGTGTTGCCTGTTTCTTGAACCATCTCAAACCAAGCCTTCAAATCGTATGGCGCATCGAGTTTGGGCGTATCCGAAAAACGCGCCCATGCGCTGTCTGAAGCGACGATATCCGCAGACTGTGTACCGTCCGCGTCATTCCACAGCCACAAACCGTTGATTTCCGGCAATCCTTGTTGTTCACGCGCTTGGTTAATCTGATGCGTGTGGAGAAACATTTGGATTTCCGTCTGCATGGCCAACCAAGACACCGCATCTTTGCCGTGTGCCTGACCGTCCATTTCCGGCTGTCCGCACACATCCAAAACACATTCCGCGCCCCAATCTTCAATCTTCGGCATACTGAGCAGCCACATGCTTTCGCAAAGTGGCTCGACTTGCCAATCTTTATCTTGATAAAACGCCGACAAATCCGTGCATAACCGTTGCGCCTCCTCTTTTTGGATGCCGATAAACTCGCCGCTGATAATGTTGACATGGTGCATACCCATCTGTTGCCAAACCGGAGAGGCAAAAGCGGCTGTGCGTTTTTGGCTTGTGTGGCGTAAACGTTGCACTTGGGTAATGAGGCTGCCGCTCCACAAATGGCGGCCGTAAAATTCAGACGGCCTGAGTGTTTCTTTGCGCAATATGCCGTAACGCAAAAGACGGTTAAAAGCAGGTAAGGCAAGTGCAGGAACGGATTCGTCGGCAAAACGGTTGAGCGAGGGGAGGGCGAGGGTCAGCTTCATAAGCGCAAATAGATAGGAAAACCGTTATTTTACGCGACAAATGATGCGTTTCGGAACCTTGCCCTTACGCCCTGAAAAAGAGCCGTTCAGACGGCCGGTTTGGAAAAAAACGGGCTGCCATGCTAGAATTCGTGGCGTAAATTTCAGAAAAACAGGGTGTAAATCAACACAATAGCCCTGATAATAACGTCAATCTCAAATACGACCTCATCCATTCCGAATGAAAACCTGATTTTCAGATCGGAAAAAAGACTCAAAGTCCTTTATCCCCAAAACTGTTTAAACCAGCAGGCGGTCGCAGCAGGCCGGATGTGCCGGCATTCTGCAAACCTCAAAAACAGACCGCCCCATTAAGGATAACGCGTGATTAAAAACAAATATTCCACTCGATTCAAAGCAACCCTCTTAGCGTTTCTGCTGCCGGCTTCAGGCATCATGACCGCATACGCCATTACCGACCCTCAACCAGCACATACCGATTTCAAAGTCGAGCGTATTTCCGAAGAGCTGCCTGCCGTTTATGTGGAAACCAATACCTATCAATCCAGCTATTGGGCGCAAGAAGCCGTCCAAGCCGGCGACTCTTTGGCAGACGTTTTGACGCGCATGGGTGTCAACCAAGAAGACATCAAGCAAATCATGGCGAAAAACAATGCCAACCTCGACATGAAAAACCTACGGACCAACCAATCCGTCAACATCCGCATCGATTCTTCAGGCCAAGTGACCGACGTTCAATTCTTTACCGATGAAGAATTGGAACGCAACTTGGTGGCTTTGGAAAAAGTCAAAGGCAAATGGCGCATCTCCAATGCCGAAATCGACATGAAAACCATGCCGACCCTGCGCTCCGTGCAAATCCGCACTTCCGCCATCGGCGATATGCTCCGTGCCGAAATCCCTTCCGAAGTGTATATCCAGCTCAAAGAAATCTTTGCCGATTCGTTCAATATGAGCGACTTGGGCGAAGGCGATACCGTGCGTCTTTTGTACAACAGCATGTATTTCCGCGGCCAGCAAATGGCGGTCAGCGATATTTTGGCAGCTGAAGTGGTTAAAGACGGCAAAACCTACCAAGCCTATTATTACAGCCAAGGCAAAGGCGACGAAGAAAGCGGTAGCTACTACGACCAAAACGGTAAGTCCCTGCAACAAAAAGAAGGCTTTAATACCGAACCTGTTGCATACACGCGCATTTCTTCCCCGTTCGGCTACCGTGTCCACCCGGTCCTGCATACCGTCCATATGCACACCGGTATCGACTATGCCGCGCCGACCGGTACGCCGATTAAGGCCGCTGCCGATGGCGAAGTGATTTTCAAAGGTTGGAAAGGCGGCTACGGTAATACCGTGATGATCCGCCATGCCAACGGTGTGGAAACCCTGTACGGCCACATGAGCGCGTTCAGTCCTGCCGACGGCAGAGTCCGCGCCGGCGAAGTGATTGGTTTTGTCGGTACAACCGGCCGTTCGACCGGTCCGCACCTGCACTACGAAGCACGCGTCAACGGCCAGCCGGTCAACCCGACTACCGTTGCACTGCCGACGCCGAAATTGACCCCGACCAATATGGCCGCGTTCCGCAAACAGCAAAAAGATGCCAGCACGATGTTGTCTACCGTCCGCTCTTTGCCGGTTTCCGTAGCGCAGCTGGATTAAATAAGATACAGGCCGTCTGAATAAGGTTTCTTTCAGACGGCCTTTCCTATTAAAATCGATACCCTCATCAAGCCCACGTTTACTCAGAGAAAACTTATGTCTGCTTATCAGCCCATTATCCAATCCCTGCTTGATACCGACCTGTACAAATTCACCATGCTGCAAGTCGTGTTGCACCAATTCCCGCAAACCCACAGCCTCTACGAATTCCGCTGTCGCAACAAAGAGATGGTGTATCCGCTGGCCGATATTCAAGAAGACTTGGAACGCGAACTCGACTCCCTGTGCCGGCTGCGCTTTACCCATGACGAACTTGCTTATCTGCGCAGCCTGCGTTTTATCAAAAGCGATTTTGTCGATTATCTCGAACTTTTCCAACTCCAACGCCGCTTCGTCCAAGTCAGTCCTGATGACCAAGGCCGTCTGAATATCCGCATCGAAGGCCCGATGATACAGGCGATGTTCTTCGAGATTTTCATTCTTGCCATCGTCAACGAACTCTATTTCCGCCGCTTGGAAACGCCTGCCGTCATCGAAGAAGGCGAGCGCCGTCTGCAGGCCAAAGCGCAACAGCTGAAAGAAATTGCAGCTACACAAAATCCGAATGATCCGCCATTCCTGATTTCCGATTTCGGCACGCGCCGCCGCTACACCCTCGCATGGCAGGAACACGTTATCCGCACCTTGCTGGAAGCCGCTCCCGACATTGTGCGCGGTACCAGCAACGTTTATCTCGCCAAAAAAATCGGCATCACACCAATCGGCACCATGGCGCATGAGTTCCTCCAAGCCTTCCAAGCCTTGGACGTACGTTTGCGCAATTTCCAAAAAGCCGCGCTGGAAAGCTGGGTACACGAATATCGCGGCGACCTCGGTATCGCCCTGACCGACGTGGTTGGCATGGATGCTTTCTTGCGCGACTTCGACCTGTACTTCGCCAAACTCTTCGACGGCCTGCGCCACGACAGCGGCGATCCTTATGTTTGGGGCGACAAAGCCTACGAGCATTACAAAAAACTCAAAATCGACAGCCGCACTAAAATGCTGACCTTTTCAGACGGCCTCGATATTGAGCGTTCATGGGCGTTGCACCAATACTTCAAAGACCGTTTCAAAACCAGTTTCGGTATCGGTACCAACCTGACCAACGATTTGGGACACACGCCTTTGAACATTGTCTTGAAGCTTGTCGAGTGTAACGGCCAATCCGTTGCCAAGCTCTCCGACTCCCCGGGCAAAACCATGACCACCAACAACACCTTCCTCGCTTACCTGCGCCAAGTGTTTGACGTACCGGAGCCGGAAGAGAAAGCCTAAAAACAAAGGCCGTCTGAAATATTCAGACGGCCTTTTTAATTAATCCATATCGCTTTCGGGCAATTCTGCCGAACCCATACGGCGCAGGATGATATTCGTTTTGTTGTGCATCCGTTTGCTCTTAGGATGGTCTGCGTAAAACAGTGGAGCCGGAACGCGCGCCGTGAGCTTGGCGGCTTGTTGGCGGGTGAGGGCGGAGGCAGGTTTCTTGTAGAAATACTGGGACGCCGCTTCCGCGCCGAATACGCCGTAGTGCCATTCGATTGAGTTCAGATACAGCTCAAAAATGCGGTCTTTATCGGTAACGGCTTCCATCATCGCCGTAATGGCCGCTTCTTCGCCTTTGCGGATGTAGCTGCGGCTTTCGTTGAGAAACAGGTTTTTCGCCAGTTGCTGGCTGATGGTCGAGCCGCCGCCTTTGACTTCGCCGCTTTGCTTGTTGCGTTTCATGGCGTATTTGATGCCGTTCCAGTCAAAGCCGCTGTGTTCGGCAAAGTTGGCGTCTTCGGAAGCAATCAGGGCTTTTTTCAGGTTGACCGAAATGCGGTTGTAAGGCACCCAGCGGTAATCCAGTGCGACATCGCGCCCTTCTTGTTCGAACTGCTTCATCCGCATCGACATAAAGGCAGTCCGATGGGGCGCGACGGCGCGGTAGGTGATGATGTTGCCGTACACATAGGCATTGAAAAAGATAAAGATGCCGACGGGCAGGGCAATCAGCCATTTGATGATGCGGAACATGGTTACAGGGCTTTCATGTATTCGATAACAGGGCGGATATCGGGCGTAAATCCGCGCCAAATATGGTAAGAGGCGGCAGCCTGACCGACCAGCATGCCCAGGCCGTCTGAAACTTCGGCCGCGCCGTTGCTTTGGGCAAAGTTCAAAAACGCCAGCGCCGCTTCGCCGTAAACCATATCGTAGGCAAGGCGGCAGTCGCGGAAAATTTCAGGGCTGACGGCCGGAAGCTGACCGCTCAAGCCGCCGGACGTGCCGTTGATGATGATATCGAAACCGCCGTTCAAATCCGCCATCGGGACGGCTTCAATGCCGAAAAGCCGCGCCAATTCCTCGGCTTTGGCGTGGGTACGGTTGGTAATGACGATACGGGCAGGGCGGTGTTCTTTCAATACCGGAATCACGCCGCGCACCGCGCCGCCTGCGCCCAAAAGCAAAATGGTTTTGTCCTCGATGGCAATGTTTTTGACCTGCGTGATGTCGTTGGCCAAACCGATACCGTCGGTATTGTCGCCGCGCAGCTTGCCGTTTTTCAACAGAATCAGCGTATTGACCGCACCGGCTGCCAAAGCGCGTTCGGAATGCTCGTCCGCCAAGTCAAACGCTTCCTGTTTGAACGGTACGGTAACGTTTGCCCCGCAACCGCCTGTTTCAAAAAATGTCGAAACCGCCTGCGCGAAACCGCCGATGTCGGCGCAAATGCGTTCGTATTCAATGTCAACGCCTTCCTGAAGGGCAAACTGCCGATGGATTTGCGGCGACTTGCTGTGTGCAACGGGATTGCCGAAAACGGCGTAACGGGGGAGGGTAGTCATGGTCGTGTTCCAAAAGACGGGACGGCTATTTTATAACGGCGGCGTACAGATGGAAACGATACCGTCTGAAACGGTTGTCAGGTAGCATGATGGAATGTTTGTTTCTTGAAAAAAAGTCATTTCTTTTTTACAATTTAACTTTATTTTGTTGACAAGAACGAAAGGGGCGGACATGAAAAAGATGTTGTGCTTGGCAGTATTTGCATTAGGGTTGGCAACGCCGGCGGTGGCGGCGGATTGGGTGTGGTTAGGTAATGACAGTAACAATACTGCCGTGTTTGGTGATGCAGACAGCCGTACGGACAATAGTGCATGGGTTGAAATGAGGTATGCCAAGCCGAAAAAGCATAGCAATGGAAAATTTTATAATACAGATAAAGGGTTGGAAGAAATAGATTGCAGTGGTAAACGTCGTAGGTCTTTGACGGTAACGTGGTATTCCGAATCGGGAAACTCTATCGGTTCTAAGACACCATCCTATGCCGAATGGGATTATGTTATTCCAGGTACGCTTGGAGAGAGTATGTACAAATTTGTCTGCAACCGTTATCCCCGCTGACCGTTTTCAAACCAAACAACAGATGCCGTCTGAACTGCTTTCAGACGGCATCTGTTTTGTCGGCATTCGGACAAAAGGGCGGGCATTCCGCTTTTGAACAGACAAACTGAAGCATATTGTTGACAATCTTGCCGTCTGAAACTATATTTCATTGCGTAAAAACGGGTGCCCTGATGTATTTCAGACGGCCTTACCGTGGTAGAATAACAACTTAAACCCATTCCCTCAGGAGCTGAAGATGTCCATCAAAGACGCTGTAAAACTGATTGAAGAAAGCGAAGCCCGCTTCGTAGATTTGCGCTTTACCGATACCAAAGGCAAGCAGCACCACTTTACCATCCCCACCCGCATCGTCCTCGACGATCCCGAAGAATGGTTTGAAAACGGTCAAGCGTTTGACGGTTCGTCCATTGGCGGTTGGAAAGGTATTCAGGCTTCCGATATGCAGCTGCGTCCCGATGCGTCTACAGCCTTCGTCGATCCTTTCTACGACGATACCACCGTTGTCTTTACCTGCGACGTTATCGATCCGGCCGACGGCCAAGGCTATGACCGCGACCCCCGCTCTATCGCACGCCGTGCCGAAGCTTACTTGAAATCTTCCGGTATCGGCGACACCGCCTATTTCGGCCCAGAGCCTGAATTCTTCGTTTTTGACGGCGTAGAATTTGAAACCGATATGCACAAAACCCGTTACGAAATCACTTCCGAAAGCGGCGCGTGGGCAAGCGGTCTGCATATGGACGGTCAAAATACCGGCCACCGCCCGACCGTCAAAGGCGGTTACGCACCTGTTGCGCCGATTGACTGCGGTCAAGACCTGCGCTCCGCGATGGTAAACATTTTGGAAGAACTCGGCATCGAAGTCGAAGTCCACCACTCTGAAGTCGGCACCGGCAGCCAAATGGAAATCGGTACCCGTTTCGCCACCTTGGTCAAACGCGCCGACCAAACCCAAGACATGAAATATGTGATTCAAAACGTTGCCCACAACTTCGGCAAAACCGCCACCTTTATGCCCAAACCGATTATGGGCGACAACGGCAGCGGTATGCACGTCCACCAATCCATCTGGAAAGACGGTCAAAACCTGTTTGCAGGCGACGGCTATGCCGGCTTGTCCGATACCGCCCTTTATTACATTGGCGGCATCATCAAACACGCCAAAGCCCTGAACGCGATTACCAATCCGTCCACCAACTCCTACAAACGCCTCGTGCCGCACTTTGAAGCGCCGACCAAACTGGCTTATTCCGCCAAAAACCGTTCCGCTTCCATCCGCATCCCGTCTGTGAACAGCAGCAAAGCACGCCGCATCGAAGCGCGTTTCCCCGATCCGACAGCCAACCCGTACTTGGCGTTCGCCGCCCTGCTGATGGCGGGTTTGGACGGTATTCAAAACAAAATCCATCCGGGCGATCCTGCCGATAAAAACCTGTACGATCTGCCGCCGGAGGAAGACGCGCTTGTCCCGACCGTTTGCGCTTCTTTGGAAGAAGCCCTCGCCGCCCTCAAAGCCGACCACGAATTCCTCCTGCGCGGCGGCGTGTTCAGCAAAGACTGGATCGACAGCTACATCGCTTTCAAAGAAGAAGACGTACGCCGCATCCGCATGGCACCTCATCCTCTGGAATTTGAAATGTATTACAGCCTGTAAAACAGCTGAGGCATTTTAAATAGGAAACCAAAGGCCGTCTGAAACTGGATTTGAAGTTTCAGACGGCCTTTAAATTTGAATTGGCTAGGGTATTCTGATTTACCATGATAGCGAGAAGCAATAAATCATGCTGTTTGAAAACCTTTATGGAATCGGCGCCTTGTGTTAAATTGTGCTAACGAAATCATTTAATCAAAAAGGTTATACAGAATGAAGAAAATAATTGGTTTGGCCATTGCTGCGGCATTTGGTTTGAGCGCGTGCAGTAATTTGGATCACAAAACCGCGCACGAGGTCATGTCGATTTCCAATGACCGTATTTTAAAAGAAGACCACAGCTTTAACATCACAGGCAGCTCCAGGGTATATATCAGCCCATTGGCTGAAGCTGTATTGGCAGATGAAAAGGTAGAAGAGAAAGCTAAAGCGGAAGTAGAGGGTGCCAAAGCAAAAGCAGAGGATGCGGCAGCCTCTATGGAAAACACTCAAGAAGAAGATGATCCTTTGAAACAGGACTTTTCTGAAAAAGAGGAAGCCGAGTTCCGCAATGCAATGCTTGATGCCTTGCCGGATGGCAGCATTGTACAAGTTGCCATTAATTATCTGGATAAATATCCCGCTATATCAAGCTACATAGAACGGACTCATCTGAATTATGAGGTGGCTGTTGACCTATCAACGCGTCAGTTTGAGATGATTCCTGAATTGGCCATCAACAACCACAATGAAAAACTTAGTATCAAACTTCCTATGAAACTGGATGCGGAAAAATGGGAAATTTATATGGATCCGCCCGCCAGTGCTGCTGCCATTATTAGTGTGTACACCGATGAGAAAATCGGCAAACGTTTGATTAAAGAACCTTTAAAAGTGAGTTTGAAAGATAGTGCTGATTTGAAAGGCGTGCCTTTTGATCATATCGCTGAAGCGGCAATGCGTGCTTGGTTGAGCATTAATAAGTCTCTACCTGCTGATGCATATGTATTCAAAGAAATGGATGAATTTGGTAAATCACACAAAGCACGTTATCGAGTGCGTTATGTCATGAAGCCTGAACATGATTCTATCGTAATGAAGGCAATGGCTAAGGCTTTTGATGAAGAGTTGTCGAAATTGCAGAAAACGCCACAACCTGGATCAACAGAAGAAGAGTATCAGAAAGCAAAAGAAAATTTCAGTGCATTCTCTAGTTTAAGCGAAAGTATTCAACCACTTAACTTCAAACAGGTATTCGGCAAAAATCCTGTTACTGACTATTATCTCGACCGCAAAGGCCGCATGTTGGCTTCCCGCATGTATATGCAAATCAATGGGATAGATAAGGCCATTAATATTATCGGCGACAGTGTGTACAGTAATTACGGCAAACCGGTCTTCAAATTTAATCCGCAAGGTAAAGGCATTACTTGGGAAGAGCTGAAAGAGTCTTTCGATTCGGATAAGAAAGAAGAAGATTAAAGCCTCGGGCCGTCTGAAAGGATATTTAATGATATTTTCTGTTTTCAGACGGCATGTTTGATAAGGAAAACCATGTTTGCAAATTTTGATTTAGGCGTATTCTTGCTGGCAGTATTGCCCGTGTTGTTGGCCATTACCGTGCGCGAAGTGGCACGCGGTTATACGGCGCGGTATTGGGGCGACCATACCGGCGAGCAGTTTGGGCGGTTGACCCTCAATCCGCTGCCGCACATCGACCCTGTCGGTACGATTGTCGTGCCGCTGGTGTGTCTGATGATAGGCAGTTTTCTGTTCGGCTGGGCGCGTCCTATGCCCATCGATTCGCGCAATTTCCGCGATCCGCGCCGTGCGTGGCGTTGGGTGTCGATTTCAGGTCCGATTGCCAATCTGATTTTGGCGTTTTTTTGGGGCTTTGTCGTCGTATTGTCCGCGTATGTGCCTGAGTCTTATCAAGCGCCGTTGGTGCAGATGGCCGGTTACGGCGTGATGGTGAACTCGATTTGGGTCGCATTCAGCCTGATTCCGATTTTGCCTTGGGACGGCGGTATTTTTATTGATACCTTCCTTAACGCCAAACAGTCCATGCAGTTTCGTAAAATCGAGCCATACGGCACATGGATTATCCTGATTCTGTTGTTTACCGGCCTGCTGGCCAAACTGATTTGGCCGATTATCGCCATGATTCAGGCCGCAGTGCAGATGGTTGTCATGCTGTTTATTTAAATATTTTGGCTGAAAAAGGCCGTCTGAAACTCAGTTTCAGACGGCCTTTTTCATTGTGCAACATGTAAATACGATTGGAAAAGTTGCTTAAAAATTGTACAATTTCAGCCCTTTCAATTTGGCGCAAACATCATGCACATCGGCGGCTATTTCATTGACAACCCTATCGCACTCGCCCCCATGGCAGGTATTACGGACAAACCGTTCCGCCGGATTTGCCGCGAGTTTGGCGCAGGGTGGGCGGTATGCGAAATGCTGACCAGCGATCCGAGCTTGCGCCATACCAAAAAAACCTTGCGCCGCAGCGATTTTGAAGGCGAGGGTGGAGTTGTGGCCGTGCAGATTGCCGGCAGCGATCCGCAGCAGATGGCGGAAGCCGCACGATATAACGTCGGCTTAGGCGCGCAGGTCATTGATATAAACATGGGCTGTCCGGCCAAAAAAGTCTGCAATGTGCAGGCGGGCAGCGCGTTGATGCAAAACGAGCCTTTGGTTGGCGAAATCTTGGAAGCCGTTGTCAACGCGGTGGACGTACCCGTTACCCTCAAAACCCGTTTGGGCTGGCACGACGAACATCAAAACTTGCCGACCATCGCCAAAATCGCCGAAGAATCGGGCATTGCAGCCCTTGCCATCCATGGCCGCACCCGTACGCAGATGTACAAAGGCGAAGCGCGTTACGAACTGATTGCCGAAACCAAAGGCCGTCTGAACATCCCCGTTTGGGTCAACGGCGATATTACTTCGCCGCAAAAAGCCGCCGCCGTCCTCAAGCAAACCGCTGCCGACGGCATCATGATAGGGCGCGGCGCACAAGGCAGGCCGTGGCTTTTCCGTGATTTAAAACATTACGCCGAACACGGCGTTTTGCCGCCGGCCTTAAGCTTGACAGAATATAATGCCACTATTTTGAACCACATCCGCGCCATGCATGAATTTTATGGCGAAGTGGCCGGCATACGCATCGCCCGCAAACACATCGGCTGGTATATCGATGAAATGCCCGACGGCGAACAAACACGCCGGGAAATTAACTGCTTGGACAGCGCCACAGCACAATACGATACCCTTGCCGCCTATCTTGAGACGCTTTCAGAAAAAACCGACCGTTGGGTATGCCACTATCGGGAAGGCTAAAGGGTTTCAGACGGCCTTATCATCTAAAAAACAAATCTATTTAAAAACAAATCCAAAGAAAGACATCACGATGAATCAAACGACTACTGACATTGCGCAATGTATTGAACAAAACCTGAAGCAATACTTCAAAGACTTGGATGGCACGGAACCTTGCGGCGTGTACGATATGGTGTTGCACCAAGTTGAAAAACCGATGCTGATTTGCGTGATGGAGCAATGCGGCGGCAACCAATCTAAAGCGGCGGTCATTTTGGGGTTAAACCGCAATACCTTGCGCAAAAAGCTGCAGCAGCATGGTTTATTGTAATAGGGAGGATAGGGCAGACATTTCTGCCTGCCTATAATGAAAGAACCGGCTGGGTCATTTATCCATCAGTTAGATATTTTTTGGATTCGTTGACACAATCAAAATAAAAACAGCTTGAAAAGGCTTCAGGCCGTCTGAAAACCAGAGAAGAAACGATTAATTTTTTTACCATGAGTTGAACCATGCTTTACCAAATACTCGCATTGTTAATCTGGGGCAGCTCGTTTATCGCTGCCAAGTATTCCTACGAGATGCTTGACCCGACGCTGATGGTTGAGGCGCGGTTGCTGATTGCCGCGTTGATGGTGCTGCCGTCGTGCCGCCGTCATTTGGGTAGGATTCCGCGGAGCGAATGGAAGCCGTTGTTGTGGATTTCCTTTGTCAACTACGTTGTCGTTTTGATGCTTCAGTTTATCGGTTTGAAATATACATCCGCTGCCAGCGCGGTTACCATGGTGGGGCTGGAGCCTTTGCTGGTGGTCTTTGTCGGTCATTTCTTCTTCAACGACAAAGCCAAACTTTACCACTGGATTTGCGGCGCAGTGGCGTTTGCAGGCGTGGGCATGATGGTCATGGGCGGTGCAGAAGAGGGCGGTACGATTGACTGGTTCGGCTGTCTGTTGATTTTGCTTGCGGGATTGGGCTTTGCAGGCGTGATACGTCCGAGCCGGCAGATGGTTGCCCGTATCGGTGCGCCTGCATTTACCGCGGCTTCCATGGCGGTGGCGGCGGTGTTGTGTCTGCCGTTTTCGCTGGTGTTGGCAGACAGCTATCAAATCAACTGGTCATGGGGCGGTACGCTGTCGATTTTATATATGGGGATTGGCTGTAGTTGGCTTGCCTATCTGTTGTGGAACAAAGGCATGAACACAGTCCCTGCCAACGTCTCCGGCCTGCTGATTTCGCTTGAGCCTGTCATCGGCGTTATCATGGCGGTGTTAATTTTGGGCGAACATTTAAGTGCTATGTCTGCGATGGGCATTACCGTGGTTATTGTGTCCACTTTTGTCGCCGGTATGTTGGCGCGTGTCAGCAACAAACACAAAAAGGCCGTCTGAAAACAGTTTCAGACGGCCTGAAGTAAGCTTCAATAAAACATTTTGGGAAAATTTCTATGAAACGCATCATCTCCCTGCTTTTGCTTGCCTGCCCTATTTTGGCGTTGGCTGCACCCGATAACGACAAAGCCGCCGTACAGGCCGTCATTGCCAAGTATTACAACCGACCGCTTGCCGCGCACAAATGCCAGCTCGCCAAGCCGCCGAAAGACAGTGAGACAGCATCTGACAATATTATGTATTGCATGAAACCTGTTGCCGATCATACCGTAACGCGCAACGGCAAAGCCACGCGCTATGTGTTGTACACGGGTTTTGCCTACGATATGGAACAAAAAGTAAAACAGGACGCCCATGCTTCTTCCGGTCTGGCAGAATTGTTTGTTTTGGAGAAAGCAGACGGCAAGTGGGCAATTAAACAGCACGGAAAAGATGAAATCGGCGCATGGGGCGAGACACCGGAGAATAAGGATTGGCGGTTTGTCCAGATGGGTGAGCAAAACTGGGGCTACACTGTCGAATCAGGCTATACGGGTCAAGGCGAAACGACAACCGGAGAAAATTTCCTGTTTACCGATAATAGCAACCGTGTTCATAAAAGCTTCATTATCAATGGTAGAGATAACGGCGCATATTACGGCAATTGCGATGAATATAAAGGGCGCGAAAAACGCCTCTGCGAAGACACGTTTGTCAGCCTGGAAGCCAAAATTGCTTTTGACAAAAGCCGTCCTGCCGTATCCGGCGTATGGGCGTTGACTGCAAAACTCAGCGGTGTATCAGGAAAGAAAAATTATAAAAATCAGAAATATATTTTCCCTTATAACGGCAAAACCCACGTTGCCCCCAAAAACTATCCCTTAGGCGGACAATAGAACCACAAAACCCATGTTCACAGGAGGGAAATAATTGAGAAAATTTTTTGTCACTGCAGCAATAATTATATTTACTATATTATTTAATAAATATGATCAACAGAATTGCATGAAAAAAATAATTTTTATAAATAATAAAGTTCACTTGTTTAAAACTCAGAAAGGAAGATACCCATCTAATTTAAGCGAGATTAATATTTATCCACATGAAATTTTAGGATGTAATTTTTTTAGCTATAACGTGCCTGGCTGGGGGAATTGTAATTACATATCGTATAACCACGGACACTATATTTTAAGTATAGATAGTGTTTTCAATGGTTGTTTAACAGAGTCTGAAGACGAGTCTATTTATTTAAACTCAGGGAGATATGATTTCTAAAAGTCGGCAGCGACATCAATATCCGCAGCCGCGAGGGCGACATTACCGTCCAAGGCAGCAACATTACTGCGGGCGATACCATCCGCCTCGATTCCGCACGCGACATCCGGCTGCAGTCGGCCCAAGACAGCCAACATATAGTTCCCTTAAAAACGCTTTGATCAAACCATTACTACCTCAAGTCAAATCCCGTGAAAGACACTCATAAACTCTGGGCCGCACTCATCATTACCGGCATTATCGGCGGCATGGTCGGCATTGTATTAACCGAAATCATGCACACAATTCAACATCTTGCCTACGGTTACGGTTCAGACGGCCTATACGTTTCATTCCGAGAGGGCGTAGCGCAGGCAAGTTCGGAGCGACGTATCGGCGTGATGGCCTTTTGCGGCGCGGTGGTCGGCTTGGGGTGGTGGTTGCTCAAACGCCACGGCAGGTCGTAACCGAGCATTAAAGCCGTGGTTAAAAATCCGCTCGCCGGTTTTCCGTTTTTTGAAACTGTCAGCCATGCCCTGTTGCAAATCATTACCGTCGGGCTTGGTTCGCCGCTCGGCCGCGAAGTTGCACCGCGCGAAATGACCGCCGCCTTTGCTTCAGTAGGTGTCAACCGTTTCGGGTTGCGCGAAGACGACGCAAGGCTGGTCATTGCTTGCGCCTCGGGTGCAGGTTTGGCGGCCGTGTATAACGTGCCGCTCGCCTCCACACTTTTTATCCTCGAAGCCATGCTGGGCGTATGGACGCAGCAAGCTGTCGCCGCCGCATTGCTGACTTCAGTCATCGCCACCGCCGTCGCGCGCATCGGCTTGGGCGACGTGCAGCAATATCATCCGGCCAACCTTTCCATCAACACATCATTACTTTGGTTTTCCGCCATCATCGGCCCGATACTGGGCGCAACTGCCGTCTTTTTCCAGCGCACAGCCCAAAAGTTTCCCTTCATCAAGCGCGACAACATCAAAATCATTCCCTTGGCTGTCTGTATGTTTGCACTCATCGGCACGATTGCCGTTTGGTTTCCCGAAATTTTGGGCAACGGCAAAGCAGGCAACCAACTGACCTTTGGCGGTTTGACCGGTTGGCAATACAGCCTTGAGCTGACCGCCGTCAAATGGGCGGTCGTCTTGATGGAGCTGGCGGCAGGGGCATACGGCGGCCTGATTACGCCGTCGATGATGCTCGGCAGCACCATTTCTTTTGCTGCCGCCGCCGCGTGGAACAGCGTCTTCCCCGAAATGCCGTCTGAAAGCGCGGCAGTCGTCGGAGCGGCGGTGTTTCTCGGCGTATCGCTCAAAATGCCGCTGACCGCCATCGTCTTTATTTTAGAGCTCACCTATGCCCCCGTTGCCTTACTCATGCCCTTATGCGTAGGCATGGCAGGCGCAGTATGGGTAGCAAAGAAAATGGGATTTAAATAGACAAAAGCAAAAGGCCGTCTGAAACCAAGTTTCAGACGGCCTTTTGCAATAAAATTGTTAACAATATTTGCAAAAACCTACTGCCAAAAATGCGAAACTGGGGGATAATACCGCCCTGAAAATTCATCCCATACTGATTAAACCTTCAACAAAGGAAATCCAAATGCCTTCCATCAAACGCGCGCTGATCAGCCTGTCCGACAAGACTGGTGCAGTCGAATTTGCCCAAACCCTGCACAAGCTCGGTGTCGAAATCCTCTCCACCGGCGGCACGGCGAAGCTGCTTGCCGATGCGGGCGTTCCCGTGATTGAAGTTGCCGACTATACCGGCTTCCCCGAAATGCTCGACGGCCGCGTGAAAACCCTGCATCCGAAAATTCACGGCGGTATTCTCGGCCGTCGCGATTTGGACGAACACGTCGCCAAGATGGAAGAACACGGCATCGGCAATATCGACCTTGTGTGCGTCAATCTTTACCCCTTCGCCGCCACCATCGCCAAGCCTGACTGCACGCTGGAAGACGCGATTGAAAACATCGACATCGGCGGCCCGACCATGGTGCGTTCCGCCGCGAAAAACTGGAAACACGTCGCCATCGTTACCGATACCGCCGATTTCCCTGCCATCGCCGCCGAACTCGAAGCCAACAATGGCGCATTGAGCGACAAAACCCGCTTCAACCTCTCACGCAAAGCGTTCAGCCACACCGCCCAATACGACGGCATGATTTCCAACTACCTGACCTCGCTTTCAGACGACGTCTTGAGCGGCCAGCCCCAAATTGGCGAATTCCCAAGCCAGTTCAACCAAAGCTGGATTAAAGTGCAAGACATGCGCTACGGCGAAAATCCGCACCAACGCGCCGCGTTCTACCGCGATATTGACCCCGCCGCAGGCAGCCTTTCCGCCTACAAACAACTGCAAGGCAAAGAATTGTCCTACAACAACATCGCCGATGCCGATGCCGCTTGGGAAGCCGTCAAATCCTTCGACGCGCCCGCCTGCGTGATTGTGAAACACGCCAATCCGTGC
This sequence comes from Neisseria flavescens, assembly GCF_005221285.1. Taxonomy (NCBI): domain Bacteria; kingdom Pseudomonadati; phylum Pseudomonadota; class Betaproteobacteria; order Neisseriales; family Neisseriaceae; genus Neisseria; species Neisseria flavescens. Next base: position 86,962 of record NZ_CP039886.1, read on the forward strand.
GGCGTCGCCGTTGCAGCCGATACCTTGACCGCCTACAAGCTCGCCTACGCCACCGACACCACCAGCGCGTTCGGCGGCATCATCGCCTTCAACCGTGAAATCGACGGCGCAACCGTCAAACAAATTACCGACAATCAGTTTATGGAAGTCCTGATGGCGCCGAAGTTCACCGCTGAAGCCCTCGAAATCGCCGCCGCCAAGAAAAACGTGCGCGTATTGGAAGTGCCTCTTGAAGCAGGCGCAAACCGCTTCGAACTCAAACGCGTCGGCGGCGGACTGTTGGTACAAACGCCCGACATCTGCCGCATCAGCCGCGCCGATTTGAAAGTCGTCTCCAAACGCCAACCGACCGAGCAGGAATGGAACGATTTGCTGTTCGTCTGGAACGTCGCAAAATACGTCAAATCCAACGCCATCGTGTTCGGCAAAGGCGGTCAAACCTACGGCATCGGCGCAGGTCAAATGAGCCGCGTGGACAGCACCCGCATCGCCGCCCGCAAAGCGCAAGATGCCAATCTCGACCTCAACGGCGCATGTGCCGCATCCGATGCCTTCTTCCCATTCCGCGACGGCGTAGATGTCATTGCCGAGCAGGGCATCAAAGCCATCATCCATCCGGCAGGCTCGATGCGCGATCAAGAAGTTTTCGACGCGGCGGACGAACACGGCATCGCGATGGTAGTAACGGGTGTGCGCCACTTCCGCCATTAAGGCGGATGAACAAGGCAATGCCGTCTGAAGGGCTTTCAGACGGCATTTTTGCGCCATTTACCGTAATCCTGAAACCCGTCACTCCCGCGAAAGCGGGAATCCGGTCCGTTCGGTTTCGGTTTTTTTGAGGTTTCGGGTAATTTCCAAATCGTCCTTCCCGCGAAAAACAGAAAATCAAAATACGAAGGTAGGAATGACGGCGGAGGCATTTCTGTTTTTTCGATAATGCCATAACTTTGAAATTCGCCATTCCCGCGCAGGCGGGAATCCGGTCCGTTCGGTTTCAGTCATTTCCAAAAATTGCCGTAGCGTTAAGTTTCTAGATTCCCACTTTTGTGGGAATGACGAAGGAGTGGGAATGGCGAAAGTGGAGGGAATCCAGACCTGCCGGCACGAAAACCTGCATCCCGTCATTCCCGCGAAAGCGGGAATCCGGTTTTTGAATTTCGGTCATTTCCGACAAATTGCTTTGGCATTGAATATTTCCTATTTTAATCCACTATATCCAATCGCCGCACCGAAACTTTAAAAAATAAATACATTCTTTAACAAAAAATCACATTTCAGCCAAACAAATCTGCTAAAATCCTCAGCACTCGTTAACAATGTTTTTAATAATTTAATCTTAAATATTTGGAATTGATATGTATACAGCCACCAAAAACCTTCTCTTCTCTTCTCTTCTCTTTTCTTTTCTTCCGCAGCGCAGGCGGCAAGTGAAGACAACGGCCGCGGCCCGTATGTGCAGGCAGATTTGACTTACGCCTACGAACACATTACCCACGATTATCCTGCCGACAACGCCAAACTCTTCGACGACTACCGAGACATCAAAACCCACTCCACACACCCCCGCCTTTCCGTCGGCTACGATTTCGGCAACTGGCGCATCGCCCTCGATTACGCCCGTTATAATACTTGGGAACATGGCAAGCATATTCATGCGGAACAAACAAAAACATACGCTAATGGAGCTGTTACCGCCAAAATAGAAGCGGACAATACCGACAAAGGCACATTTAAAGCCGAATCCGGCTACGGCATCTCCGCCATCTACGATTTCGACACCGGCACCCGCTTCAAACCCTATGCCGGCGTACGGGTTGGTTTAGGCAAAATCAGACACAGCATTTCTTTAGAAGGTACGAAAACTACTACCATTAACAATATCGTGAGAGGTCCGGAAAAAGCCTATGAACCCATCCACGAAAGCCACAGCATCCGCCGCGTGGGCTTCGGCGCGGTGGCAGGCGTAGGCATAGACATCACGCCCAACCTAACCTTGGATACCGGCTACCGCTACCACTATTGGGGACACCTGGAAAACACCCGCTTCAAAACCCACGAAGCCTCATTGGGCGTACGCTACCGCTTCTGATTCCCCGATTCCGATGCCGTCTGAACCTTCAGACGGCATTTTTGATGCACTCGCCATTTACAGGCGCGGGGTGGGCGCAGTGAAATACCCGGACCGTCATTCCCGATATACCGTAATCCATGCGGCCTATTTAGGCCGCATTTTTTTATGCTTAGATTATGTTTTGGGTTTATTCGATGAATTAATCGTCATAGTAGCCAAAGAGAAATGAAAATATCTTTAGCAGTCTGTTGCAATTTAAAAGGCCGTCTGAAACATCATTTGATGTTTCAGATGGCCTTTCATTTATTCGCACGATATGCCATTAATCCCAAATATTTGCGCGTTCGACTTCTTTCCATGCGTCTAGAATCAGGCTGCCGTCGTTGTCTTTCAGTAAGGCGGCATCTGAGAGCATACGGCGCCAAGTGCGGGCATTTTTTAGGCTGTGCATCAAGCCCAGTGCGTGGCGGACGATATGGCGTAGGATGGTACCGCGCCCTGAGGCGATTTGTTCGCGGCTGTATGCGTATAGCCAAGCTGCTAAATCTGCGTATTGGATTGGTGCGTGTGTGTCGTTGTAAAACCGTGCATCCCAATCGCGCATCAGCATTGGATTGTGATAAGCCTCGCGCCCGATCATGACGCCGTCGACAAATTTCAGATGTTCGGCGATTTCTTCATTGGTGGTGATGCCACCGTTAATCAAAATTTCCAAGTCGGGGAACTCTTGTTTCAAACGGTAGACGTATTCATATTTGAGTGGCGGAACTTCGCGGTTTTCTTTCGGGGACAAACCGTCCAGCCAAGCATTACGTGCATGGACGATATATGTGCGGCAGGCTGTTTTTTCACGAAGCATTCCTACAAAATCTGCCACAACTTGATATTCTGTTTGTCTGTCTACGCCGATACGGTGTTTGACTGTTACTGGAATTTCAACTGCATCCTGCATCGCGTTCAAACAATCTGCCACCAAATCTACATCATTCATCAGGCAAGCGCCGAATGCGCCTTTTTGTACGCGTGGGCTGGGGCAGCCGCAATTTAGGTTAACTTCGTTATAGCCATACGTCTCAGCCGCTTTGGCAGCGATTGCCAAGTCATGAGGATCTGAGCCGCCAAGCTGTAAAGCTACCGGTTGCTCGCCTTCGTTGAAACTCAAAAAGCGGTCTTTATCTCCGTAAACCACTGCGCCTGAATTGACCATTTCGCTATAAAGCCAAGTATTGCGTGTAATTTGTCGCGCCATAAAGCGATAGTGTCTGTCTGTCCAATCGAGCATAGGTGCGACAGACAAGCGGCGGGAAGGTAGGGAAGAAGCAGACATTGAGATGACTTTCAAACAAAATAACGCATTATATAGTGTATTAAATTGACTTTCGATATCGTCCGGTAAATCAAAATGATATATAAGGTATTACTGGGTGCCGCCGTGTTGTAGCTGAGGCTAAATCTATTCATAGTGGTGGAAATCCAATATTCAGACGGCCAAATAAGTTTTAAAATGTCAAACAACAAACCATTGGAATGATAAGGAAAAAAATATGGCACAATTTTTCGCTATTCATCCCGATAATCCCCAAGACCGCCTTATCAAACAAGCCGCCGATATTGTTCGCAGTGGCGGAGTTATTGTTTACCCTACGGATTCCTGCTATGCGTTAGGTTGCAAACTAGGCGATAAAAACGCGATGGAGCGCATTCTAACGATTCGCAAAATCGATCAAAAACACCATCTGACCCTGATGTGTGCCGATTTGAGCGAATTGGGTACTTACGCCAAAGTAGATAACGCCCAATTCCGCCAGCTCAAAGCAGCTACGCCCGGCAGCTACACCTTTATCCTGCAGGCAACCAAAGAAGTACCCAATCGCACGCTTCACCCCAAGCGCAAAACCATCGGCCTGCGTGTTCCCGATAACGCCACTGCCTTGGCACTTTTGCAAGAATTGGGCGAACCTATTTTAAGTTGCACCCTCATGCTGCCCGAAGACGACGAGCCATTGACCGATCCATACGAAATTCGAGATCGTCTTGAGCATGCTGTCGATTTGGTTATTGATGGCGGCTGGTGCGGTACTGAGCCGACGACAGTTATCGATATGACCGATGGCACTGAGCTGATTCGTCAAGGCAAGGGCGATATTGCCGTATTCGGCTTGTAAAACCATCCGCGTTTGTATTAAGTAGGGATATGCGTGTTCTTTCTATTATGTATTAAAAGTATATTGCCGATTTTATTGATAGCTTAAAAACCAAATTATTCAATTAAGTAGTTGTTCAATATCATTCCATTAAAGGCCGTCTGAAATGTTTTAGACGGCCTTTCTCTTGCATTTCTCAATAAATAATTCATTTTAAATAATATTCTAAATATTGGCATATGGTTTGCATGAGTTGTAGGAAAACGTTGCGTTGTTTACACCACAGATTGAGAAAAATAAGCCTGCAAGACCTCAAACGGCGTATCGCCGTTCAAACTGCGGTGCGGCTTCACAGTGTTATAGAAATTAACAAAGCGGCACAACTCCTTTCGCCGGTGTTCCGGACGGTCAAACAACTGTTTCTCATGCCACATCTCCATCAGGGTGCGGATAACCCGTTCCGCCTTACCGTTGGTCTGCGGATGGGCAACCCGGGTAAACTTTTGACCAATCCCGTTCTCATAACAGGCTACACCGAAAGCATGGTTGGCCGAGCCTTTATATTCCGTACCGTTGTCGGAGTAAACGCACTCAATCAGGTATGGGCAGGGATCAATCAGGTATTCGGTCAGAAACTTGGCGGCACTGTCTGCGGTTTTGTCCGGCAAAATGGCGGCGTATAGCTCCCTTGAGAAATCGTCGATGGCGACAAACAGGTAATCCCGCTTATCGGTGGCTTTCTACCCTTTGATCAGCGGCAGCCGTTTGGTATCGGGATGTACCGGCTCTCCGGGGTAGGATTTATTGTAGCGTTTGGCCTGCCTTTTGAGTTTTTCCTGAATGTCGCGTTCTACCTTGGCCGGGCGTTTCATTCCGTACTTTGCCTGTTTGAAACGGTTGTTGGTACTGGTTTGGGGTTTGAGCAGTCTGCCTCTTGCGGCTTTAAGTGCGCGGTAAATGGTGACGCGGCTGACTTGGTAGCGGCGTGCCGGGGAGGTGACGCTTTCCTTCCCCTGCGTGTAGGCCGGCCAAATGGCTTGGCGGTGGTGCGGGGTGAGACGGGTGTTTTTGTGCATGTTCATGTTTCAGTATTCTCCTGGAAATACTGTAAACAACGCTACTGGTTTCTACACCAAAGACGACATCCAAAAAGGTGTGGATGTCAAAACCACCGTTGACACCAAAGGCCTGGCCTTCAACGGCGACAGCAGCAGCACCAATGTCGAAAAACTCGACTCTACCGTGACCGTTGCCGGCGACGACAACATCACCACCGAAGCCCAAGACGATAAAGCGACCGTCAAGCTGAACAAAGACCTGGTAGTAGACAGCGTCAAAGCGGGTGACACTACCGTGAACAACGACGGTGTGACCGTTGCAGGTGGTTCTAGCCTGACCAAGTCCGGTATTGATGCTGCAGGCAACAAAGTGACCAACGTAGCCGACGGCGACCTCAATGCCAACAGCAAAGATGCCATTAACGGCAGCCAGTTGCACGCAACCAACCAAAACGTCGCCAACAATGCTACGACGATCGCTAAAGGTATTAACTTCGGCGGTACGACCGGCAGCAACAACTACGTGTTGGGTTCTACCATCAACGTCAAAGGCGACAGCAACATCATCAGCGAAACCGTAGCCGGTGGCGCACAGCTGAAGTTGGCTGACGAGATCAGCGTGAAGACCGTGAATGCCGATACCTTCAAAGCAGGCGATACTGTGATGAATAACGACGGCGTGAAAGTCGGCGATAAAGTTGCGTTGAACAAAGACGGTCTGACCGCAGGCAATACCGTGGTCAACAACGATGGTGTAACCATCGCTGCACCGACTGAAAGCAATCCGAACAACCAAGTCAAACTGTCTCCTGTCGGTCTAAACAACGGCGGCCAACGCATTACCAACGTGGCTCCGGGTAAAGACGGTACAGACGCGGCAAACGTGAACCAGTTGATTGGTTTGGGTACCGAGTTGCAGAACAACATCAACCAAGTAGGTAAGAAAGCCTACGCGGGTGTGGCCGGTGCGATTGCCCAAGGCTCGATTCCGCAAGTAACCCGTCCGGGTGCGACCGGTATCGGTGTCGGCAGCGGCTACTACGGTGGTCAGTCTGCCATGGCCATCGGCGTATCTGCGATGAGCGACGGCGGCAACTGGATTGTCAAAGGCAACTTCTCGGCCAATACCGACGGTCATGTCGGTGCCGGTGCGCTGTATCAGTGGTAAGTTGGCAATGACAGGCAACTAGATTTGCTGCCTGAATAGGGAGGCCGTCTGAAATTTTAGGTTTCAGACGGCCTTTTTTTCTAAAAACACTTGAATTTAGGCTATCTGAAACGATATGCTTCATCTATTTACCGCATGACTCTGAAAGAGAACAAATGAGCAAAACCATCCATTATTTGAAAGACTACACCGCGCCAGCGTACCGTATTCTGAAAACCGACCTGCATTTCGATATTTTAGAACCGCAAACCATCGTCAAATCCAGTCTGACCGTTCAACCTGAAAGAGCAGGGGAGCCATTGGTATTGGATGGATCGGCAAAACTGCTGTCTGTGAAAGTAAACGGCCAGACCGTAGATTATGTGTTGGAAGACGAAAAACTGACGATCGCAGGCGTGCCGTCTGAAAACTTTACGCTGGAAGTGGAAACTGAAATTCTACCGGCTGAGAACAAATCGCTGATGGGTCTGTATGCTTCCGGCGGCAATTTGTTTACCCAATGTGAACCGGAAGGCTTCCGCAAAATTGCGTTCTACATCGACCGTCCGGATGTCATGTCTAAATTTACCACCACCATCGTTGCAGACAAAAAACGCTATCCGGTGTTGCTGTCTAACGGCAATAAAATCGATGGCGGCGAGTTTTCAGACGGCCGTCATTGGGTGAAATGGGAAGACCCGTTTGCCAAACCGAGCTATCTCTTTGCTTTGGTGGCAGGCGATTTGGCGGTAACGGAAGATTATTTTACGACCATGAGCGGCCGTAAGGTCAAAATCGAGTTCTATACCACTGAGACAGACAAACCTAAAGTCGGTTTTGCCGTGGAATCGTTGAAAAATGCGATGAAATGGGACGAGACACGCTTCGGTTTGGAATACGACTTGGATATTTTCATGGTCGTTGCCGTGGGCGATTTCAATATGGGTGCGATGGAAAACAAAGGTTTGAATATTTTCAATACCAAGTTCGTGCTGGCCAATAGCCGTACCGCGACCGATACCGACTTTGAAGGCATCGAATCTGTTGTCGGCCACGAATATTTCCACAACTGGACGGGCAACCGCGTGACCTGCCGTGATTGGTTCCAATTGTCGCTGAAAGAAGGCTTGACCGTATTCCGCGATCAAGAGTTTTCCAGCGACCGGGCCAGCCGCGTGGTACGCCGTATCGACAATGTCCGCATGCTGCGCTTGTTCCAATTCCCAGAAGATGCGGGTCCGACTGCACATCCTGTCCGTCCGGCCAGCTACGAAGAAATGAACAACTTCTACACCATGACCGTCTATGAAAAAGGTGCGGAAGTAGTACGCATGTATCACACCTTACTCGGTGAAGAGGGCTTCCAAAAAGGCATGAAGTTGTATTTCCAACGCCATGACGGACAGGCTGTGACTTGTGATGATTTCCGTGCCGCAATGGCAGACGCAAACGGTATCAATCTTGATCAGTTCGCCTTGTGGTACAGCCAAGCCGGCACGCCGGTTTTAGATGCTCAAGGCCGTCTGAAAGATGGAGCATTTGAATTGACCATCAAACAAACCATTCCGGCCACGCCCGATATGGCGGACAAGCAGCCGATGATGATTCCGGTCAAAACCGGTTTGCTGAATGAAAAAGGCGAAGCGGTTGAGTTTGAATATCAAGGCAAACGTGTGAAAGAGGCGGTTTTGGTATTGACTGAAGCCGAGCAGACTTTTGTGTTAGGCAGCGTCAATGAGCCGGTTATCCCGTCTCTGCTGCGAGATTTCTCTGCACCGGTTACCCTGAACTATCCGTACAGCGAGCAAGAATTGGCCACTTTGCTGGCGGCAGATGAAAATGAGTTTGCCCGTTGGGAGGCTGCTCAAACCCTGTACCATCGCGCCATTAACGCCAATCGTCAGGCATTGGCAGAGGGCCGACCTTTGCCGGAACACAAAGCATTGATGGATGCTTTGGCTCTGGTGGTTTCCGGTGACTTTGATCCGGCATTCCGTGCCATTTTGCTGCAAATGCCGTCTGAAACCGATGTATGGGCGGAAGAAGAAAATATTGATCCGATTCAGGTTCATCAAGCGCGAGAAGCCTTGCTCAATGCCGTTGCCGTCAAGTTCCTGCCTCAATGGCGCGAGCTGAACCGTCAAGCTGCCGAGCAAGAAAACCAAGCCGATGCCGCTGTTCGTTATGAATACAGTCCGGAATTGGCCGGCTGGCGCACTTTGCGTAATGCTTGCAGGGCATTTATCCTTCGTGCTGACGCTGCGCATATCGAACACGTTGCGGAGAATTACGAAGCAATGGCACAAAACATGACCCACGAATGGGGTATCTTATCCGCAATCAATAGCAATGAAAGCGAAATCCGCGATCGTTTGTTGACACAATTTGCCGATAAGTTTGCCGATGATGCTTTGGTAATGGACAAATACTTTGCCCTGATTGCCTCAAGCCGCCGCAAAGATACTTTACAGCAAGTTCAGACGGCCTTGAATCATCCTAAGTTCAGTATTGAAAATCCAAATAAAGCCCGTTCTTTATTGATGAGCTTCAGCCGCAATATTCTGCACTTCCATGCAGAGAATGGTAGTGGATACCGTTTTGTTGCTGATAAAGTGATGGAAATCGACCGCTTTAATCCGCAAGTTGCCGCCCGACTGGTGCAGGCTTTCAACATCTGCAACAAATTGGAAGCCAACCGCAAAGCCGTTATGACCAAAGAGTTGCAACGCATCCATGCACAAGAAGGTTTGTCCAAAGATGTGGGCGAGATTGTCGGTAAAATTTTAAATGAGAAATAAAGCTTGTCTGTTGAACTTATTGTAATTTGGCAATAAGGATAGATAGACTAAAGGCCGTCTGAAACCGATTGGTTTCAGACGGCCTTTTTATATATCAACGCTTAAATTAATTTTCGTTGAGTGTAGGGAATAAGAATAAAAAAAGAGCCTGCATAAAACAGGCTCTTTTTCATACTAATCCGAAGATTAGAATTTGTGACGCAGGCCAACCAAACCAGAGATGGTTTCAACTTTGTGAGAGCCAGACTCAGCACCACGCAACCAGCCGGTAGAAACCAAAGCAGTAGTGCGTTTAGAGAAGTCGTAGTCAGCACCAACGATAACTTGGTCGTATTGAGTGCCTTTCAGTTTTTTGCCGTCAACTTTAGCTTTGAAGCCGTGAGCGTAAGAAACGCGAGGAGTTACGTTACCGGCGCGGTAAGCGGCAGTAGCAGCAACTTCAACAGTTTCAACACCTTTACCATCCAAGGTAGCATCAGTACCGAATACTACGTTAGAAGCATTAACTGGAGAAGTGGTTCTTTCGCGCATTTCTTTAGTTACAACGCCGTTAGACTGAGCTTGAGCGTAGTCACCTAATTTTTCCCAGTTTTTAGCGTATTGACCGGCTACAGATACAAACAGGTTGTTAGCATCGTAACCAGCTACCAAGCGTTGTACATGACCATCTTTGTGAGTAACCTTACCATTCTCGTCTGTAGTATCTACAGAGTTTTTACGAAAACCACCGGCGTATTGACCGAAGAAACCAGAGTTTTCGTAGTTCAGGCCAGCGTAGTAAGTGTCACGAGGAGCATCGTTGTGAGTGTATTTGTCAGAAGGGTTAGCGTTATCGCGTGGAGTGTATTGTACGCTTGCGCTGAAGCCTGCAAATACAGGGCTGTCGTAACGTACAGATACTGCACGTTTGTCAACGCGAGTGAATACAGACAGACCCAAAGCCCCATTGTTGCTTTCCCATTGGTCAGCATTATTGCTAGAGTCTTTAACAGTAGAGTTCAATTTACCGGCACGAACTTTACCGAAGCCACCTTCCAAACCGATGAAAGATTCGCGAGAAGCCCACTCTTTGTCGCCACCGGCGATAGAAGTTTTTTGTTCAACTTGCCAAATAGCATTCAGGTTGCTGCCCAAGTGTTCGTGGCCTTTGAAGCCGATGCGTGAGCCTAAGTCAGCGATTTCAGTAGCAGTTTTAGAGCTTTTCTCTTTACCCAGTGCAGTAGCGGTTTTTTCACCCAAATTTACTTTGGATACTTCAACGCCGGCTTTAATTTGACCGTACAGAGTTACGTCAGCCATAGCTGCAACAGGTAAAGCCGCCAGAGTCAGGGCAATCAGGGATTTTTTCATTGCTGTTTTCTTTTTTTAAGTGTGAAGAAGCGAGCATTCGTTCTTCTTATTACGATATCGTTCTGTTTCAACGATTCCATGACCATAATATAAAGGTTATGGCTTAAGAAAACAAATTTTCCTCTTGTTTTAGGCGTATTTTGTTGGGAAACGTTGTTTTTTGCAGACGGAGTAGGTATGGGAAATAGTTGTTTATTTCGTAATATGTTTTTTTAAAAGGAAAATTTTAGGAGAACCATAAAAGACGGCTTATTAAGTTTGGAGTTTAAATGTTGCTTATATTGTTTTCAGACGGCCTTGTTGAGTGAGATTTATAGTGTATTGGGTTTTAAAATTATAAAAACCTGCCTGAGTGATCAGGCAGGTTTCATTTGCTTGAAAGACAGATTAGTTTTTGTCTTGGTCAACCAGTTTGTTTTTAGCGATCCAAGGCATCATAGAACGCAGTTGTGCGCCCACTTTTTCGATTTGGTGGTCGGCAGTCAGGCGGCGGCGGGCAGTCATGCTGGCGTAGTTGACGGCACCTTCTTGGATGAACATTTTGGCGTATTCGCCGGTTTGGATGCGTTTCAAGGCGTTGCGCATGGCCTCGCGCGATTTGTCGTTGATAACTTCCACGCCAGTAACGTATTCGCCGTACTCCGCGTTGTTGGAAATGGAGTAGTTCATGTTGGCGATGCCGCCTTCGTAAATCAGGTCAACGATGAGCTTCATTTCGTGCAGACACTCGAAATAGGCCATTTCGGGCGCGTAGCCTGCTTCGGTCAGGGTTTCGAAGCCGGTTTTAATCAACTCGACCACACCGCCGCACAATACGGCTTGTTCGCCGAACAGGTCGGTTTCGGTTTCTTCGCGGAAGTTGGTTTCGATTACGCCGCCTTTGGTGCCGCCGTTGGCTGCTGCGTAAGACAGGGCGATGTCTTTGGCTTTGCCACTTTTATCTTGGTAAACGGCGATCAGGGAAGGTACGCCGCCGCCTTTCAGGAATTCACTGCGTACGGTGTGGCCTGGGCCTTTAGGGGCGATCATGATAACGTCGAGGTCGGCGCGAGGTACGATTTGGTTGTAGTGTACGTTGAAGCCGTGGGCAAACGCCAATACTGCGCCTTCTTTCAAGTTAGGCTCGATTTCGTTTTTGTATACGATAGGTTGGTTTTCGTCAGGCAACAGAATCATTACAACGTCGGCCGCTTTGGTTGCTTCAGCAACGGTGCGTACGTCGTGGCCGGCTGCTTCGGCTTTTTTCCAAGAGCCGCCTTGGCGCAGACCGATTACGACATTTACGCCGGAATCTTTCAGGTTTGCTGCGTGTGCGTGACCTTGTGAACCGTAACCGATGATGGCAACGGTTTTGCCTTTGATCAGAGAAAGGTCAGCGTCTTTATCGTAATAAACTTGCATTTTATTTCCTTAGTGTAAGAGGGTTCCGGATAATCCGGGTTGAGTTAAAAGTAATAGGGGCTTAAGCGGGGACTTGGTTCATCAAGACGATTTCCAATGCTTCGGTTTTCCCTTCGATGGATTTGACGAAGTTTTGGAAATGTTCGCTGGCATTGTGTTTGTCAATAGCTGCTTGGGATTTCCAGTTTTCTACGAATACGAAACGGTTGGGTTTGCCGATTTCTTGGTGCAGGTCGTAGCTGATGTTGCCTTCTTCTGCACGGCTGGCTTTGACCAATTCTTTAAACTGGGCAGCCAGAGCCTCGGTGTATTCGGGTTTGACGGTAACCAATGCAACGATTTGGATGCTTGACATATTTGTCTCCTACTGTTTTTCAGACGGCCTTTGTAGAAAGTAAAAGGCCGTCTGAACGATACAGCGTTAAATTTTCAAAATACGCTCACCACGGCCGATACCGGCTGCGCCTGTGCGTACGGTTTCCAAAATTTGAGCACGACCGACTGTTTCGAGGAAAGAGTCGAGTTTTTCGGTAGAACCTGTGATTTCGATGGTGTAGCTGCGGTCTGTTACATCAATGACGCTGCCACGGTAGATTTCGGTCAATCGCAGGAATTCGTCACGGTCTTTACCTACGGCGCGGACTTTTACCAACATCAGCTCGCGTTCGACAAAACGGCTTTCGTTCAAATCGACCACTTTGATAACTTCAATCAGTTTGTTGAGTTGTTTGGTGATTTGCTCGATAACGTGTTCGTCGCCATGGGTAACGATGGTCATGCGAGACAAGGTTTTGTCTTCGGTTGGTGCAACAGCCAGGGAATCGATGTTGTAATCGCGTGCGGAGAACAAACCTACCACACGGCTCATCGCACCTGATTCGTTTTCCATCAGAATAGATAAGATATGTCGCATTTTTCTCTCCTTACGCTGACAATGTTTCGCGCATATGCGGCGGCAGAACCATTTCGTCCAAACCTTTGCCGTTGCCGACCATAGGCAGCACGTTTTGTTTTTTGTCGGTCAAGAAATCGAGGAATACCAGGCGGTCTTTTTGGTTTAATGCTTCCAGCAACGCCCCTTCGACATCGGATTTCTTGTCCACACGGATGCCGATATGGCCGTAGGCTTCAGCCAGTTTGACAAAATCAGGCAATGAATCGAAATAGGTTTCTGATTCACGGTTGCCGTAATAAAGCTCTTGCCATTGGCGGACCATGCCGAGGTAGCCGTTGTTCAGGGTAACGACGTTAACCGGAACACGATATTGGAAGCAGGTCGACAACTCTTGGATGTTCATCTGAATCGAGCCTTCGCCGGTGATACAGAATACATCTTGATCAGGAGCAGCCAGTTTCGCGCCGATGGCATATGGCAGACCGACGCCCATTGTGCCTAAACCGCCGGAATTGAGCCATTGGCGAGGACGCTCGAATGGGTAATATTGGGCGGTAAACATTTGGTGTTGACCGACGTCGGAAGTGATGATGGCAGAATTATTGGTGATTTCGGCCAGTTTTTGAATAACGTATTGCGGTTTGATGATTTCGCTTTCATTATCAAACCACAGGCAGTTGCGCGAACGCCATTCTTCAATGCTTTTCCACCATTTATCCAATGAGTCGGCTGCAGGTGCAGATTCTTGCTTGCCCCACAATTGAATCATTTCGGACAATACGTTTTTCACGTCGCCGACAATCGGGATATCCACTTTGACGCGTTTGGCAATGCTGGACGGGTCAACGTCGATATGAATAATTTTTTTTGGCTTTTTCAAAGAATTTGGACGGTACAGAAATCACGCGGTCATCAAAGCGCGCACCGATTGCCAGTACAACGTCCGCATTCTGCATGGCGAGGTTGGCTTCATAAGTGCCGTGCATACCCAGCATACCCAAGAATTGGCGGTCGCTGGAAGGGTATGCACCCAAGCCCATCAATGTACCGGTACAAGGAGCGCCGATCATGCGGACGAATTTGGTCATTTCCTCAGAGGCATTGCCCAAAACCACGCCGCCGCCAAAGTAAACAATTGGGCGTTTGGCGGAAGCCAGCATTTGTACGGCTTTTTTGATTTGACCGATATGGCCTTGTACAACCGGTTGGTAAGAGCGGATGAAGATGTCTTCTTGCGGATAGCTGAATTTAGCCATTGCTTGGGTAACATCTTTAGGAACATCGACAACAACGGGCCCCGGACGGCCGCTTGCGGCGATTTGGAAAGCTTTTTTGATGGTGTCTGCCAACTCAGCGATATTGGTTACCAAGAAATTGTGTTTGACACAAGGGCGGGTAATGCCGACTGTATCCACTTCTTGGAATGCGTCTGTCCCGATAAGGGAGTTGCCCACCTGGCCGCTGATGACTACCAACGGAATGGAGTCGCTGTAAGCGGTGGCGATACCGGTCAGCGCATTGGTTACGCCTGGGCCGGAAGTTACCAAGGCAACGCCGACTTTGCCGCTGACACGGGCATAGGCATCTGCCGCATGTACGGCTGCCTGCTCGTGGCGAACCAGGATGTGCTTGAATTTATTGAGTTGGAAGAGGGCATCGTAGATTTCGATAACCGCGCCGCCCGGATAGCCGAATACATACTCGACACCTTCGGCTTTGAGACTTTGCACGATGATTTGTGCGCCAGATAATTGCATATTGACCTCTTTTATATGGCCTCAAACCAATAGGAACAATCCGCCTCACCACAGCACCTGTAATGCAATTCCACCAAGCAGCGATTTAGGGTACGCGCACTGAGGGAATACGATGACAGTCAGATTATCCAAGCAATTGGGAAGAAACACAGAGTTTGTGAAAAAGAGTAGAAACGATAACGCAATCCGACTGTACAAGCAAGATAAAATCTTTCATCTTTTAACGTTTAAGGAGTGAAAATAGATTATCGTTTGATTTTAAAGAAATAAAAAAACAGTTTTATTGAGCTTGATGTGGGGAGATTGTTGACAGTTTGAGTAAGGAGAAGGTTTTGCAAATGAAGAATAGCAAAAAACCTCTTGACCGAATCAAGAGGTTTTTTTAATTTGGTGCCCAGGGTCGGACTCGAACCGACACACCTTGCGGCGGGGGATTTTGAGTCCCCTGCGTCTACCAATTTCGCCACCTGGGCTAGCGAAGAAGTCGTCATTATAGCGAGTTCTCGAATCTTGTAAAGCAGTAATTGAAAAAAAATTGGATTATTTTTATATTTGTTTGATTTTTAATGAATTAAACTTTTTACGTTTGATGACTATCTAAATGGAAGGCAGATTTTTAAAACAAAAAAAGCAGTATTTATCTGTAAAAAGGGCTACATTTAATGTGTCAAACGCGTTAATATGAAGATGTTTTGTTTTTATATCGGCCGGGCAGTTATTTGGCCGCACTTATTTGAAACGGTTTTGGAGAAAATTTATGCTTTCCGTTACACGAACTTTCCTACTCAGTGCTTTTGCGTTGGCTGCTCTGGCTGCTTGTCAGCCTAAAGAGGAGGCCAAAGAGGCTTCTTCGACACCTGCCGCTTCTGCTGCGCCTGCTGCTTCCGGTGAGTCTGCGCCCAAAGTGCAAGCGCGCGGTACCGATATGCGCAAAGAAGACATTGGTGGCGACTTTACATTGACCGATGGCGACGGCAAACCTTTCAGCCTGAGCGATTTGAAAGGCAAAGTGGTTATCCTGTCTTTCGGTTATACCCACTGTCCTGACGTATGCCCAACCGAGTTGCTGACTTACAGCGACACGTTGAAACAATTGGGCGATCAGGCTAAAGACGTGAAAGTAGTATTTGTCAGCATCGACCCTGAACGCGATACACCTGAGGTAATCGGCAAATACGCCAAACAGTTCAACCCTGATTTTATCGGCCTGACGGCAACCGGCGATCAAAGCCTGCCTGTCATCAAACAGCAATACCGTGTGGTATCGGCTAAAGTCAACCAAAAAGAAGACAGCGAAAACTATTTGGTCGATCACTCTTCAGGCGCATATTTGATTGATAAAAACGGCGAAGTGGCAATTTTCTCGCCTTATGGCAGCGAGCCGGAAACGATTGCGGCTGATGTAAAAACTTTATTGTAAAACCGTGGTTAAGGCCGTCTGAAATGGGTTGTGGATTTCAGACGGCCTTCTTGTTTTTGATACGGCAAAGGAGAAGAACAAAATGACCGACACACTTTTAACGGTTGCTTTATCCAAGGGACGAATTTTTGAGGAAACCCTGCCACTGTTGGCCGCCGCCGGTATTGTGCCTGCAGAGGAGCCGGAAAAATCGCGCAAGCTGATTATTGGCACGAATCATGACAACATTCGTTTGGTGATTGTACGTGCAACCGATGTGCCGACTTATGTGCAGTATGGTGCGGCGGATTTCGGTATTGCCGGCAAGGATGTGTTGATTGAGCATGGCGGAGATGGCCTGTATCAACCTTTGGATTTGCACATTGCTTCATGCCGCATGATGGTTGCAGTAAAAAAAGGTTTCGATTACGCCGCTGCTTCCAAACCCGGCAGCCGCTTGCGGATTGCCACCAAATATCCAGACATCGCCGCCGAACACTTTGCCGACAAGGGTGTGCATGTGGACATCATCAAACTGTACGGCTCGATGGAGCTTGCGCCTTTGGTCGGTCTGAGCGACGCGATTGTCGATTTGGTTTCCAGCGGCAATACTTTGAAAGCCAATGGTTTGGAAGCTGTAGAACATGTGGTTGATATTTCCAGCCGCTTGGTGGTCAACAAAGCGGCCTTGAAAACCAAATATGCGCTGTTGAATCCGATTATTCAGGCATTTGAAAATGCCGCCAAGGCCGTCTGAAAAGTTTTTGGCAAAACCTGTCTGCCAACCCAGTTTGAAAGCCCCGTCATGATGCAAAGCAAACCGACACTCGATACGATTCTTTCTCATCGTTCCATCCGCAGGTTTACTTCCGAGCCGATTGCCGATGAAATCCTCGATACGCTGGTTCGCGCCGGACAGCAGGCTTCGACTTCCAACAATCTGCAATGCGTTTCCATCATCCGCGTATCCGATCTTGCGCTGAGGCAGGGGATACATGAAGCGGCAGGAAGTGCACCTTATATTGTCCATTGTGCGGAATTTTTACTGTTTTGCATCGATTTTTCCAAACACAAGGCGATGTTTCCCGATGCGCAAATTGATTGGGCGGAAGTCACCCTGATTGGTGCGGTCGATGCAGGTATTATGGCGCAAAACGTATTGCTTGCTGCCGAATCGCTTGGGCTGGGCGGCGTGTATATCGGCGCGTTGCGCAATGATGCGCAAAAAGTATCGGACGTGTTGAACCTGCCGGATTATTGCGTGCCTTTGGTGGGGCTGTGCCTCGGTTATCCCGACCAAGACCCGCCGCTCAAACCGCGCCTGCCTAAGGAAATGGTGTATGCCGAAAACGCTTGTCCGAGCCTGAATGCTGAGGCGGTTGAAGCCTATAATCAGGCAGTGGCGGATTATTATGAGTTACGCAAGGGCAGCCCGATACCTTGGAAGGAATCGCTGGCCAAAACCTTGGGTAATCCTGTACGGCCGCATATGTTGGCGTTTTTGCAGAAAAAAGGTTTTTTGAAAAGATAATGTTCAGACGGCCTGTGTGTGGCTGAGGCCGTCTGAAAACAATAGGAACGAAACAAGGAAGAGAGCAAACCATGAAGAAACTCGACACCCAATCCCCTGATTTTCAAGCCGAACTCAAAGCGTTACTCGCTTTTGAAACCGCGCAAAACCCTGAAATCGACCGTATTGTTGCCGACATCTGCGCCGATGTTCAAAAACGCGGCGATGCGGCGCTGATTGAATACACCAACCGCTTTGACGGTACATCTGCTCAAACCATCGACGATTTAATCCTGACGCAAGACGATTTGCAGTCTGCGTTTGAACGTTTGCCCGAAAACATTCAGACGGCCTTAAAAACGGCTGCGCGACGGGTGGAAAGCTACCATCAACACCAAAAAATGGAGTCGTGGACTTACGAAGACGAAGACGGCACGCTTTTGGGCCAACAGATTACGCCGCTTGACCGTGTCGGTATTTATGTTCCGGGCGGTAAAGCCGCTTATCCGAGTTCCGTTATCATGAACGCCATGCCTGCCCACGTTGCCGGCGTGAAAGAAATCATCATGGTCGTTCCTACTCCGAAAGGCGAGCGCAACGATATCGTGTTGGCGGCTGCTTTTGTGGCCGGTGTAACCAAAGTGTTTACGGTCGGCGGCGCACAGGCGGTTGCGGCTTTGGCCTATGGTACGGAATCAGTGCCTCAAGTCGATAAGATTACCGGCCCGGGCAATGCCTTTGTCGCTGCGGCTAAACGACGCGTGTTTGGTGTGGTCGGTATTGATATGGTGGCAGGGCCGTCTGAAATTTTGGTGATTGCCGATGGCACGACGCCTGCCGATTGGGTGGCCATGGATTTGTTCAGTCAGGCGGAACACGATGAAATTGCACAAGCGATTTTGATCGGTACTTCTCAAACGTATTTGGACGAAGTTCAGACGGCCATGAACCGCTTGATCGAAACCATGCCGCGCCGTGCGATTATTGAAGCTTCATTGGGCAATCGCGGTGCAATGATTTTGGCTAAAGATTTGGACGAAGCCTGTGAAATCGCCAACTATATTTCTCCCGAACACTTGGAACTGTCGGTTGAGAATCCGCAAGAGTGGGCGAAAAAAATCCGCCACGCCGGTGCGATTTTTATGGGACGCTATACCAGTGAAAGCCTTGGCGACTATTGCGCAGGGCCCAACCACGTTTTACCGACCAGCCGCACGGCGCGTTTCTCTTCTCCTTTGGGAACATATGATTTCCAAAAACGCTCCAGTCTGATTCAGGTTTCAGAACAAGGCGCGCAGAAGTTGGGCAAAACCGCCAGCGTGTTAGCGCATGGCGAAAGCTTGACCGCGCACGCAAGAGCGGCTGAGTTCCGTTTGAAAGACTGAGTGAAACGTTGAAGTCGTAAGAAATCAAAAAAGGGCATCTAAACAGATGCCCTTTTTATTGTGATGAAGATTTTAGCTGAGAAGGTATCAGGCCGTCTGAAAACAGGTTTAACGGTTTTTCAGCCAGTCATTACGCATTTGTGCGGCTTCTTCAAAATAGCGGTAAAGCTCGGTTTTGTTGCCGTCTGAAAGTAAGTTTTCTAATCGGGACAATTGTTCTTTCAAATCGCCGGTCAGTTTGAGCAGGGCAGGGCGGTTGGCCATGCAGATGTCGGTCCAAACGGCCGGATGGCTGGAAGCGATGCGGGTAAAGTCGCGAAAGCCGGTAGCGGCATAGGGAAGGTAGTCTTTGCCGTGCGGATGGTCAACCAAAGCGTGGACATAGGCAAAGGCGGCCAAGTGCGGCAAGTGGGAAACGGCGGCAAAAATATTGTCGTGTTCTTCGGCGCTCATGGTGGAAATTTGCGAACCAACTGCCTGCCACAGGCTTTTCAGCCGTCTCAGGCCGTCTGAAGCCTCTTGGCCATGTAGCGTAATGATAAGGCGGCTGTTTTGAAACAAACCGCAACGCGCGGATTTTGCCCCGCTTTGATCTGAACCGGCAATCGGGTGGGCGGCAAAACATTGCGCCAGGCGGTCGGATAAGTGGGTGCGGAAGGCATTGAGTGCCGATTGTTTGGTGCTGCCGACATCGGAAACGCAGGCAGTGTCTTTTAAGAAGGGCTTGATGTCGCGGCATACGTCAGGCAGGACGGAGACTGGCGTGGCAATCAAAACCAAATCGGCATTGGCGATGCTTTCGGCACAAATATCTGGATAGGCATGGTCGATGATGCCGCATTCGAGTGCGTAATTGAGGTTATCGGCATTGGTGTCGATGCCGGTAACGGTTTGCACCAGTCCCAAGCGTTTGAGGTCGAGCATGAACGAGCCGCCGATTAAACCGACGCCGATAAGGGTGATGTGGGAGAAAAAGGCGGAAGTGTTCATGGTTTGAATCCGGTACAAGTGGAAAAGCTTATTTTAATCCGTTATGGAGGTCGTCTGAAAGTTGTCATCAAGGTTTCAGACGGCCTTATATATTGCACTCCGTTAAGGGAGTGTAAATTACAAACAAAACCCCTTGACAAGTTCTGATTAACCGACTTTTCAAGGGGTCTGAAATGTCAATTTGTTTCTACACTATCACACCTCAACCGGAACAAAATCCAGTTGCCTACATCTTACGTCTTTTTTCCGATAAGGACGGCTATTCCAAGCTCATTAATACAAGAGCTTTCCACGTAACCAATCCCCAAAATCCAAAAGCAACAGAAGAAACCGCTTCTTTATATGGCGATTTGTGCGTAGCTGATTTTATAAATCAGGAGGAAAACGCATGAACCGTTCAGCTTCAGCAAGCGCGGAACGCGCTCTTCCTTGTCTAAATAGTAACAACTGCATTGAGACCGCAAACAGCGGCGAAATCAAGCAGTTGCCAAGTCAGTATGAAAACCGTAAAGCGTACACGCTGAACGAGTTTTCCACTTCTTACAAAAAATCCACTACTGCCCTAGAAATGAACGTCAAAGCGTTCATTGAAGCCTTTGGCCTGAACAAAGTCGGCTTTTTAACCCTGACCTTTGCCGATGACGTAACCGACCCGAAAGAAGCGCAACGCCGTTTTCACAGCTTAAGAACCAACTTTCTCAAACGCCACTTTTCTGAATACGTCTGCGTTTACGAACGCACGAAGAAAGGCCGTATCCATTTCCATCTAATCGTAAATACCCGTGTCGATATACGGCGCGGCCTGAATTTCCGCGAAATCGCCGCAGGCCGTTACAGCTCGGCAAATCCAGCATTGCGCCAACTGTGGGCATTGCTCCGTGAAAACGTCCACAAATACGGCTTTGGCCGTACTGAACTGTTGCCGGTCAAAACCAACAGCAAAGGCTTGGCGCGATACGTATCCAAATACATCAGCAAACACATCAACAGCCGACTGCCAGAAGACAAAGGTTATAGGCTCGTGCGTACCAGCATGGATAAAAAATCCATGTGGAAAGTAGCAAACAGCAATTTTGCTTTTTTGTCCAAAGGCTCGAAAGAGTGGAGACGCAAGCTAAAAAAGTGGGTTGAGCAGGTAGAAAGCTATCTGAACCTCGTGGCCGAATGGAAACACCGCGTAGCCCTGCCCAGCATTACCCAAGACAATTACAACACCGTCTTGGCCTTTGTCCTAAGCCCGAAATGGGCATTTAAAAACCGAGAAACCATCATCAATATGTAGCGAAACCCGTAACCGTTGAATACCAGTAACCCAGACCTTAAAGAAAGGAAAAAACATGACACAAGAAACAGAACGCCGACAAGGTATGTTTGTTATCGCCTCTTTTGACCGAATGTTCACGCGTGAACGCAAAAACCAAGACGGCACATTTACCAAGTCGCATTATGTCGGCCTGATTATCCGTAGCGAAACCGAAACGCGACTTTGCGAAGTTCGCACAAAACACCCTGAAAAATACGAAGGTTACAAGCCACATCAAATCGTTTCAATGCAAGTATTCCCACGCGCATTCAATAACAACATCTACTATTCGGACGAATCATAAACCAGTTTTAGGGGTTTGGCCGTTTCCCCTGAATCAGACCCCTAAAAACGGCCACAACATTTTTTTAACTCACTTAAAGGAAAAAATCATGAAAATGATGACTTTAAAAAACGCAGCGCGTAAAGCGGCTGCAACCGTAGCAGTAGCCGCAATGTCTGCTCCCGTTTGGGCTGATGGCACACCGCTGGAAGCCGCACAAACCGAAATCGGCGGCCTGAAAGCAGGCATTGTAGCCATTGGCGCCGTGATTATCGGCATCGCCGTGGCAACCGTTACCATCGGCGTAATCAAACGCGCAGTATCCAAAGCCTAAGGAAACGACATGGGTTATCAAGTCGGAAGAATCTGTTACGGCACAGAAGCCGAAGCAGTGAACAGCGTGATGACCCAAGTCGTACCGACCATAGACAAAGACGGGGTGCTACATCACCCCGTTTTTAATGGCAAGACTTGGACATACAGGCAAAACGGTTACGAGTACCCGATAAAACTCACATTCCCCCAATGCGACCCAAACGAATACACAAACGCAGGCAGAGAAATAGGAATAGCCATGTTAGGCGCGTTTGTAGTCGTTTGGATTATACGAGCAGTGCTTTCAACCTTGAACATACTGAAAGAAAGAGATGAAGAATAATGCTCCCCGAAATTCTATTTTTAATTGCCATCGCCCCCTATCTGTTCTGCTGCTGGGCGTTGTCGTTCCTCATGCTCAAGTGATTGCAGACGCAACACTACCGCCACCGGCACAACACCAAAATGCGGGCTTTCCGTCTGCCCAAAAACTCGAGCAGATGGGATACAACAGAGAGACAGGCGTTTGGAAAGTACAAACAAACCCAACAGGCAAGCCGACCGTAAGCAGCGGCGGCGGTCAAATCATGGGGACGCAGAACCAGCGTGTAACCGTAACGGATGCGTACGGCAATAAAGCGACCGTGAACACCCAAGTAACGCAGAATGTGGGAGTGGGCAAACTTCAGACGGCAACTAATGGGGTTGCGGTGGGTTTAGGGTTTGCTAATGGTATGAACTCGGCAGCACCAAATGTTGAAAAATTAGGTAGCGCCATTGCAAAAGGCGATTATAAAGATGCTGCATGGCAGGGCTTTAGTTCTGTATTTAAATTTGTAGACGGTTTTTTTTCAAGTCCAGGGCAATCAACGGCGAATTTAGTAGATAGGTTCGTACAAGGCTACTTTGACGGCAAGTACCAAGTAAACGCCGAAAAAACCGATAGGATAGGAAACGCGATTATCGCAAAGAAAGCTGCAGAGAGGGCAAGAACCGCACAAGCCCAAGCCGAACGCGCAGGCGATTTACGCTCAGCAGTAGCCAACGCCGCAGCAGCCAAAGCCGCAGAAGCAGCAGCAGAAGCAGAACAAAAAGCGCAACAACAAGAACAACAGAGGAAAGAAGAACAGAAAAGAGAAGAAGAAGCAAAAGCAAAAGGGCTTTATGCTTATGATTTAATTGTTAAGAAGATTTTTCAACCAAATATTTACAAATCTGAATCTTCAGTTACATATAAAGGTTACAAGGTTTATTCAAATAGTACTAATTATGATGTATTTTCAAGCGGTTTTATAAATAATGGTGGTTTTTACCATAACTATAATCCTAGTAAAGATTATTCGTTTTTTACTGGTTTAAAAAATCCGTCTAAAATTAGTTTAGAAATTAATAATCTTCCTAAAGAAAGTTCAATCTATTACGAGATTAGATCATACCCAGCAGGCAGTCCCGATATTCCTAATGCAGCTAAGAATACTGGTCAAGTAAAACCTGAAGATTTCATGCTGACACAAAAAGAAATGTTAGACATTCTCAAGCGAATGCTTGAGAACAATCAGACAAACCATGCCG
Organism: Neisseria flavescens; assembly: GCF_005221285.1. Lineage (NCBI taxonomy): Bacteria > Pseudomonadati > Pseudomonadota > Betaproteobacteria > Neisseriales > Neisseriaceae > Neisseria > Neisseria flavescens. The sequence continues at coordinate 110,340 of NZ_CP039886.1, forward strand.
AATTAATGAACCAGCTCGCCAAAATGGGCAACGTCGTACTCGATTCGACCACCTCGACCGAGTTCACACCGGCAACGGCTACTACCGCCCCTTATACTCCGTCAGGATCGAACACACCGCAGCAGACCCAAATCACGATAAACAAAGACGGCAGCGTAACAACAAGCGTTATTCCTCGTTCCGACCTCGTACCGAACAGCCCACAAGCCCCAACGCGAAGCTCGTTGATACCCAAAAACCCCAGTACCCCAACCACGCCGACAAGCCCGACAAGTCCAACCACACCAACGACACCGACTAGCCCAAACAACCCAAGCACACCTATCACACCCGATAATCCGACCGTGCCAAACAAGCCTAAAGAAGACCAACCACCGCAGGAAAATACAGCCTATGAAGACCCCGACATACCCACCCAAACCGTAGATTTAGACTTTAAACCAGCAGATATATTTTCAGTTGACGGCGTATGCCCCGAACCTAGAAGCGTAGATTTCGGCATGTTCGGACAACATGAATTTTCATATGACCCCCTATGCGATTTTGCCCGAAAAATAAGGCCGATTTTGATACTTATCACAATCGTATCCTGCTCCTTTTTCGTTTACTCATCACTGAAAGACTAAAATGAATATCGGGAACATCATAACCGCCGTACTGATGACCGTAGCAGGCAGACTAATCGCCGCGTTCGGTCTGTCGTTTGTAACCTATGTCGGCCTGAACGAAGTTCAGAGCCGCATAGTCGCGGCCATTGCCGAAAACCTGAACAACATCCCAAAAGAAGCCTTGCAGATTGCCTATATCGCAGGCTTGGGCGTAGTGCTTAACTGGATAATCGGCGCATTTGCCTTTGTCATTTCCACAAAAAGCCTGACTAAACTGGCCGCAGGCATATCCAAAAAATAGAGAGAAAAAGCCATGTTATATCTGTTCACAGGCGTACCCGGTTCGGGCAAAACCCTGAACGTAGTTTCAATGCTGGCCAAACGTCACGACCTCAAAAACCGACCCTTGTTTGTTGACGGGATTCTAGAACTTAAAATACCACACGAACAAATCCCCGAGGGCGAAAGCATACAGACTTGGCCGAAGTGGGCGCCGACAGGCGCAATCATCGTTGTTGACGAATGCCAGCGCATCTTTAGGCCGCGCCCGAGTGGCTCGAAAGTACCCGATTACGTTTCAGAACTAGAAACCCATCGCCATCGAGGCCTAGACTTCTTTTTTATTACCCAACACCCCCGATTAATTGATGTCAACCTAAGAAGCCTAATTGAGCATCACACCCATGTGAGCAAGACCGAACTGGGCGTAAGGCGCAAACTGGAATGGAGTACGGGTGGCGCTAAAAATCCCGAAAGCAGAGCAGACGTAAGAGACGCACTCAAAAGCGTGTACAAGCTGGATAAAAGCGTGTACGGCCTATACAAATCAGCCGAAGAACACACCAAAATCAGAACAGGCCGCAGCAAAGTCTTTTACCTGATTCCTGTCATACTTTTGATGATAATCGGCGGCCTTTGGGGCTTTTATGACTTTTGGGGAGACTTCAAAAAAACCACGCCGACCCCCACGGCGCAGCAGGAAGTTGCCGCGCCAGCGGCAAGCCCCGAAACGGGCGGCACGGTGGGGGCGCAAGCCCAAAACGGGACGCACGGAACGGGGCAATATCCCGAAGCGCAGCCAACGCCCGAGCCGCAGCAGCAGCGGCCACACCTGACCGAAGACGATTATAAGCCCGCCATAGACGGCCAACCCCACACCGCGCCGATATACGACCAATTCAACAAAGCCGTAAAGACTATGCCCTATCCGGTTGCTTGCGTTAAAAACGCAAACCGCTGTACCTGCTACACAGACCAAGGCACAACGATTAAAGGCTTCAGTAAAACCCAATGTCTTGAGTTCGTAGAGAACGGTATATATAATCCGTACAAGGATAGTAACCGATTAACGACAGAAACCACGACACCTAAAGCAGAAGCACCGCAGGGCGGCAAAGTTGCTGTTATGGGCGGCAAGCCGCAGCAAAATCTCATGTACGACAACTGGGAAGAGCGCGGCAGGGATTTTGAAGGAATCGGCGGCGGCGTGGTAGGAGATGGGACATAATGGGAGCAGGCTTTTTACTCGGCATATGGGCAACCCGTTGCTACTATAAAAAAGGCGGTTGGGCAGGCGTGAAGAAGTATTTTATATTGCCGATTGTCCTGATTGAGTTTGTAGCTGTTTTAGGTATGTACTTTATAGAAACTTTTCACCCATCATAACCGTTCCGCCACAGTAACCTTTACCAAGTCAGGGGGAGGACGTCCAGAAAGATTTGTAAATGCGCGTTTTTTGCATTTATAAATCTTTTTGGATACCCCTTGACGCTCTAGCCCACCCAAAAACGCTAGGGCAAAGGGGTGGGGTGGTTTTTTTACCCCACCCCCTGCCACGTGGCGAACGCGGGGCGCAGGGGCAGAGCCCCGCAAAACCCAAGAGACCCACCCCCCTATTGTTTTAAAAATAGAACAATAAGGGGTTTGGCCTCATGACCCAAACCGCCGCCCGCGACTTCCCAAGTACGGCAAGGCCGCAAAGGCCGTAAAAAAGACTGAAGCGCGGGCGATTCCCTACCCAAGTTTGTACACTATCTAGGGCAATAATAGCCCGTATTCATAAGGCAAAAAATCATGAATCTAGGGATAGACGTTTCAAAGAACACGTTAGATTGCTGTCTGATTTCAGACGGCATTTTTTTTGAACGGCAGTTTAAAAACAACAGAACAGGATTTGATCAACTTAAATCATGGTTGAAAAAGAGCGGAGCAACCAGTGCCTTACATTGCTGCTGCGAAGCAACAGGCAAATATTACGAAGCTGCAGCCGACTACTTGGCCGAAAGCTACGTTATGAGCGTGGAGAACCCACGCAAGATAAAAGGCTACGGCAACGCCAAGCTGCAACGGTCAAAAACCGACCGACTGGACGCAAGGCTAATTGCCCAATACTGCCGTGATATGAAGCCGCGAGTGTGGCAAAAGCCAAGCGAAGCACAAACCAAACTCAAAGAACTTAACCAATACTGCCAGCGGTTGAAAGCCCAAAAAGCCGCCGAACAAACAAAACTACACACCGCGCCCGACTACCTCGCCTCCCTCATCGAAGACACAATTAGACATCTGCAAAAGCAGATTAAGGCCGTTCAGGAAAAAATCGGCAAATTCCACCAAGACAATCCCGATTACAAGGCAAACAGAAACCGCCTTAAGACCATCACAGGAGTAGGAGACAACACCGCCGACACTCTGCTAACCGTATTGGCCGAACAAGACCGATTTGAAAACCAGCGGCAATTTACCGCCTATCTCGGACTAGACCCCAAACAATTTAAATCAGGCACGAGTGTCAAAGGCCGAGAGCGTATATCAAAAGTCGGTAGCAGCCGACTACGAACTGCCCTGTATATGCCAGCAATGCACGCTTACCGAAGCCGAACCTTTGCCCCTTTTGTGAGCCGATTGAAAGCCAACGGAAAAAGGCCGAAGCAAATCATAGTCGCCCTGATGCGCAAACTTGCCATTATCGCTTACAACCTGATAAAGACTGGCAAAGACTTTGAGCCGCAAAGGTATATGAACAAGAATTAATAACCAAGCCAAAAAGAAAAACCTGCCGAAAAATCAGCAGGTTTGTTTTATTGCGTCAAAACAAAATGTAAAGATAGTGTAAAAGACGTGGACATATCACTACACTATCTTTTTTATGGTCTGATTCTCATGATTTAGGCATAGGAAAATCCGTTTAGTAGGATCATGTAACCGATTATCAGATTTTCATACACTAAAATAATCATCTGAATTAGTATAACGTCTTAAAGTAAGGAATTGGTATCTTAAAGTAAATTGTTATATCATATTTTATTTTGATTGATATCGAATAAAATAACTCACTCAGAAAGAAGGAATTTATGAGTTTTTCACAAACCGAATTAGTCAACGCAATGAGTTTGCTTTCTACCCGTCTGCCGCAGTTTCCGGAGCAGCAAAACCAAGTATCCCGCATGTTGCGCATCGTAACCGAACGTTTGAGCAGCCATTTGAACGAAAACCTAAAAGCGTTCGGCATCAATGAAAACCTGTGGTTTTCCCTGATGGCGGTTTACGTCAGCCCAAACAGCGAAATCCTACCTTCGCGCTTGAGCGACCTGATGGACTTGACGCGCACCAGTGCGACACGCCTGTCGGACGATATGGTTGAGCGCGGCTGGGTGGAGCGTTATATCAATCAAAAAGACCGCCGTCAGATTGTGCTAAAATTGACCCCTTCGGGTGAGACCTTCATCCACGAAGTATGGCCGCAAATTGCCCGTCAGAGCGGCCAGGCGTGGGAAGATTTCACGAAAGAGGATTATGATACGCTGCAACACCTGTTGGGTAAACTGTTGAACCGTTTGGGCAATTGACAACAGACGGCCTATGGTCTGCGGCAGGCACACATAAACGGAGTCTGTATGAAATTAGGTTTGGTCAAATCAAGCGTATGCGTTGCCGCTGTTTCGCTGTTGGCGGCATGTGCGCCGTTCGGCAAACAGTCGCCTTTGGATGAGCCAACAGCCTATCCGCTGCCGCAAGGCCAATCTGCCGCTACTGCCCAAGACGGCTGGTGGATGAAGCTGAAAGATAAAAAATTAAACAATTTGATTGCTTCCGCCATTCAGACGTCTACCAATCTGCGTGTCGTCAAGGCAAGGTTTGAGCAGGCTCAGGCGCAGCTGGGCGTTGTAGGAGCCGCAAACAAACCGCAAGTCGGCTTGGGTGTAACCGGTATTGGTACCTATGTTTCGCCCAAACCTCAAGCCGGTATGGTCGATACCGATCATACATTGGTTTTGGCGCACGCAGCTTTACAAGGCAGTTTGGTTTTCGACTTTTGGGGTAAAAACCGAGAGCAGATTCAAGCTGTTTTAGGAAAAAGCAGGGCTGCGGTGTATGAGGCGCATCATATCCGCACCGAGTTGGCTCATGCCGTTGCCGCCCAATATTTTGCGTGGCAGATGGCGACAGAACAACTGGCTTTGCTGGATACGCGCATAGAGCTGGCGGATAAGGCATTGAAACTGATGCAACAACGCGTTAAAGCGCAGCTGGCTCCTGCCGATGCCTTGCACACTCTGGAAATGGCGCAACAACAATTACAGCTTGAAAAATCGGCATGGACTCAGAAAAATGAGAAAATCCGCAACAGTCTGGCTGTATTGACCGGTCGTGTACCGGGTGCATTGAATGGACAGGTTCCGGAAAAAATGGCGGCTGTGCCGTCATTGCCGGTTAGTCGCATCGAAGCGGATTTGCTGGCGGCACGCCCCGATATCGCGGCACAAAAAGCTTTGCTTGAAGAGAAATGGCATATCGTTAAATCGACCGAAGCAGAGTTTTATCCGAATATCGAGTTGAAAGTTTTGGCAGGTATGACGCACATTGATGCGTTCAATCTGATTCGCGGACGGACATCCGGTATGCTGGGCATTGTTCCGGCTTTGAATCTGCCATTGTTTACTTCCGGTGCGCTGCAGTCCAAATTGGCGGGCAAACGTGCCCAATATAACGAGCAGGTTGCCGTGTATGACCAAACCGTTTTGAACGCCATGCGTTCGGCGGCAGATGCTGTAGTCGACTATCAAAGCCTGAAAAGCCGACAAGATACTTGGAACAAGATGGTCAATATTGCCGATAAATCTGTACAAAATGCGAAAGGACGTGTTCGTGCAGGTTTGGATAACGGCTTGACCGCTTTGCAAAAACAAGATGAAGCTGCGCGTACAAAAATGTCGGCGGTTCAATATCATGCAGAATATCTGACAGCTTGGAGTAACCTCAATGCCCAGTTGGGCGGAGGCTTTAAATTAAATAAGAAATAAACGTTTTATTAAAAAGCAAATATCCTGCCTTTGTTTTACAGACAAAATGCCGTCTGAAGGGAGTTGATTATGGCAACAATAATGGAAAAAGATGTATTGATTGAAGTTGTAGCTTCAGGTTTGGCTTTAATTAGCCGCAAATTAAAATACAATCTAGAGTATTTGAATAATAATGAAGACAATAATAGGTTGATTGAAATAAGAGATTACTTATATTCAACATTCTCGGATGAGATTGATTATGAAAAAATCTTAAGTGAATGCAAGGCTATCAAACAAAAATATCAAAGGTAAATCATGGACTGGTTACATACTATTTTCCTTTGCTTTGTTTGGATTGTTGCCGTTGTTGCGGCGGGCGTTACTCTTTATGTCGTGGTTGCGTTGCCCATTGCGTTGATAACCGCCGTTGTTGGCATTGTTTACGGTTTTTTCAGGTTGTTTTTACCATTCCTTCCCGAATTTTGGGCGAGCATAGACACAACAGGAAATAAAAGCGGCTTTGATTGGGGAGAGCGGACAGAAGCCGACAAGCACCGCGAGTTAGTGGAGCATATCCGCATTCAGAACATGAACGAAGAACGAAACAGAAGATAGCAAATGCTATAATGAAAAATTGCCGCTCTCGGGCGGTAATAATGTAGTAACTAACACCCGGCCACAATCAAAAGTGGTAGAAAAAATACAATTAGCTGCTATCGGTACGCTGAATGCTAACCGCTTATTGGAAAAAATATAGTGGATTAAATTTAAATCAGGACAAGGCGACGAAGCCGCAGACAGTACAAATAGTACGGCAAGGCGAGGCAACGCCGTACTGGTTTAAATTTAATCCACTATGGTTTTATCGTAAAATGAAATCGTCCGCAATAGAGCGCTTGCAGGTTTTTCGTACTGCAACAAAAGCCTCGAACTTCATCGTTTAATGTAGGCCGTCTGAAAGTGATTTCAGACGGCCTTTTACTTACCTTATTTACATTTGCTACCGGAAGAAATTATTGTAATGAATAGAGTGTAACTTTAGAATATGACCCTTTAGTGCGTTAAACGCGCGTATTGGGGACTGATGGTATAAGTCAGCACCCAGCAAGACAATAATATCGTTATCATATGTGCAGAATTAAAGTTGGGACTTATGGATACTCAATCAGAAAAAAATAATGTCCAAAAAGAACCGGAAGTAGCCGCTTCCGGCGCTAAAACGCATCGCAAACGCAATTTGGTTATCGTTACGCTTCTATTCCTTATTGCGGCAGCAGGAGTTGCTTTGGCATATTTCCTGTTTTGGCAGCATGAAGAAGAAACGGAAGATGCTTATGTGGCCGGTCATTTGGTGATGATTACGCCGCAGGTGAACGGCACGGTGCGCAAAGTCATGTATGACGATACGGATGTCGTGAAAAAAGGCGATGTGTTGGTGGCTTTGGACGACAGCGATTTTCAGTTGGCATACGAACGCGCGCAAAATGAATTGATTCAGGCCATCCGTCAAAACAAACAGCAAACTGCGGTCAATTCAAAAGCCAAAGCTCAAGTGTTGTTGAGCAAAGCCGATTTGGCCCGTGCACAAGCCGATTTGCGCCGCCGTGAATCTTTGGCGGGTACGGAAGCGGTTTCCGGCGAAGAACTCAGCCATGCCCGCGACGCTGTGGTTCAGGCTCAGGCTGCATTAAAAGCGGTTGAAGCAGAAGAAGTTTCTGCTCAGGCAGCGTTGGGCAACAATATTCCTCTGCGCCAACAACCGGCGGTTCAGACGGCCATCAGCCACATCAAAGACGCTTGGCTGAATCTGCAACGTACGCAAATCCGTTCGCCGATTAGCGGCCAAATTGCCAAACGCAATGTCCAAGTCGGCCAACGTATCGTACAAGGTACGCCGATGATGGCCGTTGTGCCTCTGTCCGAATTGTGGGTGGATGCCAACTTTAAAGAATCGCAACTGCGCAAAATGAAAATCGGCCAGCCTGTTGAAATGACAGCTGATTTGTACGGCAGTAAAGTGGTTTACCATGGCAAGGTAATGGGCTTGTCGGCCGGTACGGGCAGTGCGTTCTCATTACTGCCGGCTCAAAATGCAACGGGCAACTGGATTAAAGTTGTGCAACGTGTGCCGGTGCGTATCAGTTTGGATGCTAAAGAATTGCAACAAAATCCGCTCCGTGTCGGTTTGTCGATGACTGTTAAAGTCGATATTGCCGAGAAGGGCAGCGGTAAAGCCATGACTGCTGAAGCAGAACGAAATACTGCCTTGCCGGAAACGGAAAGTGTGGATTGGAAAGCCGCCGATGCTTTAGTCGATAAAATCTTCGAGCAATATGCAAAATAATCTTTTCAGACGGCCTGAGTCTTTTATTGAAGGCTCAGGCCGTCTGAAATATTGATTCTCTTCAATCGACCGCTTTGGCGGTTGTCTTATAGTTTACAAATATGAATTATCCGCCGTTACAAGGGTTTAAGCTGGTGTTGGCAACTTTGGCGCTCAGCTTGGCCGTATTCATGGAAGTCTTGGACAGCACCATCGCCAACGTCGCTGTGCCTGTTATTGCAGGGGATTTGGGTGCGGCTACCACGCAGGGGACTTGGGTGATTACCTCGTTTGCCGTAGCCAATGCCATCTCCGTTCCCTTGACAGGTTTTTTGGCCAAGCGGTTTGGCGAGGTCAAAATCTTTATCGCCGCTGTGATCGGGTTTGTTGTAATGTCATGGCTGTGTGGCATTGCGCATAATCTTCAAGCCTTGGTTTTTTTTCGTGTATTGCAAGGCTTTATCGCCGGGCCATTGATTCCCTTGTCCCAAAGCCTGTTGATGGCCTCCTATCCGCCTGAAAAACGAACATTGGCACTGGCATTATGGGCGATGACCGTCGTTGTTGCCCCTGTATTGGGGCCGATTTTGGGCGGTTGGATTTCGGACAACTGGCATTGGGGATGGATTTTCTTTATCAATATCCCGATCGGGATTTTGTCTGCAACTATTGCTTGGAAGCAGCTTAGACACAGGGAAACTGAAATCGTCAGAGCACCAATCGATTATGTCGGGCTGGTGTTGATGATTGTCGGTATCGGCGCATTGCAAATGATGCTTGATAGGGGCAAGGAATTGGACTGGTTTGCCTCGGGAGAGATTATCGTTTTGGGCGTTACCGCTTTAGTGTTCCTAACATATTTTATTGTTTGGGAGCTGGGCGAGAAATACCCGATTGTCGATTTGTCATTGTTTAAAAATAGAAACTTCACAATAGGCGTTGTTGCTACATCGTTGGGCTTCATGGTCTATATGGGCACATTGACCCTGCTGCCTTTGGTGCTGCAATCAAATCTTGGTTATACCGCTACTTGGGCAGGTTTGGCTGCTGCACCGGTGGGCTTCCTGCCGATTATTCTGTCGCCGATTATCGGTAAGTTCGGGAATCGCGTCGATATGCGGCTGTTTGTCAGCGCCAGCTTCTTGGTGTTTGCCTATACATTCCATTGGCGAACCGATTTCTATGCCGGTATGGATATGAGCAACGTCGTTTGGCCGCAGTTTTGGCAGGGTTTAGGCGTAGCCATGTTCTTCCTGCCTTTGACCAGTATTACCTTGTCGCATATGAAAGGCAACCAAATTGCCTCGGCCAGTAGCTTGTCTAACTTCTTACGAGTCTTTATGGGCGGTGTCGGAGTATCTGTTGTCAGCACCATGTGGGAACGACGCGAAGCTCTCCACCATACTCAACTGACCGAACATGTTAATTTATTGTCCTCAATCGGCAACCAATCTATTCAAGGTATGATGGCTAATGGTCTGAGCAAGGAGCAGGCTTTGGTGGCGATAAATAGCACCATTTCCCAACAAGGCTTTATTATTGGCTCAAATGAAATCTTCTTGGCAGGCAGTATTATATTCATCAGTATGATTCCCATTATTTGGCTTGCCAGACCTCCGTTTAGCGGTTCCGGCGGGGGAGGGCATTAGATAAAAGGCCGTCTGAATTTCAGACGGCCTTTTATCTATTAAAAAATTAGAACAGGCAGAAAAGGCGTTAAAAGAAGCGAAACAGCAAAGACTTTCAAAAAAAGAACTTAGAACCTGTATTCACAAAAATGATAAAATATCTTTATGACTAGAAAATCCTACCCAACAGACTTAACAGATGCCCAATGGCAAGCGATTGAGCCGCATTTTAACCGGCTGCGCCGCTACAAATGGGATAAACGTACATTAGTGAATGCCGTTTTGTACATTACCAAAACAGGTTGCCAATGGCGCATGCTGCCCAATGATTTTCCACCTTATCCGACCGTATGGAGTTTCTATCGCAGAGCCAACCAATCAGGCTTATGGGATAGGATTCTTTTGGCATTGGTTCAAAAAAACGTTTAATCCATCAAAAACAAGCGATGCCGACTTATGCCATTATTGATTCGCAAAGTGTCAAAACAGCTTCCGGCGCACATGATAAAGGTTTTGACGGAGGTAAAAAAATCAAAGGCCGTAAGCGACATATAGCTGTTGATACGTTGGGTAACCTATTGTCTGTTGTGGTTCATGCAGCCAATATTCATGACACAAAAGCAGGTATTTTTGCAGCAAAAAAAGCGTTTGAGACCTATCCGGGTTTAAAAGGTTTCTGTGCAGACGCAGGTTATCGGAATACATTTGAGCGCGAAGTATCGGAGCAATTGGGTTTAACTGTTGAGATTTCAAAGAAAATTCAAGATATTTCTTGGCATATTCTGCCCAAACGTTGGATTGTAGAACGAACGTTTGCATGGTTGGGTTGGTCTCGACGTTTGGCAAAAGATTTTGAGCAGACGAATTTATCTGCTGAAAATTTTGTCAAACTAGGGTATATTTCACAAATATTAAAATTTATCAAATAGTTGTTTGTGAATACAGGTTCTTAAACCTCTTGAAAGATAAGTACGACATTGGCGCAATAAAATGAATGAAACAGGTGAAAATCATTCTATGAAACATAAACACTAACAGGAACTATTTTATGACAAGTAAATGGATTTGGTTGCCCAATATAGGTGTAAATGAATTCTTTTTGAATAAAGAATGCTCTAAAGATCTATTAATTAAATATAATTTCAATTTAGCATATATTGATAAAGGACTTGCTAATGATGAGTTAGATTTTGAATATATTTCTAACGAATTTGGTATTTCAATTACTTTAACAAATGATTTAATCTGTAGTGGGTTTGAAATTCAGAAAAATCTATACTTAAACGACATAAGCATTATTGGCTTACCCATTAATAAATTTATTAATATGATGAAAAATATAAATATTAATGACTTAACTTTAGATTTAAAAGGAGATTTTTATCAATCAGAAAAGTTGAATGCTTTATTTTGGATTGAAGATAATATTATTACATCTGTTTCATGTTGGTAAGATATGCTTATGTTTTATGTTGTTTGGCTTAACTGATATCTTTAGTCGGACAAAGCAAAAATGGTCGTGTCAATGCCATGGCGGCTGCCAATGCAGGTTGGCAAGCCTATCAAACAGGCAAAGGCGCACAAAACTTAGCCAACGGCACGACCAATGTCAAACAAGTCAGCATCTCCATATATTATTTAAGACTCAAGAGTAGATCCCTAAATGCATTCGGATCTTTAATAAACGTCATTTCTCCTGATTGAGGGAAATGGAAATCGAGCAGGCGAGATACCCAGAAACGAATACATCCGGCTCTTTGTGCAGTAGGGAAATACGCACGTTCTTCATTAGATAATGGACGTACGCTTTCATAGCCATGGATAAAGGCATCATGAAGGACAGGGTCTAATTTGTTATCAGCTGTTCGTGCCCAATCGTTAACCGCAATTGCCAGGTCGTACATGAAATTACCGTTACACGCATAATAGAAGTCGATAAAGCCGGAAACTTCATCTCCATTAAGCAATACGTTGTCCTTAAATAAATCGGCATGGATAATGCCGGAAGGTAAATGCTCTCCCAGATTTTCATCTAAAGCAGCAATTTCAGATTGAAGCAGAGCAGCATCCTCAGAATCTAAAACAGGCAGCAACTGAGTGCAGGCATCATGCCACCAGTCATCATAACGAGGATTTTTCATTTTTAAAGGAAAGTCTTGACCGGCTAAATGCATTTTAGCCAGCATTGCGCCGGTATGAAAGCATTGAGCCTCGGTTGGCCAGCCGGTATCAGAACCATTCAAACAAGTAACCAAACAAGCCGGTTTCCCAACCAAAATAGAATGCAGTCCGCCATCTTGACGAGCAATTGGAGCAGCGCAGGCAACACCATTCAGACTTAAATGCTGGTTGAGTTCTAGAAAGAAAGGCAGTTCTTCTGATTTCAAAACCTCAAAAACAGTCAATACATAACGACCGGTTGAAGTAGTCAAAAAATAATTACTATTAGTAATTCCTTGAGCAATCCCCTGCAAAGAAACAAAATCTCCCAAATCATATTGCAGTAGGAAATCACGCATTTGAGCGTCGGAAACACTGGTATAGACAGACATAGCAAACTCGAGGCTGATATAAAAAAATCAAGGAAACATCATACCAAAAAACAAGCGCCAACAATATAAATTAAAGCGAGGGTCAAATTCAAAAGGCCGTCTGAAAGAGCATTTCAGACGGCCTTTGTTTTGTGTTTTTTGTATGTATGGAAAGTGTAGAAAGGTTTGCTGGAGTTTTTTTATAAAATAAAAACCCTGTTAAAACAGGGCGGTGATTAATTTTCTAGAAATAATTTTGCGAAAGGTGTTGACTGGTTTTGTTTGGAGGCGTATAGTTCGGTTCTTCGCTGCTGACGCGGTGAAGAAAATGAAGCAGACAGTATAACACAGTTAGTTAGAATTATCGATAATTTTAGTTGACATTTGCTAAATATACTGTATAATTCGATTCGCTCTTTAAAAAACAGATTACCGATAAGTGTGAGTGCATTAGGCCTCACACTGTTTGAAAGACAGACAAGATGATGTTTTAGACATTGTCCTGTCGGTTTCTTTGAAGCAGACCAGAAGTTATAAGTTAGAGATTGAACATAAGAGTTTGATCCTGGCTCAGATTGAACGCTGGCGGCATGCTTTACACATGCAAGTCGGACGGCAGCACAGAGAAGCTTGCTTCTTGGGTGGCGAGTGGCGAACGGGTGAGTAATATATCGGAACGTACCGAGTAATGGGGGATAACTAATCGAAAGATTAGCTAATACCGCATATTCTCTGAGGAGGAAAGCAGGGGACCTTCGGGCCTTGCGTTATTCGAGCGGCCGATATCTGATTAGTTAGTTGGTGGGGTAAAGGCCTACCAAGGCGACGATCAGTAGCGGGTCTGAGAGGATGATCCGCCACACTGGGACTGAGACACGGCCCAGACTCCTACGGGAGGCAGCAGTGGGGAATTTTGGACAATGGGCGCAAGCCTGATCCAGCCATGCCGCGTGTCTGAAGAAGGCCTTCGGGTTGTAAAGGACTTTTGTCAGGGAAGAAAAGGCTGTTGCTAATATCGACAGCTGATGACGGTACCTGAAGAATAAGCACCGGCTAACTACGTGCCAGCAGCCGCGGTAATACGTAGGGTGCGAGCGTTAATCGGAATTACTGGGCGTAAAGCGAGCGCAGACGGTTACTTAAGCAGGATGTGAAATCCCCGGGCTCAACCCGGGAACTGCGTTCTGAACTGGGTAACTAGAGTGTGTCAGAGGGAGGTAGAATTCCACGTGTAGCAGTGAAATGCGTAGAGATGTGGAGGAATACCGATGGCGAAGGCAGCCTCCTGGGATAACACTGACGTTCATGCTCGAAAGCGTGGGTAGCAAACAGGATTAGATACCCTGGTAGTCCACGCCCTAAACGATGTCAATTAGCTGTTGGGCAACTTGATTGCTTAGTAGCGTAGCTAACGCGTGAAATTGACCGCCTGGGGAGTACGGTCGCAAGATTAAAACTCAAAGGAATTGACGGGGACCCGCACAAGCGGTGGATGATGTGGATTAATTCGATGCAACGCGAAGAACCTTACCTGGTCTTGACATGTACGGAATCCTCCAGAGACGGAGGAGTGCCTTCGGGAGCCGTAACACAGGTGCTGCATGGCTGTCGTCAGCTCGTGTCGTGAGATGTTGGGTTAAGTCCCGCAACGAGCGCAACCCTTGTCATTAGTTGCCATCATTTAGTTGGGCACTCTAATGAGACTGCCGGTGACAAGCCGGAGGAAGGTGGGGATGACGTCAAGTCCTCATGGCCCTTATGACCAGGGCTTCACACGTCATACAATGGTCGGTACAGAGGGTAGCCAAGCCGCGAGGTGGAGCCAATCTCACAAAACCGATCGTAGTCCGGATTGCACTCTGCAACTCGAGTGCATGAAGTCGGAATCGCTAGTAATCGCAGGTCAGCATACTGCGGTGAATACGTTCCCGGGTCTTGTACACACCGCCCGTCACACCATGGGAGTGGGGGATACCAGAAGTAGGTAGGGTAACCGCAAGGAGTCCGCTTACCACGGTATGCTTCATGACTGGGGTGAAGTCGTAACAAGGTAGCCGTAGGGGAACCTGCGGCTGGATCACCTCCTTTCTAGAGAAAGAAGAGGTCTGATGCATTCACACTTATCGGTAAACTGTAAAAGATGCGGAAGAGAAAAGCTTGAGTGAAGACAAGATTCGCTTAAGAAGAGAATCCGGGTTTGTAGCTCAGCTGGTTAGAGCACACGCTTGATAAGCGTGGGGTCGGAGGTTCAAGTCCTCCCAGACCCACCAAGAACGGGGGCATAGCTCAGTTGGTAGAGCACCTGCTTTGCAAGCAGGGGGTCATCGGTTCGATCCCGTTTGCCTCCACCAAGAACTTTACAAATCAAAGGAAGCCTGCTATACTTAGCAGCTTATTTTGATTTGCGAAGTGAAATATCGACGCATCGATCTTTAACAAATTGGAAAGCCGAAATCAACAAACAAAGACAATGAGTTTGTTTTGATTTTTTGTTCCTTGCAAAGGATAAAAAATCTCTCGTAAGAGAAAAGAAAACAAACACAGTATTTGGGTGATGATTGTATCGACTTAATCCTGAAACACAAAAGGCAGGATTAAGACATAACAAAGCAGTAAGCTTTATCAAAGTAGGAATTTCAAGTTTGCTTCCCTAGTCAACGGGTAGGTAAACGAAGTCAAAGAGGTTCTTGAAATGATAGAGTCAAGTGAATAAGTGCATCAGGTGGATGCCTTGGCGATGATAGGCGACGAAGGACGTGTAAGCCTGCGAAAAGCGTGGAGGAGCCGGCAATAAAGCTATGATCCCACGATGTCCGAATGGGGAAACCCACCTCTTAGGAGGTATCCTTATCTGAATACATAGGATAAGCGAAGCGAACCCGGAGAACTGAACCATCTAAGTACCCGGAGGAAAAGAAATCAACCGAGATTCCGCAAGTAGTGGCGAGCGAACGCGGAGGAGCCTGTACGTGATAACTGTCGAGATAGAAGAACAAGCTGGGAAGCTTGACCATAGTGGGTGATAGTCCCGTATTCGAAATCTCAATAGTGGTACTAAGCGTACGAAAAGTAGGGCGGGACACGTGAAATCCTGTCTGAATATGGGGGGACCATCCTCCAAGGCTAAATACTCATCATCGACCGATAGTGAACCAGTACCGTGAGGGAAAGGCGAAAAGAACCCCGGGAGGGGAGTGAAATAGAACCTGAAACCTGATGCATACAAACAGTGGGAGCACCCTTGTGGTGTGACTGCGTACCTTTTGTATAATGGGTCAACGACTTACATTCAGTAGCGAGCTTAACCGAATAGGGGAGGCGTAGGGAAACCGAGTCTTAATAGGGCGAACAGTTGCTGGGTGTAGACCCGAAACCGAGTGATCTATCCATGGCCAGGTTGAAGGTGCCGTAACAGGTACTGGAGGACCGAACCCACGCATGTTGCAAAATGCGGGGATGAGCTGTGGATAGGGGTGAAAGGCTAAACAAACTCGGAGATAGCTGGTTCTCCCCGAAAACTATTTAGGTAGTGCCTCGAGCAAGACACTGATGGGGGTAAAGCACTGTTATGGCTAGGGGGTTATTGCAACTTACCAACCCATGGCAAACTAAGAATACCATCAAGTGGTTCCTCGGGAGACAGACAGCGGGTGCTAACGTCCGTTGTCAAGAGGGAAACAACCCAGACCGCCAGCTAAGGTCCCAAATGATAGATTAAGTGGTAAACGAAGTGGGAAGGCCCAGACAGCCAGGATGTTGGCTTAGAAGCAGCCATCATTTAAAGAAAGCGTAATAGCTCACTGGTCGAGTCGTCCTGCGCGGAAGATGTAACGGGGCTCAAATCTATAACCGAAGCTGCGGATGCCAGTTTACTGGCATGGTAGGGGAGCGTTCTGTAGGCCGATGAAGGTGCATTGTAAAGTGTGCTGGAGGTATCAGAAGTGCGAATGTTGACATGAGTAGCGATAAAGCGGGTGAAAAGCCCGCTCGCCGAAAGCCCAAGGTTTCCTACGCAACGTTCATCGGCGTAGGGTGAGTCGGCCCCTAAGGCGAGGCAGAAATGCGTAGTCGATGGGAAACAGGTTAATATTCCTGTACTTGATTCAAATGCGATGTGGGGACGGAGAAGGTTAGGTTAGCAAGCTGTTGGAATAGCTTGTTTAAGCCGGTAGGTGGAAGACTTAGGCAAATCCGGGTCTTCTTAACACCGAGAAGTGATGACGAGTGTCTACGGACATGAAGTAACCGATACCACGCTTCCAGGAAAAGCCACTAAGCTTCAGTTTGAATTGAACCGTACCGCAAACCGACACAGGTGGGCAGGATGAGAATTCTAAGGCGCTTGAGAGAACTCAGGAGAAGGAACTCGGCAAATTGATACCGTAACTTCGGGAGAAGGTATGCCCTCTAAGGTTAAGGACTTGCTCCGTAAGCCCTGGAGGGTCGCAGAGAATAGGTGGCTGCGACTGTTTATTAAAAACACAGCACTCTGCTAACACGAAAGTGGACGTATAGGGTGTGACGCCTGCCCGGTGCTGGAAGGTTAATTGAAGATGTGCAAGCATCGGATCGAAGCCCCAGTAAACGGCGGCCGTAACTATAACGGTCCTAAGGTAGCGAAATTCCTTGTCGGGTAAGTTCCGACCCGCACGAATGGCGTAACGATGGCCACACTGTCTCCTCCTGAGACTCAGCGAAGTTGAAGTGGTTGTGAAGATGCAATCTACCCGCTGCTAGACGGAAAGACCCCGTGAACCTTTACTGTAGCTTTGCATTGGACTTTGAAGTCACTTGTGTAGGATAGGTGGGAGGCTTAGAAGCAGAGACGCCAGTCTCTGTGGAGCCGTCCTTGAAATACCACCCTGGTGTCTTTGAGGTTCTAACCCAGACCCGTAATCCGGGTCGGGGACCGTGCATGGTAGGCAGTTTGACTGGGGCGGTCTCCTCCCAAAGAGTAACGGAGGAGTTCGAAGGTTACCTAGGTCCGGTCGGAAATCGGACTGATAGTGCAATGGCAAAAGGTAGCTTAACTGCGAGACCGACAAGTCGAGCAGGTGCGAAAGCAGGACATAGTGATCCGGTGGTTCTGTATGGAAGGGCCATCGCTCAACGGATAAAAGGTACTCCGGGGATAACAGGCTGATTCCGCCCAAGAGTTCATATCGACGGCGGAGTTTGGCACCTCGATGTCGGCTCATCACATCCTGGGGCTGTAGTCGGTCCCAAGGGTATGGCTGTTCGCCATTTAAAGTGGTACGTGAGCTGGGTTTAAAACGTCGTGAGACAGTTTGGTCCCTATCTGCAGTGGGCGTTGGAAGTTTGACGGGGGCTGCTCCTAGTACGAGAGGACCGGAGTGGACGAACCTCTGGTGTACCGGTTGTAACGCCAGTTGCATAGCCGGGTAGCTAAGTTCGGAAGAGATAAGCGCTGAAAGCATCTAAGCGCGAAACTCGCCTGAAGATGAGACTTCCCTTGTGGTTTAACCACGCTAAAGAGTCGTTCGAGACCAGGACGTTGATAGGTGGGGTGTGGAAGCGCGGTAACGCGTGAAGCTAACCCATACTAATTGCTCGTGAGGCTTGACTCTATCATTTGAAGAACTTCAAGAGATAAAAGCTTACTGACTGATTCAGTCATCACCGAATATATTGATTAAGGCTTTACCGATTTGTAACAGTTTAAGTTTGGCGGCCATAGCGAGTTGGTCCCACGCCTTCCCATCCCGAACAGGACCGTGAAACGACTCAGCGCCGATGATAGTGTGGTTCTTCCATGTGAAAGTAGGTCACCGCCAAACACCCATTCCGAAGCCCCCGACTGATGTCGGGGGCTTTTTACATGCCTGTCGTTTCTGTCGGTTTGGTGATAGGGAGATTATGATTACCTTGTTGTTATTCTTAAACAAAAGTACCGAAGTTACGGTTAACCGTTTAGAATATTTGAAATCAAACGATATTTGCGTTAATATGTTGTAAGCATTTATGTGGGTATGAGCTGTTGCCCTATCTGCGTATGTGACAGTGTTTACAGAGTGGAATAAAACCATTCTGTAAACAGCATGACTGATTCAATCAAATATGTTATGGGAAAAAATCTGATGAAGAAATTTTTATTTGGTGCGTTTGCCGCCGTTTGTGCGGCGTTCTCTTTGGCTGCCGTGAACATCAATACTGCGTCTTCTGTCGAACTGGAGGCCTTGCCGGGTATCGGTCCGGCTAAGGCGAAATCGATTGTGGAATACCGTCAGAAGAACGGTGCGTTCAAATCGGTGGAGGAGCTGAAAAACGTGAAGGGCATCGGTGATGCGGTGCTGAACAAGTTGAAGGCGGAGGCGACGGTTTCTTCTGCTGCGCCTAAGGCCGCACAGCCTGCCGTGAAAAAATAAGTCTGACGGTTAACTGCCGTATGCCGCCCCGAGGCCGAACCGCTTGCCGGTTCGGGTTGACGGGCGGCTTTGTATGGGGCCGGCAATGAGAGCTTGGGCAAAGCGGGGCTTTACATTGGGTAAAAGGGATAAACGGATAGTCTCCTGTCGGATGGGGATATAAAAGATAAAGGGAATAAAGATATGTACTCAAAGGCATTTGACGGAATACGGAATGGGGTAACTGTGCAGAGGGGGTATTCCTTGATACAGCTGTTGGTGGTGATGCTGTTGGTTTCGATATTGGCGACGGCGGCATTTACGGCCTATCGGGAATCGGTCCGCTCGGCCAACCTGCGTGCGGCGCATGCCGCCCTGCTGGAAAATGCGCGCTTTATGGAGCAGTTCTATACGAAAAAGGGCAGCTTTAAGCTGACGTCGACGAAGTGGCCGGAGCTGCCGGTGAAGGAGGCGGGTGGTTTCTGCATTCGGATGAACGGTCAGGCTAAGGGGATACTGGAAGGGAAGTTTACCCTGAAGGCGGTGGCGTTGGACAGGGAGGCGGAGCCGAGGGTATTACGCTTGAACGAGTCGCTGACGGCGGTGGTGTGCGGGAAGATGAAGGGGAAGGGAAGCTGTACGGACGGCGAGGAGATATTTAGGGGCAATGATGCGGAGTGTAAACCATTTGGCGCATAGGGTGGTCGTCTGAAGGGATAAAAGAAAAAAGGGCAAAAGAAAAGGACGTGTGTGGACACGTCCTTTGGGGGCAATGAGTTATTCGCTCCAGCTGACCCAGCCCAGCATCCAAGTAAGGAGAATCAGACCACCGAATACGATGCGGTAGTAGGCAAAAGGAACATAGTTTTTACTGGAGACAAATTTTAGCAAAGCTTTTACTGCCAATAAACCGGCGATAAATGCCGCGATAAAACCGATGGCAATTTGTCCGACATCTTGCAAGGTAAAGAGTTTGTAGTTTTTCAAGATGTCATAACCTGTTGCCGCAATCATCATCGGTACGGCAAGGAAGAATGAGAATTCGGTAGCTGTTTTACGTTCTAGCCCCCACAACATACCGCCCATGATGGTACTGCCTGAACGTGATGTACCAGGGATAAGGGCACAAATTTGGGAGCATCCTACAACAAATGCGTCGATTGGGCGCATATCATCTACATGGTTGACTTTAGGTTTGGCTGTTGCTTGGCGTTTTTCAACCCATAAAATGAAGAAGCCCCCCAGTACCAGCATGGTAGCAACGGTAATTGGGTTGAAAAGGTGTAATTTAATTTTTTTGCTGAACAATAGACCCACAGCCGCAGCAGGTATGAAGGCAATAAATAAATTCAGTACAAAGCGGTTGGCTGTTCGTTCTTTACCCAGTCCTTTTATGATATGGGTAAATCGTTGGCGGTATTCGAATACGACGGCTAATACTGCACCAAGTTGAATAGCAATTTCAAATACTTTTCCGTTGCTTTGAAAGTTCATTAAATCGCCGAATACAATCAAGTGACCGGTACTGGAAATAGGGAGAAACTCGGTTAAACCTTCGATAATACCGAGAATAAGTGCTTTAAATAAAATCAGAATGTCCATAAGTTTTCAGACGGCCTTGAGGCCGTCTTTCTTTTGTTGAATAGTTAAAGTGGTTTTGAGGATTGTTCGCGGCGGACTTTGACGATGAGCTCGTCTATGGTTTTCATACCGGCTTTCCAGTCGGTACCGTTGAAATTGACTTTGTATTTACCACCGACGATGACAGTTGGTGTGTTTTCAATTCGATAAGTTTCCGTCAATTGCTGCATTTTTGCAGCAGCCGATGCGGCAGCAGGACTGTTGTAGGTTTGAAGCAGTTTTTTACTGTCAAAACCCGTCTGTTTACCCACCCATGATCGGAATGCATTGGTATCGGCCAGGTTGATTTTTTGTTCATAAACTGCTTTGAAGATGACTGGATTGGCTTGATATTTCAAACCTGAAAGATTGACGGCTGCGGCAACCTTGGCCAAGCCCAACATTTCAGGCATCCAAACGACGTGTTCTGTTCGTAAGGAAACATCTTTAGCGAAGGTTTTACTGTGTTGCAACAAAACAGGATCGAGATGGTAGCAATGAACGCAGAAGTAGCCGAAAAACTCAAGTACTTCAATTTTTCCGGCTTGTTGCTGCGGGATAGGACGACTGAGGACAGTATAGTCCACGCCCTCGGTAGCAGCTTGCGCAATCAGGCTGAGCAGGCTCAGGCTGAGTGCGGCAATGGTTTGTTTTATACGCTGCTTCATATCAATGATTCCATTATTTGATAGAACGAATCAAGCTGTAGATATTATGACCTTGCAGGTTTTTTTGCAGTTTCACAGCGGCTTCCTGCGGCATGGTGTTACTTTGAACTCGGTAAATGGTTTTGTCGCCGTTTTGCGATTCAACCACTCTGGAAGAAACACCTAAAATAGCCAGTTTTGCACGTTGTGAGTCTGCGCTGGAGCGGTCTGCATATGAACCAAGTTGCAGGAAGGCTTTTTTACCGCTGTTGGCAGCTGTTTCGGCTTTTTCTGCTGACTGTTTACTTACAGAGTTGCTGCTTTCTTTTGCTGCAGAGGCATTTGCTGTTTTACGTGCTTTTTCGATGCTGCCGCTATTGAGGATTTGCTCAGGTGTTGGCTTGTTTTGCTTTTTGGCTTCAGCTGCTTTTTTCTCGGCCAGTTTGCGTTCGGCACGCTCTTTTTGTTTGGCAGTCAGCTGGTCGGCTGCTTTTTTGTCTTTGGCAGCTTTATCGGCAACTTCTTTTTCCGCTTGAGCTTTTTCTGCGCGTTTTTTCTCTAACTCGGCTTTTTTCTCAGCTAGTTTTTTCTTAGCAGCTTCTTTTTCTACTTCAGTTTTTGCAGCTTTTTCTTTGGCTTCGCGTTCGGCTTCGTCGGCAGCAGTTTTGTCTGCTCTTTCTTTGGTTTCACGTTCTGCTTGTTTGGCTTTTTCCTGAGCTTCTTTTTCCGCTTGAGCTTTTTCTTCAGCTTCTTTGGCAGCCTTTTCAGCCGCTTCTTTTTCAGCAGCTTCTTTTTCTGCTTTGGCTTTTTCTTCATCTGCTTGGGTAGATGAATTGTCGGTAGCTGGGTGTTTCTCCGCTTTGTCCTGAGGTTTCAGGATTTCAGGTTCTTCGCTTTGTTTAGGCTGAGTCAGCTCTTTGAAAACGTTTTGGTTGCCTTGGTTCAAGAAGAACAAAATACCGGCAATAATACCTGTTGCCAGTATCAGGCCGAAAAAGAAACCGGCCAAGCCTTTGCCATATTGTGTAGATTTTTTCATGACTTACCTTGTAATAATGTGTTCAGACGGCCTGAAAGGAGACTGTCTGAGTTTGGATTCGATATTTTATCAATAACCGTTATAGACGGCAAAATCCTGATGCTTTGTTTACTCTAGTTTTACTTAAACATAAAGATTCAGGCCGTCTGAAAAGTTAAAGGGCGCGACGGAAGCCGATGGCTTTCATCACATGGGTTTTGCTGACTTCTTCGTCCCCTGCTAAATCGGCCAGTGTACGGGCAACGCGCATGATGCGGTGGAAACTTCGTGCGGAAAGGGACAGTTTTTCAAGCATGGTTCCCAAGGCTTCTTGCGCTTCTTTTTGGATGCGGGCTTTGCCATCGAGTTCTCCGACACTCAGTTCTGCATTGACTTTGCCTTGTCTGTTGTATTGGATTTTTCGTGCGGTGGTAACGCGTTCCAATACGGTGGCACTGGATTCGCCTGCTTCTTGTTGCATCAGCTCGGCAGCGGAAAGGCTGGGTACTTCGATGGTTAAATCAATACGGTCGAGCAATGGCCCTGAAATTTTGTTGCGGTAGCGGGCAACGCTTTCAGGCGTGCAGCGGCAAGGTTTGGACGGATGGCCAAGATAGCCGCAAGGGCAGGGGTTCATGGCGGCGACAAGTTGGAACTTGGCCGGATAAACTGCTTGGCGAGCGGCGCGTGAAATATGGATTTCGCCGTTTTCCAAAGGCTCGCGCAATACTTCTAATACTTTACGGTCAAACTCGGGCAATTCGTCTAAAAACAACACTCCGTGGTGTGCCAATGAGATTTCGCCCGGACGTGGGTCTGAACCGCCGCCTACCATGGCAGCCGAGCTGGCGCTGTGATGAGGGCTGCGGAAAGGACGGTTGCTGTCGAGTTGTTGTTGATGGTTGGGCAGGAGCGAACGCAATGCCCAGACTTCGACCAATTCGTCTTCGGTCAAAGGCGGAAGGATGCCGGGCAAACGTTGCGAAAGCATGGATTTGCCCGTACCCGGAGGGCCCATCATCAACAGGCTGTGTCCGCCTGCCGCTGCGATTTCCAAAGCAAGGCGGGCGGTGTGCTGGCCTTTAACATCGGCTAAATCAGGAATTTTACTTTGTTCAGACGGCCTTTGCGTCAGCTTGCATTCAGTTTGTATCAACGGTTCGATACCGTTTAAATGCGCGGCCACTTCGCCTAAAGAACGTGCACCATAAACCGCGATACCGCGCATGACGGCAGCCTGTTCGGCATTTTCTTGCGGCAAGACGAACGAACGGCCAGCCTGCATTCCTTGCCATGCCATAGCCAGCGCGCCGCGTACGGGACGCAGCAGGCCGGATAGTGCCAATTCTCCGGCAAACTCATATTGCGAGAGCTTTTCAGGATTGATTTGTCCCGATGCGGCAAGAATGCCTAAGGCAATCGGCAAATCGAAACGGCCGGATTCTTTTGGGAGGTCGGCCGGTGCGAGGTTGACGGTAATTTTCTTGGCGGGAAAGTCGAAGCCGCTTTGGATGATGGCGGCACGCACACGGTCGCGGCTTTCTTTGACTTCAGTATCGGGCAAACCGACGATATTGAAATGTGGCAAGCCGTTGGCAAGGTGGGCTTCCACTTCGACCAACGGCGCATTCATGCCGCTTAAGGCGCGGCTGTAAACCAAAGCAAGCGACATGTTTCAGACGGCCTTATTCGGCAGCTTCGGTTTGTTGTTTGATTTCGGCAACAGCTTCTTCAGCAGCGGCTTCGGCAGCTTTCAAAACAGCTTCTTCAGGCTCTTGAGCGGCTTCGATTTTTGCCAAACGGGCTTCCAATTCGGCCAGTTTGGTACGGGTTTTAATCAAAACCTGTTGTTGGATGTCGAATTCTTCGCGGGTCACCAAATCCATGCGGTTGAACGCGCTGCCGAGCATGGCTTTAACGTTTTTTTCCATGTCTTTGGCAGGGCTGTTGGCGATGGTTTCGCTGATTTTGGAGCTGACTTCTTCGAAAAGTTGTTTGCCGAACATAATCCGTATCCTTTATTCAGAATGTATATAGAAATTCAAGTGGCTATTGTATAAGGGAAAAGGCCGTCTGAAAACGTTTTGCTTTTCAGACGGCCTCAAATGCGGAAGTTTACACGCCTGCGGCTGCTTTCAATGCGGCTGCTTTGTCAGTGCACTCCCAAGTAAATTCAGGCTCCTCGCGGCCGAAGTGGCCGTAGGCGGCGGATTTACTGTAAATCGGGCGCAGCAGGTCGAGCATTTGGACGATGCCTTTAGGGCGCAGGTCGAAATGTTCGCGAACCAAGGCAATCAGTTTTTCTTCGCTGATTTTGCCTGTGCCAAAAGTGTCGATGGAAATCGAAGTCGGTTCGGCAACGCCGATGGCGTAGGAAACTTGGATTTGGCATTGGGTTGCCAAACCGGCGGCGACGATATTTTTTGCCACATAGCGGCAGGCATAAGCGGCGGAACGGTCGACTTTGGACGGGTCTTTACCTGAGAACGCGCCGCCACCGTGCGGAGCCGCGCCGCCGTAGGTATCGACGATGATTTTACGGCCGGTCAAACCGCAGTCGCCTTGCGGACCGCCGATAACGAAGCGGCCGGTCGGGTTGATCAGGTATTTGGTTTCGTCAGTCAGCAGTTCAGACGGCAGAACAGGCTTGATAATCTGCTCAATCACGGCTTTGCTCAGTTCTTCATGGCTGATGGCAGGATCGTGCTGGGTGGACAGGACAACGGTGTCGATGCGTTTTACTTTGCCGGTTTCGCTGTCGTAAACCACGGTCAGTTGGGCTTTGGCATCAGGACGCAGCCAAGGCAGGCGGCCGTCTTTGCGCAATTCGCTTTGACGCTGCATCAGGCGGTGGCTGTAATAGATGGCAAACGGCATCAGGGTAGGGGTTTCGTCACAAGCATAGCCGAACATCAAACCTTGGTCGCCCGCGCCCTGGTTCAAGTCGATGCCTTCGCCTTCATTCACACCTTGGGCGATGTCCGGAGATTGTTGGTCGTAGTACACGCCGACTGCGCAGCCGTTGGCATCAAAACCCAACTCGGAGGAGTTGTAGCCGATACGTTTGATGGTTTCGCGTGCGACTTTGATGTAGTCCACTTGGGCGGTGGTAGTGATTTCGCCTGCCAATACGCACAAGCCTGTGTTGACCAAGGTTTCTGCGGCGACACGCGCTTTGGGGTCTTGCGCCAAAATGGCATCCAAAATCGCATCGGATACTTGGTCGGCAACTTTATCCGGATGGCCTTCGGATACCGATTCGGAAGTAAACAGATATTCGCTCATTGCTATTCTTTCATTAAAAACAGGCTGCTGTGTTTTCAGACGGCCTTTTATTTCGGACAGCGGAAATCATAACAAAAACTCCGCTTTTTCTCTATACAAGTGAGAAACATTCGCACTTGCCTGCTGTTTCGGAATCCTGTTGCGCGTTTCTTACAGGCAAAAAAATTCCCGCATTAAGCGGGTTTGGATTGCTCTGGCGAGCCACATCGGCTTTTCAACCGTCCACCTTACCTTTCCGTTTGAAAAGCAGGTTGGCATGGAATTCCCAACTCTTAATGCAGCGAGGATAGTAGCAGAAAAGCAGGTGTGCCGCAATATATTTGCCCGAAGTCTGTTTTGTTCAGATAGCCTGTTTCGTTTACAATCTGTCCACTTCATTTTGGTAAAACCTTATGCAAACGCTTGTTACCTTTGTTTTTAAATTTTTGGCCGCTCTGCCTTTGGCTTGGTTGCACAAATTAGGCAATCTGCTGGGCAGTTTGGGTTTCCGCGTGCTGTCGAAAGATCGCCGGCGCGTTTTCGAAAACATAAAACTTGCCGGATTGAAGCCGACGGACGAGGCGGTGAAAAAAGTTTTCCGTGAAACGGCAAAAGGCGGCTTGGAATTGCCGGTGGCGTTTTTCAGACGGCCTGAGGAAATTGAAAACCTGTTTGTCAGCGTCAACGGTTGGGAACATGTTCAGACGGCCTTGAGCGCGGGCGAGGGTTTGCTGTTTATCACGCCGCACATCGGCAGCTATGATTTGGCCGGCCGCTACATCAGCCAGCAATTGCCGTTTCCGCTGACGGCGATGTACAAGCCGCCGAAAATCAAGGCATTTGATGCCGTTATGCAGGCAGGGCGCGTGCGCGGCAAAGGCAAGACTGCGCCGACCAGTATTCAGGGCGTCAAACAAATCATCAAGGCACTGCGCGGCGGCGAAGCGACCATTGTGTTGCCGGACCATGTACCGTCTCCAGAGGAAGGCGGCGACGGCGTGTGGGTGGACTTTTTCGGCAAACCTGCCTATACCATGACGTTGGCGGGCAAGCTGGCGCAAGTCAAAGGCGTGAAGGCTTTGTTTTTCTGTGGCGAGCGTCTGCCCGACGGCAAAGGCTTTGTCTTGCACATCGAACCTTTGCGCGGCGAATTGAACGGCGATAAGGAGAACGACGCGCGCGTGATCAATGAAAATACCGAATATTGGATACGCCGTTTTCCGGAACAATATTTGTTTATGTACAACCGCTACAAACATCCCGAAGGCGCACCGTTGCCGCCTGCTTGAGTGGAATAGATTAAAAACCTGCTTTAAGGGAAGCAGGTTTTTATTTTGGTTGGGAACTCGGAAGATTTTCTTTCGGCTTAAACAAAGCCGAGGTTCAGAAAGAAATACATTAAAGCCTAGCATTTTCGCTGAAACAGTAAAGGCCGTCTGAAAAGCGATTTCAGACGGCCTTTACCATAATCTTTTGCCTTTTATTTTCATGCGCTGCTGAACCGTTTGCCCTGATGGCATTATAATGCACGTAATTGTTTTTTTCGATGGCATGTCATGTTTTATCTCTTTCAATCCGACCGTTTGGAATCGCTTGCCGAAATGTGTGCGCGTATTCATCAGGCTTCGCCCTTGGATTCTGTATTGGCGCAGGAAGAAGTGGTGGTGCAGAGCCAGGGGATGCGGCGTTATCTGAATGTGTTTTTCGCGCGCGAACTCGGCGTGGCGGCGAATTTGAAGTTCAGCCTGCCTGCCGGTTTGGCGTGGCAGCTGATGCGCAAATTGGTTCCCGATGTGCCGCCGCTCAGTCCGTTTTCGCCTGAAGTCATGCGTTGGCGTTTGCTGGATTTGTTCCGCAGCGAAGTGTTTCAGACAGCACCGGAATACGAAAACGTGCGCCTGAAGCTGGAAAGTTATTTGCACAGCTCGGCATCGGCGGATTATCAGCTTGCCGGACAGATGGCGGATATTTTCGACCAATATTTGGTGTACCGCCCGGATTGGATTGATGCGTGGCAGGCTGGGAAGCTGCTGGGTTTGGGCGATGATGAGGATTGGCAGGCGCGGCTGTGGCGTTATTTAGACGATGGCAGCCAATCTGCGCCGCACCGCGTGGCCTTGTGGGAAAAGCTGTTGGCGCAGTTGGATAAATCGGTCTTGCCGCAAAGGTTTTTTGTATTCGGTATTTCGACAATAGCGCCGATGTATTTGCAACTACTGCACCAAATTTCCAAGCATTGCGATGTGTTTGTGTTTGCGCTCAACCCGAGCAGCCAATATTGGGGCGAGGTCATCGACGAGGCGCAGATTTTGAAAAGGGGCGATGAGGCGGATTTGTCGCAGGCAGGGCATCCGCTGTTGGCTTCTTTAGGCAAGCAGGGGCGCGATTTCTTTGATTTTCTGTCGGAAGTGGAAACCGAACAGGATATTCAGGTTTATGAAGAGGGAAAAGACGATACCTTGTTGCATTGCCTGCAAAACGATATCCAAAAGTTAATCATGCCGTCTGAACGCTTGTATCAACAGGAAGAAGGTGAAGTAGGCGTGCAGTCGGCTTTGGTTCAGGTTCACGATGCGGACGGCAATCCAGTGTGTGTCGAGCCGGACAAACTGTTGAATGACGGCTCCGTCAAAATCGTCGCAGCACACAGCCCTTTGCGCGAATTGCAGATTTTGAAAGAAGAGCTGTCGCTGGTGTTGCAAAATAATCCCGACTGGCAGCCGCACGATATTGCCGTGTTGACACCGAACATCGAGCCGTACAGCCCGTTTATCGAAGCCGTTTTTGGACAGGCGCATGCAGGCAGCCAGGCTTTGCCGTATTCGATTTCGGATGTGAAGCTCAGCCGCCGCCAGCCGTTACTGTATGCTTTGGCGCAAACTTTGGACTTGCTGGAAAGTCGGTTTGAAGTGGACAAGGTGCTGCCTTTGCTGGAAAGCCGGTTGGTGCTGCAACGTTTCGGTTTGAGCGAGGAAGATGTGCCGCTGCTGCATGAGACTGTTGCCGGATTGAATGTGCATTGGGGTTTGGACCAAACCATGCGCGACGGTAAAGACAACCTTTTTACTTGGCAGCAGGCGGTAGAGCGCTTGGCCTTGGGCTGGATGCTGCCCGAAGGCGGCAACGGCATGTGGCAGGGCGTGAGCGCGTGGCATAGCAACGTCAATCAGCTGGACGTGTTCAGCGGTTTTGCCGAATTTGTCCGTACTTTGGCCGATATGGCGGCGCAATGGCAAGAGCCTGCCAATGTGGAAAGTTGGGTGCAGCGTTGCCACGATTTGCTGGAGAAACTGTTTGCTCCGGATACGGACGACCAATACGCCAAGCAGCAGTTTGAGCAGGCTTTGGCGAAATGGCAGGAAGAGGCGCAGTTGGCCGAATTTGACGGATTGTTGCCGTGTAAAACCGTTATCCGCCATATCCGCCGCTTTTTGGACAGCGAAAGCCAAGCCGGATTTTTGAGCGGCGGTATCACTTTTTGCAGTATGGTGCCGATGCGCAGCCTGCCGTTTAAAATGGTTTGCCTGTTGGGTTTGAATGACGGCGATTTTCCGCGCAATACCAAAGCAGCGGTGTTTGACCTGATTGCCAAACATCCGAAAAAAGGCGACCGCGCCCGCCGCGACGACGACCGTTATCTCTTCCTCGAAGCCTTAATCAGTGCGCGAGACATGCTGTATTTGTCTTATATCGGCCGCGATATACGCAATGATGCCGAGTTTGCGCCGTCCTCGTTAATCAGTGAGCTGCTGGATACCATTGCCGCCATGACGGGGAAAAGCGGACGCGAGTTGTCAGAGAAATGGGTGAAACATCATCCTTTGCAGGCGTTCTCACGCCGTTATTTCCAAAAGGACGCGCTTTCAGACGGCCTCTTCAGTGCGCGCCAAGATTACGCCGATGCGTTAAATCAACCGCAAGCGGAAGCGCAGCCGTTTTTCCTTGAGGCCTTAAGTCAGGAAGAACCGGGCAAAACCATTCACCAGGGCGAGCTTGTCAGTTTTTGGCGTAACCCTGTCAAAGTTTGGCTGAAGAAAAATTTAAGCTGGGGTCAGCCGTATCTGGACGGCGCATGGGAGTCTGCCGAACCGTTTGAGCCGCAACATGAAGGTCGGATTGCCGATGCCTATTTGGATGCGCGGCGCAAAGGGGAAGATTTTGAAGATACGGCCATTCGGCTGAATGCCGAAAGCCTGATGCCGGTAGGCGAATTGGGCGGTTTGTGGCAGAAGCAGTATCAAGTATCTGCGAAAAACGTGGATGCCGAGCTGATACGTAGTGACAAAAGGCCGTCTGAACCTTATGAAGAATCCTTTGACGACTTGGTGTTACAAGGCACCATCGGCAATCTTTACGAATGCGGCCGCATTGTGTTTCTAAACCAAAAAGACAATGCCCCCAACCGCATTGCCCGTTTGTTGGAGCATTTGATTTTTTGTGCCGTCGCCCCTAAATCCGTTGCAAACCGACAAACCCATATTGTCAGCTTGGGGCAGACTGAAACCTATGCCGCCATCGGGCAACAAACAGCAAAAGAACTTTTGAAAGAATGGCTGGTATATTTCCGAATCGGACAAAATACCCCCTTGCCGTTTTTTGCCAAAACCAGTCTTGCCGCTGCGGAAGAGTACAACAAGAAAGAGGATTGGGATGCTGCCTTGAGAAAAGCCCATGATGTTTTTAACGGCAATAAAATGAGCAAAGGGCAGAAGGAATATACCGAAGTGAAGCTGGTGTTTGGCCATTCGGAAGAATCGCCTCTTGATGAGCCGCTATTTGAAAACCTCGTCGTCAATCTGCTTGTGCCGCTTTTGAACGGCGTGGCAGGGAAAACCGATACAACAGAACAGGAGTAAAGCATGGCCGCTTATGCAGAATATTTGGATTTTGATACCGAAGAAGACAAATTGAAACAGCAGCAGCTCTATCAGGAAACCGAGCTGTCGGTGCAAACGGTAGCGGCGGTTAAAAAGATCAGCCGTCCGCAAAACTGGCTGCTTGCCGCTGCGCCATATTGCCCAGATTGCCGCGTGTTTGTGCCATTTATTCAAAAAATGGCGGAGTTGAATCCCAATATCCGCATCAACTATATTGCCCGAAACGATTTTGACGATAGCAGCCGTTTTGAGAATCCGCGCCAACAGAAAATCGTCCGCGCCAATCAAAAAATCCCTGCGCTGTTTTTGATGGGTCATGAAGAAGCCGGGCCTGTATTTAACGAGTTTCCGCAAGTGGTGTTGAACCAAATTGCGGCAGATGAAACCCGTCGCACAGAATTGCGCGATGCGTACCGTGTCGGCGAGTTTAATGCCGATATTGAGGCTCAGATTGTAGCGGCGTTGGCATGGGCAGAGCAGCGGTGTTGAGCAGATATTGCTGGTGTGTGCGCCTATGTTTTGAGCTATTTTGATATTTTGCTTTGTAATAAAAAGGCCGTCTGAAAAGATTTCAGACGGCCTTTTTTGATACTTAACGCTTTATCAAATCTCGATTTTATTCGGCGTAAAGGTTTGCCATTTATTGCAGGCCGGGCAGTGCCAGAAGAAGACTTGGGATTTGAAGTGGCAGTTGCGGCAGCGGTACATGACGCTTTTTTGCAGCTGGCGGCCGATAATGGAACGAATCATATCGGTATCGGCTTTCCACTCCGGATTCATATTGCTGAGTTTCAAACCAAGCAGGCGGTACACGCCGTTGAGGTCGGGTTTTTGGCGGACGAGTTCGACAGCGATTTGCGCCGCTTCGGTTTCGCCTTTGAGCAACAGGGCCTTTTCGTAGATGACGTTGATCAGGTCAAGATCGGGGAAGGTCTGCATATAGCCGATGAGGCGGTTGAGGCCTTCTTCCTGCTTGCCTTGCGCGGCATAGGCCTCATAGAGCTTCTCGCCGACCATGCTTAAATAGGCGTGGTTTTGCTGCTCGATGGCGGAATACGCTTCCACTGCGGCAGGGAAGTTGCCCTGACGGTATTCGATGTCGCCGAGAATGATGTTGGCGCGCGTACATTTTTTGTTGGCTTCGAGTGCTTTGCCGATGTTGTAGCGTGCGGTGTCGAAGTTGGATTTGAACAGCGCGGCTTGGGCGATTTCGCAATAGAACTGGGCGATTTCAAACTGGTAGGTCTGTTCGTCATGGCTCAAGAGCTGTGCCATTTCGATGGCTTTTTCCCAGTCGCGGTCTTGTTGGTAGATGCTCAAAAGGTGTTGGCGGGCTTCGCGTGCCATATCGCCTTCCTGCAAGCCGAGGAAGATTTGTTCGGCACGGTCCACCAAGCCTGCGCTTTGGTAGTTTTGTGCCAATTCAAAAAGCACGCGCGCGCGTTTTTCGTTGACTGTGTCGGGCGAATCGAGCAGGGCGCGGTGCATATTGATGGCTTTGTCGTTTTCGCCGCGCTGACGGTAGAGCTTGCCCAAAGTCAGATTTAAGTCGTATGACTGTGGCTGTTGGTCAATCACTTCCGCCAATTCGCGCGCGGCACGGCCGCTGTTGCGGTCAACGAGGGCGTCAAGGCTTTTGTAAAACCCTGCCGGTATGCTTTTTGCCTGCTTCAACACGGTCTTCATATCCACGCGGGCGGCAAACCAGCCCATAGCGAAGAAAACGGGCAAAAGGATAATCGGCAGCAGGATAATCCATAATTCGTTGTCCATATCGGCTTTCTTAAGGCTGTTTGGCAGATTCGGCAGCATTTTGTGCCGGCGGTGCAGTCAATTCCTGTCCGCTCAAGCGCGCACTTTTCTTCACTTCGGCACGCAGGCGGCTGTTTTCGCCGCGCAAGGACAGCAGCCGCCCGAACAGGGCAAACATTCCGCACACGATGCCGACGACAAACGCGCCGAACAAGACGACAATCAGCGGCAAATCGACACTCTGCCCCGGCAGGTAGGAAAAGGTAACGGCATCCGTATTAATGACGGCAAGCAGCAGGAAGAACAGCAGGATGATGATTTTGACGACGGTATAAATAAGTTTCATATGCGTTCCGCAGGTAAGACAGACGGGCGGCGCGCCCAAACGGTGCGGCAGCCGGATTGTGCAAGTTTAAACGATTTGGACGTTTCCGGATAGGGAAGCCGCTGACACGGGCAGTCCGCAATGCTAAAATATGCAAAGACAAACTCCTCGCGCCGATACCAAAATGCCAAGCAACCAATCAATCAATCAATCGACAAAATTGTAGGCTTTGCCCGAACCTGCCGCAAGCCTGGCGAAGTATTTGATTTTCTCACGCGCCACGCCGTCCCCTTCTCACCCATCGGGGGGATGACCAACCAAAATATCCTGCTGGATCTGCCCGGCGGGAAATTCGTCCTGCGCCTGCCTCATTCTGCCCGCGCCGCCTTAATCGACCGGGGGCACGAGGCGTTCAACAATGATGTGGCGTACCGCGCCGGTTTGAATGTGGAAACGCCCGTTTTGGATGTACGAAGCGGCGTAAAGCTGACGCGTTATCTGGAAAATGCCGCGCCCTTAAATCAAACGCAACTGCAAGACGGACGCTGCCTGCGCCTGATTGCGGGCAACCTGCGCCGGCTGCACGGCGGAAACTTCGCCTTCCGCAACACATTCAATGCCTTTGACGCATTCCGCCGGTATTTTTCCTTATTGCAGGACAAGGATTTGTTCCTGAAGGCGGACGCGCGTATGGACAGGCTCGCGGATGCTTTTTGGCGGCTGGAAGGCGTATGCCGGAAACTGCCCCTGCGCCCGTGCCACAATGATTTGGTACCGGAAAATATGCTGTTGCAGGGGGAGGGGCTGTTTTTTATCGATTGGGAGTATTCGGGTATGAACGACCCCTTGTTCGACCTTGCCGCCGTTATCGAGGAGGGGCGGATGCCGTCTGAAGCGGCAGACTGCCTGCTGGAAGCCTATTTTGCCGGTGGGGCTTCAGACGGCATTTCGGCGCGGGACGCGGCGGCGCGCCTGACCATCCACCGTTTTTGCCAAAACGTGCTGTGGTTTTTGTGGACGAAGGTTAAAGAGGAACAGGGCGAAGATTTCGGCGGTTATGCGGCACGGCGGCTGGCGGCGGCGTTTGAACTGTCGGCGGTGCTGCCGTGATGCGCGGCTATCTGTTCGGAGCGGTCTCGGCGGTATTTTGGGCAGCTTCCGGCCTGTTGTTCGACCGTTTGCCGTTTGCGCGCGGCGCGGCATTCGGACAGATGGTTTTTTTGCTGTTTTTGATTGATTTGTGTTCTTTGTCGGCAGTGTGGGCGGGCTTGGGGAGCGGCGGGCGACCGGGGTTTCGCGGCGTTTTTTGGCGGCCCGTGTTGTCGGGGCTGCTTGGCGGGCCGGTCGGTATGTCGGCATACCTTTTGGGCATCCATTACCTGACGGTATATTACGCCGCGCCTTTATCGTCCCTGTTCCCCGTATTGGCGGCGGCTTTGTCGGCTTGGTTTTTAAAGGAACGCACGGGGACGGCGGCGCGTGCCGGTTTCGCGCTGGCGGTACTCTCTTCGGCGGGCTTGGCTGCGGATGCAGGCGGACGGGGCGGACTGAACGCTTTGGGCTTGGTTTGTATCGCAGTGTGCGTTTCGGGCTGGTCGCTCGAGGTTGTTTTGTCTGCCCGGACGATGCGTACGCTCTCCGGCCTTCAGGTTTATTGTTTGCGCCTGTGCGGATCGGTATGCGGCTACCTGCTGATCCTTGTCTGCCTGTCTGCCCGGGGGTTTTCTTTAAACCCCTCCGATTTTTACGACGCGCGCATCATCGGCATCATTGCCTTCGGCGCGTTGTCTTATGCCTGTTATTATCAGGCGATTTATCTGTTGAAACCCCTCAAGGCGATGGCTTTGAACATCACCTACCCTATTTGGGCGATGGTTTTGGGGTTCTTCGTTTACCGCCACCCGGTTCCGCCGTCCGCCATAATATGGGCGGTTTTGTTGGGAACCGGCGCGGCATTGAGCCTGTATGGGCGGGAAGGTGAAATATGAATGCCATTATTTTGGCGGCGGGGCTGGGCAGCCGCTTTAAAGAAATGACGCAAACCGTCCACAAAGCCCTTTTGGACATCTGCGGCACACCCAACCTCGAAAGGACGCTGTCCTTCCTGCGCGAAGCCGGCATAAACAATATCGCCGTCGTGACCGGCCATTTGCACCGGCAATTCGATTATCTTCAAGAAAAATACGGCTGTATTTTGATTCACAACGAAAAATATCGGGAATACAACAGCATCTATTCCTTTTCGCTGGCGCGTGATTTTTTCAACGGCTGCTACGTCATCGATGCCGACGTGGTGCTCGGGCGCAATATTTTTTTAAACCGCCCGCGGCACAGCACCTATTTTACCGTCGTCCGCGCCCGCACGCACAACGAATGGCTGCCCGTTTCAGACGGCACCGGACGGGTCGTCCGCATCGACATCGGATCCCAACCCCGCCCCAGCCTGTCGGGCGTGTCTTATTGGACGGCGGAGGACTGCCGCACCGTCTTAAACCTGCTCGGTGCATACGCCGGCGCGGAACGCTTGGAAAACCCCAAACTCTATTGGGACAACATCCCGATGGAACACCTTGGCAAACTGGACATCCGCACCGAGCTGCTCGGCAGCGGCGACATATTTGAAATGGACGACCAAGAAGACTACCGCGCCATCTTACGGCAACTCTCCCCCTTTAAAGAACGGCAATGCCCCGACACGCAAGGCGGTGCATAAAACGCGCCCCTGCTGTATTGCCCGATGGGTTTGCCGCTGCGGATGACGGCGTTTCAACCGGAAAGGAATTTAGATGAAAAAACTGACACTCAGAGAACAACAGCTTGTCTGCCTCGACATTCTGGACGATTTCCACGCCCTGTGCGAACGGCACGGCATCCGCTATTCGCTCGGCGGCGGCACACTGATCGGCGCGATACGCCACCAAGGCTTCATCCCTTGGGACGACGACATCGACGTTTATATGCACTTCGACGAATACCAAAAATTTGTCGGTGTCTGGCAGAAAACCGCGCACCCGCACTATTTTTTGGAAACCATCGAAGACATACGCGCCCGGCACAGCGGAGAAATAGCAAAAATCTTTGATCCCCGTGCGGAACTCATCGACGCATACGGCAAAAAAAGCCCTTTATTTATCGACATTTTCATTTATGACGGCGTACCTGACGAACCAAAAACCATTTTCCGTATGATGAAAAGACACCGCCGCATCAAGCTGCGTTTTTCTTCCTGCAAAAAAAGGTGGCTGAGGGCAAAAGAAGGCAGCCTGAAACACAAAATTTTTGCCGTTTTAAGTCGTTTTCTGTTTGACAAAATGACAAAAAACCTTCAGCAATTTCGAGCCGCCTATCCCATTCGGGAATGCGGTTTTATCGGCTTGGTTTTATCTGATTACGGCGGCTGGCAGAAATCCTATATGCCCAAAAAATATTTCGACAGCGTCGTCTATAAAACATTCGAGGGCAGGCAGTTTCAAGTGATGAACGGCTACCACGAACACCTGACGCAATATTACGGCGACTATATGCGGCTGCCGCCCGAAGAAGAACGGAAACCGCACCATACGTCCGAAGCATACCTGTTGTCCGAATGAGCGCGGCCGGGCAGATTGCCATCCGTCCCCGATACGGATTAAAATGTCCGAGTGCATATCCGAACAAGAAAGGCTTTACATTATGAGCAGACCCGTACCCGCCGTATTCGGCAGCGTTTTTCACAGTCAAATGCCCGTCCTCGCCTACCGCGAAGGCAAATGGCAGCCGACCGAATGGCAATCCTCGCAAGACCTCTCCCTCGCACCAGGCGCGCACGCCCTGCACTACGGCAGCGAATGCTTTGAAGGCTTGAAAGCCTTCCGTCAGGCAGACGGTAAAATCGTACTGTTCCGTCCGACCGCCAACATCGCGCGTATGCGGCAAAGTGCGGACATCCTGCACCTGCCGCGCCCCGAAACCCAAGCTTATCTCGATGCGCTGGTTGAATTGGTCAAACGCGCCGCCGATGAAATTCCCGATGCGCCTGCCGCGCTGTATCTGCGCCCGACTTTAATCGGTACCGACCCCGTTATCGGAAAGGCCGGTTCTCCTTCCGAAACCGCCCTGCTGTATATTTTGGCTTCCCCTGTCGGCGACTATTTCAAAGTCGGTTCACCCGTGAAAATTCTGGTTGAAACCGAACACATCCGCTGCGCCCCGCATATGGGCCGCGTCAAATGCGGCGGCAACTACGCTTCCGCCATGCACTGGGTGCTGAAGGCAAAAGCAGAATACGGCGCAAACCAAGTGCTGTTCTGCCCCAACGGCGACGTGCAGGAAACCGGCGCATCTAACTTTATCTTGATTAACGGCGATGAAATCATTACCAAACCGCTGACCGACGAGTTTTTGCACGGCGTTACCCGCGATTCCGTACTGACGGTTGCCAAAGATTTGGGCTATACCGTCAGCGAACGCAATTTCACGGTTGACGAACTGAAAGCTGCGGTGGAAAACGGTGCGGAGGCGATTCTGACCGGTACGGCGGCCGTCATCTCGCCCGTTACTTCCTTCGTCATCGGCGGCAAAGAAATCGAAGTGAAAAGCCAAGAACGCGGCTATGCCATCCGTAAGGCGATTACCGACATCCAGTATGGTTTGGCGGAAGACAAATACGGCTGGCTGGTCGAAGTTTGTTAAATAGAACGCATGTAATAAAAAAGGCCATCTGAAATATTTTTTCAGACGGCCTTTTTTTATTGGTTTTTAGATGGAGAAAGCAATAATAAAATACTAAATTTTTCAAATAAACGGTAGTATTTTAGGATAATCGGTATATAATGCGCAATTATGTTGTAAAAATACATATTGAAAATATCGAATTTTATTGATTTTTCGATGAAGTTAAAAAC
Organism: Neisseria flavescens; assembly: GCF_005221285.1. Taxonomy (NCBI): domain Bacteria; kingdom Pseudomonadati; phylum Pseudomonadota; class Betaproteobacteria; order Neisseriales; family Neisseriaceae; genus Neisseria; species Neisseria flavescens. The sequence continues at coordinate 147,463 of NZ_CP039886.1, forward strand.
ATTTATAGATATTTATTTTGTAAATTTAGTTAAATGGGGAATGCTAAAAGCATATTGTGTTAGAATTTCCCTCCTTTTGGCTTCGCGGGGGTTAACTCTGTCACGCCAAAAAGGAAAACAATACAAGATAAAACCATTTTTATTTTGCTATAAAAATCAAAAATAACTTAACTTTGGATGAACTAATCAATTAAAAAGGGACTCTGATACATTTCCGTCAAAAATAACCGGATACATGGTACGCGGACAGATTGCCTATAAAAGTCATCCAAGGGTTCTGTCTAAACACCATTACCGTTTCCAATCAGAAAACCGGCAGAAGGGGAAACGCTGCCGAGTTTCTCAAAGTGGCCAGCTTCAGTTTGGCCTTTATACAGGCAATTGCTGTTACGACAGAATCCGTCTTACCTCTTTATTCAATCGAACTTTTTTGTTGCACGCTTGTGCGGTGGGAAAGGACGATATTCAATACAAGGAAATACGCTGATTATGTCACATAAACTTGCTCCTCTTGGCCGTACCCATATTCGTCAAGGCTCCTCAACTCCTGAAACCACTTCCGAATCATCTTCTCCTCTAAAAGAATGGATATACACCCAAAATTTTGGGGGAAGTCCGTCTGTTTCTCCCGAACTCAAGCAATTAAGCGGTAAAAATACTGTAACGAGAGAGGTGGTTCATGTGGCTGAGGCAGCAAGATTAAACAGTACCTCATCATCTTCAGACGGCCTTGTGACAAAAATGCATATCGCACGGGCCAGCGTTGCTTCTGTAAGCAGCGTTTCCAGTAAAAACACCATTGCGCCTAAAGTAACAAATAAATCTGCCGCTACCGATAAAGCAACGGTAGCCAAACCAGTCAATAAATCGATGGAAAAAGTCCTAGCTGAAAGGCAAAAAATTTACGAAGAGGCTAAAGCAAAAAAAATAGCCGAAGCCGCAGCAGCCAAAGCGCAGGCGGTTGAGCGCGCAAAAGAAGCGCATAAAGCGGCAGTCGAAAAAGCAGCTGCAGAGCGTAAAGCCAAACAAGAAGCCGCCCGCAAAGAGAAAGAGGCGGAAGACAGAATTGCCGAAGGAAAAGAAACAGTCGAAATTGCGCATAAAAAGAATTTGAAAGATTCAGACGGCCATTACAAAGTTGAGAGCGTTTCTTCCGGCAAAAAAACAGCCATGAGTTACGATAGCCACCTTAGTTCAGGCAAAGAAAACAAAATTGACGATCATGCCGAAGGCAGAGCTGTTGTATCTGGAAAATACCGCGTATATCAATCTAAAGAGTACGGCAATTATGTTCGTGTGAATGATGCTTTGGTAGACGTACACAGTACCAACCCTAAGGGCAAAGCGTCTTTAACGGTGGTGAATCTGCTGTTGTTTTGCTGTCCTTGCCCCAGTGTTTCGCCGCTGAGGGCAACGCCGGCGTCGAAGCCGATGCTGCTGCCGTCGTATTTACTGATGTTGTGCAGGTCGGTTTGGCTGATGCTGCCGCTTTGGAAGCGGTTTTTGCCTTGTGCTTCTGCGCTTTGGGCGGAGGTGATGATGCCGCCTGTTAGCCGGGTGTGCCCGCCTGCTTGCACATCAAAGCCGTCCCCGCCTGCAAACAGCCCGCTTTGTTCGCTGACGCTGCGGTGTTCGGCGTTGATTTTGCTTTGGCTGTAATCGCCTGAGGCGGATGCGCCATAGCCTACGGTTACTTGGGCTCTGATGTTTTGTTGGCGGCTGCGGTAGTCGGCGGTGTCTTGCAGGCTTTCTATGTTGAGGTTGGCGGCGCGTACGGTGATGCCTTTGCCTGTTACTTGTGCGCCTTTGATGTTGGTGTCGCCACCGCTCACAATAACGGTGGGACTGCCTGCGCTGCCGACATGGCTGTGGCGGTAGGTGGTTTGTTCGGCACAGGTTAAACCCATATCAACGGATTATTTCAGGCTGCGTAAACCGCTGGATAGACGCATTTATGAACTATGTGCCAAACATTGCGGGAAGCAAAATAAATGGCAATATTTCTCTGGAAATATTGCGTAGGAAATCAGGCAGTATGGCTACGCTACGAGAGTTTCGCCGTGCCGTTCGCTCATTGGTAGCCAGCAATGATTTGCCCGATTACCGACTGACTTATGATGATAAGAAAGATGTGTTAAGGGTGCGCAATCGGGATTGGTCTAAATTTCTCCGTTAACCACAAAGGCAGCCTGAAAAAAGTTCTATTTTCAGGTCGCTTGAACAGTATCCGATATAATCACATCAGCGATTTCATTTTGTAATTACTCCCCAAAACATGCGGAAAAAAACAAAATTTATTTTCTTCGTTCAGCATATCTATCCTAAATACGCCATCACTTCATTGAGTTTTTAATTTGTATTTCGCTCTTGTTAAATGTTTTTCTGTTTACCGATTTCTTTTGCTAATGTAAAAAATACTCTACCACTCTCATTGGTTAAAGTTTTCAAGTATTCATCAACATCAGTAACATTAATAACAACTGTTTCATTTGTATGTTTATTAAATTCTAAATCAATAATAATATTCCCATTAACCAATATTTCATATATATCTTCTTCTTCAGGCAGCATAGACAAACAATAAGCACTTGAAGCTGAAAACTCTTTTTTCAGATACTGAAGAAGAAAAGTATTTTTAATTAAAACATCATTAAATTCATCTAATGATTGCTTGACTTCTTTCGTTGTCCAATTTTTAACATTATTCTTCATTGTATTCTACCTGGGGTCGTAGTTATTAAATTACCATACTTAATATTGAGTTTTTAATTTGCCTTTCTAATCTTTTTGCTGTTTTTAAAAGATTTTCTGTCTTTTGGATATGGTTTGACGGATGTTTAACTCCCGCTTCCTTATCAGTTCTTGCATATTCCTAAAGTGCACCTTTTAAGCCTCCTCGACTTTCAGCCTCTCTGCCTGTGTAATTTGCAATTCCTTCAATATCAGAAATTTCATTTTCGTACCGCTTTTTGATTTCATTAAGATCGCGTTTAGGTTTTTCAGGTTTATCCGCGTTATTAGATACTTTATCTGTATCATCAGGCGTTTTATTAAAATTAGATTTCCTATCATTATCAACCACTTTATTATTATTATCAGCATTTTTGCTTACATCAGACTTACGAGGTGCAGGCAATACCCTTTGCTCAGTTACCCCTGCATAACTAACATTTTTACCATTGGGCAAAGTTGCTTCCACTCTCTTGCCTGTTAGCCGTGCAATTGTCCCTGCCGGCAGGGTTGTTCCATTGGACAGATTCTGTGCCTGTGTGAGCTTAACGGTTTGATTAGGTATCAATGCCCCGCTGGTAAAATCAAATGCTTTTCCATTTGGAACAATTGGTGCTTGTTTTTTTATTTCTGCTGCCAGTTGTGTAGCAGATAACTTACCTGCGCGGTACAGTTTATATTTGTTAGCCAATTTACTAGGGATACGTCCTGCTAGCTCCATTACTGGCAATTGATACCACATTAACCGTTGTTGGGTTGCATGGTTGTATTCATATATTCTACCTGCTTCAAAATCTCTCCCTTGTAAACGTAGCAGGGCTATAATGTAGCCAATAATAAAATTATGACGGACATTAAAGGCGAACTGTATGATTCATGGTTACGCTTTGAAAACGACATCAAAATGTATTCTGAAGGCAATAGCCATAATGGAGCAGCACTGAAAAAGGTAAATACGACCGGCAGTAAAGTTGCATTGAGCGATATTTTGTCAGAAGCCAACCATATTGTCGAAACGACTAAAGAGACTATGTATCACCATACTAAGAACGTGTATACATCAGGAGTGGAAGAACATCATACAACGACAGGGATTTTGTAAGCTGTTGAAGCCGTAATCTTTATGGTCTAAATATCGATAAATAAAAAAAGGCCGTCTGAAAATTTTCAGACGGCCTTTTCATCTAACTCACATTATTTAGCCAGTTCGGCACGCAGTTTGTGGGTTACGTTCATCATCACTTGGAGTTGTTCCAAAGTTTCTTTCCAGCCGCGTGTTTTCAGGCCGCAGTCCGGGTTCACCCACAGACGTTCGACCGGTACAACCTCGATGGCTTTGCGCAACAGGTGTTCCACTTCGGCTTCAGTCGGTACGCGCGGGCTGTGGATGTCGTAAACACCCGGACCGATGTCGTTCGGATATTTGAACTCGCCGAACGCAGTCAAGAGCTCCATATCGGAACGTGAAGTCTCGATGGTAATCACGTCGGCATCCATAGCGGCGATGGCAGGCAGGATGTCGTTGAACTCGGAGTAGCACATATGGGTGTGGATTTGGGTGCTGTCTTCGCAACCTGCAGAGGAGAGGCGGAAAGATTCGCCCGCCCAGTTCAGGTAGGCATCCCAATCGGCACGTTTCAAAGGCAGACCTTCGCGGATGGCAGGTTCGTCGATTTGGATGACTTTGATGCTGGCTTTTTCCAAATCCAATACTTCGTCGTTCAGAGCCAGTGCGATTTGTTTGCACACGGTAGAACGCGGAATATCGTTGCGGACGAAAGACCATTGCAGAATGGTTACAGGGCCGGTCAACATACCTTTCATCGGGCGTTTGGTCAGGCTCTGAGCGTAAGTAGACCAAGCGACAGTCATGGCTTCAGGACGGCTTACGTCGCCGAAGATGATAGGTGGTTTCACGCAGCGTGAGCCGTAGCTTTGTACCCAACCGTATTGGGTGAATGCAAAACCGCTCAACAGTTCGCCGAAGTATTCGACCATGTCGTTACGCTCGGCTTCGCCGTGTACCAGTACGTCCAAGTCCAGTTTTTCTTGCTCTTCAACCACCAAGGCGATTTCTTTTTTCATCGCGGCTTCGTAATCGGCGGCAGACAGTTCGCCTTTTTTGAAGGCTGCGCGTGCTTGGCGGATTTCGGTAGTTTGCGGGAAAGAACCGATGTTGGTTGTCGGCAGCAGGGGCAGGTTCAGCCACGCTTGTTGCGCTTTGATTCGGTCGGCAAACGGTGATTTGCGTTGGTCTGCGTTGGCAGGCAAATCGGCCAGGCGTTTGGCAACGTCTGCACGGTGGATTTCGCTGCTGTTGGCACGGGAGTCGGCGGCAGCTTGGCTGGCGGCAAGTTCTTCGGCAACAGAATCGCGACCTTCGTTCAATGCGGCTTTCAGAACGCGCAATTCTTGGGTTTTTTGCAGGGTGAATGCCAACCAAGAGTACAAATCGGGTTTGTTGGCTTTCAGTTTTTCTTCAACTGACAAGTCAAATGGAGTGTGCAGCAGAGAGCAAGAGCTGGAAATCCACAAACGCTCGCCCAATTTGGCTTGCAGAGGCTCGACAGTTTCCAAAACTTTGTTCAGGTTGGCGCGCCAAATGTTGCGGCCGTCGATGACGCCGGCAGACAGGACTTTGTCGTAGTCGGCGAACGCGTCCAGTTGCTCGGGAGCGCGTACCAAGTCGATGTGCAGACCGTCAACAGGCAGGGATTTCAGCAATGCGGCGTGTTCGGCAACAGAACCGAAGTAAGTGCCCAACAGGATTTTGGCGTTTACTTTGCTCAAAGTGGCGTAAACGTCTTTGTAGGCTTCTACCCATTCTTTAGGCAGATCGACAGCCAAAGCAGGCTCGTCGATTTGAATCCACTCGGCACCGGCTTCAACCAAAGCAGTCAGGATTTCAACGTAAACAGGCAGCAGTTTAGGCAACAGGCTCAGGCGGTCGAATTCAACCGCGCCTTTTTCCTTACCCACCCAAAGGAAGGTCAACGGACCAACGATGGTCGGTTTGGCTTTCAAGCCCAAAGCTTGGGCTTCTTTCAGTTGTTGGACGTAGTGTTTGGCGTTCGCTTTGAATTCGGTATCGGCGTGGAATTCAGGCACCAAGTAGTGGTAGTTGGTGTCGAACCATTTGGTCATTTCGATAGCGAATTGGTCTTTGTTACCACGGGCCAGTTGGAAGAATTGTTCCAAAGACAGGTTTTGGCTGTCGAAGCCGAAACGGGCAGGGATGGCACCGGTGGCAACTTGTAGGTCGAGGATGTGGTCGTAGAAAGTGAAATCGCCTGCAGCAACGAAATCGGCGTTGGCAGCAGCTTGGTGTTTCCAGTTTTTCTCGCGCAAGTCTTTAGCAACAGCCAGCAATTCTTGCTCGCTGATTTCTTTGCGCCAGTATTTTTCTTGGGCGAATTTCAATTCACGGAAGGCGCCGACACGCGGGAAGCCTGAGAAATGCAATGTTGTCATGTTAACTCTCCTAGTTGGAATTTTTAATCAGGCCGATATGGCCTGAATGTTCGATATTGTAAATCAGAATGGGGAGGCCGTCTGCTTTATTAACGGGGGCGTACACCCAAAATATGGCAGATGGCGTAAGTCAGTTCGCTGCGGTTGAGGGTGTAGAAGTGGAAGTCTTTGACACCTTCGCGAGAGAGGACTTTGACCATGTCGATGGCGATGCTGGCGGCAACAAGGTTGCGCGTGCCTTGGTCGTCATCCAAACCTTCGTACATTTTAGACAGCCAGCTTGGGATTTTGACGTTGGTCACTTGTGCCATTTTGGCCAATTGTTTGAAATTGGTTACAGGCAGGATGCCGGGAACGATTTCAACGTCGATGCCCATCATCACGCAACGGTCGCGGAAGCGCAGATAGCTTTCCACGTCGAAGAAGAATTGGGTGATAACGTGGTTTGCACCCGCATCGATTTTGCGTTTCAGATTGATCAAGTCGGCTTGAGCGGATTTGGCTTCCGGGTGTACCTCAGGATAGGCCGCTACGGAAATGTCGAAGTCGGCAACGGAGCGCAACAGTTTGACCAAATCTTCGGCATAGAAAGGTTTTTTCTCGTAGCCGGGCGGCTCGTCGCCACGCAGGGCAACAATACGGCGGATACCGCTGTCCCAATAGTCTTTGGCAATTTGACGCAACTCGTCAGGGCTGGCATCGATACCAGTCAAGTGAGGGGCGGCTTCCAAACCGGTTTCTTGTTTGATGCGTTTGACGATGCTATGCGTACGGTCGCGCTCGCCTGAGTTTGCACCGTAAGTTACGGAAACAAATTTCGGGTGCAAGGTTTGCAGGCGATGGATGGAATCCCACAGCATGGTTTCCATTTGTTCGTTTTTTGGCGGGAAAAATTCGAATGAAACGTTGATGTCACCTTTCAAATCGGAAAGGCTGTGATTTAATGCGTTAATTTCTCTAGCGTGATTCATGCTTATGCACCTTCTGCATATCTTTTATTTGTTGTCAGACTGCATAATAAATTTGAGGTCAGTATGAGTCAATTTCGAAATTTTCCGAAATTGTATGAATAGATTTAATAAAGACCTCAGGCCGTCTGAAAAATAGCCTGAGGTTTTGTTTGATAAAAAAGGGAAGAAAGCTTATTCTGCTTCGTCTATCCATGCTTGTTGCACGGCTTCGAGAATACGCTCGCCGCAACGCGCCGGGTCATCGTCAAATTCAGGCAAAGCCATAATCAGATCACGCAGTTGGGTAAAGCGTACGGTTTTCGGGTCGATGCTGTCGCCGTGTAAGTCGTAGAGTTCTTCGGCGATGCGTTGGGTATCTGTCCATTTCATGATGTGCTCCTTTATTTGGTTTAAGGCAGTTGGTGAACATTTTAATCAAGAAGTAGGCGGACTGCCAGAATGTTTTACTGCCGATGCGGATATAAATAATGCGGGTATTTTTTAACAAAATAGCATATTTGCGTTAAAATACGGCACGACACTTAAAAAAACACGGCACATTCGCTTTGAATTTGCCGTTTTATATATTTTATTCTGTTTTGAATGATGGTTTGCGCATGAATAATTTACATTATCCCAATGCAACCAAATCATCTGGAACGGCTCTTAATAAGAAATCCATCACGTAAAAATAAAAGGAAAAATGATGAATAACGCACTTAACGCCAAGCTGTCCAAACTGATTTATACGCTTGCTTCCGATGATCCGGAGTATCTGTCTAAAGCAGGCGCATTCGACCGTTTGCTGTTGTTGGTTCGCGAACTTTATCGGATGCTGGACGAAACAGAAGGTTTGAAGCAGCTGGTGTTCCGTCTGTATTACGGCAAGCACTATGGCTTAATTAAACTGGATGCCGCTTCACCCAATGACGATGCAGGCGCATTGAGGTTGAAACGTTGGATGGTTTATTCGCGTATTGCAGAGCGTATCGAAAATTGTGGCAAACATTTGTCGGTCGTGCTTGAAGATGCGGTGTTGGTAAATGGCGCGGACAAATCTCATTATATAGATGAAGCCAATGCCCTTATCGAGCGTTTCGGTTTGGTAAGGGATGAGGCTACACTTCTGGCCATCGAGGCGGAGGAAGCGTTGAAAACAGAACAAGAGTTGCAGGCGACAAGCGAGCCTCAAAAATCTGCTCCTAAGTATAACGGCAATCTGTATCAAATCAGAATTCAAGAAAAAATCGAAAATTATTCTGCTACTCAAAAAGTGGCTGCCATGCAGATTTCGCGTATGCGTTTTATTCTCCCTCATATCGAATAGTTTGGGATGTACCAAAAAGGCCGTCTGAAACCATAACGCACATGGTTTCAGACGGCCTTTTTCATTAAATCTCGTTTTAATGGTCTTCGCGAGCGTGGTTAATCGTATATTTAGGAATTTCTACGACCAAATCTTCATCGGCAACAACTGCCTGACAGCTCAAACGTGAATCAGCTTCCAAGCCCCATGCTTGGTCGAGCAGGTCTTCTTCCAATTCGGTCGGCTCTTCCAAACTGTCGAAACCTTTGCGGATGATGACGTGGCAGGTGGTGCAGGCGCAGGACTTCTCGCAGGCGTGATCGACTTCGATATCGTGGTCGAGCAGCACGTCGAGGACGGTTTTGCCTTCCGGCGCGTCTTCGATAACCGCGCCTTCGGGGCATAATGTTGCGTGTGGGAGTACGGTGATTTTGGGCATTTTTATTGTCTCTTGTAATGAGTGGGTAGGGTTTGTGGGTAATTTTCAGACGACCTATTGCTTAGTGGCGTGGTTCGAGTATCTCGATGACGTTTTGCCAGTCCATAAGGCGGTCAAAGTCTAGGGCGGTCAGTCCTTCTTGCGTGGTAGCGGCGGGGTTTGCGCCCAAGTCGAGCATGGCTTTGGCCATGAGCGCATTCCCTGCGATGGCTTCGTGATGCAGCGGTGTGTAGCCGTCTTCGTCTTGTTCGCGCAGATAATCCGGGTTTTGTGCCAACTGTTGGCGGAAGTCGTCGAGGCAGTTTCGAGCCATCGGATGTTCGTCCAGATTTTCGGGGTGTTCTTTTTCTTCGTAAACCAGCAAGACTTCTTCGGGGGCGCCAAAGTCGATTCCCCATGCGGCATCGTGTTCTGCCCGCTCTTGCGGCGTCATTTGGATGCGGACTGCCTGTACGGTGAAGCCGCCGTAGGGAATGCCGTTACACAGGAACATCCAATCGCTGATTTCGTCAACCGGAACGCAAACGCTCTCGCCTTGTTCTACATTGGTCAGGTCGTTGGGTTCGTTGACCAGCGTACCGTAAATGTGCAGACCGTCGAAGTAGATGTCGTTTATCCACATGTGTTCGCAAATTTCGCCGTCTTCGCTGTCTTGGAAAAAAGGTACTTTGACCATGGCAAAATCCAAGGCGGGGATGATGCGGCGGTTTTCCCAATAAAGCTCGCGCCAGAAATATTTGAAGGTGGAACGTGCCTGCTCGAAGGCGTGGTTCATGAGTTCATTTTCCTGATCGACACCGTAAACAATGGATTCGCTCATTGGATTCTCCTAAGGTTAAAGTGGATGTGGGTCATCTGAACGTGGCTACTGGTGTGTTTTCAGACGACCTGATGCTTTATTGGACTAATATGCTGCCCCAGCCGTCGTAGTCGCCGTTGTTTTCGCGGGCGATATCGATTAACTCCCATGTGTCGTTGTCAATGTCGGTCAGCGGGGCGTTTTTGGAAAGTTGCAGGCGGTAGCTCGGGTGGTCTTCTTCCTGCTCGATACGGCCGCTGTCGCTGACGGTATAGCCCAATACAGCAACTTTGGCAGCTGCGGCGTTCAGGTCTGTTTCAGTGTGGAAAAACAGCCAGTGGTCGATGGGACGGGGCTGTTCGAGGCGGTCGCCGTCTTGTCGGAAACAGCGTAAAACCTGCTTATTGCGGATGGCTTGCAGCTCGTAGCGGTCGGGATACAGGAATTCCTGATAAAACGACCATTCGGCATCTTCGCTGATTTTGATGTCGCAAACGCGGTCGTTTTGTGTCAGCAGGGTACGGCAGGCTTGGGCGAAAGCTTCGGCATCGCGGCTGTAAAAATGCCAATTTGCCACGCCGTTTGTGGTGACTATGCCTGCGTGGATGTTGTCGTTGCCCGCCAGTCGGTCGATTTGGTCTTCGATGTCGTAAACCGCTTCGCTTTCTTCGGGCGTCGGGAAACCGTGTTCGTTGGTTTGTTCCAATTTCATGCTGACGCGCACATGTTGCGGATACTCTGCCAGCGGCGCGACTTCGATTAAGGCAAGGTTGATGCGTAAGGCGGCGGACGCATCGCCAATGCGGCTGAAATAGACGTTCCAGTCTTGGGGGATGGAGAGGTTTTGCATAGGATGGAACCCTCTAAAAATAGTGTTTGAATTTTTTCAGACGACCTCTGATGCTTTTTAGAGGTCGTCTGAAACCGGTTAACCATCAAATATTATCAACACTCTGCCCTGTCAGCGCGCGTTGGATGTTGCGGTTCATACGTTTGGCGGCGAAATTGTCGGTGCTGTGGCTGAGTTTTGCAACGGCGGCGCGGATGTCTTCGGCTTTTCCGTCTTTCAGACTGCCTTGCAAAGCGGCGATGCCTTGCCGAATCTGTTGCAATTCTTCGGCTTCCAGCAAATCGCTGTCCAACTCGAGAGCGGCGTTGACGGCATCGGTCAGGCTTTCGGCTTCGACTACGGCTTCGGCGCGGGCGCGGACCGCCATATCTTCGGCGGCGTTGTCCATACTGTCTTTAAGCATTCGGGTAATCGCGCCGTCGTCCAAGCCGTAGGAAGGTTTGACTTCGATTTGCGCGTGTACGCCGGTGCTTTGTTCTTGGGCGGAAACGGACAGCAGCCCGTCCGCATCGATTTGGAAGGTTACGCGGATACGCGCCGCACCCGCCGCCATAGGCGGAATGCCGCGCAAGGTAAATTTGGCAAGGCTGCGGCAGTCGGCAACCAGTTCGCGCTCGCCTTGTACGACGTGTATCGTCATCGCGGTCTGACCGTCTTTGAACGTGGTAAAGTCCTGCGCGCGCGCGGTAGGGATGGTGGAATTGCGCGGGATGATTTTTTCGGCAAGCCCGCCGTAGGTTTCCAAACCGAGCGACAAGGGAGTAACGTCCAGCAGCAGCCATTCGCCGTCGGCCTTGTTGCCTGCGAGGACGTTCGCCTGTATGGCTGCGCCGAGCGCGACCACTTCGTCGGGGTTAAGGTTATTCAGCGGGGTTTGTCCGAAGAATGTGGCAACCGCTTGTTGGACGTGCAACATACGGGTCGAACCGCCGACCATAATCACGCCTTTGACATCCGCCTTGCTCACGCCCGCATCTTTCAAAGCCTGTTTGACGGGTTCGATGGTTTTTTGCACCAAATTTTGGGTCAGGTTGTGAAACTCTTGGCGGGTAATGACGGTATGAACTTTATGGCCGTCTGAAAGCGTGGCTTCGATGACGGCTTCGGTTTGTGTAGTCAGTTTCTCTTTGGCACTACGGACAAGGGAAAGCAGCAGCCGGCTGTCTTGTTCGTTGAGTTTGGAAAGGTCGTTTTGTTCGAGCAGGTGGCAGAACAAACGATGGTCGAAATCGTCGCCGCCCAACGCGCTGTTGCCGCCGGTGGCTTTGACTTCAAACAAACCTTTGGTCAGTTGCAATACGGATACGTCGAATGTGCCGCCGCCCAAGTCGTACACGACAAACGTGCCTTCCGAGGCGTTGTCCAGCCCGTAGGCGATGGCGGCGGCGGTCGGCTCGTTGAGCAGGCGCAATACGTTCAAACCCGCCAGACGCGCGGCATCTTTGGTGGCTTGGCGTTGCGCCTCGTCGAAATAGGCGGGAACGGTAATCACCGCGCCGACCAAATCTCCGCCCAAGGTTTCTTCGGCACGCGCTTTGAGGGTTTTGAGGATTTCAGACGACACTTCGACAGGCGTTTTCACCCCCTGCCGCGTATGCAGTTCGATAACGCGTTGATTGTCGCCGAAACGGTAAGGCAGGTAATGCGTATTTTGATGCAGATCGGCAAGCGTCCGCCCGATAAGGCGTTTGGCGGAGCTGACGGTGTTCAAAGGGTCGGACTTTTGCGCGGCAAACGCGGCGTATCCGATTTCCGTCTTGCCGTTTTCCAAATAACGGACAACCGAAGGCAGGGTGGCGCGGCCGTCTGAATCGGGCAGGCAGACTGCGCTGCCGCTGCGGACGGTGGCAACCAAGCTGTTGGTTGTGCCTAAATCAATGCCTACGGCGAGGCGGTGTTGATGGGGGGTGGCGGACATGCCGGGTTCTGAAATCTGCAAAAGAGCCATGATTGTGTGCCTTCTGATGCTGTATTTATTAGGATGGGGCAGATTTTAGCAGATTTTTGGCAGATAGTTGAGTGGTTTGCTAGGAAATAACCATAAGGCCTAATGTTGTTTTTTAATTGAAAAGAAAGTGGATTTTGAATCCGGACTTGTATTTTTTAAGAAATGCGGATAGAATTCAGCCTCTTTGCCTTGCCTTTTACTTCGCATGGTGAAAGGCTGTTTTTAATCATCCATAAGGAGATAACATGCGTCATTACGAGATCGTGTTTATCGTTCATCCTGATCAAAGCGAGCAAGTGCCTGCTATGGTTGAGCGTTACAAAACCATGATTGCTGAAGCCAGCGGTAAAATCCACCGTTTGGAAGACTGGGGCCGTCGTCAATTGGCTTACCCAATCAACAAAATCCACAAAGCACACTATGTTTTGATGAATATCGAAACTACTCCTGAAGTGGTTGAAGAGCTGGAAACTGCTTTCCGCTTCAATGATGCCGTACTGCGTCACCTGACCATCAAAACAAAACACGCTGTAACTGAAGCTTCCCCAATGCTGGGCGGCGAAAAAGCAAAAAACTTGCTGAACGGTGCAGCTGAAGAAGTTGCAGCAGCCGAATAAGATTGAACAATCTGATTAAGCTTACCGCCCGTATCTTGCAGGTTCAGCCTTTGAGATATACGCCGGCAGGAATTCCTGTTTTAGATGTTGTGTTACAACATGAATCTTGGCAGGAAGAAAACGGACAGAAATGTCTGGTCAAATTTGAAATTCCTGCGCGGATTTTAGGTAAGCAGGCTGAGGAATGGCAGTATCGGCAAGATGCCGTCATCGAGTCGGAAGGTTTTTTGGCGCAACGCAGCCAATGCTTTCCCAAGCCGGTACTACGCATACAGAACATTAAAGAATATAAAGGTTAAACGACAATGGCTCGTCAATCATTCAAACGTAGAAAATTCTGCCGCTTTACGGCTGAAAAAATCCAAGAAGTTGATTACAAACAAGTTGATTTGTTGAAAGACTTCATCTCTGAAAACGGCAAAATCATCCCTGCCCGCATTACTGGTACTAAAGCACACTACCAACGTCAGTTGGCTACTGCTGTGAAACGTGCCCGTTTCCTGGCTCTGTTGCCTTACACCGATCAACACAAATAATTTTGGAGTTTAAATCATGCAAATTATTCTGTTAGAAAAAATCGGCGGTCTGGGTAACTTGGGTGACATCGTAACCGTTAAAAACGGTTATGCACGCAACTTCCTGATCCCTGCCGGTAAAGCAAAACGTGCAACCGAAGCCAACATGAAAGAATTCGAAGCACGCCGCGCCGAATTGGAAGCCAAGCAAGCTGAAATCTTGGCTGATGCTAAAGCACGTCAAGAAAAACTGGAAGGCCAAACCATTACTGTTGCTCAAAAAGCCGGTGTTGATGGTCGTCTGTTCGGTTCTGTTACCAATGCCGACATCGCTGAAGCGATTGTTGCTGCCGGTATCCAAGCTGCTAAAGCAAACGTACGTCTGCCTAACGGCCCATTGAAAGCTGTTGGCGAATACGAAGTTGAAGTGGCTCTGCACACTGACGCTGTTGCTAAAATTACCGTTGCTGTTGTTGCAGCCGCTGAGTAATTGATTCATTCAAGGCCGTCTGAAAATCAAGGGTTTCCTTGGATTTCAGACGGCCTTGTCTATGTGCTTGAGCCGAAGCAAATCAGTGTCGAGTTGTCTATATTTTTGGCTGGTTAAAAAGTAGGGCGGTTGGCATAGAGAGATAATGTGTTGGATGAATATTCTTTCGTATTCGGATTTATCATAGTATTTAATAAAGAGATTATTTATGAATAAAATCAAAATCTTTGGGATGGGTCTGGCTGCTTTGGCTCTGGCTTCATGTAGTACCCCGCAAAAGCCTGCTGTTGATACGGCAAAACCGGTTGAGCCTGTTTCCTCTGTAAAACGCCCTGTATTTGATGCTGCGGCTGAATCTGTTGCCAGCAGTGGTTTTAATGAGAACGTCAATGTTCAGCAGTTTATCCAATATGAAGTGAAAAACCGCCGTTCCAGTGCGGAAGAGTTGCGTAATTTCTTTAATGGCGTGGTGTATAAAGGCAATATCATTACCATTATGTACCGTCCAAGCACTTCGCGTCCTTGGTATGAATTCCGCACCGGTAACTCTGGTGCAGCCAAATTTAACGACGGCAGACAATTCTATGCGGCAAACCGTGCCGTAATTGATGATGTGGCACGCAAATACGGCGTACCTGCCGAATTGATTGTGGCGATTCTCGGGATTGAAACCAATTACGGCAAAAATACGGGCAGCTTCCGCGTTGCCGATGCCTTGAGTACATTGGCCTTTGATTATCCGCGCCGTGCCGAGTTCTTCCAAAATGAATTGAGCGAACTTTTGCAGATGGCAAAAGAAGAAAAAGAAAATATCTTTGACTTCAAAGGCAGCTATGCCGGTGCAATGGGTATGCCGCAATTTATGCCTTCAAGCTACCGTAAATGGGCGGTAGACTATGATAGTGATGGTCATCGCGATATTTGGAATAATGTCGGCGATGTGGCGGCTTCTGTCGCCAATTATATGAAACAGCATGGCTGGCAGACCGGCGGCAAGATGGTTGTGCCGGTAAGTCTGACGATTACTCCGTACTTGCAGGCGATTATTGATGAGAAAACTGCTTTGACGCGTACTGTCGCAGATTTCAAAGCTTTGGGTGTGGTGCCTCAAGCTGCTGTTGCGGATAATGAAAAGGCTGTATTGTATGCTTTGGAAACCAGCCCGGGCGTATTTGAATACTATTTGGGCCTGAATAACTTCTACACAGTATGGCAATACAACCACAGCCGCATGTATGTAACAGCGGTACGCGATATTGCGAATGCAATCAATAACAATGGCCTGTAAGCCATAAGAAAACCACCCTTCGGGGTGGTTTTTAAGTATTTGGGGCTTTTACAGAATATTTTAAGCCGTCAGTCTGATTTTCATGGCGTAACGTTTTTTGCTGTGTCCTGAAACAAATTGTCCACCTCTTGCAGGAGATAAAAATGCATTGCCTTCTGCGGTTGGTTCTGCACAAGTATATTGGCCGTTTCGATCGCTCCAGAGGGCATATACAGGCAGATTGTGGGTGCGGATATCCAGTTTCAAGCCGTCAAATGCAACGTGTGCGTCCTGCTCGGAGGAAACAAATTCGGTATGGGAGATATAGTCGGCATCGTATGGCGCGCCGTTGAAATCAAATTGTGTGCCGGCGGCGGTAAAGTAGGGGTGGAACCCCGGGGAAGTGCGGATGGGCGATTCGCCGTAATTGCAGACGGTCAGGATGGCGATGGCTTCATTTTCGTTAGGCAAGCTGTAATCAAGCAACCATTCGACGTGTTCATAGCCTTTTTCTGTGCTGATTAATTTCAAGCCGATATCCGATTCATTTTGATGGCGGATTTCCCAGTCTGAAGTTCTGCCGAAACCATGTTGGGCCAGATGATTTTTGCTGTCCGGCCCGAATTGGGGTAAGCAGACGTGCATGCCGCCGCGTAATTTTGTGTCATTGGCGACTTGAACGCTGGTTTTCGGAAATAAGACTTCCCGTCCTTTTAGAATCAGGGAGTCAATATATCCGCCCATTGTGTTGACTTGCATAGTGGCTGATTGGTTGCGTAGTATGATTTCAGGCATAATGATTTTAGCTTTAACTTGGTTATCATTTGTGTAGTATTCTAACATTGCAATGACATGCTGTCGCTGTAGGCTTGATAGAAAATCCTTAATAAAAATCAAAAAAATGCTAGAATATATGCCATTTTCTGAGGCCGTCTGAAGAGCGGATAATTCTTTTCAGACGGCCTTCCGATTTATTTCCCGTAGAGAAACAACATGGCTTATCAAGTTCTTGCACGAAAATGGCGCCCGAAAACCTTTGCCGATTTGGTCGGTCAGGAACACGTCGTCAAAGCCCTGCGCAACGCGCTGGACGAAGGTCGTCTGCACCATGCCTATCTGCTGACAGGAACGCGCGGTGTGGGCAAGACCACGATTGCCAGGATTTTGGCCAAGAGCTTGAACTGCGAAAATGCCGTGCATGGCGAGCCATGCGGTCAGTGTGAAAGCTGTACGCAAATCGACAGCGGCCGTTATGTGGATTTATTGGAAATCGACGCGGCATCGAATACCGGTATCGACAATATCCGCGAAGTGTTGGAAAACGCCCAATACGCGCCGACTGCAGGTAAATACAAAGTCTATATCATCGACGAAGTGCATATGCTTTCCAAAAGCGCGTTCAATGCCATGCTGAAGACTTTGGAAGAGCCGCCTGAGCACGTTAAATTCATTTTGGCGACCACCGATCCGCACAAAGTCCCCATTACTGTATTGAGCCGTTGTTTGCAGTTTGTTTTGCGCAACATGACAACCCAACAGGTTGCCGAGCATTTGGCACATGTCTTGGATCGTGAAAACGTTCCTTATCAGCCGCAGGCTTTGCAGCTTTTAGGACGTGCCGCCGCCGGCTCGATGCGCGATGCGTTGAGCCTTTTGGATCAGGCGATTGCCATGGGTTCGGGTAAAGTTGCCGAACAAGATGTCCGCCAGATGATCGGAGCAGTTGATAAACAATACTTGTTTGAATTGCTTGAAGGAATCATCAATCAAAACGGTGAGGCCTTGCTGGAAAAAGCTCAGGAAATGTCCGCCAGAGCGATTGGTTTTGACAGCGCATTGGCAGAATTGGCCATGCTGTTGCAGCGTTTGGCTTTGATTCAAACCATTCCTTCCGCCTTGGCAAATGACGACCCTGAGCGTGAAACTTTGTTGCGATTAAGTCAGGCTTTAAGTGGCGAGCAGATTCAGCTTTATTATCAATGTGCTATTCACGGTAAACAGGATTTGCCGCTGGCTCCGGACGAGTATGCCGGTTTTGTCATGACGCTTTTGCGCATGCTTGCATTTGCGCCATTGGCCGCTTCGGGTTGCGATACGCAAAGTCAGATTGAACACACGGATTTGCATTCCGATCATCAGAAAGCTGAGGCCGAAAAAAAGCCTTTTCAGCTGCCGAAATCTGAGCCGATAGCAGCACCGGCGGTTGAGAAAGAGGCTGTTCCGAGCAAACAGGATGCCGTTGAAAGGCCGTCTGAAGAAACTATTCAGTCTGCTCAACAACAGGCGGATGTACCGCCTTGGGAGGAAATGCCGAGCCAAGTATCGGCTGAGCCGCCTCAAACTCAAGCGGCGCAGATACAAGAAGCAGTGGAGCCATTGCCTGTTGCAAAAGTTCAGACGGCCTTTGAGCCGGAAGAATATCCGCACATGGATGAGGAAATTCCGCCTCCGTTTTTTGATGAAGCATATACATATGAAGATTCACACCATACTGATGTGATGGAAGTACCGCAGCCGGTTGCGTCTGCTGAGCCTGAAGAAGAGGAGGGAGATGAAGAAGAGCTTCAGTTCGCTCCTTTGCCTGAGTTTAAAACTGAGAATTGGCACAGCATTATCGAACGCTTTGCCCGTAAATTAGGCGCGGCGCAGATGTTGGCGAAAAATGCGGCATGGACGAGTTATGATGCGGAAGCAGGTTTAATCATGCTGTCGTTGACGGATGAGGCCAAAGCGACTGCCAATAAAGAGCGCTTGGATAAAATCTGCCAGACGTTGAGCGAGGCCTACCATCTTGGCAATTTAAGGCTGCAAACCGAGCCTTGGCAGGATGATAAAGGCTGGGAAACGCCGGTTATGCGCCGCAAACGTATTCAAGAAGAAGGGCGGCAGCAGGCGCAAGATTTGCTGGAAGCGGATACAACGGCGCAGAAAATCTTGCAAGCCTTTGAAGCACAATGGCTGCCGGATTCTTTAGAGCTGGCAGGACATTCTTAAAATACTGATATACAAGGCCGTCTGAAAGGCAATAGTGTTTTCAGACGGCATGAGTGAAACCCATTTATTCAAACCCATAGGAGTAAAACATGTTCGGAAAAGCCGGATTAGGCGGCCTGATGAAACAGGCTCAACAAATGCAGGAAAACATGAAAAAGGCACAAGCCAAGCTGGCTGAAACTGAAGTTGAAGGCGAAGCAGGCAATGGTTTGGTGAAAGTTGTGATGACGTGTTCGCACGTTGTCCGCAAACTTGAAATCAGCCCTGATTTGATTCAAGAGGCCGCTGATGACAAAGAAATGTTGGAAGATTTGGTATTGGCCGCCATCAATGCCGCTTCTGAAAAAGCCGAAGAAACGACCAATAAAACCATGGGTGCATTTACCCAAGGTCTGCCTGCCGGTATGGGCGACTTCTTCCGTTGATTTAAAAACAAATAAAAGGCCGTCTGAAGCCAGATTTGGGTTTCAGACGGCCTTTTTTCTTATGAGAATTCAGAGCTTTCTTTGGGAAAGAACAATCGTTCCTTATTCTTATTGATGTAAAAAAGCCTGAACAGAAGTTCAGGCTTTTTAAATTTGGCTCCCCGACCTGGGCTCGAACCAGGGACCTGCGGATTAACAGTCCGTCGCTCTACCGACTGAGCTATCGGGGAATGGGGCGTATTATAATGGCTGGAAAAAATGTGTCAATCAATATTTTTAAGAAAATGGTACAAAATATTTCAAATATTTGAATGTTAAAAATATTTTGTAATCAAGTTTCACATGCTTCCCAGCCGTTTCAGACGGCCTTTAGTATTTGGCGTTAACCAATTTGCCGTTTTGGAACACTTGCTGCTGCATTACCGTACCGTTGTAAGCGTAAGTGGTCAGCGAGCCGTTGCTTGGCGTGGCACGGAACTGCATCAGTTGGTTGCGGCTGAGGACGTAGGGGTCTGTGCGTTTTTGGCTGTTGTCGCTGTAAAAGTCTTGGACGACATATTCGTTGTTGCGTTTGCTGATCAGTTGGCGATGGAAGCCGCCTTTGACTGCGCTGTTGCTGGGTGTGCCGTGTGCATCAAAGTAGGTCACGATTTGTTCTTCTGAGATACGGATGCCGTCTGAATCCGTGCCTTTGGTGGTTTTGGTTTTATCCAAGCCGACAGGGATGTTGATGGACGTACCCAAGCCGACATGGCGGCCGATGCTGGTGCCGACACCTAAACCGACGGAAACACCGGGCGTGCCGACTGTACATGCGCTGAGTGAAGCGGCCAAAAGTGCAGGTAAGAGAACTTTTTTCATAATGTATATCCTTGTAATAAGAAATGTTTGTAATGTGGGAAGTATAGTATTTTTGCGGTGTGGCTGGTGTTAGTATTGGTAAAAGGGCGCAAGGCCGTCTGAAAAACAAGATAGAAACGAATATATCATTCTGGTGTAGAATGTGCCGAAATAATGATTTAATAAGAATGTGAATGAATCATGAAAACTTTGAAATTTACGAAGATGCACGGCTTGGGCAATGATTTTATGGTGGTCAATGCCATCAATCAGGACTTTGATCCGTTGGCTGCGCCGCTTGCCCAATGGGCAGACCGCTATCGCGGCGTGGGTTTTGATCAGTTTTTGGTAGTGGAGAAGCCTTCTTCTGATGCGGTCGATTTTCGGTACCGCATTTTCAATGCCGATGGTCGGGAAGTAGAGCAGTGCGGCAATGGCGCGCGTTGTTTTGCGCGTTTTGTCGCGGATAAGGGTTTGACGGATAAAACGGAAATTTTGGTCGAAACAGCCAAAGGGATTATTGTGCCGAAGCTGTTGGATAACGGTTTGGTTACCGTCAATATGGGTAAACCGCGTTTCATGCCGTCTGAAATTCCGTTTGTGCCTGCGCATGGTGAAAATGAAGATGCGCTGACACATATTGTTTTAGTCGGTTTGGAATCTGTACCGGTAAGCTGCGTGAATATGGGTAATCCGCATGCGGTGATTTTGGTTGATGATGTTGAAACCGCGCCGGTGGAGCATTGGGGCGGCGTTATTGAATCTCACGAGCAGTTTCCTGAACGGGTTAATGTCGGCTTTTTACAGGTTGAAGATGAATTGTCAGTCCGCCTGCGCGTGTTTGAACGCGGAGTGGGGGAAACTCAGGCTTGCGGCACTGGAGCGTGTGCTGCCGTGGTGGCAGGCGTGCGCAATGGCTTGCTGAAAGCGGGTGCGCCTGTGCGTGTTACTCTGCCTGGCGGCGAATTGTTTATCAGTTGGGAAGAAGGCGGCGATGTGCAAATGACCGGCCCTGCTGAAACCGTTTTTGAAGGCGAGTTGCAGTATTCATGATGGTTTCTTTGGATTTTTGGTTTGCCGTCGCGTATGCTGCGGTATCGTTGGCGTTTATTTTTCGCGCGCAGCGGTTTCAATGGCTTTGGGCTGCGGTGTTGTTGTGGCTGGGAATTTCGGCACTGGGCGCGCGCTTGTTGCCCGGAATGTGGGGCTTTACGCATACAGGCCCTTTGTTCATCCCTCATTTTTATCTGACAATCGCCAGTATTTTCTTCTTTATTGATGACTGCAGTAAAACGGAAGACAAAAAGTTTTGGTCGGCAGGCGAATATGCCGGTTTGACCTTATTTGCGGTTTCCAATGTCGTCATGACTTTGGCTTTTGTTTTCTTGGTAGGCGTGGTTTATTTCATCTTGCCATTGGCAGGCGCGGTTTTTGCATGGGCGGCCTTGCTGAAAATTTATGCCTTGAAACCGATTTATTGGTTTGTTTTGCAAGGCGTGTTGATGCTGGTGTTTTATCTGCACCGTGTGGTCGTGTGCAAGCAGTCGGCGACTTTGTTTAGTGCCACTCAGCTGCAAATGGGTTGGCTGGTTGCGGTTGTCATGCAGGCTGTGGTTGCCATGGCTTTGATTTTTGAACGGGGTGGGTATTAATTTATCCAAACTAAAAGTTATAACGAAAGAAATTTTCGGTATTGGTTTTTCAGACGGCCTGAGTTTAATATGCAGGCTATATCACATCTAAATCTGGAGCAGGAAATGAAAATTGCAAATAATATTACTGAGCTGATCGGCAACACGCCTTTGGTGAAATTGAACCGTCTGACTGAAGGTTTGAAAGCGCAAATCGCCGTTAAACTTGAATTTTTCAATCCGGGCAGCAGCGTGAAAGACCGTATTGCCGAAGCCATGATTGAAGCGGCGGAGCAGGCCGGTAAAATCAATAAAGATACCGTTATCGTTGAGGCGACCAGCGGCAATACCGGTATCGGTTTGGCAATGGTGTGTGCGGCCCGCGGTTATAAATTGGCGATTACTATGCCTGAAAGCATGAGTAAAGAACGCAAAATGCTGTTGCGTGCATTCGGTGCAGAGCTGATTTTGACACCGGCAGCCGAAGGTATGGCAGGCGCTATCGCTAAAGCCCAATCTTTGGTGGACGAACATCCAGATACTTACTTTATGCCGCGCCAATTTGATAACGAGGCCAATCCTGAAGTTCACCGCAAAACCACTGCCGAAGAAATTTGGCGTGATACAGACGGCCAAGTTGATATTTTCGTGGCCGGTGTGGGTACTGGCGGTACGATTACCGGCGTGGGCGAAGTATTGAAAAAATACAAACCCGAAGTTCAAATCGTGGCTGTCGAGCCTGAAGCCTCCCCGGTATTGAGTGGTGGTGAAAAAGGCCCACATCCGATTCAAGGTTTGGGCGCAGGCTTTATCCCTAGCATTTTGAATACGACTGTTTACGACAGCATTGTCAAAGCACCTAACGAAGCATCGTTTGAAACTGCGCGCGCTATGGCTGAAAAAGAAGGCATTTTGGTAGGTATTTCTTCCGGTGCCGCGGTATGGAGTGCATTGCAATTGGCTAAAAAACCTGAAAACGAAGGCAAGCTGATTGTTGTCTTGTTGCCATCATATGGCGAACGCTATCTTTCTACGCCTCTGTTTGCCGATTTGGCATAATATAGGATTGTTGTTAAAAGGCCGTTTTCAGACGGCCTTTTTTGCGTATGGGCTTGAGATATCGTATGAAATCTGTTGTAATTCAGTTAATGAGCTTTGAATACCGTTATTCAAAAGTTGGTTTCTTCAACGAATCATGCTTATAATGCGCATTATGAAAAAATACATTCTTCCTATCCTTGCTGTGGCAGCACTTGCCGGTTGTGAATCGATTTATGTTCCAACATTGAAAGAAGTGCCAGTTCGACCAACCAATGTCAAGAAACCTGAGGCTGATTCACAATTTTCGGCTACCGGTTATCATTTGGCTTCTTCGCATTGGGTAGATGTTTCCAAGATTCATGATGAAGCACGTCGCTTGAATACCCAAGTGAGCCAAGGTAATCTGACCAAAGTTCAGGCTGCCCAATATTTGAACCGTTTCCGTATTCAACAAGTGGGACGCAACTCTGTCGATGACAGTATGTACGAAGTTTATCTGCGTTCCGCCGTTGACAGCCAACGTGGTGAAATTACTACCGAGCAATCCAAACAGTACATCCAAGGTGCTTTGCGCGGTTGGCAGCAACGTTGGAAAAACATGGATACCAAACCAAGCAATCCTGCGTTTACCAACTTCCTGATGGAAGTTATGGATATGCAGCCTTTGAAATAAAAAAGTCATAAACCGAGAAGGCCGTCTGAATATTCAGACGGCCTTCTTCTTATATTTATATATGTGTAGTCGAATTGTATCCAATTAAGAACCAAACAGCTTATCAGCCGCCTGTCGGGCTTTTTCTTGAATATCTTCGGTCAGATAGTTTTTCATTTGAGAATAAACCAATGCAATGACGGCAATGTCATCGCTGAAGCCAAATGGAATCAGAAGGTCGGGAATGCTGTCGATAGGGCTGAGGAAATAAACCAGTGCGCCGACAATAATCATTTTGGCCCGTTTGGGCGTGTGTTCGGATTCCCAAAGGTAATAAAGTGCGTAAAGTTGACGGACGACAGGTTTGCCCAGGCGGCCGGCAAAGCGTCCGAGTTTTTTCATAAAACCGGATGTGTCCAAGTTTCGACGGCGGAAGGAGGGGATGTAGTCCTCCAGATCGGGTGTGTTTTGATGAGGGGAGTGTGTCATGATGCAGCTTCCTTATAAGGTATGGAAACATTGTTGGTATCGCACTGTATTTTAGTCCATATAGAGATAGATGAAATGTCTTTGAATGTATAACTATGTAAGAGTAGTGATGATAATGCAACGGTAATAAGTTAAAAATGGCTTATGCCTTTGTAAAGATTAGGTATCAAGAGTGAGAATTTATCTCGCAATAGATACAATTCTCAAATCATAATGATGTTATTGTAAGTGCTTTGATGGGGGAGATGGCTTAATTGCAGGAAAGTAACAAAAAAGGCTAGTCGCGCAAAAAAAAATCTAAGAATGATTGTTTGATTTTATTAGTCTTTTGGTAAAAATCATTAGAGCATTCATAAATTGCACTGTTCAAAATGAGATAAAACAGGTAAATTATGGT
Source organism: Neisseria flavescens (assembly GCF_005221285.1). Lineage (NCBI taxonomy): Bacteria > Pseudomonadati > Pseudomonadota > Betaproteobacteria > Neisseriales > Neisseriaceae > Neisseria > Neisseria flavescens. The sequence continues at coordinate 171,314 of NZ_CP039886.1, forward strand.
TTATGTAGCTTATTGTAGTGCTGAGCTATAGGTTTTGAGCTGATAATAAATCTAGAGGAACTGACCATGTCCGCCAAATCACGCCCGGTATTTTTGGAAATTCCGAATATCCGATTGCCCATACCGGGGATTGTATCTATTCTTCACCGTATCAGCGGCGTCGGCTTGTTTGTGATGCTGCCTGTTCTCTTGTATTTCTTCTCTGGAACGCTGGATCGCGAAGCGTCGTTTGAAGCATATCGTTCTGCTATCTCCAATCCGTTTGTGAAGCTGATTCTTATCGGTCTGTTATGGGCATATCTGCACCACTTTTTGGCCGGTATCCGCTTTCTGTTTTTGGATGTGCATAAAGGCTTGGAATTAAATACTGCCCGTGCTACTGCTAAAGTTGTATTTGCTTCTGCTTTGATTCTGACCGTCGTTTTGGGAGCTTTGTTATGGTAGAGCGTAAATTGACAGGTGCGCATTACGGTTTGCGCGATTGGGCAATGCAACGTGCAACTGCGGTCATCATGTTGGTGTATACCGTGGTTCTTTTGGTTGTTTTGTTTACGTTGCCTAAAGAATATTCGGCATGGCAGGCATTTTTTGATCAAACTTGGGTGAAAGTATTTACCCAAGTGAGCTTCTTGGCCGTATTCCTGCATGCATGGGTAGGTATCCGCGATTTGTGGATGGACTACATTAAGCCTTTCGGCCTGCGTTTGTTTTTACAAGTTGCCACCATCGTTTGGTTGGTAGGCTGCTTGGTGTATTCAGTTAAAGTAATTTGGGGGTAAATATGGGTTTTCCTGTTCGCAAGTTTGATGCCGTGATTGTCGGCGGTGGTGGTGCAGGTTTACGCGCAGCCCTCCAATTGTCTAAATCCGGCCTGAATTGTGCCGTTTTGTCTAAAGTGTTTCCAACCCGTTCTCATACTGTAGCGGCTCAAGGCGGTATTTCTGCTTCATTGGGTAATGTGCAGGAAGACCGTTGGGATTGGCACATGTACGATACCGTGAAAGGTTCTGACTGGTTGGGTGACCAAGATGCGATTGAATTTATGTGTCGCGCTGCGCCTGAAGCCGTAATTGAGTTGGAACACATGGGTATGCCTTTCGACCGTGTGGAAAGCGGTAAAATCTACCAACGTCCTTTCGGTGGCCATACTGCCGAACACGGCAAACGCGCGGTAGAGCGTGCATGTGCGGTTGCTGACCGTACCGGTCATGCAATGCTGCATACTTTGTACCAACAAAACGTCCGTGCCAATACACAATTCTTTGTGGAATGGACAGCGCAAGATTTGATTCGTGATGAAAACGGCGACGTAGTCGGTGTAACCGCCATGGAAATGGAAACCGGCGAAGTTTATATTTTCCACGCTAAAGCTGTAATGTTTGCTACTGGTGGTGGCGGTCGTATTTATGCTTCTTCTACCAATGCTTATATGAATACCGGTGACGGTTTGGGTATTTGTGCCCGTGCAGGTATTCCGTTGGAAGACATGGAATTCTGGCAATTCCATCCGACCGGTGTGGCCGGTGCAGGTGTATTGATTACCGAGGGTGTACGCGGTGAGGGCGGTATTCTGCTGAATGCCGATGGCGAACGCTTTATGGAACGTTACGCTCCAACCGTAAAAGATTTGGCTTCCCGTGACGTGGTTTCCCGTGCGATGGCGATGGAAATCTACGAAGGTCGTGGCTGTGGTAAAAACAAAGACCACGTATTGCTGAAAATCGACCATATCGGTGCAGAAAAAATTATGGAAAAACTGCCGGGCATCCGCGAGATTTCCATTCAGTTTGCCGGTATCGACCCGATTAAAGACCCGATTCCTGTTGTGCCGACTACCCACTACATGATGGGCGGTATTCCGACCAACTATCATGGCGAAGTTGTCATTCCGCAAGGTGAAGATTACGAAGTGCCTGTAAAAGGTCTGTATGCGGCAGGTGAGTGCGCTTGTGCTTCCGTACACGGTGCGAACCGCTTGGGTACCAACTCCCTGCTTGACTTGGTGGTGTTCGGCAAAGCTGCCGGCGACAGTATGATTAAATTCATCAAAGAGCAAAGCGACTGGAAACCTCTGCCTGCTAATGCCGGTGAGTTGACCCGCCAACGTATCGAGCGTTTGGACAACCAAACCGGCGGCGAAAACGTTGATGCATTGCGTCGCGAACTGCAACGCTCCGTACAACTGCACGCCGGTGTGTTCCGTACCGATGAGATTCTGAGCAAAGGCGTTCGAGAAATCATGGAGATTGCCAAGCGTGTAAAACGTACTGAAATCAAAGACAAGAGCAAAGTATGGAATACCGCGCGTATCGAAGCTTTGGAATTGGATAATCTGATTGAAGTAGCGAAAGCGACTTTGGTGTCCGCCGAAGCGCGTAAAGAATCGCGTGGTGCACACGCTTCAGACGATCATCCTGAGCGCGATGACGAAAACTGGATGAAACATACCCTGTATCATTCGGACACCAATACCTTGTCTTACAAACCGGTACACACCAAGCCTTTGAGCGTGGAATACATCAAACCGGCCAAGCGCGTTTATTGATGCCTTTTCAGACGGCCTTTACCTCAAAGGCCGTCTGAAACCTAACCATACCCACATTGAACTGCTTGAATTCATAATACAAAATCATTGGGCAGTTGATGAGAAAAGGAACACTTCTCATGGAAAAAATGAGTTTTGAAATTTACCGTTACAACCCGGACGTTGATGCCAAGCCTTATATGCAGCGTTACGAATTGGAATTGGAACCGACCGACGTGAAACTTTTGGACGCGCTGGTGCGCCTGAAAGCACAAGACGATACTTTATCTTTCCGCCGCTCCTGCCGCGAAGGGATTTGCGGATCGGACGGTATGAACATCAACGGCAAAAACGGCTTGGCATGTCTGACCGATCTGCGCAGCCTGAAACAACCGGTCAAAATCCGTCCTCTGCCAGGTCTGCCCGTTATCCGCGACCTGATTGTGGATATGACCCAATTCTTCAAACAATATCACTCCATCAAACCTTACGTTGTCAACGATAACCCTATCGATGCGGACAAAGAGCGTCTGCAAACTCAGGAAGAGCGTAAAGAGTTGGACGGTTTGTACGAATGTATTTTGTGCGCCTGCTGTTCGACTGCCTGCCCATCATTCTGGTGGAACCCTGATAAATTCGTCGGTCCGTCTGGCTTGCTGAATGCTTACCGTTTCATTGCGGATAGCCGTGATACCATTACTAATGAGCGTTTGGATAATCTGAACGACCCATACCGTTTGTTTCGTTGCCACACCATTATGAACTGCGTAGACGTATGTCCTAAACACTTGAATCCGACCCGAGCCATCGGTAAGATTAAAGAGATTATGTTGAAACGAGCCGTTTAAGAAATGATGGTTTTTGACGATATTGCCAAACGGAAAATCCGTTTTCAAACCCGCCGGGGATTGTTGGAATTAGACTTAATCTTCGGCAGGTTTATGGAAAAAGAATTCGAGCACCTGAGTGATCAGGAGTTGTCCGAATTTTCCGAAATCCTCGAATTTCAAGACCAAGAGTTACTTGCCTTGATTAACGGACATTCGGCGACGGACAAGAAACACCTGATTCCCATGCTTGAAAAAATCAGACAGGCATGACGTATTATAGAGCTTGTTTGCGATGCCAATCCGAACAAGCTCTTTCCATACGGAGGCCGTCTGAAAAAAAGGACCGTGCCGCTTGGGCGGCAACGAAAGCCCCAACTTACAAAGGAGTTTAAGAATGTCTAAATCAGTCAAGCTCACCACCCCAAATCAAGAGACCTTGGAACTGCCAGTATTGGAAGCAAGTATCGGCCATGATGTGGTTGATATCCGTACTTTGACTAAAAATACAGGTCTGTTTTCCTTCGACCCCGGATTTGTGTCAACTGCAAGTTGCGAATCCAAAATCACTTATATTGATGGCGATGAAGGTCTGTTGTATTACCGTGGTTATCCTATCGAGCAGCTGGCAGAAAAATCCGATTATTTGGAAGTTTGCTATCTGTTGATTTACGGCGAACTGCCTACCCTGGAACAGAAAAAAGAATTTGATGCCACAGTCAGTCGCCATACTATGCTGCATGAGCAGTTGACTTGGTTCTTCCGCGGTTTCCGTCGCGATGCGCATCCGATGGCGATGATGGTTGGCGTGGTTGGCGCTTTATCTGCTTTCTACCAAGACAGCCTGGATATTGCCAATCCTGAACACCGCAAAATTGCGATTTACCGCTTAATCTCCAAAATCCCGACAATTGCGGCAATGTGTTACCGTTATTCCAACGGTCTGCCGTTCAATTATCCAAAAAATAACCTTTCCTATGCTGAAAACTTCTTGTACATGATGTTTGCGACACCATGTGAAGAATATAAACCTAATCCTGTATTGGCTCGCGCACTCGACCGCATCTTTATCTTGCATGCCGACCACGAGCAAAATGCTTCAACTTCGACTGTACGTTTGGCCGGCTCTTCAGGCGCAAACCCATTTGCCTGTATCGCTGCCGGTATCGCCTGTCTGTGGGGTGCTTCACACGGCGGTGCAAACGAAGCTGTGTTGAAGATGCTGGACGAAATCGGCGATGTATCTAATGTTGCCGCATACATGGAAGGTGTGAAACAACGCAAATACCGTCTGATGGGCTTCGGTCACCGCGTATACCGAAATATGGACCCACGAGCCAATATCATGCGCGAAACCTGTTATGAAGTCTTGAAAGAATTGGGCTTGGAAGACAGTCCTAAATTCAAGCTGGCGATGGAATTGGAACAAATTGCACTGAAAGATCCATTCTTTGTTGAGCGCAAGCTGTATCCAAACGTCGATTTCTACTCCGGTATTGTCTTGTCCGCATTGGGTATTCCAACTGAAATGTTTACCGTTATCTTCGCATTGTCGCGCAGTGTAGGTTGGATTTCTCATTGGCATGAAATGATTAGCGATCCGGCACTGAAAATCGGTCGCCCACGTCAACTGTATACCGGTGCAGAGCGTCGCGATTACGTTCCGGTAGATAAACGCTAATAGACAATACATTAATATATTGTTGAAAAGTCGTTTGAAAAAATCGAATTGCCGTTTTCAATAAGGTTGGTCGTAATTAATTAAGTTGATAGCAGGTAATTTGATTTGAAATAGGGTAGAATAAAGTGTCATTTCAGACGGCCTGAATTCCGTTCGGAGAACACGGGATTCTACCCTTTGTTTATATTTTAAAGAAAAGAGCTCACGCCATGATGGACGAAAAACTCAATTTCTCTTATCTGTTTGGTTCTAATGCGCCATACATCGAGGAGTTGTATGAAAAGTTTCTGGATAATTCGGAATCTGTCGATGAAAAATGGAAACAGTACTTTACCGATTTGAGTAAACAGCCGGGCGCAGTCGCTGTCGATGTTGCCCATACACCGATTCGTGAATCATTTGCCACTTTGGCTAAAAAGAAAATTGCCGCAGCCGTCGCAGGCGGTGTGGATGAGGCAATGATGAAAAAGCAAGTCAGCGTTTTGCGACTGATTTCTGCCTATCGTATCCAAGGCGTGGGTGCAGCCCAACTTGATCCGCTCAAACGTATCCCTCCTCAAAATATCGAAGCTCTCGATCCTAAATTCCACGGTCTGTCAGATGCCGATATGGCGCTTCAGTTCAATATGGGCGAGGGCGATTTTTCCGGTCAGAGCAAACTGCCTCTGTCCCAAATCATCAGCAACCTTAAACAAACCTACTGCGGCCATATCGCGGTAGAGTACATCTACATTCCAAATACCGAAGAGCGCCGCTGGGTTCGCAATTATTTTGAAAGCGTACTGTCTACGCCAAGCTACAACGTTGAACAAAAACGCCGTATCTTGAAAGAAATGACTGCTGCCGAAACTCTGGAACGCTACCTGCACACCAAATATGTCGGTCAAAAACGCTTTGGTGTAGAAGGTGGCGAAAGCGCGATTGCCGGTTTGAACTACCTGATTCAAAACGCCGGTAAAGACGGTGTGGAAGAAGTCATCATCGGTATGGCACACCGTGGCCGTCTGAATGTTTTAGTTAACATTTTGGGCAAAAAACCCGGCGATTTGTTCGCCGAATTTGAAGGTCGTGCCGAAATCAAACTGCCCAGCGGCGATGTGAAATACCATATGGGCTTCAGCTCCGATATTGCCACTCCGCACGGCCCGATGCACGTTTCTTTGGCGTTCAACCCGTCCCACTTGGAAATCGTTAACCCGGTAGTCGAAGGTTCTGCACGCGCCAAACAAAAACGTTTGGGCGAAAACGGCCGCGATAAAGTCTTGCCCGTATTGATTCACGGCGACTCCGCATTTATCGGTTTGGGTGTCAACCAAGCAACATTTAACCTGTCTAAAACGCGCGGTTATACCACCGGCGGTACGGTTCACATCGTGATCAACAACCAAATCGGCTTTACCACTTCCGATATCCGCGATACCCGTTCAACCGTACACTGTACCGATATCGCGAAAATGGTTTCCGCTCCGGTTATCCATGTGAACGGCGATGATCCCGAACGCGTTTGCTTTGCTATCCAAGCTGCTTTGGATTACCGCAAAAAATTCCATAAGGACATCGTGATTGACGTTGTCTGCTACCGTAAATGGGGCCACAACGAGGGCGACGATCCTACCTTGACCCAACCGATGATGTACAAAAAAGTATCGCAACACCCGGGTGCGCGTGCTTTGTACACCGAGCAACTGATTGCCGAAGGCGTGGTAACCCAAGCCGAGGCTGACGGTTACATCCAAGCATACCGTGATGCTTTGGACAAAGGTGAACATGTTGAACAAACAACGTTGAGCAACTTCCAACGCACACAAATCGACTGGAGCAAATACCAAGGCAAAGATTGGCGGGAACACATCGAAACCGGTTTGCCTGCTGCGGATATTGAGCGTCTCACCGAGAAGTTTACCGCCGTACCGGAAGGCTTTGCCCTGCATCCGACTGCAAAACGTGTGATTGAAGCGCGTAAAGCCATGGCATCCGGCAAACAAGCCATCGACTGGGGTATGGCGGAAACCCTTGCATACGCCAGCCTCGTAACCAAAGGTCATGGCGTGCGTATTTCCGGTGAGGACTCCGGCCGCGGTACATTCTCACACCGTCATGCAGTACTGCATGATCAAAACCGTGAAAAATGGGACGACGGTACTTATGTTCCTCTGCGCCATATGGGCGAAGGCATGGGCGAGTTCCTGGTTATCGACTCCATTTTGAACGAAGAAGCCGTGATGGCGTTCGAGTACGGCTTTGCCTGCTCCGCACCTGACAAACTGACCATTTGGGAAGCTCAATTCGGTGACTTCGCCAACGGCGCGCAAGTGACTATTGACCAATTCCTGTCTTCAGGCGAAACCAAATGGGGTCGTTTGTGCGGCCTGACCACCATCCTGCCGCACGGTTACGACGGTCAAGGCCCTGAGCACTCTTCTGCACGCGTAGAGCGTTGGTTGCAACTGTGTTCTGAGAACAATATGCAAGTCATCATGCCGTCTGAAGCGTCGCAAATGTTCCACCTCTTGCAACGTCAAGTCTTGGGTTCATACCGCAAACCGCTAGTGATTTTCATGTCCAAACGCCTGTTGCGCTTCAAAGGGGCAATGAGCCCGCTGGAAAACTTCACCGAAGGTTCGACTTTCCGTCCGGTTATCGGCGATACCGCCGAACGCGCAAGCAACGACAGCGTGAAACGCGTGGTATTGTGTGCCGGTCAGGTTTACTATGACTTGGAAGCCGGCCGTGCCGAACGTAAACTGGAAGATGATGTTGCGATTGTCCGCGTTGAGCAGCTGTATCCGTTCCCATACGACGAGGTTAAAGCCGAACTGGCGAAATATCCGAACGCAAAATCTGTGGTTTGGGCGCAAGAAGAGCCGAAAAACCAAGGCGCGTTCTACCAAATCCGCCACCGCATCGAAGACGTTATCAGCGAAGGGCAAAAACTGTCTTATGCCGGTCGTCCAAGCAGCGCATCGCCTGCAGTGGGCTACTCAAGCAAACACATTGCCCAATTGAAACAATTGGTTGAAGACGCTTTGGCGTTGTAAGCCAAGTGGCATTCCGTCTGAGGCTGCTCAGGCGGAATGCCCATATGCAGAATGAAAAACACACAACAGGCCGTCTGAAAGGGCCATTGGAGACACAAAATGATTATTGATGTAAAAGTACCTATGCTGTCTGAAAGCGTATCTGAAGGCACGCTCTTGGAATGGAAGAAAAAAGTTGGCGAAGCAGTTGCCCGTGACGAAATCCTGATCGATATCGAAACGGACAAAGTGGTTTTGGAAGTACCTTCTCCACAAGCCGGCGTATTGGTTGAAATCGTAGCGCAAGACGGTGAAACCGTTGTTGCCGACCAAGTTTTAGCACGCATCGATACCGCTGCTACTGCCGCTGCTGAAGCCCCAGCCGCCGCGCCTGCCGAAGCTACCCCAGCCGCCGCCGCTCCTGATGCTGCACAAAACAACGCCGCTATGCCTGCTGCCGCCAAACTGGCTGCCGAGACCGGTGTTGACGTGAACGCATTGCAAGGTTCCGGCCGTGACGGTCGCGTATTGAAAGAAGACGTACAAAATGCCGCTGCCAAACCTGCCGCAGCCGCTGCTCCTGCCGTTGCACTGCCTGCCGGCGCACGTCCTGAAGAACGCGTACCGATGAGCCGCCTGCGTGCCCGTGTTGCAGAACGTCTCCTGGCTTCTCAACAAGAAAACGCCATTTTGACTACATTCAACGAAGTCAACATGAAACCGATCATGGACTTGCGTGCGAAGTACAAAGAAAAATTCGAGAAAGAACACGGCGTAAAACTGGGCTTTATGTCCTTCTTCGTTAAAGCCGCTGTTGCCGCCCTGAAAAAATATCCGGTTGTGAATGCTTCTGTTGACGGCAAAGACATCGTGTACCACGGCTACTTCGACATCGGTATCGCAATTGGCAGCCCACGCGGTTTGGTTGTGCCAATTCTGCGTGATGCCGACCAAATGAGCATTGCCGACATCGAACAAGCAATTGTTGATTACGCGAAAAAAGCCAAAGACGGCAAAATCGCTATCGAAGATCTGACCGGCGGTACATTCAGTATTACCAACGGCGGTACTTTCGGTTCTATGATGTCTACCCCGATCATCAACCCACCTCAATCTGCGATTTTGGGTATGCACGCCACTAAAGAGCGCGCTGTGGTTGAAAACGGTCAAGTTGTTGTCCGTCCAATGATGTATCTGGCTCTGTCTTACGACCACCGTATCATTGACGGTCGCGAAGCTGTATTGACCTTGGTAGCCATTAAAGACGCGTTGGAAGACCCAGCCCGCCTGTTGTTGGATCTGTAATCGTTTCAGACGGCCTTTTATTTGTTAATGAAAAGGCCGTCTGAATTTTTATAGTGGATTAAATTTAAACCAGTACGGCGTTGCCTCGCCTTGCCGTACTATCTGTACTGTCTGCGGCTTCGTCGCCTTGTCCTGATTTAAATTTAATCCACTATATTTAGATGTAGCGTAATGTAGTATCGTGCTACAATAGGCTCAACGAACGATTGAGGCCGTCTGAAACATTTGATTCGAATGAATCGACAGATATAGACTTTCAGACGGCCTTTTCTTAAAACCATCAAAACGCAGTCATTCAAAATAAAAAAGAAACAAAAAGTATCGTTTTTATTTTGAGATACTGCCAAAAGCAAAGGATGACACGATGTCTCAATATGATGTAGTAGTGATTGGTGCAGGCCCGGGCGGATACGTTGCCGCTATCCGTGCCGCGCAACTGGGTTTCAAAACTGCCTGTGTCGATGCAGGCGTTAACAAAGCAGGCAATGCCCCTGCATTGGGCGGTACTTGCTTGAACGTAGGCTGTATTCCTTCCAAAGCCCTGTTGCAATCCAGCGAACATTTCCACGCCGCGCAACACGATTTTGCCGAACACGGTATCACTGTCGGCGACGTAAAATTCGACGCGGCCAAAATGATTGAGCGCAAAGATGCCATCGTGACCAAACTGACCGGCGGCGTGAAATTCCTGTTTCAAAAAAATAAAGTAACCAGCCTGTTCGGTACGGCTTCCTTTGCCGGTAAAAATGGCGATGCTTATCAAATCGAAGTCGATAACAAAGGCGAGAAAACCGTTATCGAAGCCAAACACGTCATCGTAGCCACCGGTTCCGTACCGCGTCCGCTGCCACAAGTCACTATCGACAATGTGAACGTATTGGACAACGAAGGCGCATTGAACCTGATCGAAGTACCTGCCAAACTCGGCGTGATCGGTTCCGGCGTGATTGGTTTGGAAATGGGTTCCGTATGGAACCGCGTGGGTGCAGAAGTTACCATTCTTGAAGCTGCGCCGACCTTCTTGGCTGCCGCCGACCAACAAATCGCCAAAGAAGCCTTCAAATACTTTACCAAAGAGCAAGGCTTGAGCATTGAATTGGGTGTGAAAATCGGCGACATCAAATCTGAAGGCAAAGGCGTTTCTGTTGCTTACGAAACTGCTGCCGGCGAAGCCAAAACCGAAGTATTCGACAAACTGATTGTTGCCATCGGCCGTATTCCAAACACCAAAGGCCTGAACGCCGAAGCCGTAGGCTTGGAAAAAGACGAGCGCGGCTTTATCAAAGTAGATGGCGAATGCCGTACCAACCTGCCTAATGTATGGGCAATCGGTGACGTGGTTCGCGGCCCGATGTTGGCACACAAAGCCAGCGACGAAGGTGTTGCCGTTGCCGAGCGCATTGCCGGTCAAAAACCGCATATCGACTTCAACAACGTACCGTTTGTGATTTACACCGACCCTGAAATCGCTTGGGTGGGTAAAACCGAAGAGCAGCTCAAAGCCGAAGGCGTGGAGTACAAAAAAGGTACTTCAGGTTTCGGTGCGAATGGTCGCGCATTGGCCATGGGCAAAGCCAAAGGTACGGTTAAAGTATTGGCAGATGCCAAAACCGACCGTATCTTGGGCGTACACATGATTGGCCCGGTTGTCAGCGAATTGGTTACCGAAGGCGTGACTGCGCTCGAATTCTTCGCCAGCAGCGAAGACATCGCCCGCATTATCCATGCCCACCCAACCTTGTCCGAAGTGGTTCACGAAGCTGCATTGGCGGCCGACAAACGCGCTTTGCACGGTTGATAGACATTAAGGCCGTCTGAAACTTTTCAGACGGCCTTAAGGCCTTCGACAAATTGAATGTTCCGAGAGCTTCGTTTTCTGATTTATAATTCCGTCAGACAAACAAACAGCATTTACATTCATTATGAACAAAGAAATAGTCGGTATTTTCTTTATACCGATGGGCATCATCAGCATGTGTATGGCCGCATTGTGGCAGATGTATGTGATGATGACCGAAACTTATACGCTCAACCGTTTCAAAGATAAAGAATTGGTTTGGCGCGTGGCATTGTTGTTTATCAGTTTCAGCCTTGCCGTTTATCTGCTTTGCCCGAATTCGCGTAAAAAAGGCATTGTCTTTTTTATTCTCGGGGGAGGCGGTGCAGCCATGTATCTGCTGGCGCGGATGTGGTTGCCCTTCAGTAAATAGTAGGGCCGTCTGAAAATATGGGATTGCCCGCAGGGCGATTCCTAAAACCCACTCACCTTAAGGAGAAATCCATGAATTTACACGAGTATCAGGCTAAAGAACTGCTGGCTAGCTACGGTTTGCCCGTACAAGGCGGTATTTTGGCACACAACGGCGAAGAAGCCGCTGCAGCTTACGATAAATTGGGCGGCAAATTCGCTGTTGTCAAAGCACAAGTACACGCCGGCGGCCGCGGTAAAGCGGGCGGCGTAAAAGTCGTTAAAAGCCGCGAAGAAGCTAAAGAAGTGGCTGAAAGCCTGATTGGCACCAACTTGGTAACTTACCAAACCGATGCCAACGGCCAACCTGTCAACAGCGTTTTGGTTTGCGAAGACATGTATCCGGTTCAAACCGAGCTGTACTTGGGCGCAGTGGTTGACCGTTCTACCCGCCGCGTTACATTCATGGCTTCTACCGAAGGCGGCGTGGAAATTGAAAAAGTTGCTGCCGAAACTCCTGAAAAAATCTTCAAAGTAACCGTTGATCCGCTGGTCGGCCTGCAACCTTGCCAAGCTCGCGAAGTTGCCTTCCAACTGGGCTTGAAAGACAAACAAATCAACGAGTTCGTCAAACTGATGACTGGCGCGTACAAAGCGTTTGTCGAAAACGACTTCGCACTGTTTGAAGTAAACCCACTGGCAGTTCGAGAAAACGGCGCACTGGCTTGCGTGGACGGCAAAATCGGTATCGACAGCAACGCGCTCTACCGCCTGCCGAAAATTGCCGCTTTGCGCGACAAATCTCAAGAAAACGAACGTGAGCTGAAAGCTTCTGAATTCGACCTGAACTATGTTGCCCTGGAAGGCAACATCGGCTGTATGGTTAACGGTGCCGGTTTGGCGATGGCCACTATGGACATCATCAAACTCAAAGGCGGCCAACCTGCCAACTTCTTGGACGTCGGCGGCGGCGCAACCAAAGACCGCGTGGTTGAAGCGTTCAAACTGATTCTGGAAGACAAATCCGTTAAAGGCGTATTGATCAACATCTTCGGCGGTATCGTACGTTGCGACATGATTGCGGAAGCCATCGTGGCAGCCGTTAAAGAAATCAACGTCAACGTTCCTGTCGTTGTTCGTTTGGAAGGTAACAACGCCGAACTCGGCGCGAAAATCCTGAACGAATCAGGTCTGAAACTGACTTCTGCAGACGGCCTGAATGACGCAGCCGAAAAAATTGTTGCAGCCGTAAACGCCTAAGGAGAAAAGAATGAGCGTATTGATTAATAAAGACACCAAAGTATTGGTTCAAGGTTTCACCGGTAAAAACGGTACTTTCCACTCCGAACAAGCTCTGGCTTACGGCACTAAAGTTGTCGGCGGCGTTACCCCGGGCAAAGGCGGTCAAACCCACCTGAACCTGCCTGTGTTCAACACCATGAAAGAAGCCGTTAAAGAAACCGGCGCGGACGCATCTGTAATTTACGTTCCCGCTCCGTTTGTTTTGGATTCTATCGTTGAAGCCGTTGATTCAGGCGTAGGCTTGGTCGTTGTGATTACCGAAGGCGTGCCTACTCTGGACATGCTCAAAGCCAAACGTTACTTGGAAACCAACGGCAACGGCACACGTTTGGTCGGCCCTAACTGCCCGGGCGTGATTACTCCGGGCGAGTGCAAAATCGGCATTATGCCGGGCCACATCCACCAACCTGGCCGCATCGGTATTATTTCCCGCTCCGGTACATTGACTTACGAAGCTGTGGCACAAACCACCAAACTGGGCTTGGGTCAATCAACCTGTATCGGTATAGGCGGCGACCCGATTCCTGGTATGAACCAAATCGACGCACTGAAACTCTTCCAAGAAGACCCAGATACCGACGCCATCATCATGATTGGTGAAATCGGTGGTACTGCGGAAGAAGAAGCAGCCGAATACATCCAATCCAATGTAACCAAACCTGTTGTCGGCTACATCGCCGGCGTTACCGCTCCTAAAGGCAAACGTATGGGACACGCCGGTGCGATTATTTCCGGCGGCAAAGGTACTGCCGAAGAAAAATTCGCCGCGTTTGAAAAAGCCGGTATCGCTTACACCCGCAGCCCTGCCGAATTGGGCACGACGATGCTGGAAGTGTTGAAAGCAAAAGGTTTGGCATAAGACTTAGGTCTTTAAGCTGAGTTGAAAAGGCCGTCTGAAGTTTTCAGACGGCCTTTTTTAAATTCCATTTGCTTGTTTTCAGAATAAGCACTTAATTTTATTTAAATTAACGTTTATTTTGGAATAAACGGTTATAATTTATTAACAGATAAACAGTCTGTAACCATATCAACCTATATCAAGGAGAAAAGCATGAAAAAACACGATTTTGAAGCACGTCGCGAGGCTTTGCTGAAAGACATCCGAGAAGTAATGGATGATGTGGAAGAGTTGTACCGCAATGGGGTTGAAGCCGGTTCGGAAGAGGGCGGCAAAGCCCGGGCCAAATTGGAAGAAAAATTGGCTGTGGCCAAAGAGCGTTTGAGTCGTTTTGAAGAAGAGGCCGGCGAGCGTCTGCGCCATCATGCCGAGCGTGCGCGTGAAAAATACGAGCAGTTTGAAGAAGCGGCTCAGGAGCGTTTTAAAGAAGGCAAAGAGCGTTTTGCCGAATTTGAAGCCGATGCAGGTGCGCGTTTGAAACGCGGTGCCAAACACGCTGATGAAGTGGTGCATGAAAAACCATACTATGCGATGGGTTTTGCTGCATTGGCCGGTTTGGTTGTCGGTGTGTTGTTGAACCGCCGTTAATGTGAATATGTTAAGGCCGTCTGAACAGGCGTGCACATGAAATCATGGATTTCATTGCGCCGTGCAGACGGCCTTAGCCTTATGTTTCCTGAGAAAAAGGATAATCGAGATGGGAATTCGCCAGCGTTTTGAACATGGCAAGGCTTTGTTGAATCAGGGCGCGGATTTGCTGCTGCTGCGTTTGCAGGTATTGAGCTTGGATTTGACGCGTCAGGCGGAGAATGTGTTCCGGTTGGCGATTTGGTTGGTATTGTCCGGCGCGCTGTTGATGGTGGGCTTGGTCGGTTTGCTGTTCGGATTGAACCGCGTGCTGTCGGATGTCGCCGCTTTGTGGGTATTTTTCGGCATTTTCTTTGTGAGCCTGCTGATTATTGCCGTATTGTTCCGCAAAGTATCGGCAGATTATCGGGAGCAGGGCAGCCGCGTGGCTGAAACCTTGCAGGATATTCGATCGGACATTGCGTATTTGCGCGGTGAGATAGACAAGGGTGCGGACGATGAAGCAACAAGGACATAGAGTTTTCTAAGAATATTAGAACATGTCAATTTTATTGCAAATGCCGTCATAGATAGACATAAAAATATTCTCGTAGCTTTTAAGATACTCTTGAAACCTTGATTAGGCACTTGCTATCTAATGATAAGGGGTTGCCCTCGAATAATCAGTAAAGAAAGATTTGTTCTGGTTATCTATAGCAGGGCAGTTCCAATAATATTGATTTGTGGATAGAAATTTATCATTATATGAAGGCTGTTGGAAAATTTAAATGATAGAGAATTACCATTTTCATCCAAATATAGCTCCGACAGATCTTCTAGATAAAGATCAATGACAATACAATCTTTTCTGTAAAACAAGAGTTTGACAGAATTTACTGTCAGATCAAAGCTCAAAGTAACTCGCTCATCACCGTTAACAAACTTAACGGTCTGAATAACATCATCTATTTCGCAATCAAACCCATAAATAGACATAAACTCATTACAATTTGGAATCACTAATTTAGCATTATTCATTCTGGTTTCCTCCTTTGAGTATTATGGTAGCAGAAGATTTCGAGCTGTTATTTATTATTGGAAAAAGACTCTCAAACTTTTAATTTTTAAGGGCAGTTACATCTTCTTTTATTTAATCCTTATGTTTTCCTGAAAAGAGATAATTAAAATAGCATTGTCAAATCTGGTGGCTTTGAGGATATTTTTAGCTATTTTTATGAAACTGTTGATTATACTGTATTATTTTAAACAGTATCGGCAGATTATCGGGAGCAGGGCAGTCGCGTGGCTGAGACCTTGCAGGATATTCGATCGGATATTGCGTATTTGCGCGGTGAGATAGACAAGGATGCGGATGATGAAGCAACAGGAGTATGAGGAAGCGCGCGAGCTGCTGCTTTTGGAAGCCAAGCTGGTGCGGCTGCGGATTGAAGCGGAAAATTTGAAACTGCGTAAAGCGGAAGAAAGTAATGCTCGGCAGACTAATTGCTTGGTGATGTTGGCCGATATGGCGTATCAGTTGAGCCAAACGCGTTTGCTGTCTCAACGCGCTTTGTTTTCTACATCGCGCCGTCGGCATTGGATTTGGCTGGTATTGGCGGTCATGCTGGGCTTGTCGAGATAACCGAGGGCTGAGGTTTGGTCAAAATGATATTTGCGGCGTGTTGTTGGAGAGTGTGAACCGCTTGTTGAGGACGCTGCGTCATTGTGTTGCCGCAACTGAAGCTTTATTTATGTTGAGTATTTTTTACAAAAGACACCGGCCGTCTGAACATTTCAGACGGCCTCAATGTTTGGAGTTTCAGATATAATGGCGGCAATTTTGAAATTATTAAATAAAGGATAAGTGATGAACCGTTTGTATCCCCACCCGATTATCGCCCGTGAGGGCTGGCCGATTATCGGCGGCGGTTTGGCTTTGAGCCTGCTGGTGTCGATGTGCTGCGGTTGGTGGTCTTTGCCGTTTTGGGTGTTTACCGTATTTGCATTGCAGTTTTTCCGCGACCCTGCGCGTGAGATTCCGCAAAATCCTGAAGCGGTGTTGAGCCCGGTTGACGGCCGTATCGTGGTGGTTGAGCGCGCACGCGATCCGTATCGTGATGTCGATGCTTTGAAAATCAGTATTTTTATGAACGTGTTCAACGTGCATTCGCAAAAATCGCCTGCCGATTGTACGGTAACGAAAGTGGTCTATAACAAAGGCAAATTCGTGAATGCGGATTTGGACAAAGCCAGCACGGAAAACGAACGCAATGCGGTGTTGGCGACTACGGCTTCTGGTCGTGAAATTACTTTTGTTCAAGTGGCCGGTTTGGTGGCGCGCCGTATTTTGTGCTACACCCAAGCAGGTGCGAAACTGTCTCGCGGTGAACGCTATGGCTTCATCCGCTTTGGCTCGCGCGTGGATATGTATCTGCCTGTCGATGCGCAGGCGCAAGTGGCGATTGGCGATAAAGTTACCGGCGTCAGCACTGTATTGGCGCGTTTGCCGCTGACTGCGCCGCAAACTGAATCTGAGCCTAAAGCCGCTGCACCAGCTTCACAAGCGACTCCGGTTTCTCAAGCTGCTCCGGTTGAGACAGTGGCAAACCAATCTACCGAACAGCAGCAAATCGAAGCGGCGGCGGCTAAGATTCAAGCGGCTGTGCAAGATGTGTTGAAAGATTAATAGTCAGTTTTAAATGATTGGTTAAAACAAGAAAAAGGTTTTCAGACGGCCGTCTGAAAACCTTTTTTGTTTGCCTGTCCGATTTTAAAACTTCACGTTCACGCCGCCGGTAAAGCTGCGACCCATTTGCGGCGTATCAGAGAGGAAGCTGCTGTGGGCGTAAACGGATTGGTTGAGCAGGTTGTCGGCTTTGACATACCAATTCCACTCGCCATAGCGCGTATTGCGGCGGTAGTTTGCGCCGAGGTTGAGCATATGGTGTCCAGGCGTACGCGTTTCGTAGCGGGCGAGTTTGTTTTGGGCGAACACGCGGTAGTAGTCCAAATTGGCATCGATACGTTCGGTCAGCGAGGCTTTCAGGTGGAAGCCGAGGCGCGCAGCCGGAACGCGGGGCGCGTTCTGGTCGGCTTGTGCGATGAAGGGACGCTTGTCGTTGCCATCCCCCCTGCCGGGCAGGGATGGCAGGTTTTTCAGACGGCCTCGTACATAGTCGCCGGAAACGCCGATGCGGTAGCGCGGTGTGGGCTTGAAGTAGATTTCGCCTTCCGCGCCGTAGAAGTCCGCACCGGATTGGTTGTAGCGCACGAGCTTCATTTCGCTGTCGTCTTCGATGGATTTGGGGCCGCGTCCATCGTTTAAGGTTTGGGCGTAAATGTAGTTGCCGAAACGGTTGCGGTAGAGTGCCAGATTGTATTGCCAGCGGTCGCCTTCGTAGCCCAGCGCGAGTTCGATATTGTTGGAACGCTCTTTGTTGAGGTGTTTGTTGCCGACTTCAAAAGTGTTGGTGGCAACGTGTTTGCCGTGTGCGTACAGCTCTTGCGTTGACGGCAGGCGTTCCTGATGGGAGGCGGTCAGGCTGAGTTTGTGTTGCGGCGTGAAATACCAGTTGCCCGAAAGTGCGAACGAGCGGGCGGTTTGGCGGTGCGCGCCGAGGTCGGGCAGGGGGTGGTTGTAGTAGTTTTCCCGATCAATCAATGCTTTGTCGTACCGGATGGAGGCTTTTTGTTTTTCCACGCGTACGCCGCCTTCAAGCGTGAAGTTGTCCCAGTTTGCCTGTTCTACACCGAAAAAGCTGTAATGTTGCACTTTGTTGTCAAGCAGCATCGGTTGTTTGACCGCTTCGGATGTGGCAGATAAAGCACTGGATTTTTGTTGTAAATATTGAACGCCCCAGCTGCCTTTCAGACGGCCTATGGGTTGGTGGCGCAACTCGATGCGGGCGTTTTGCGTTTTGTTTTTGAAGAAGTTTTCCACCGCATCGCCTGCTTTTTCGTCGTGGCGGTAGTCGTTGCGGTTCAGATGTACGCGCAGGGCTTCAAAACCGGGGAACGGTTGCTTCCATTCGGCGCGGAGTTCGTAGCGTTTGTTGCGCAGGTCTATCCACGGTCTGCCGTTGTGGGTGTGTGCGTGTGCATTATCGTCGTCGTGGAAGCCGCAGCTCAAGCCCGGATTGTCGTAATCGATGTCTTCTTCGGTCAACAGGTGCGGATAAAGCTGCAAATAGCGTTTGTTAATCAAGCTCTTTTGCCAGATGATGTCGGCGTGGCAATCATCGTATTCGTGGCTGTGGGCAGGCAGACCGTATTGGTCGCGACGGTCGCTGTACGCTACGCCGATAAAGCCTTTTTCGCCTACCCAAGACAGCCCGATGCTGCCTGTTTTGGAATCGGCATGGCTGTCGGGCAGTCGTTTCAGATTGCGGTAACGCGGTACGGCGTAATCGCCCGATTTGCGGTACAAGCCTTCGGTATGCAGCACGAAGTTGTTGCCCAAGCCGATATTGATGCCGCCGGACGTGAGTTTTTCCAGATTGCCGCTGCTCAAACGCAGCCCCAGTTCGCCCGATACTCCGTTTTCAGGCATTTTTTCGGGGATTTTGCCGTCGGCAACATCAATCAGCCCCGCCACATTGCCCGAACTATATAAAAGCGTAACCGGCCCGCGCAGGATTTCAACCTGTTGCGACAAGGCGGTATCTACCATAATGGCGTGATCGGGCGAAAAATCCGCCATATCGCCTGTTTCGCCGTGATGGTTCAACACTTTAATCCGCCTACCCGTTTGACCGCGAATGACGGGAGCGGACGCGCCGCCGCCGTATTGCGAAGCGTGGATGCCCGGAACGCCGTCTAAAGCATCACCCAAGTTGACGGCTTTTTGGCGCAAGGTATCGCCGGAGAGGATTTTGTCGGAAGCGGTCGAAGTGTGCAACAGCCCGGATGTGGCGCGCGGACGGCTTTTGCCGACGACGGTAACCTCGTCCAAGTCAACAGACTGCTCGGTTTCATGCGCTTGGGCGAGGAGGGGTGTGTTGATTAAAAGAATTGATAAAACAATGGGTTTGAGTGTAGTTTGTGTCATTTTAGTTTCTCATCATATTTTGAAAGGTTGTTATTATATAACATTGCGTCATTTATATGATAAGATTTTTGAGAAAAAAAGGCCGTCTGAAAACGAAGCGTGGTTTTCAGACGGCCTTTAGCTTGTATGTGGGTTTAAATGAAAATGGAACAATCTCTCTGCAGCCTGGTTTGGGTAAGGCAGAAAGTCATGGCAGATGGTTTGCTTTCATTGAAAGCATTACTTGGTTTCGGCGGCTTTAGCGCCAGCGGTCTCTGCAATCAGATCAAGGAATACCAACGGCTTTTTGCCGATGTTTTTGAGTGCATGTGACTGGCCTGGGCGGGCGATGGTAATGTCGCCGGCGCCGACTTCGGTTTGTTTGCCTTCGCTGTCGGTAAACAGGCCTTTGCCGGATACGATGATGTAAACGTCTTCATTGCCGGTATGTTTGTGTTGGCCGATGAAAGCGCCCGGCGGTAATGTGAGCCAGCCGATTTCTTTGAATGCGTCTTGGTCGGCGGTTTGATGGCGCGTGAAGGCAAAGCTGCCGAGCAACGGGCCTTGGCCTCCAGCTGCGTTTTCGCGGTTCCATTCTGCCAAGTCGGCTTTTTTGTACACTTGGATGCTGCGGTCGGTGGGGGTGGTTTGTTCGGCAGCTTGAGCGCTTATGGATGTGCCGAGCAGAAGGGCGACGGACAATGCGGCAAATAGCGGTTTCATCATGGTTCTCCGTTTGTCAGGTTGAGTCAGATAATGCGGATTCCGTTTTCAGACGGCCTGCGGGGTTGAAATGTGTAACCCCACAGGCTTCCCCCCAAGATTTATTTCACATTGCGCAGATAGTTTAACAATAAAGGAACAGGGCGGCCGGTCGCGCCTTTTTCGCTGCCGGATTTCCATGCCGTACCCGCGATGTCGAGGTGCGCCCACGGGTAGTCTTCGGTAAAGTAAGACAAGAATGTTGCGGCAGTAATCGTGCCTGCGCCGGGCGTGCCGATATTGGGGATGTCGGCAAAATTGGACTTGAGCTGATCTTTATAGCTTTCAAAGAGCGGCAGTTGCCATGCTTTGTCGTCCACGTTGCGGGAGGCGGCAAGCAGGCTGTCGACCAAATCCTGATTATTGCCCATCACGCCGCTGACATCATGACCCAAGGCGATGATGCACGCGCCGGTCAGAGTGGCAACGTCGATGACGGCTTTGGGTTTGAACTGTTCGGCGTAAGTGAGCGCGTCGCACAAAATCAGACGGCCTTCGGCATCGGTGTTCAACACTTCAATCGTCAGACCTTTCATACTTTTCACGACATCGCCCGGTTTGCTTGCCGCGCCGGAAGGCATATTTTCACAAGTAGCGACGACGGCAATCAGGTTAATCGGCAGTTGCAGCTTGACGGCGGCGCAGAAGGTGCTGATGACGGTTGCCGCGCCGCACATATCAAACTTCATTTCGTCCATGTTCAGGCCAGGTTTGAGGGAAATGCCGCCGGTGTCGAAGGTAATGCCTTTGCCGACCAATACCACAGGCGCGGCTTCTTTGTCCGCCGCACCGAAATAGCTCAGTTCGACCAAATAGGGATCTTCGACGCTGCCTTTGGCGACAGACCAGAACGAACCCATGTTTTCTTTGATGTAGTCTTTTTCAATGATTTTGGCGTGTGCGCCCAGTTTTTCGGCTTCGGCTTTGGCGGTGCGCGCTAAAAATTCGGGCGTGCATTCATTGGGCGCGGCATTGCCCAAATCGCGGCAGAGGTTTTGTCCGTAAACTTGCGCTTCGGCGACGCGCAAGGCTTCTTTGACGGCAGCTTCGTGTGCGCTGTGGAACACGGCTTCTGCAAATTTGGCCGGTTTGGCTTCTTTTTTGTAGCGGTCGAAACGGTAGGCGGCACTGCCGAACGCAATCGCAAACGCTTCGGCAACGGCTGCGGCTTGCGCTTCTTCAAAGGCATGAACGTCCACATTGACCGTTTCTTGATTTTGCGCCCATTTGGCGGCTTCGGCAGCAGCTTTGTTCAGCGCGGCACGGTCGGTTTTAGCGAGGCGGGCGACGGCAATGGCTTGTAAACCGTTGCCTGTCGGGATTTTTGTGTCTGCAAAAGTTTGACCTTCTTCAAGGGAAGCGAAGAGGGCGAGGGCAGTCGGGTTGTTCAGTTGCGATGCTTCGGCGCAGACAAATAATTGCGCACCTGTCTGCTGAGCCTGCAAAGTTTCGGCTTTTGTGCTAAATTTCACGTTTATTCTCCTGATTGGAACGGTTGTCGGTTGTTCAGACGGCCTGTTGACCAGCCGTCCGAACAGATGAAAATCATTGTACTCCATTTGTGTCATGCCGTCTGAAGCCTTATTAATAAATATAGGTTTCCCATAAAATAAATATAGGTTTCCCATAAACCGTATACCACGCTTAATCTTATGATTTACCAAAGAAACTTCATCAAAGAACTCTCTTTTACCGCCGTCGGCATTTTCGTCGTCCTCTTGGCGGTGTTGGTCTCCACGCAAGCGATCAACTTGCTCGGACGTGCCGCCGACGGGCGTGTCGCCATCGATGCCGTGCTGGCATTGGTCGGCTTCTGGGTCATCGGTATGACGCCGCTTTTGCTGGTTTTGACCGCGTTCATCAGCACGCTGACTGTGTTGACCCGCTACTGGCGCGACAGCGAGATGTCGGTTTGGCTTTCCTGCGGATTGGCATTGAAACAATGGATACGCCCGGTCATGCAGTTTGCCGTGCCGTTTGCCATTTTGATTGCCGTCATGCAGCTTTGGGTGATGCCGTGGGCAGAGTTGCGCAGCCGCGAATACGCCGAAATCCTGAAGCAGAAGCAGGAATTGTCTTTGGTGGAGGCAGGCGAGTTCAACAGTTTGGGCAAACGCAACGGCAGGGTTTACTTCGTCGAAACCTTCGATACCGAATCCGGCATCATGAAAAACCTGTTCCTGCGCGAACAGGACAAAAACGGCAACGACAACATTATCTTCGCCAAAGAAGGTAATTTCTCGCTGAACGACAACAAGCGCACACTCGACCTGCGCAACGGCTACCGATACAGCGGCACGCCCGGACGCGCCGACTACAACCGCGTTTCCTTCCAAAACCTCAGCCTGATTATCAGCACCACGCCCAAACTCATCGACCCTGTTTCACACCGCCGCACCATCCCGACATCCCAACTTATCGGCAGCAGCAACCCGCAACATCAGGCGGAATTGATGTGGCGTATTTCCTTGACCGTCAGCGTTTTGTTGCTGTGCCTGCTTGCCGTGCCGCTTTCCTATTTCAACCCGCGCAGCGGCCACACCTACAACATCCTCATCGCAATCGGGCTTTTCCTGATTTACCAAAACGGTCTGACCTTCCTGCGCAATGCCGTGGAAGACGGCAAAATCCATTTCTGGCTCGGACTACTGCCTATGCACATCATCATGTTTGTGATTGCCGTCGTTCTGCTGCGTGTCCGCAGTATGCCTAGCCAACCCTTCTGGCAGGCGGTTGGCAAAAGTCTGACATTGAAAGGCGGAAAATGGACCTGATTTCACGTTACATCATCCGCCAAATGGCGGTTATGGCGGTTTACGCCCTCCTTGCCTTCCTCGCTTTGTATAGCTTTTTCGAGATCATCAACGAAGTCGGCGATTTGGGCAAAGGCAGCTATAACGGCACAACCATGGCGCAATACGTCCTTATGCAGATGCCCGCGCGCGCCTACGAACTCATGCCCCTCGCCGTCCTTATCGGCGGACTGGTTTCCCTCAGCCAGCTTGCCGCAGGAAGCGAACTGACCGTTATCAAAGCAAGCGGCATGAGTACCAAAAAAATATTACTGATTCTGTCGCAGTTCGGACTGATTTTCGCTATCGCTACCGCCACACTCGGCGAATGGATCGCTCCCGTCCTCAGCCAAAAAGCCGAAAACATCAAAGCCGCCGCCATCAACGGCAAAATCAGTACCGGCAATACCGGCCTTTGGCTCAAAGAAAAAAACAGCATTATCAACGTGCGCGAAATGCTGCCCGACCATACCCTGCTGGGCATTAAAATCTGGGCGCGCAACGACAAAAACGAACTGACGCAGGCGACGGAAGCCGAATCCGCCGTTTTAAACAACGACGGCAGTTGGCAGTTGAAAAACATCCGCCGCAGCACACTTAGCGAAGACAAAGTCGAAGTCTCCACCGCCGCCGAAGAAAACTGGCCGATTGCCGTCAAGCGCAACCTGATGGACGTATTGCTCGTCAAACCCGACCAAATGTCCGTCGGCGAACTGACCACCTACATCAGCCACCTCGAAAACAACAACCAAAACACCCAAATCTACGCCATCGCCTGGTGGCGCAAATTGGTTTACCCCGTCGCCGCCTGGGTGATGGCGCTCGTTGCCTTCGCCTTTACGCCGCAAACCACGCGCCACGGCAATATGGGCTTGAAACTCTTCGGCGGTATCTGCCTCGGTTTGCTGTTCCACTTTGCCGGAAGGCTCTTCGGCTTTACCAGCCAGTTGTACGGCGTGCTGCCATTTTTGGCAGGTGCATTGCCGACGGTTTTGTTTGCACTGTTGGCGGTGTATCTGATACGCTGTCAGGAAAAAAGATAAGGCAAAATAAACTTCAGGCCGTCTGAAAGGCAATCTTCAGACGGCCTGAGTATTTTGTGTGCAAAAAACAAAATGCTAAAGTAAAATAATATAGTGGATTAAATTTAAACCAGTACGGCGTTGCCTCGCCTTGCCGTACTATCTGTACTGTCTGCGGCTTCGTCGCCTTGTCCTGATTTAAATTTAATCCACTATACCTTTCCAAACCAATGCGGCTATTGAAAATGTCCCAAACCATCTGCTTGAATATGATTGTCAAAAACGAAGCGGCAATCATCGAAGAAACACTGGCCAACATCACCGACCACATTAAACTTGACTACTATGTCATCAGCGACACCGGCTCGACCGATGATACCGTCGGCGTGTTCCGCCACTTTTTCGATGCAAAAAGCATCGCAGGCGAGATTCATCATGATGGTTGGCAAAATTTTGCGTACAACCGCAATCAGGCGTTGAAACACGCAAAAGACAAAACCGATTATGTGTTGATTTTTGATGCGGACGACCGCTTTGAAGGCAAATTGGAATTGCCCGAGCTGACCGCCGACCGTTACCGCCTCCGCATGCGAAATGCCATGGGCAGCGTGGTTTATTACCGTCCGCTGTTGTTGCGCAATGACGGAACATTCTACTGGCGCGGCGTGTTGCACGAGTTTATCGAAACCGACAAACAAGATACCAGCGAAGCCACGCTTCATGGCGACTATATGGTTCTCAGCGGCCGTTTCGGCGCACGCAGCAATATGGCGAACAAATACCTGCTCGACGCCGTTTCTTTGGAAAAAGCGTTTTACAGCCCTGAAGATGAGGAGCTGAAACCGCGTTACGCCTTTTATGCGGCGCGTTCTTATTGGGATTCTGATATGCCCGAGCGTGCAAGCGAATGGTTTAAAAAACGCATCGAGTTGGGCGGTTGGATTGAGGAAGTGACGGTTTCTTAACAACAACTGGGCGAGTGCTACAAATTAATGGGCAAACGCGATGAAGCCTTGGTGACTTGGTTGGCAGGCTACGATTACAATCCGCGCCGTGCCGAGTGTCTCTACCTTGCGCAAACCATGCTGCGTCAGGAAGGAAAATACCGCATTTCCCATGCGATCGGCCTGATGGCGAAACGCATTCCGTTCCCAACAGACGATATTCTTTTTGTCCAAAGCAATGTTTATCAGTTGGACATCGACTATGAATTGTCGGTTACCGCCTATGCGGCCGGCGATTTTCGCCAAGGCTATGAGTCTTGCAGACACTTGCTCTTGCTTAATGTACGCGAGGCATTGACCACGGTGACCATGCAAAATATGTGGCTCTACCGCGAACACGCGCAAACCGAAACGCGTGAAGCGTTGGAGCAGCTGGTGGCGGTGATGCAGCCTTATGCCGCGCAGGGCGGACGTTTGGCAGAAGTAACCGAATATTTTGCCGATATTTTGAAAAACCGTTAATCAGCACTTTGACCCAGCCGCCAGGCCGTCTGAAAGGAAATTTTTTGAGCAAGCGCAATCTGTTTTCCGTCGATAAATCTTTGGAGCAGCCCGAACGCGTCCTCTTGGTCGGCGTAATGCTGACGGCGGACTATTCCGGCGCAAACGAAACGCGCGAGCGCGGCTTTCAGACGGCCTTGACCGAAGCGGCAGAATTGGTGAGCGCGGCCGGCGGCGATTTGGTTTCTATCGAAACTTCACGCCGTGACAAACCGCATCCGGCTTTGTTTGTCGGTACGGGCAAGGCGGAAGAGTTGGCGGCAGTGGTCAAGCAGCATGATGTCGGGCTGGTCGTGTTCAACCACGAACTCACGCCGACGCAAGAGCGTAATCTGGAAAAAGAGCTTCAATGCCGCGTCCTCGACAGAGTGGGTTTGATTTTGGCGATTTTCGCCAAACGCGCCCAGTCGCAGGAAGGTAAGTTGCAGGTGGAGCTGGCCCAGCTGAACCATTTGAGCGGACGGCTGGTGCGCGGTTATGGACATTTACAAAGCCAAAAGGGCGGCATCGGCTTGAAAGGGCCGGGCGAAACCCAGTTGGAAACCGACCGCCGTTTAATCGGACAAAAAATCACGGCATTGAAAAAACAGCTTGCCGATGTCCGCAAACAACGCGCCACACGCCGCAAATCGCGCATGAGCGGCCGTCTGAAAACCTTTGCCATTGTCGGCTATACCAACGCCGGAAAATCCAGCCTGTTCAACCGGTTGACCAAAGCGGACGTATTGGCGAAAGACCAGTTGTTCGCCAC
The DNA here is from genome assembly GCF_005221285.1 of Neisseria flavescens. NCBI lineage: Bacteria > Pseudomonadati > Pseudomonadota > Betaproteobacteria > Neisseriales > Neisseriaceae > Neisseria > Neisseria flavescens. The sequence goes on from NZ_CP039886.1 coordinate 197,481, forward strand.
TTTAGATACCACTGCGCGACGGCTTTTCCTGTCGCACGAAGCGAGCGTGATTTTGACCGATACCGTCGGCTTCGTCCGCGATTTGCCGCACAAGCTGGTGTCGGCGTTTTCCGCTACTTTGGAAGAGACGGCGATGGCGGATGTGCTACTTCACGTCGTTGATGCGTCCAATCCCGATTTTGAACGGCAGATGGACGATGTCAACGAAGTCTTGGAAGAAATCGGCGCGCATGAAATTCCACAATTGGTGGTGTACAACAAAATCGATTTGCTGCCGTCAGGTGTGCGTGAAGCAGGCATTTTGCGCGACAATTCCGGGCATGCCGTCGGCGTGAATGTTTCCGTTGCCGAAAGTTTGGGCTTGGACGGTTTGCGCGAAGCGATGATTGAATTGGCCGTACAGCCAAATGATTGATGGTATGGAATGAAACAAGGCCGTCTGAATATTCAGACGGCCTTACCGTAAAATTTTAAATCCGAGGATTATGCCGACAGAGGGCTTTTCTTTTTGAACACGCTTTCGTAAAGCATCCAAGCGGCGAGGCTCAGGTATACGGTGCTGGACAAAATGCCGATAACGGCGAAGATAGGCATAAGGCGATCAATCATGGTGAGGTTTCCCAATAAGTTAGTTTTATAAGTAAGTGTGTATTTTTTTATTTCTGTCTTTGCGGAATGCCTAAAGTATGCTGCTTAAATGGATTGAGGTCAATAAAAAATGTATTGTATTTTTTAAAAAAGTTCCATTTTTACATTAAAATAATTGGAAGTTTTTAAGGATAAACGGTATTTATATGTTACCGTTCATCATATGATAAACGGTCAATACTTTGTTTTCCATGTTTTTTATAAAATTCGACAGTCTATTAATTCAAAGGTAAATGAAATGAGGCGAAAAACGCTTTTTGCTAAAATGTAACCCCCTGAAACGATTGTTTCAGGCCGTCTGAAAAATAAATCGTACACATTATGACATCTTCCACACATCCCCAAAAAAACTGCTTCCATTGCGGACTTGAAGTCCCGGAACATCTGCATCTGACGGTTCGTTTTGAAGACGAAGAACACGAAACCTGCTGCGCCGGTTGCCAAGCGGTGGCGCAGAGTATCATCGATGCAGGTTTGGGTAATTATTACAAACAGCGTACTGCAGACGCGGAAAAATCCGAATTGCCGCCGCCGGAAGTATTGTCGCAATTAAAGCTGTACGATTTGCCCGAAGTGCAGGCTGATTTTGTCGAGGTCGGCGCAGGGGATGAGCGCGAGGCGGTGTTGATGCTGGGCGGCATTACCTGCGCCGCGTGTGTGTGGCTGATTGAACAGCAGTTGTTGCGCATGAAGGGCGTGGTGCGCGTGGATTTGAATTACAGTACCCATCGTTGCCGCGTGGTGTGGGACAGCGCCCACATCGAATTGTCGGACATTTTGCTGAAAATCCGCCAAACCGGTTATACCGCCGCGCCTTATGATGCGCAAAAAATCGAAGTGCAGGCGCAGAAGGAACGCAAACAGTTTATCGTCAGATTGGCCGTGGCCGGTCTGGGTATGATGCAGACGATGATGTTTGCCCTGCCAACTTATTTTTACGGCGGCGACATCGAGCCGCTTTATTTGGAAATCCTGCATTGGGGCGGCTTTTTGATGGTGTTGCCCGTTGTGTTTTACAGCGCGTTGCCGTTTTACCGCGGCGCATGGCGCGACTGGAAAAACCGCCGTGTCGGCATGGATACGCCGATTGCCATTGCCATTGTGATGACCTTTATCGCCGGTATTTACAGCTTGGCTACCAACGCAGGGCAGGGCATGTATTTTGAATCCATCGCCATGCTGCTGTTTTTCCTGTTGGGCGGGCGTTTTATGGAACAGATTGCCCGACGCAAAGCCGGCGATGCGGCGGAGCGGTTGGTCAAACTGGTTCCGGCATTCTGCCACCGTTTTCCGGCTTATCCGGAAAGCGAAGCCATCGAGGAAGCCGCAGTCGTCCGCCTCAATATCGGCGATACGATTGTTGTGAAACCCGGCGAAGTCATTCCGGTGGACGGTACGGTTTTGTCCGGCGAGAGTGAAGTTAACGAAGCCATGTTGACCGGCGAAAGCCTGCCCATCGTGAAAAGGCCGTCTGAAAAAGTAACCGCCGGCACGCTTAACACCAGTAGTCCTTTAATCATCCGCACCGACCATACCGGCGGCAACACGCGCCTGTCCCATATCGTCAAACTGCTCGACCGTGCGCTGGCGCAAAAACCGCGTGCCGCCGAGTTGGCAGAAAAATACGCGTCCAGTTTTGTATTTGGCGAACTCTTGCTTGCTATTCCCGTTTTTATCGGCTGGGCTTGGTATGCCGACGCACACACTGCCTTGTGGATTACCGTTGCCCTGCTGGTCATTACCTGCCCGTGTGCCTTGTCGCTCGCCACGCCGACCGCGCTGGCTGCTTCGACCGGCGCACTTGCCAAAGACGGCATTCTCATCAGCAGCAAACAAAGCCTGGAAACGCTTGCCCAAATTGACGACGTCGTGTTCGATAAAACCGGTACGCTGACCAAAGGGCAGCTCTCCGTCAGCCGTATGTTGTCCGCAGGCCGTCTGAACGAAGTCCAATCCCTTGCTATCGCACAAGCATTGGAACAGCAATCCGAACACCCCATCGCCCGTGCCATTTTGAACCATACGCTTTCAGACGGCCCTGTATCCGCGCTTGATGTGAAAGTGCAGCAACGGGTCAACCGTATCGGACACGGCGTCAGCGCGCAAATCGAATTTGACGGCAAAACCCAAGTTTGGGCTTTGGGCAAAGCGGTATTTGTTTCGGAAATTGCCGGTAATCTGCCCGAAGCCTTTGCCCATATCGACCACACAGGCGGCATTATTTTCTTGGGCAATCAAAGCGGTTTTCAGACGGCCTTTTTGCTGGAAGACCAAATCAAAGACAGCGCCGCTGAAATGTTGCAAAACCTGAAACAGCACGGCATCCGCCTGCACCTTTTAAGCGGCGACCGTCAGGCTGCCGTAGCCCAAGTCGCGCAAGAGCTGGGTTTGGATGCCTATCGTGCCGAAGCCACGCCTGAAGACAAACTGGCTTATGTAGAAAATCTGCAAAAACAAGGGCGTAAAGTCATGATGATCGGCGACGGTATCAACGATGCCCCCGTCCTTGCCCAAGCCGACGTATCGGCCGCCGTGGCCACGAGTGCCGATGTGGCGCGAGACGGTGCCGATGTGGTTTTGCTCAATGATGATTTGAACGTTTTGCCCGTGATGATGGAACAGGCACGCCGCACCCATCAAATCATCCGCCAAAACCTGACTTGGGCGAGCGCATACAATCTGGTTGCCGTTCCATTGGCCGTGTTTGGTTACGTTACCCCGTGGATCGCCGCGCTCGGCATGAGTTTCAGCTCGCTGCTGGTGTTGGGCAATGCCTTGAGATTGTTAAAAACCAAAAAGGCCGTCTGAAAACAGCAAATTCATTGCTCAAACGAAAGAATACGCCATGCCTAAAGCCACTTTTTATACACACGTCGCCCAGCAGGCTGCCTTTGCCTGCCGCCTGATTGCGCGCGCCATACGCGATGGCGGGCAGATTTTGGTGTGGTCGGATTCTGCTGCGGCAGTACAGCAACTCGACATTGATTTGTGGCAGCAGATTCCCGAAAGCTTTATTCCGCATGAAGTCTGGCTGCCTACCGATCCCATGCCGTCTGAAACGCCGGTATTGCTTGCGTTTGGAAACGCATTGCCGAATATTCCGCAAGATTGCACAGTTTTGAACCTGTCTGCCGATTTTTGGAGCCAAGCCCCGGCCATTCCAAACCGTATCCTCGAAATTGTAGGCAACAGCTTGGAAGATTTGGCCGAAGCCCGAGACCGTTTCCGAGCTTATCGTCAGAGCGGATTTGAGATTGAGCATTTTTCGAGAGAAGGGAAGGATTGAGTTTTAAAACAGCAAAGTTTTAATATAAAAGGCCGTCTGAAGCAATAAAGTTTCAGGCGGCCTTTTTGACTGGCTGGAATTAGTTGCCTAAGTCGAATGCTTTGTGCAGAACGCGGGTAGCCAGTTCCATGTATTTTTCGTCAATCAGGACGGATACTTTGATTTCGGAAGTTGAAATCATTTGGATGTTGATGCCTTCTTCTGCGAGGGTGCGGAAGATTTTGGCGGCTACGCCGACGTGTGAACGCATACCCAAGCCGACTGCGGAGACTTTGCATACGGTGTCGTCACCGTCGATGCAGGCGGCGCCGATGCTGTCTTGGCGTTGTTGCAGCAGTTCGATGGTTTGTTTGTAGTCACCGCGTGGAACGGTGAAGGAGAAGTCGGTTGTGCCTTCGCTGCCGACATTTTGGATGATCATGTCGACTTCGATGTTGGCATCGGCCACTGCGCCGAGGATTTGGTAGGCAACGCCGGGTTTGTCGGGTACGCCGCGTACGTTGATGCGGGCTTGGTTTTTATCGAATGCGATACCGGTTACGGCAGCTCTTTCCATGTTTTCGTCCTCTTCAAAGGTAATTAAGGTGCCGTTGCCGCCGTCTTGCAGGCTGCTCAGTACGCGCAGGCGCACTTTGTATTTTCCGGCGAATTCTACTGAACGGATTTGCAAGACTTTCGAACCGAGGCTGGCCAGTTCGATCATTTCTTCAAATGTAACCGTGTCCATGCGGCGCGCTTCGGGTACGACGCGCGGGTCGGTGGTGTAAACGCCGTCCACGTCGGTGTAAATTTGGCATTCGTCCGCTTTGAGGGCTGCGGCGATGGCAACGGCGGAAGTGTCCGAACCGCCGCGGCCGAGGGTTGAGATATTGCCTTCGCTGCTGATGCCTTGGAAACCGGCTACGATAACGACTTTACCGGCGGCCAAATCGGCACGCATTTTTTCGTCGTCGATGTTTTCGATGCGGGCTTTGGTGTGGGAAGTGTCGGTTTGGAGGGCGACTTGCCAGCCGGTGTAGCTCTTGGCATCAACGCCGATGTCTTTCAGAGCCATGGCCAGCAGACCGATGGTCACTTGTTCGCCGGTAGCGAGAACGACGTCGAGTTCGCGCGGATCGGGATGCTCTTGCATTTCGTGCGCCAGTGCGACCAGTCGGTTGGTTTCACCGCTCATGGCGGATACGACGACTACGATGTCGTGTCCTTCGGCGCGGGCTTTGGCGACACGTTTGGCTACGTTTTTGATGCGTTCGGGCGAGCCTACTGATGTGCCGCCGTATTTATGTACGATTAACGCCATGTTTCGTGCTTTCTTGTGGGGGTTGTCGGGCAGCTTGGTTTGCTGGAAGAAGGGTTATTATTACTATTTTTTACATGAAATTCAAGGATGGAACGTGCTTTTTTGAGTAAATACGCATAAAAGGGTTGGGTTGAAAAAGGCCGTCTGAAAGTTTGAACTGCACCCCAAAAGTTGGACACCCCCCCTCCAACTCACAAGGTGCAGTTTTTTTATGAGCAAATATACATTACACTTCAAATACCAAGCCGTACTCCACTACCTGCACATACGCAGTCAACAGCGTACCGCAGACCACTACGGCATTTCCCGAACCAACCTGCGACGATGGATACGCGCCTATCAAGAAGGCGGCATCGGCGCACTCGAACATCCCCAATCCAAAACCATGCCCCAACACCGCAAAAACCCCTTCATCGCCGACAAACCCGACCACGAAAAAACACAGGCAGAGCTTATCGAAGAGTTGTGCTATATGCGCGCAAAGGTTGCCTACCTAAAGGAGTTAAAAGCCCTCAGCAAAAAACAGACCGAAAAGGACAAAGCCAAACCGTCCAAACACTGAGGGCGCAACACCCGCTCAAATACCTGCTGCACATCGCAAACCTGCCCAAAAGCAGCTTTTACTACCATCATCAGGACCGACCCGACCCCAATGAAGCCGACAAAGCCCTTATCGCCGAAATCTACGAACGGCATAAAGGACGCTACGGGCAAAGGCGCATTGCAGCAGCATTAGGTTGGAACCGCAAAAAAGTGGCGCGGCTGATGAGGCAGCTAGGACTGAAAGCCCTCATACGGGCAAAAAAAGCCTACCGCCATCCCGCCATGGGCGAAATATCGGAACACCTCCTCAAACGCCGGTTCAAAGCCCGAAAGCCCAACGAAAAATGGCTGACCGACGTGACCGAACTCAAAGGAAAGGACGGCAAACTGTACCTCTCGCCGATCTTGGACCTGTTCAACCGCGAAATCATCGCCTACGCCATGAGCCGCAGAGCCGACAGTGAAATGGTGAAGGAAATGCTCGAAAAAGCGGCACCCCGGCTGACTGATAAAGGAACGATGCTTCATTCCGACCAAGGTGTGCTGTACCGTACGGCGGGGTATAGGGAATTGCTTGCGGAGTATTTCATGGTTCAAAGCATGTCGCGAAAGGCGAATTGTTGGGACAATGCACCGATGGAAAGCTTCTTTGCGGTGCTGAAGACGGAGTGTTTCTACCGTGCAGGGGAATTGACGGTGGATGAATTGATGAAACAGATAGATGACTATATGGATTACTACAACCGCGAGCGTTGCAGTTTGAAATTGAAAAAGCTGAGTCCTGTCGCATACAGAACCCGGCTTACACAGAGTGCCTGAATAGGCTTTTATGAGTGTCCAAGATTTGGGGGCCAGTTCAAGTTTTCAGACGGCCTTGCTGATTATCGGGCAAAAAGGGCGGCCTGCTGGTGTTGAACCAATTCGGCAATGCCTTTATGCGCGAGGGCAATGAGTTTGCCCAATTCTTCGATGCTGAACGGTGCGCCTTCGGCTGTACCTTGGATTTCGATGATTTTGCCGGATGCGGTCATGATGATGTTAACGTCGCTGTCGCAGCCTGAATCTTCGGGATAGTCCAAGTCCAAAAGCGGTACACCACCCACCACGCCGGCGGAAACGGCGGCAACGGCTTCACGGATGGGGTTTTCGCTGATAAGGCCGTCTGAAAGGAGTTTGTCCACGGCGATTTGCAGGGCGACGTAGGCGCCGGTAATGGAAGCGGTACGTGTGCCGCCGTCGGCTTGGATAACGTCGCAGTCAATCAGGATTTGGCGTTCGCCGAGTTTTTCCATATCGACAACGGCGCGCAGCGAGCGGCCGATTAGGCGTTGGATTTCTTGTGTGCGGCCGGACTGTTTGCCTGCGGCGGCTTCACGGCGCATACGGGAGGCGGTGGAGGCCGGCAACATTCCGTATTCGGCCGTTACCCAGCCTTGTTCTTTACCGCGCAAGAAGGGCGGGACATTTTCGTCGATGGAGGCAGTGCAAATCACTTTGGTGTTGCCGCACTCGATAAGGCAGGAGCCGTCGGCGTGTGGCAGGAAATTGGGTGTAATTTTGATGTTGCGCAGGCTGTCGGCGGCGCGGCCGGTGCGGGTGTAGTCGCTCATGATGGTCCTTTGGGGAGAATAAAAAACAGGTTGCCTTGAATTATAGAGGAATTTGGCACCAAAGGCCGTCTGAAAATCGTCGGTCGGGTGTGTTATAGTGTCCATACTTTCACTCGTATTTGGAAACGGAGTAAAACCATGGCTACAAGACGAACTATTCAAATCCACAGCATGACCGGCTTTGCCAATGCCGCAGGCGAATGCGGCGGTAAGCGGATTAATTTGGAAATCCGCGCGGTCAACCATCGTTATTTGGATGTCCAATTCCGTATGCCGGAAGAGCTGCGCTATTTGGAAGGCGCATTGCGCGAACAGATTGCCGCGGCTGTGGCGCGCGGTAAACTGGAGTGCCGCGTTCAGCTGCAAGATGCGGCTTCTGGTGGGCAGACTTTGGAAGTCAATCAGGATTTGGTCGCACAGTTGGCGCATTTGAACAAAGAATGGCGCAAGGAACACAATTTCGGCAAGCTGAGCGTGGCCGACGTTTTGCGCTTCCCCGGCGTTTTGGCGGGTCAGAGCGAAGACTCTGAGGCTTTGGCGAAAGGTGTTAAGGATTTATTGACCGGCGCGTTGAAAGAGTTTACCGCAGCCCGCAAACGCGAAGGCAAAAAACTGGGCGAACATTTATTGCAACGTCTGACCGCTATGGAAGAGATTGTGGACGCTTTGAACGAGCTGTTCCCAAGCCTGCTGCAAGCGCATATGGACAAAGTCAAAGCCCGTTTGGCAGAAGCTGTCGGCAACATCGACAACGACCGCCTGCAACAGGAATTTGCTTTGTTTATTCAAAAATCTGATGTGGATGAAGAATTTAGCCGTTTGCGCACCCATATCACCGAGGTACGCCGCATTGTTACCGAAGGCAAGGGCAGTGCAGGCAAACGTTTGGATTTCTTGATGCAAGAGTTGAACCGTGAAGCCAATACCTTGGGCAGCAAAGCCATTGCCGCCGAATGTACGCAAGCTTCGGTAGAACTGAAAGTCTTAATCGAGCAAATGCGTGAACAGGTTCAAAATATCGAATAAATCGATAACGACCAGATAAATCAAGGCCGTCTGAAAAGTTTCAGACGGCCTTTGTGTTGATATAGGGTGGGATCGTTGTGGTGTGTTTTTATAGTGGATTAAATTTAAACCAGTACGGCGTTGCCTCGCCTTGCCGTACTATCTGTACTGTCTGCGGCTTCGTCGCCTTGTCCTGATTTTTGTTAATCCACTATAAACATTATTGGATGGCGGATTTCCTGTTTCGTTACTGTAATTGCACACAAGAGTTAACATGTGTTAAATTATGGCAATTATTGTCATGATAAAAACATACAAAGGAGTAAAATATGAACTTTCTGACCGCTATCAGTCGGCAAATGACCCGCTTCACCGCTCTGATCATCGTCCTTGCTTCTATCATCGCCTTTATCGAACCTGCCACTTTTTCGTGGGTAAAAGGCGATACGCAAGTCGTCGTACTCGGCATCATCATGCTGGGTATGGGCATGACTTTGGGCAAAGAGGATTATCAAATTTTGGCGCAACGTCCGCTCGATATTTTTATCGGTGCCATCGCCCAATACACCATCATGCCGCTGCTTGCCATCGGTATTGCCAAAGCTTTTGATCTTTCACCCGGATTGACGTTGGGTTTGGTTTTGGTCGGTACTTGTCCGGGCGGTGTTTCGTCCAATATTATGAGTTTTTTGGCTAAAGGCGATGTTGCCTTTTCGGTCGGCATGACCACTGTTTCCACCGTCCTCGCTCCTGTGATGACGCCATTGTGGATGACTTATCTTGTTGGTCAAACCGTCGAAATGGACGGTTGGGGTATGTTTAAGTTTATGTTGCTTGTTACCTTGTTGCCTGTCATTATCGGCTCTGTCGCCAATATCTTGCTGCATAAAAAACATTGGTTTGAAGACGTGCGCGCGATTATGCCTGCTGTTGCCGTTGTCGCGTTTGCCTGCATCGTCGGCGGCGTTGCTGCCGTTCATGGCCACCGCTTTGCTGAATCCGCTTTCGTTATGGTCCTCGCCATTGCTGCACACAACATCGGCGGCTACATCCTCGGCTATTACAGCGGCGCGCTGACCGGCATGAACACCGCCAAAAAACGCACCCTTGCCATCGAAGTCGGCGTACAAAATGCCGGACTTGCCACCGGTTTGAGTGCTAAATTCTTCCCCGGTAATGCCGAGTCTGCCGTTGCTGCCGCCGTTGCCTGCGTTTGGCACTCCGTATCGGGAACGGTTTTGGGCAACTTGTTTGCCTGGTGGGACAAGCGTAAGCAATAAGTTGAAAGTGTCGGTTTCAAACATTGCCCAATAATCAAAAGGCCGTCTGAACGTATGGTTTTCAGACGGCCTTTTGATTGCCTTTTATTATCAATGCGCTTTATGCGTCGTGCTGTACACGATTTTGTCCGTTAAAGCCATGGCGAGCGCGGAAATCAGGAAGCAGATGTGGGTCATACATTGCCACATGATTTATTTTCTGGCAGATTGGCGGCGTTGAGGAAGGTTTGCAGCAGATGGATGGAGGAAATGCTGATGATGGACATCGACAGCTTAACCTTCAAAACCGAAGCATTGACGTGGCTGAGCCATTCGGGTTGGTAGGGATGTTCGTCAACATGGAGGCGGGAAACGAAGGTCTCGTAGCCGCCGACGATGACCATGGTCAGTAGGTTGGCAATCATCACGATATCGATCAGATTCAACACGGCGATCATGACGGTATTGTCATCCATAATGCCGAAGTTGGAGATCAAGTATCACAGGGATTTGAGGAACTTACAGGCATAAATGACTTGGGCAATGATTAAGCCTATATAAATCGGCAGTTGCAGCCAGCGGCTGGCGAAAATGAAATGCGCGAAGATGCCCATTCGGTCGTGGGCTGTGCGTTTGGTCGGGGGTGGGATGTTCCATATAATGTGTTGTGTGCAGGAAAGATAAGGGGCGGCATTTTAATGGAAAAATTTTTAAGCTGCAATTTGAGCGGCTGAATTGAAAAAGAAAGGCCGTCTGAAAACAGAATATGGTTTCTTGTTTTCAGACGGCCTTGTAGGTTGTCAGGACAGGCAAACACGCGCAAAATCGCTTTGCTTTTTAGAGATGGACATTATGCTTGCAGATTCGTTTTTTTATTATCTGGTGTTGGTCGGTTTTGCCGCAGGGCTGATAGATGCGGCCGTTGGCGGCGGCGGGCTGTTGCAGATTCCCGGATTGTTCAACCTATTGCCAAATGCTACGCCTGTGGCCTCGGTGATGGGGGTCAATAAATTTGCTTCCTGCTGCGGCACGTTGACTGCGACGGGGCAATATCTGCGCCGAATCCCTGTGCCGTGGAAAATGCTGCTGCCTGCCGCGGTGTAGGCATTTGCTGCTTCATATTTGGGCGCGAAAACGGTGGTGTATTTTCCCGTGCAATACATGAAACCGACGATGTTGGTCATCATGATTGCCATGTGTCTGTACACTTTTTTGAAAAAAGACTTGGGGCAGACGGTGCGCACTGAAAAGCTGACGCGCCGCGAAACTTTATGGGGCTTATTTTTCGGCGCATTAATCGGGTTTTACGACGGCGTGTTCGGGCCGGGGACGGGCAGCCTGCTGGCTTTTGTGTTCGTCCGCTTTTACGGCTATGATTTTTTAGCGGCCAACGCTTCGGCAAAGGTCATCAATTGGACGATTAAAAATGGAATGTTATTACGGTAAATGATTTGAGACGTTCTAACAACTGGAAAAAACGATTCATGAGTACATTCATTATTACAACCATGAGCGCATTCAGGGGAAACTAAAAGGACTGAGCTCTGTGAATTACAGAACTCAGTCCTTGAACTAAATCAGTCTAACTTTTGGGGTCAGATCATTTTACGGAGCTTTTTTTGTTGTGTGCTTTAAGCCATTTTTGCATTTGTTCAATTTCCGCTTGTTGTGCGTTAATAATATCCTCAGCAAGCTTACGCATCTCAGGATCTTTTCCGTATTTTAATTCAACTTCCGCCATTTTTACTGCGCCAATATGGTGTGGCAACATACCTGCTGCAAAAGCAACATCAGGATCTTTATATTGCGCAGCTGCCATCATGTCTTGATGCATTTGATTCATACCTTGCATAAATTCTTGTTGCATTGCAGAACCTGTCGACATTGGCATATTCATGTGTGCTTGATGCGGTAGTTCATTAGCATGGGCATAAATTGAAACTGCAGCAGCGCTAAGTGTGATAAAAGTCATAAGTTTTTTCATGTTTTTCGCCTATGTGATAACTGAAGGAGCACAAATTATAAACTTTGACATAAGGTTAAAGTCAACATTTATTCCGAAAATGTTTGGTGAGGTGCTAAAAGCTAAAATAAGACAATATTTGAGCTGCGTTACGGATTTATGTTGCTGCTGTGCCTGACCATTGGAAAGTTTGCTTGGGATTTATTGGGTTGATATCGAATGAAAAAAAGGCCGTCTGAATGTTTCAGACGGCCTTTGTGTTTTACAGTTTAACCGAATGCTCGCGTGTTTCGTGGAACACGATGTCCGGCCAGCGTTCTTGCGTCAGATTCAGGTTGACGCGGTTGGGGGCGAGGTAGGCGAGGTTGCCGCCTGCGTCTATCGCCAGATTGCCCGCGTTGGCTTTTTCAAACTCCGCCAGTTTTTTCTTGTCGTCGCACGATACCCAGCGCGCCGACCAGATGGATGCGCTGTCGAACACGGCTTCTACGCCGTATTCGTTGGCCAGCCGCGAGGTAACGACTTCAAACTGCAACACGCCGACCGCGCCCAAAATCAAATCTGCGCCGCTCATCGGTTTGAAAACCTGTACCGCGCCTTCTTCGCCAAGCTGTTGCAAACCTTTTTGCAGTTGCTTGATTTTCAGCGGGTTTTTGATGCGGACGCTGCGGAACAGTTCGGGTGCGAAGAAGGGGATGCCGGTGAACGCCAGTTGTTCGCCTTCGGAGAAGCTGTCGCCGATTTGGATGTTGCCGTGGTTCGGGATACCGATAATATCGCCGGCGTAGGCTTCTTCCACCAGCTCACGGTCGTGCGACATGAAGGTTACCACGCTGGAGGCGGCAATTTCGCGGTTGATACGCAGGTGTTTCATCTTCATGCCTCGCTCGAATTTACCAGAGCAGACGCGCAAGAAGGCGATACGGTCGCGGTGTTTCGGGTCCATATTGGCTTGGATTTTGAAGATAAATCCGGAGAACTTAGGTTCGTCAGGCTCAACCATGCGTACGGTCGCATCGCGCGGTTTCGGCGCAGGTGCCCATTCAATCAATGAATTGAGGATTTCCTGAATACCGAAGTTGTTAATCGCCGAGCCGAAGAACACGGGCGTGAGTTCTCCGGCGAGGAATTCGTCGAGATTGAATTCGTTGGAAGCCGCCTGCACCAATTCGATTTCGTCGCGCAACTGTTGGATTTCCAACGGAAAGCGTTGTTCCAATTCGGGATTGTCTATGCCTTTGATGATGTCGAATTCGTGCGGCAGACGTTCGCCGCCGGCTTCAAAGAGATAGATTTCGTCGTTCAGGATGTGGTACACGCCCTTGAAGTTTTTGCCCATACCGATCGGCCAGGTTACGGGCGCGCAGCGGATTTTTAAAATATTTTCCACTTCGTCCAAAAGTTCCAGCGAATCGCGCACTTCGCGGTCGTATTTGTTCATAAAGGTAACAATCGGCGTATCGCGCAGGCGGCAGACGTTCAAGAGTTTGATGGTTTGCGCTTCCACGCCTTTTGCCGCGTCGATAACCATTAATGCGCTGTCCACGGCGGTCAGAACGCGGTAGGTGTCTTCGGAGAAGTCTTGGTGTCCCGGCGTGTCCAAGAGGTTGACGGTGTGGTCTTTGTAGTCGAACTGCATCACGCTTGATGCCACGGAAATGCCGCGCTGCTTCTCGATGTCCATCCAGTCGGAGGTAGCGAATTTGCCGGTTTTCTTGCCTTTTACCGTACCCGCGCTTTGAATCGCGCCTGAAAACAGCAAGAGTTTTTCGGTCAGCGTGGTTTTACCCGCGTCGGGGTGGGAGATGATGGCAAACGTGCGGCGGCGGCGCACTTGGTCGAGGATTTCTTGGGACATGGTTTTCTTTGCAAAAAGGTTCAGGCCGTTTTTTCAGACGGCCTGAAGGATATGGGTATTGGAAAACAGGCTAAAATAAGGGCGTGTGCAACACGCCCTGCAATAGATTGAAAGATGCGGAATTGTACAAAAAAATGCTTGATAATTCAATGTTTGTACCAAAACAAAGGCCGTCTGAAAAGTTTCAGACGGCCTTTGTTTATGAATCGATGATTAAATATCCATCGGTTTCCATTCTGCGCCTTTTACCGGCGGCAGCCATGATTGCGTACCGCTGGAGGCAAAGCCCCACAAGGTGTCGGGTAAGCCGTAATGGTCGGCACGCGTTGGGTCGAGTTGCGTTTTGATTTCATCTTCGCGGCCTTCACGGATTTGCGTGGCAATGTGCGGATTAATCATCACGGTTTTGCCCAATGCGATAAATTCCGCCCAGCCGGTTTCATAGGCGGCCAAAATTTGGTCGGCGGTAAACAGGTTGCCCACGCCGATAAGCGGCAGTTTGCCGTTGATGCGTTCGTGGATAAACTGCATACGGGTTTGCGCGGTATCGCCGCCGCGACGGATTTTTTTATCAAATTCCCACAGGGAAACGTGCAGATATTGCAGCGGTTTTTGCACCAATGCGTCAATCAGTGCGCCGGTTTCGGTCATGGTTAAGCCGTCATCGCCCGGCTCTTCGGGGGAGAAGCGGTAGCCGATAATGAAGTCGTCGCGCTGGTGTTTTTCACGGACGGCAACCACGGCATCAATAACGGCCAGCGGGAAGCGCATTCTGTTTTCCAAGCTGCCGCCCCATTGGTCGTTGCGGCGGTTGCTTTGGGCAGAGTAAAACTGTTGGATCAGATAGGTATTGGCACCGTGGATTTCCACGCCGTCAAAACCGGCACGAAGCGCCAAATCGGCGGCTTGCGCATAAGAAGCGATGAGTGCTTCGACTTCTTTTTCGGTCGCTTCGCGCGCGTGTTCGGCTTCGCTGGCGGAAGCGCTGATTTTGTCGAGACCGTCCAAAAGGTCATCAATGGCTTTGGAACCGCCGTGATGGATTTGCAACATTGCTTTTGCGCCTTGTTGTTGCAGGATTTGTGCGGTTTCTTCCAGGCTGTCGAGGCAGTGTTCGCCTGTGGCTTCAGGTTGGCCGTGAAAGGCTTTGCCGTCTTTTTGAACCAAAGTGGCGGCAGTGATAAACAAGCCCATATCGCCTGCGCGGTTGCTGAGGAAGGTACGCTCTTGGTCGCTGATCAAACCGTCGGCTTGTGAGCCGAAATGGGTCATGGGTGCGACGACAAGGCGGTTTTTGATGGTTACGCCGTTATTGAGGGTGTATGTTTGAAAGAGTGGGGCGTATTTTGGATTCATGGAGTTTTACTCTTGATAAGTGAATGGTCGGCATAGAATTGGGCCATTCGGGAATTTATCAAGTAAACAGGCCGTCTGAAAAACTTCAGACGGCCTGTTTATTCTTTAAGCCTTATGATAATTGTTTTACTCTTACTTCAATCTATCCGCTTTAATGATTGAATAATATGCCATATCACAGATACCTTGATTATTCTTGCCATATTGTCTTAGCGTGCCTTCATAAGTCATTCCAGCTTTTAGCATCACTTTTCCGCTGGCTGGATTATTCACATCGTGACGCGCGGCTACTCTATTACAGCCTGCTTCTTCTAAGAGATAATCGATTACTGCAATAAGCGCTTCTGTCATAATTCCTTTTCCCCAGCATTTGCGACTAAGTGCATATCCGATTTCCACAGCATCCGGCTTTTCTTCTAAATGCACAACATCAATACTACCAACAACCTCATTGTTAAATACGATTGCCCATTTGAATTGAAGTGGATTTTGATAGCCGTCTACCCACCGTTTAAGGTTCTCCTTCGTGACCTCGACAGATTCATGTGGAAGCCACGTCAAATAATGCGTCACTTCTGCATCACTCGACCAGTTTTTAAACATCGCTGACGCATCTTCTAGTTGAAAAGGTCTGAGTAGCAATCGTTCTGTCTGAATTGTTTTTGTTCCTATTGGATTCATCGTTTTCCTCCTAAACCAATGGTTAAAACAGAGCACAAAAGGATTCATTTATCATATAGAATTGGGCCATTCGGGAATTTATCAAGTAAACAGGCCGTCTGAAAAGTTTCAGACGGCCTGTCTAATCTTTAAACCTTAGGATTAAAGATTGGGATTAACAATGATTTTTACTGCGGATTCGTTGTTGTGGATCAAGCGCTCGAAGCCTTCGGAAATCAATTCGTCCAGTTTGATGCGCTGGGTGATGAAAGGCTCGAGGTTGATTTTGCCTTCTTCAACCAATTTGATAGTTTCGGCGTGGTCGTTGCAGTAGGCGATGGTGCCGCGCACGTCCAACTCTTTCATCACAACGCTGTGGACGTTGATGGTGGCGGGGTGGCTCCAAATGGATACGATGACCAAGTTGGCAGCGGGTTTGCAGGCGGCCACCAAAGTATCCAACACTTTGTTGACGCTGGTGCATTCGAATGCGACATCCACGCCTTCGCCGTTAGTCAGTTTTTTCACTTCTTCGACGACGTCGACTTCGGACGGGTCGAGGATGTAATCGGCAACGCCGGATTCGCGGGCTTTGTCTTTGCGCGCCTTGCTCAATTCGGTGATGATGACCTTGATGCCTTTGGCTTTCAACACGGCGGCAAGCAGCAAACCGATAGGGCCTGCGCCGCCGACCAATGCGACGTCGCCTGCTTTCGCGCCGCTGCGGACGTAGGCGTGATGACCGACGGACAGGGGTTCAATCAAAGCGGCTTGGTCTAACGGGATTTTGTCGGAAATAGGGTGTACCCAACGGCGTTTGACGGCAATTTTTTCAGACAAGCCGCCGCCGCAACCGCCCAAGCCGATGAAGTTCATGTCTTTGGAGAGGTGGTAGTTGCTGCCTTCGCCGGTCGGTACGTCGTCGCGGATGATGTAGGGTTCGACAACAACGTGTTGGCCGACTTTGATGTCGTCCACGCCTTCGCCTACAGCATAAACTACACCGGAGAACTCGTGACCCATGGTAACTGGCGCTGACTCGCCGGAGATTGGGTGCGGATGGCCGCAAGGCGGAATGAAAATCGGGCCTTCCATGAATTCGTGCAGGTCGGTACCGCAGATACCGCACCAAGCAACATTGATGCCGACAGTACCCGGAGCGACGGTTGGCTCGGGAATGTCTTCGATGCGGATGTCGCCTTTGTTATAAAAACGTGCTGCTTTCATTGTAACGCTCCTTTTTTTAAATGGAGGCCGTCTGAAAAAGACGGTCAATTGGGGAAAGGGTAGCAGTGAGGTGTGTGAACTATTTTTATTTGTACGTTTTATTTTTGTTATTTTACTACTGATAATATGGAAATGGTTTGTCTTTGCTCAAATTAACGTGTGTAAATGAAGAAAAGGCCGTCTGAAACGGATGATGTGTTTTCAGACGGCTTGGATCGATAGCTTAAATGCGTTATTGCGTAGGATTGTTACTTTTGTCACGCTTCAAATGCTTTTGGTAGGCGATGACGTAATCGGCCTTGCTCAAGCCCGCCAATACGCGGATGTGGGCGGCGGCGGATTTGGACATGGATTCCAAAGTGTAGCCGCCTTCCAGTACGGAAACGACACGCCCCTGACAGCTTGCCGTTGCTTGGACGATTTTGTGCGTCAGCCAGGCAAAATCGGCTTCATGCAGGTTCAGACGGCCTGTTTCGTCTTGTTTGTGCCCGTCAAAACCTGCTGAAAGTAACACCAACTCGGGATGGAAAGCCGTGAGCTTGGGCAGCCATTGTTCACGGATGGTCGTATGGAAGATACGGCTGCCTGTGCCCGGTTTGAGGGGCGTATGCAGCATATTTTTACTGCAGGCGTATTGTTCCGCCTCCGGGAAGGGGAAGATGTCGGTTTCAAATAGGTTGAAAAACATCACGCGCGGATCGTCTCGTAGAATCTCCGCCGTACCGTCGCCGAAGTGGGCGTCGAAATCGATGACGGCGATGCGTTGCAAGCGATATTGGGCAATGGCGTGCATCACACCGGCGGCGATGTTGTTGACGAGGCAGAATCCGCTGGCGCTGTTGCTGTGGGCATGGTGGCCGGGTGGGCGGATGGCGCAAAAAGCATGCCAGGCCTTTTTGTTCATCACCATATCGACTGCTTTGACAACGGCACCGGCTGCAAAACGGGCGGCTTTAAGGGAGTCGTGGCAGATGACCGTATCATCATCGATGCGGTGGATTTTTCCTGGAAGCGGCTGGGCGGCCTCCAATTCGTGCAGATAGTTGCGCGAGTGGACCAATGCCAGTTGCGCATCTTTGATTTCGGGCGCTTTAGCGGTTTGCAGATGACGCCAAATGCCTTCCTTTTTTAAGGTGGCTTGAATGGCGCTGATGCGTTCAGGCTTGTCGGGGTGGTTGGTGCCCGGCTGGTGCCGCAAAAATATCGGATGGGAAATCCATACGGTGCGGGCATTTTTGCCGAGTAGTCGACGCAGCAGGGTACGCACGCGCCAAATGATTTTTTTAAGCATGGAAGGTGTGTATCGAACGAGTCGCACGGACTGCTAAATATGGTTAATAAATACGGAAATGCTTGGAAATTTTTCAGACGGCCTTTAGAATAGCTCAATTTTACAGTCCAACCAACTGCGTTTTGGGCTGTATGCAGTTTTTTACTTTATCTTAAAACTCAAAAGAACGGATATATTATGAATCAAGCTGTGGCTCAATTTGCCCCCTTACTGCTGATTATGGTGGTGTTTTACTTCCTGATTATGCGTCCTCAACAAAAGAAATTCAAAGCACACCAAGCTATGCTGGCTGCTTTGAAAGTAGGCGATAAAGTCGTTTTGGCTGCAGGTTTCAAAGGCCGCGTGACCAAAGTTGGCGAGCAATTCTACACTGTCGACATCGGCCAAGGTGCGAGAATCGAAGTAGAAGTGGAACGCAACGCGATTGCCGCGAAAGCTGAATAATCCGTTTTTTTGCGAAAAGCCGCCTCATTTTCCGAGTGCGGCTGTTTGCCTTTATAAATAAAGCAAAGGTTTACCATGAACCGTTATCCTTTATGGAAATACCTGCTGATTGCGTTCACGATTGTGGTTGCGGCTGTATATTCGCTGCCCAACCTTTTCGGTGAAACGCCTGCCGTACAGGTATCAACCAACCGACAAGCCATCGTTATCAATGAGCAAACCCAGTCTAAAGTAGATGCCGCACTGAAGCAGGCCGGTATTCAGACTGATGGGATGTTTGTCGTCGACAATTCGTTGAAAGTGCGTTTCAAAGACACTGAAACGCAATTGAAAGCACGCGACATCATCGAAAATACTTTGGGCGAAGGTTATATTACCGCACTCAATCTTTTGGCAGACAGTCCTGAGTGGATGGCGAAAATCAAAGCTAATCCGATGTTCTTGGGTCTGGACTTGCGCGGCGGCGTGCATTTCACCATGCAGGTGGACATGAAAGCCGCTATGCAGAAAACGTTTGAACGTTATGCCGGCGATATCCGCCGCGAATTGCGTCGCGAAAAAATCCGTACCGGTACGGTGCATCAGGCTGAAAACGGTCTGACCGTGCCTCTGCAAGATGCTGCCGATGTACAAAAGGCCTTGCCTCAGTTGCAAAAGATGTTCCCTGAAGCTACTTTACTTGCAGACGGCAACAATATCGTGCTGACTCTGTCTGAAGAGGCGATCAATAAAGTACGCTCTGATGCGGTAAAACAAAACATCAATACTTTGCACAATCGTGTGAACGAATTGGGTGTGGCAGAACCGGTTATCCAACAATCCGGTCTTGACCGCATTGTTGTACAGCTGCCGGGTGTACAAGATACTGCCAAAGCAAAAGACATTATCGGTCGTACCGCGACTTTGGAAGTTCGCATGGTGGAAGACGATCCGATTAAATTGCAAGAAGCCTTAAACGGTAATGTACCGACTGGTTATGAGTTGCTGTCAAGCGGTGGCGATCGTCCGGAAACTATTTTGGTCAGCAAACAAGTTGAACTGACCGGCGACAACATCAACGACGCGCAACCTAGCTTTGACCAAGTGGGTGCGCCTGCCGTGAGCCTGAGCTTGGACAGCGCAGGTGGCAGCATTTTTGGCGAATTGACTTCAGCCAATGTGGGTAAACGTATGGCTATGGTGTTGATCGACCAAGGTAAATCCGAAGTCGTGACCGCGCCTGTCATCCGCTCCGCCATTACCGGTGGCCGTGTGGAAATTTCCGGCAGCATGACAACTGCCGAAGCCAACGATACGTCATTGTTGCTGCGTGCAGGCTCGCTGGCTGCGCCTATGCAGATTGTCGAAGAACGTACCATCGGCCCGTCTTTGGGTAAAGAAAACATTGAAAAAGGCTTCAATTCCACCTTGTGGGGCTTTGCCGCCGTTGCTGCATTTATGGTGGTTTACTACCGCCTGATGGGTTTCTTCTCTACCATCGCTTTGAGTACCAATATCTTGTTCTTGTTAGGTATTTTGTCTGCCATGCAGGCAACGCTGACCTTGCCGGGTATTGCCGCGTTGGCATTGACATTGGGTATGGCGATTGACTCCAACGTATTGATTAACGAGCGTATCCGTGAAGAATTGCGCGGAGGTATGCCACCTCAGCAGGCAATCAATCTGGGTTTCCAACATGCTTGGGCAACCATTGTCGACTCTAACTTGACTTCTCTGATTGCCGGTATTGCTTTGTTGGTATTCGGTTCCGGTCCTGTACGCGGTTTTGCCGTTGTACACTGTATCGGTATTCTGACCTCGATGTATTCATCTGTGGTCGTGTTCCGTGCTTTGGTCAACCTGTGGTACGGCCGCCGTCGCAAATTGCGGAATATTTCCATTGGTGCGGTATGGAAGCCGAAAGCTGAAATGGCAGAAGGCAAGGAGTAAAACATGGAATTATTTAAAATCAAACGCGATATTCCGTTTATGAGCTACGGCAAACTGACGACTTTTATTTCGTTGGTTACGTTTATCGCTGCCGTGTTCTTTTTGGTAACCAAAGGCCTGAATTTCTCCGTCGAATTTACCGGCGGTACGGTGATGGAAGTCCAATATCAGCAGGGCGTGGATGTGAATAAAACGCGCGAACGCCTCGATACGCTGAAAATGGGTGATGTACAGGTTCAGGCACTGGGTACGAACAAACACATCATGATTCGCCTGCCGAATAAAGAAGGCGTAACGTCTGCCCAGCTGTCCAACCAAGTGATGGATTTGCTGAAAAAAGACAATCCTGACGTTGCTTTGCGCCAAGTCGAATTCATCGGCCCTCAGGTTGGTGAAGAACTGGTTACCAATGGTTTGATGGCCTTGGGCTTCGTGGTGGCGGGTATTATTATTTACTTGTCCATGCGTTTTGAGTGGCGTTTTGCAGTGTCCGCGATTATTGCGAATATGCACGACATCGTGATTATTCTCGGCTGTTTCGCCTTCTTCCAATGGGAATTCTCATTGACTGTCTTGGCAGGTATCTTGGCAGTTTTGGGTTATTCCGTGAACGAATCTGTGGTTGTGTTTGACCGTATTCGTGAAAACTTCCGTAAGCCGCATATGCGCGGCCATACTGTGCCGGAAGTCATCGACAACGCGATTACTGCAACCATGAGCCGTACCATCATTACCCACGGTTCGACCGAGGCAATGGTTGTTTCTATGCTGGTGTTCGGTGGCGCAGCCTTGCACGGTTTCTCTACGGCGCTGACCATCGGTATCGTGTTCGGTATTTACTCTTCCGTATTGGTTGCCAGTCCGCTCTTGCTGATGTTTGGCTTGAGTCGTGAGAACATTGCCAAAGAAGTGAAGAAAAAAGAAGAAGTTGTAGTCTAAACACTGCAATAATTCGATAAAGGCCGTCTGAAAATTGATTGAATCAGTTTTCAGACGGCCTTTTGTATTTAAATTTCAGAATATTTTGTTTTAATGAAATAGAAGAGGATAAATGTGAAAGAAAAAGAAAAAAATAGGAACAATATAATTTTGTGATGAATCAAGTTTATTGTCGGATATGCCCTTAATTGCTTGTCAGTCCCAATATTTTAAAACATAATACTTTCGCCCCCGATGCTGGAGTTTTACTACAAGTACATGATTTGCAAAAAATCTATCGGGTGTGCAGACCCTGCCAATCAACCTCAAAAAAGGAAGGCCAAGAATGAAAGTAACCAGTTTCGGCGAAGTGCTGTGGGACGATTTTCCAAACGGAAAGGTATTGGGTGGTGCGCCTCTGAATGTTACCGTTCGTTTGCAGTCTTTGGGTATCGATACCGCCATCATCAGCCGTCGTGGCGATGATGCCGATGGCGAAGAATTGCTACGCCAGATTCAAAGTAAAAACGTCAACACTGATTATTTGCAGGTTTGCCATGAATGTGCGACCAGCTTGGTGAAAGTACACTTGGACAAGTGTGGCAGCGCGTCTTATGAGATTGTCTATCCTTGCGCGTGGGACAGAATTGCGGTTGATGATGCGGCAATCAAACGTGTGGCAGAATCAGATGCTTTCGTTTTTGGCAGCTTGGCAACCCGTGATGAAGTTTCGCGTAAAAGCTTGGCAGTTTTGCTGAAAGAAGCCAAATTCAAAATTTTTGACGTTAACCTGCGTAAGCCCCATTACGATATTGACCGCTTGTTGGAGACCATGAAACAGTCCGATATGGTCAAGCTCAATGATGATGAGTTGTATGAATTGGCTGCGGCCTATGGCTCTCCTTATCACAGTATCGAACAAAATATCGGCTACCTCGTTGGGCTGACCGGCGTCAAAATCCTTTGCGTGACTTTGGGCAGCCATGGCGCAGTTTTGTATAAGGACGGCGAGTTATACCGTCATTGCGGTTTCCGCGTCAAAGTGGTGGATACTGTTGGCACCGGCGACAGCTTCCTTGGGGTTTGACTTACAAACTGCTGAACAATGCGCCTCCTCAAGAAGCCATTGCTTTTGCTTGTGCGCTGGGTGCGTTGGTGGCTTCACGTCATGGTGCAACGGCGGATATTTCTTTGGAAGAAATTGAAGCGTTTATGTATCCGGCTTGATGCTTCGATAATAGATATAAAAAGGCCGTCTGAAAAACCATTAAATCTGATTTTCAGACGGCCTTAGTGTTTTCAGGCTTTACCAATAAGTTGTAAAACATTTCAAGTTGGTATTTTTCGGGCCGCCGCCTTCTTCGGTCGGCGAACCAATCATCATCAGGCCGATGATTTTGTCTTTGTCGGCACACTCAAATGCTTCGCGCAACAATGGGCTATTGACCCACATGCCCGTAATCCAAACATTGTCAAAGCCTTGGGCTGAAGCAGCCAGTTGCAAAGCATAGGCGGCGCAGCCGGCAGTCAGCATTTGCTCCCATTCAGGTTTGGGTTTTGCCACTTCACGGTTCGGCGTAAATGTAACGCCGATAATCATAGGTGCCATGTTCCCAATGCGTTCGGCTTTTTTCATGGCATCATCGCCGAAGTTGAGTTCGGTAACGGTCTTGCTCAACAGCTCGCGGAAACGTTGTAAGCCGTCCTCGCTTTGAATAACGGTAAAGCGGTAAGGGCGCATATTGCCGTGATCAGGAACTTGTGTTGCCGCTTGCAGCATTTGTTCCAGTTGCTCGGCATTGGGTGCCGGAGCAGTCAGTTTTTTGGAAGAGCGACGCGTGGTGAGGAGATTTAAGGCATCCATTTTTAGTCTTTCTTTTGAACTAGAATGAGAATAATTATATAGCGGAAAGGTAAATAAATCAGCAAAGGACTAAGGCCGTCTGAATTAAGGTTTCAGACGGCCTTTGAGTTTTACAGGATACCGTTGTTTTGTGTATTTTCAGTAATCAGTGCTTTGTTGATTTCGTCGGTGGTGTAGCTCTTACCGTTTCCGAATACAAAGCTGTCGACATTATTGTTGGCAATGTCATGGATGGTCAGGGGATCGCCTGTATCTTTGATGGTTAAGACCCAATCATCGCCGGTTTTCAACTGTAAATCTTTCAGTGCAAGCCCTTCTTTGAAAAGGACTTGGGTATCGCTGCCACCATACGGATTAAAGGTGTCGTTGCCGCTGTTTCTGCCAAACATGATAACGGTGTTGTCGGCATCCGGGTCGGTAATGGTATCGTTGCCGCTGGATGTATCAACGATGGTGATGCCATGTCCTAATGTAATGGTTTCATCGCTGCGATTGCCCCTGTATTCGACAACAGAAGTGTAACGCGACAAATCTAAATCGTTGTTGTCGCTATCGGCGTGGATGGTGTGGTTGAAGTTGTTGTACACATCACGGTTGAGTTCTTCAACGGGTTGGCCGGTGTATTGGACGATGTTTGTATTGCCGATCATGTGCGGGATGGACAGTTTGAAGTGGTTGATCAGCTCGCCTGTGCTGTATGAGGTATTGCCGTCAAACTGAAACTCGGAAATCGCACCATAAATGCCGCTTTGGTTTTTGATGGTTAAAACATCATCTGTACCTTTAATGCGGATATGCCATGTGTCGCCATCCAGCAGGGGATTAGATACAAATTGGTTGCTGTCGGGCATGTTGGCAATCCCGGTTTTGTCGTAACCTTTTTCAACGGTAATTTCGAGGTCGTCAAGGGTAATGCCGCCGGTAAATTTAACGACGTTGGCGTTGAGTCTGTGTAGGCTTGCTTCGCTATCAGAACCGAAGTTGTAGTCAAAAATGGTGTCGTGACCGTAACCTTTTCCGAAAACATAGGTATCGTTGTGTTCGCCGCCTTCCAGATAATCATTGCCTGCACCGCCGTCGAGTAAGTCGGTGCCTACATGGGCATAGAGTTTGTCATTGCCGTTGCCACCATAGAGTTTATCGTCGGAAGCGGGCTCGTTGCCGTAATAGGTTTCGCTGTGTTCGCGCAAGATGTCATCGCCATCGTGGCCGTATAGTGTGTCATGGCCGTCGTTGCCGCCGTCGATTTCATTGTTGCCTGCATCGCCATGCAAGGTATCGTCGCTGTTTGTGCCGACAAATTTAATGGTTTCGGCCTTCAGAGCTTGGAAGGCTTGTTGGAACTGCGCGGCAGTATAGGTTTGGTCATTGAACTGGAAGCGGTCGATGGAAATGCTGCCATCCGCGCCGATTTGGTTTTGAATCAGGGCTGAACCTTGTTCCGAAGTAATTTCCCAACTTTGGCTGCCATCATCGTTATGAATGGTCTTCAGGTTGAGCTTGGCATTGCTCAGGCCGTCTGAAAACTTGAGGGTATTGATGCCTTGGTTGTCGATAATGGTATCGTTGTCGCCGTAGATAGCAGCCTGAAAATGGGAAAAGGGGGCAGGCTGCCTGCGATGTAAACACACAGCAACTTAATCCTAAACTCTATTCGTCATTCGCAAGCGGCGGCAAACCCAAAGTATCTGTTTGGCCGGTGTAGTAATCCACCCAGTTTTGCAGGTATTCGTAGGGGAAGTCCAAATCGTAGGCGCGCATAAAGTCGAAGGGATCTTGGTATTCGTCCTCAGGCAGTGGCGCATAGGCAATGGCTTCTTTGGGCGCGATTTCATGGTCGATGCCCAAATCAAAACCGTGGATGGCGGCGATTTTGGCGTACATCACAATTTGCGGCTGCAAGAAGAAATCGAAATAGCTGAGGGTTTCTTTAGCTGCCTGACGGGCGCGTTTTTTCTCAAACAAAGGATCGAGCGCCTGCCGCATAGCAGCAGGATCTTGGCGGGCGAAGGCCAGGAAGAAGAGGAAGTCTTCGCGCCGCAGTTGCAGCCATTTATTTTGCTGGTGGTTTTCGAGCACATTCAGGCTGCGCCGTTCCAAGCGTTCCAACTGTGTGCCTTCCAGCATCAGCAGGGTGTTGTACTTCAACTGGCGGTTCAAATCGTAGCGGTCGGCAAACTCTTCGGTATCGTTGCTGATTAAATCGATATTGCGCAGCAGGAAGGAGCGGATTTTCGGGCTGTCGCTCATCAGCATCACAAACAGCGGGTTGGCCACATTGGGGGTTTCGGCACACAGGAAAAACGGCTCGGGGGCACTCCAACCCATGCTGCTTAAGATTTCGAGCTTGCCCAGTTGGTAGGCATAGCGCTTGAATTTGGGCAGGTCGCGCTCCGCCCACAATGCGTGGGCGCAGGCCGCATACACCGGCTGTTCCAGAATCGACATGGCTGCAAAGGGGGAGCCTTTGCGCTCGTCAATATATGAAAGACTGTTTGCAATATCAGGATCGCCTTTACCCGAAAGGTATTGGTTGAAACTTTCGGCGTACTCGATAACGATGCTGCTGATATGGTCGTACCATTTTTTACTGCACATAAAACTCATGCTGGTTTACCTCTTCGGTTTGTTTATTTGTTGAGTGGGGAAGTATAAGGGAATAGGTATCGTTTCCGGCTTCGCCTTTCAGAATGTCTTTCCCCTTGCCGCCCACCAAAATGTCGTCGCCTGCATCACCGTTGATGGCATCGTTACCGTCGCCACCATCCAGATAATCGTTGCCGTCGCCGCCGTTGAGGTTGTCGTTGCCACCCATGCCGTAAACGGTATCATCACCGCGACCGCTGTTGAGGCGGTTGCGGCCTTCGTTACCGGTCAGGATGTTATGGCTGTTGTTGCCGGCGGCAAAAATATTGGCCGTACCGGTCAAAACAAGGTTTTTAACGTGGTTTGGAAGGGTATAGCTGACGTTGCTGCAAACCGTATCATCGCCGCTATTTGGGTTTTCAATGATTATATCGTCACTGAGGGTTACGTAATAAACGTCATCTTCCGACGTGCCTGTTGTTGCTTGTGCAAGGGGAGATGGCTGTAATTGCTCTAAATGTCGTAATTCAAATTGCGCATTGCGGATGCGCATTGCTTTTTCGATTGTCATGATATTTTCTTTAGATATTGATGAGAGTAACAAGGAAGTAAACGTATCCGGCATATGGTCGGTATTGCTTAATTTGTATTGTGTTTAGGCTGTATATACTAGTGCCGAAATTTGATAAAAACAACAGAAACGTTAAGATATGACAATATATAGGGAGCTTCATCAGGCTTAGTTTGCCGCCAATTCTTTTGCCAAATGGCTTTGCCTTGTGCGGCTTATATACCACACATCAATTTCAATAGTTTCAAACTATGAATGGTTGTAAAAAGGCCGTCTGAAAAAAGAAGCAGGTTTCGCATTGCAAAACCTGCTTCTGATTTTTCAGACGGCCTGTCTGATTACAGAGTACGGGCCACTTCGACGATGTCGAAGCATTCCAGTTGGTCGCCTTCCATGATTTCGTTGTAGCCTTTGAGCATCAGACCGCACTCGAAGCCCATGCGGACTTCTTTTACGTCGTCTTTATAGCGTTTCAACGAAGCCAGTTCGCCCGTGTGGATGACCACGTTGTTGCGGATGAGGCGGACATGGGAATCGCGTTTGACCACGCCGTCGGTAACCATACAGCCTGCAATGTTGCCGACCTTGGAAACGGAGATGACCTGACGGATTTCGACCGTACCGGTTACTTGCTCTTTCTCTTCCGGGGAAAGCATACCGCTCATCGCCGCCTTCACGTCGTCGATGGCATCGTAGATGATGTTGTAGTAGCGGATTTCCACGTTTTCATTTTCGGCAAGTTTGCGCGAAGAGGCAGCACGCACGTTAAAGCCGATAATGAACGCCCCGGACGCGATGGCCAAGTTGACATCCGATTCGGTAATGCCGCCCACGCCGCTGTGCAATACGTTCACTTTCACTTCGTCTGTGGACAGTTTTTTCAGGCTGCCCGCCAAAGCCTCGTAAGAACCTTGCACGTCTGCCTTGATGATGACCGACAAAGATTGGGCTTGGGTTTCGCCCATATTGTTGAACATATTTTCCAGCTTCGCCGCCTGCTGTTTGGCAAGGCGCACGTCGCGGTATTTGCCTTGGCGGAAGAGGGCGATTTCGCGCGCTTTTTTCTCGTCCGCCAACACCATCGCGTCTTCGCCTGCGTTCGGTACGTCGGACAAGCCGAGGATTTCGACGGGGATGGACGGGCCGGCTTCATTGATGGCTTTGCCGTTTTCATCGACCATCGCGCGGATTTTGCCGAACGCGGTACCGGCCAGCAGCATATCGCCTTTTTTCAGCGTACCGCTTTGAACCAGCAATGTGGCAACCGCGCCGCGGCCTTTGTCCAAACGCGCCTCAACGATGATGCCTTTGGCAGGTGCATCGACAGGGGCAGTCAGTTCCAAAACTTCGGCTTCGAGCAAGACGGCTTCGAGCAATGCATCGATGTTCAGGCCTTTTTTAGCGGAAACGTCGATAAACTGTACATCGCCACCCCATTCGTCAGGCACGACTTCGTGCGCAGTCAGCTCTTGGCGAATACGCTCAGGGTTGGCGGCTTCTTTATCGATTTTGTTGACGGCAACCACCATCGGTACGCCCGCGGCTTTGGCGTGGGCAATCGCCTCGATGGTGTGCGGCATCACGCCGTCGTCTGCGGCAACCACGAGAATCACGATGTCGGTCGCTTTCGCGCCGCGGGCGCGCATAGCGGTAAACGCTTCGTGACCCGGAGTATCCAAGAAGGTAATCACGCCGCGCGGCGTTTTGACGTGGTACGCGCCGATGTGCTGCGTAATGCCGCCCGCTTCGCCCTGCACCACTTTGGCGCGGCGGATGTAGTCCAGCAGCGAGGTTTTACCGTGGTCGACGTGCCCCATCACGGTAACCACCGGCGGACGCGGCAATGCTTCGGCTTCCACCGCTTCAACGCCTTCATCCAAGAATGCTTCAGGGTCGTCGGCGGCGGCAGGTTTGCCGATATGGCCGAGTTCTTCCACCACGATCAGGGCGGTGTCTTGGTCGATGGATTGGTTGATGGTTACCATCATGCCCATCTTCATCAGGGCTTTGACCACTTCCACGCCTTTGACCGCCATTTTGTGCGCCAAATCGGCAACGGTAATGGTTTCGGGAACTAAAACCTCGTGTACGACAGGTTCGGTCGGCGCTTGGAAGGCGTGCTGGTTCGGCTCGAGTTTGAGTTTTTTGCCTTTTTTGCCGACGCGTACGCGCTCGTCGTCGCCGTTGCGGGCATTGTTGCGGTCGCGACCACCTTTGCCGCCTTTGCCTTTAGCATTGTGGCCTTGAATGTCTTCATCACGCTCACGACGGTCTTCTTTTTTACCGCGAGCGTTGTGTTCGGATTTGCCTTCGCCGGATGCTGCTTTGGCTTTCTCAGCAGGTTTATTGCGTTCGCCTGATTTGGCTTCTTTCGTAGGTTTTGAGTCTTTCTCGGCCTGTTGTTTTATGGCTTCGCGGCGCGCCTGACGCTCTTGTTTTTCTTTCAACAAGGCTTCTTGATGCGCACGCAGGGCGGCGGCACGACGGGCTTCTTCATCGCGTTGAGCCTGTTCTTCCACGCTGACGACAGGTTGCGGTACGGCAGGAGCGGCAGGTTTGGCTGCCTTTTTCGCTTCTTTGCCTTTGCTGCCTTTGTCTTGTTTGGCTTTGGCAGGTTTTTTGGCTTCTGCTGGTTTTTCAGCTTCAACGGATTTTTCAGACGGCTTGTTGTCTGCTTTAGCTTCAACTTTTGCTTCGGCCTTGGCTTCTACGGTTTCAACCGGTTTGGCTTCTTCTTTTTTGGCTTCGGCAGGTTTGCCTTCCGCTTTGGCTGCTTTCAGTCTGGCTGCTTCGGCCTCTGCTTTGGCGCGGGCTTCGGCTTTTGCAGCAGCTTTGGCTTTTTCTTCGGCTGCTTGGGCGGCTGCTTTTTCTGCTTCGGCCTTTTGGTTTTCCGCTGCTACTTTGGCTTTGGCTTCCGCTGCCAATTCTTCGGAAGAAGGAATGGTAACGGCACGGCTGCGGCGGCGAGTTTCCACTTTTACGCCGTCAACGGTGCTGACTTCGGTTTTTTTGCGGCGGATGCTGATGATGCCGCTGTTGCTGCCGTTTTTCTTTTGCAGATAAGCAGTCAACAGTTGTTTGTCGTCAGTGGTTATGCTGTCATTGCCGCTGTTTTTGTTGACCCCGGCTTCTTTCAATTGTTTAAGCAAATCATCGACGGGGCGGTTTAGTTCGGCGGCAAATTGCGCTACGGTTGTATTACTCATTCAGTACCCCCTTAGTTGTTTTCTTCAGTAAACCAGTGTTCGCGTGCAGCCAAAATTACTTTTTTGGCTTCTTCTTCGTCAACACCGGTAATTTCGACCAATTCGTCAACAGACAACTCGGCCAGATCATCGCGTTGGGTCACGCCGGCTTCGGCAAGTTTGCGCAACATATCGGAATCTACACCGTCCAAATTGCGCATGTCTTCAGACACTTCACCCAGTTTTTCTTCTGCGGCGATGGTAATGGTCAGGATCGCATCGCGTGCGCGGTTGCGCAGGGTTTCAACGATTTCTTCGTCAAAACCGTCAATCGAGAGCAATTCTGCCGCTGGAACGTAAGCAACTTCTTCCAAAGTGGCAAAGCCTTCTTCCACCAAGATATCGGCGGTTTCGTCGTCGATGTTCAAGTGGGTGGTGAAGAGGTTGCGGATAACCGCGTCTTCGGCGGCATTGCGCTCGTCTGCTTCTTCAACGGTCATGATGTTCAGCTGCCAGCCGGTCAGGATGGAAGCCAAACGGACGTTTTGACCGCCGCGGCCGATGGCTAGCGCCAGTTGGTTTTCATCAACAATCACGTCAACGGCGTGTTTGTCTTCGTCAATCACGATGCGGCTCACTTCGGCAGGAGACAGCGCATTCATCACGAATTGGGCTGGCTCAGGAGACCACAATACGATGTCGATGCGTTCGCCGGACAATTCGTTGCTCACGGCGTTAACACGGGAACCGCGCACGCCGATACAAGTACCTTGCGGGTCGATGCGTTGGTCGTTGGCTTTAACGGCAACTTTGGCGCGTTGGCCGGGGTCGCGTGCTACTTCGCGGATTTCCAACAGGCCGTCTGCAATTTCAGGTACTTCGTTGGCGTAGAGTTTGGCCAAGAAGTCGCCGCTGGTACGGCTCAAAATGACTTGTTTGCGGCCGGTATTGCCGATTTCGTCCACACGCAGGAAGAGGGCGCGGATGCGGTCGCCGCTGCGGAAGTTTTCGCGCGGAATCATTTCTTCGCGCGGAATCAGTGCGTCAAGTTTGCCTGCGACGACTTCAACGATGATGCCGTGGCGCTCAACGCGTTTTACCGTACCGGAAACGATGTCTTCTTTAGAAGCGAGGAACTCGTTCAGGTTTTGCTCGCGCTCTGCATCACGGATGCGTTGCAGGATGATTTGTTTGGCAGTTTGTGCGGCTTGGCGGCCGAAGCCTTCGTTTGGCAGCTGCTCTTCGTAGTATTCGCCGATTTGGATGGTAGTGCCGGGAATTTCTTCTTGGATTTCCTCGATGGTTTTTTCTACGTCGGGGTAGGTGTAGTCTTCATCGGCAACAATCAGCCAGCGGCGGAAGGTTTGGTATTCGCCGGTATCGCGGTCGATTTCAACGCGCACGTCCATGTGCTCGCGGTCGGCTTTTTTCTTGGCAGCAGTAGAGAGGGCGAATTCAAGGGCTTTGAATACGACTTCCGTTTCAACGTTTTTTTCACTTGCCAGCGCTTCGGCCAGCTGTAACATTTCGCGACTCATTTTCTAGAATCTCCAAGTAATCGGTTTTTAAAATTTAAATTTGGGGCGCAAACGGGCTTTGTCGATGTTGCTCAATTCGATTTGGGCGGTCTTGCCGTCGAAAGAGACGGTAACGATGTCGTTTTCGCAAGATTCGATGCGGCCGATGAAGTTTTTCTGACCATCAATCGGCAGGCGTGTTTTGATTTTGGCGTTCTGGCCGGCAAAGCGCACGAAGTCGGCGGCTTTTTTCAGCGGACGGTCAAGACCCGGGCTGGAGATTTCCAAACGTTTGTAGTCGATGTCTTCAACCATAAACACGCGGCTCAGATGGTTGCTGACAGTGGCGCAGTCTTCGACGGTGATGCCGCCTTCTTTATCGATGAAAACGCGCAAATCGCCTTGTGCGGTCAGTTCGAAATCGACCAGCTCGTAGCCCAAGCCGGGCAGGGTTTTATCAAGAATGCTTTGAATATCCATGCTTCTCCAGAAGTACATAAACAAAAAAATGGCCGCGCGGCCATTTTTCGTGTGATTTGAAAAATTATCCTATTATAACTGTTTTCAAGATAAAAGAAAAGTGTTGATTTGGCGTGGATTTTTTGAAGTGATTGCTTAAATGGAAGGTGGAAGAGTGAGGCCGTCTGAAAAGGAAATTGTTGACAAGTTTTGATGTGGCGTTTCTGAAATTATTTTGTAAAACAAAGAATTGGTATTGCTTTGTTTTCAGACGGCCTTGTATTTCCTGATTTTTCGTGCTTGCACAATGTGCAAGGCGGTTCTACAATTTCTTCATACCCACCGAATAAGAAAGAAGGCCGCCATGTCCGCACACCCGATTTACAATTTTTCCGCAGGTCCTGCCGTATTGCCGGAAGCGGTATTGCGTACCGCGCAACAGGAAATGCTCGACTACAACGGTACGGGTTTCCCCGTGATGGCGATGAGCCACCGTTCGGATATGTTTTTGAGTATTCTGCATCATGCCGAACAAGACTTGCGCCAGCTTTTGAATATTCCGTCCAACTATAAAATCCTGTTTTTACAGGGCGGTGCGACCACGCAATTCAATATGGCGGTTCTGAATCTGGCACGCGGTTTCAGCACTGCCGACGCGGTGGTAACGGGCAACTGGAGCCGCATCGCCTACGAGCAGATGGGGCGGCTGACCGATACGGAAATCCGTTTGGCGGCGCACGGGGGCGGGCAATATGCCTATAAAAACCTGCCTGCGGTGGAGGATTGGGATGTCAACCCGAATTCTGCGTTTGTTCATTTTGCGATTAATGAAACCGTAAACGGCTTGCAGTATCAAAACGTCCCCAAACTTTCAGACGGCCTGCCGCCGCTGGTGTGCGATATGTCGAGCGAGATTTTGTCGCGTGAGTTTGATGTATCCGATTACGGCTTGATTTATGCCGGCGCGCAAAAAAATATCGGCCCTGCCGGTGCGACCGTGGTCATTATCCGCGAGGATTTGCTGGAACGTTGTCCGAACGATATTCCCGATGTGTTCAACTACCGTTCGCACATCAACCGCGACGGTATGTACAACACGCCTTCCACTTACGCGGTTTATATGTCGGGTTTGGTGTTCCGCTGGCTGCAAACGCAGGGCGGTGTGAAAAAAATTGAAGCGGTCAATCGGATAAAGGCGCAAACCTTGTACGAGGCGATAGACGGCAGCGGCGGTTTTTACATCAACGATATTCATCCTGATGCGCGATCCAAGATGAATGTGGTCTTCAAAACCGCAAGCGAAGACTTGGATCACCGCTTTGTGTTGGAAGCCGAGTTGCAGGGCTTGTGCCTGCTTAAGGGTTATAAAACCGTCGGCGGTATGCGTGCCAGCATTTACAATGCGATGCCGCTTGAAGGTGTGAACGCGTTGGCTGACTTTATGAAAGATTTCCAACGACGTTACGGTTAAGATGAAGATATAAAAAGGCCGTCTGAAACTGGGTTTCAGACGGCCTTTTGATTTGAACAAGCCTTATTCGGTGACTTCTTCAGTAATGCTGTCGCGGTAGATAGTATTGTCGTAAGTCGGAACAGGAGGCGGCAGCAGGTTGTCGAGTGTCAGTGCGGACGGGTTCAGCGTAGGATAGCCGTTGAAGGTGACGGAATAACCGCCGTTGCCGGTACTGCGGACTTTGGCATGCGCGCCCAAGGGGAAAGTGATTTTGTTGGTGATGTGGCCGAATGGGAAGCCGGTCAATACAGGAATTTTGGCGGTGCGCGAAATGTGGTTGACGACGGCGGAGAAGTCGTAGCTGGAGTCGTACACGTCGCGGATGGTGCCCATGCGGAAATCGCCGAAGATGATGGCGCGTTGTTTTTGCAAAACACCTGACAGATAAAGCGTATTGAGCATGCGCTCGATGCGGTAGGGTTGCTCGCCGACATCTTCGATAAAGAGGATGCCGCCTTGAATATCGGGCATGTAAGGCGTACCGGCGAGGGAGGCGAGCACGCTGAGGTTGCCGCCCCACAATGTGCCTTCGACGTTGATATCGGCGCGTTGGATGGTTGGGACATCAACGATGTTGACATTGTTGGTCGTGCCGCGGATAAAGGAATCCATGGTAAAGACGCTGGGGTCTGCTTTGCCAAATTCGCTGTATACCATCGGGCCGGCAAAGCTCATCATATTGCCTTTGGCTAATAGGGCGAGTTGGACGGCGCACACGTCGCTGAAACCGAAGAACAATGTGCCGCGTTCGCGCATTCTGGCACCGAGTGAGGCAAAGTCGATTTGCGGCAGGATGCGTGCCGCGCCGTAGCCGCCGCGTAGGCCCATCAAGACTTTAGGCGTTTCGACGCGGCCGCTGGCAACGTCTTGGAAGTCTGCGGCACGTTGGGCATCGCTGCCGGCAAAGCGTTGGTAACGGCGGCTACCTGCCTGTTGGTTGGTTACGGTAAAGCCTGCATTGTAGAGGCGGGTCAGGCCGGTGGTCACGCGGTTGGGGTCTTCGGCGAAGCCTGACGGCGCAACAACGCGCAGGAGGTTGTCACCGGAACGTGGCGGATGGGGTTGCTTAGGTTGCACGGTTTTGGCTTTCGCGGTGGTGGAAGTGGTTTTGGTTTGCGGCGTGGTTGTCGTGCCTGTGCCGCAGGCTTGCAACAACCCTGCACCTGCTGCGACAGAGCAGGTACGCAGGAAATGGCGGCGCGTGGTGGAGTTCATTGAGGTTTTCCTTTCGTTATATGTTCAGACGGCCTGAACTTGGCTGAAAGTTTAAGCGATTAAGTTTTTGATTTGTTCCGGCCAGTTTTCGGGCAAGGTCATGCCGTGTTCGCGGACGGGCGCGGCCCAAATCGGCGCGGGGAAGTTGGCGTCGTTTTC
Organism: Neisseria flavescens; assembly: GCF_005221285.1. NCBI lineage: Bacteria > Pseudomonadati > Pseudomonadota > Betaproteobacteria > Neisseriales > Neisseriaceae > Neisseria > Neisseria flavescens. Next base: position 231,847 of record NZ_CP039886.1, read on the forward strand.
AAAACGGGCGATGACGTGCCAATGCAGGTGGGGCACAACATTGCCGAGGCTGGCCAGATTGATTTTGGCCGGGCGGAAGACTTGGCGCATTGCGGCTTCAACCTGATACACCATTTCCATGATTTCGTTGCGTTCGGCAGGGGAAAGGTCGGTCATCTCGGAAACATGGTCATTCCAAATAACGCGGCAGAATGCCGGTGCGCCGGCTTCGTTGTGGACGGCAATCACGCGCAGGTTTTGGGTTTGCAGCAAAATGTCTTCGTTGTCGGCAGTGCAGATGGGGCAGGTCATGGTTTTCTCTTTTTCAGTCTGAATAGGAATCGGGTGATTGCCGTCAGGATTTTTAGAATGAGGTAAATAGCAGTCAGCGTGATGAATGTGAACAGCCACGGTTTAGGTATAAACCACCAAAATAAATAGGCGGGCGTGATTAAGTCGGCACATTCTTCGGCACTCTTATAGTGGTCACACAAATCAATGCAATGACGGCAATCCAAAACAACGGCTTGAGATGTTTGAGTACATTCATGGATGCAGTGTTATAAAAATTTTGCCGCCCCCTGATTGGCGAGCTCGTCGGCTTTTTCGTTTTCAGGGTGTCCGGCGTGGCCTTTTACCCAAGTCCAGCGGACATCGTGCTGTTGAACCAGACTATCCAGCTCTTTCCATAAATCATCGTTTTTGACCGGTTTTTTGGCGGCGGTTTTCCAGCCGTTTTTTTTCCAGCCGTGTATCCAGCTTTCCATGCCGTTTTTGACGTATTGCGAGTCGGTGCAGATGACGACTTGGCAGCGGCGTTTTAAGGATTTCAGTCCTTCGATAACGGCGGTCAGCTCCATGCGGTTGTTGGTGGTTTCGGCTTCGCCGCCGAACAGTTCTTTTTCGTGTGTGCCGTAGCGCATAAATACCCCCCAGCCGCCTGCGCCGGGGTTGCCTTTGCATGCGCCGTCTGTGTAGAGGTAAACGGGTTTATCCATGGGCATGTCTTTGTCGAATAAGGCGGTATCATAACATAAGGCCGTCTGAAATATCGGCAAATACGGTTTGCGCGTGTAAAATACCCTGCACTTATCACTCGTATAGAAAGCAGGCAGATATGGGATTGTTCAGCGGCCTTTTGGGCAATGCTTCGCAAAAAGACGCCGATGCGGTGGAACGCGATTTGGCGAATATCCTGATTGATGGCGAACAGGTAAAAATGGCATTCAGCCTGGTGCGCGATTTGATTGTGTTTACCGAATATCGGCTGGTGTTGGTGGACAAACAGGGTTTGACAGGCAAGAAAGTGTCTTACCGTTCGATTCCGTATCGTTCCGTATCGCGCTTTTCGGTGGAAACCTCGGGTCATTTCGATTTGGATGCCGAGCTGAAGATTTGGGTTTCTTCCGGCGAGGCGCCGACCGAAACCTTGCAGTTTAAAAGCGACAAGAGCGTGATTGCCATTCAGAAAGCTTTGGCAGAAGCTGTGTTGAAACCGTCAAAATAGAAAGGAAACATGATGAGCGAACAGCAAGAATTGTTTTGTTACAAACAGATGCCGGTGTGGACGGCGGATGAGATTCCCGAAGCCTTGTTGTCCAAACACAATACCGCCGCCGGTACTTGGGGCTGCCTCAATGTCCTCCAAGGCCGTCTGAACTTCAACGAAGTGGACGAGGCGGGCAATATTATGGCCACGCACGAGCTGACGCCTGAAAGCGATGATTGGATTATCCATCCGCAAGCATGGCACTTTATCGCGCCGCAAACGCAAGATACGGAAATCCAACTGTCGTTTTACTGCGAGGCGGTGGATTATTTCAATAAGAAATACGGCATGAGCGCGACACATTCGGCCGTCCGCGCCGCCGAGGGCATCGTGCCCGTCGGCAAGGTTTTGGATATGGGCTGCGGTCAGGGCCGCAATGCGCTGTATCTGGGTTTGAAAGGTTTTGACGTTACCGCTGTCGATAATAATCCGAACGCGGTTCAAAACGTGGAAGAGCTGGCGCGTATCGAAGAACTGAATGTCCGCGCGTTTGAATACGACCTCAATGCCGCCAATATTCAGGAAAACTTCGATTATATGGTGGCGACCGTGGTGTTTATGTTCCTGATGCCGCGTTACGTTCCTGATGTGATTGCCAATATGAAGGAACATACCAACCCCGGCGGCTACAACCTGATCGTTTCTGCGATGGATACGGAAGATTTCCCTTGCCCGATGCCGTTCCCATTCAAGTTCGGCGAGGGAGAGCTGCGCGAATACTATAAGGATTGGGAATTGGTGGAATACAAGGAAGAGCTGGGTTCGATGCACGCGAAAGACGAATTCGGCAATCCGATTCAGTTTAAATTCGTCACCATGCTGGCGAAGAAACCGGAATAAAGGTTTTGCCGTAAAAAAGGCCGTCTGAATTCAGTTTTCAGACGGCCTTTGTCGTAATCAATCGACAATCCTTTTGCCCAAAATCACCACGTCTGCCAACATGGTTTCTAAATCGCAGACTTGCGGCAGCCGCCCCCATTCTTCAAAACCAAAACGGTGAAACAGGTTCAGGCTCGGATAGTTGTGGCCGAACACAAGCGCGATGACGTTGCGGATGTCTAAGGACGGCGCGCGTTCGAGCATATTCCGCAACAGGATTTTGCCCACACCTGCGCCGCGCATATCGTGGCGGACATAAATGCTGACTTCCGCGCTGATGTGGTAGGCGTAGCGCGGATGGTAGTCGCTGAAACTGCCCCAGGCCAATACGGTGCCGTCGGTATCGTAAAGGGCGTAGATCGGGCGTTTGTCCGTGTGCGCGGCAAACCATATTTCACGCTCGGCAACCGTGGTCGGCGACAAATCTGCGGTGGATTGGCGCGTGGCCACGGTGCTGTTGTAAATATCGACGATGGCGGGCAAGTCTTGGCGCAGGGCAGGGCGGATGGTGTATTGCATTTCAGACGGCCTGTTATTGAATCAGTTTGGAGATAGTCTTAAAGGCCGGATGTTTGGCATCGCCGAGCAGTTGGAACAAGATACTTTCGACATTGGAAATGATAATGCCCTGACGGCTCATTTGCGCCAACCCATTGTCGCGGTTGGTCGTTGTGCGCGAGGTGGTGCATTCAAAAGGCAGGGATACGGCGTAACCTTGCGCCTTCAAATCCAAGGCCGTCTGAAGCATACAGATATGCGCTTCCGCACCCACCAAAATAATGTGTTTGATGTCGTTTTTGCGTAAGATTTCCCGAATTTCGGGCAAAAAAGCCGAGAATCGGGTTTTCTCGACAACAGGCGTGCCTTCGGGCAACAGCAGCGATACGGCGGATACGGTGTTGCCCAAACCTTTCGGATATTGTTCGGTTACGGCAAAGGGTACGCCCAAAGCCGTCAAACCTTGAATCAGCAGGCGGCAGCGTTCCAACATTTCGTCCACGCCGGAAAGGGCGGGCAGCAGGCGTTCTTGAATATCGACAATCAGACAAAGCGTATTTTTGGGGTTCATGGCTTTTCCTTTCAGACGGCCTTTACAGCAAAATCGTTGAATCAGAATGTAATCATATAACAAGCCGCTGGAAAAGTATTGCAGCTTGCCCTGTTTTAAAGCCCGAAATTCTTTTAAAATACCGCCTGATTTGAATTGATAGAGACCGACAACATGAATTTATACCAAACCGTCGAACGTGAAGCCCAAGCAGCCTTTGCCGCTGCCGGTTTGTCCGACAGCCCCGTCGTATTGCAAGCGGCGAAAAATCCCGACTTCGGCGATTTCCAAATCAACGGCGTGATGGGTGCGGCGAAAAAAGCCAAACAAAATCCGCGCGAGTTGGCGCAAAAGGTGGCCGAAGCCTTAGCCGACAACGCTGTGATTGAAAGCGCGGAAGTGGCCGGCCCGGGCTTTATCAACCTGCGCCTGCGCCCTGAATTCCTCGCCCAAAACATTCAGACGGCCTTGAACGACGCGCGTTTCGGTGTGGCAAAAACCGACAAACCGCAAACTGTCGTCATCGACTATTCCTCGCCCAATCTGGCCAAAGAAATGCACGTCGGCCATCTGCGTTCCAGCATCATCGGCGACAGCATTTCGCGCGTATTGGAATTTATGGGCAACACCGTCATCCGCCAAAACCACGTCGGCGACTGGGGTACGCAGTTCGGCATGTTGGTCGCTTATTTGGTTGAGCAGCAAAAAGACAACGCCGCCTTCGAGCTGGCGGATTTGGAGCAGTTTTACCGCGCCGCCAAAGTGCGCTTTGACGAAGACCCTGCCTTTGCCGACACCGCGCGCGAATACGTTGTGAAGCTGCAAGGCGGCGATGAAACCGTGTTGGCGTTGTGGAAACAGTTTGTCGATATTTCGCTCTCGCATGCTCAAGCCGTTTACGACACGTTGGGCTTGAAGCTGCGCCCCGAAGACGTGGCGGGCGAATCGAAGTACAACGACGATTTGCAGCCCGTGGTCGATGATTTGGTTCAAAAAGGTCTGGCGGTCGAAGACGACGGCGCAAAAGTCGTATTCTTGGACGAGTTCAAAAACAAAGAAGGCGAACCCGCCGCATTTATCGTGCAAAAACAAGGCGGCGGCTTCCTTTATGCTTCCACCGACTTGGCGTGTTTACGCTACCGTGTCGGCACGCTTCATGCCGACCGCCTGCTGTACGTCGTCGACCATCGCCAAGCCCTGCACTTCGAACAACTCTTTACCACTTCCCGTAAAGCAGGCTATCTGCCGGAAAACGTCGGCGCGGCATTTGTCGGCTTCGGCACGATGATGGGCAAAGACGGCAAACCGTTCAAAACGCGCAGCGGCGACACCGTGAAACTGGTTGACCTGCTGACCGAAGCCGTCGAACGCGCTACGGCTTTGGTGAAAGAGAAAAATCCCGAATTGGGCGCGGATGAGGCGGCAAAAATCGGTAAAACCGTCGGCATCGGCGCGGTCAAATATGCCGATTTGAGCAAAAACCGCACCAGCGATTATGTGTTCGACTGGGACGCTATGCTCTCGTTTGAAGGCAACACCGCTCCTTACCTGCAATACGCCTATACCCGTGTGCAAAGCGTGTTCCGCAAAGCAGGCGAATGGGACGCAACTGCGCCAACCGTTTTGACCGAACCTTTGGAAAAACAACTGGCTGCCGAGCTGTTGAAATTTGAAGACGTACTGCAAAGCGTGGCAGATACTGCGTATCCGCACTACCTTGCTGCCTACCTCTATCAAATTGCTACCTTGTTCAGCCGCTTCTACGAAGCCTGCCCAATCCTGAAATCAGAAGGCGCAACCCGCAACAGCCGCCTGCAACTGGCGAAGCTGACCGGCGACACGCTGAAACAAGGCTTGGAGTTGTTGGGCATTGATGTATTGAATGTCATGTAAGTTTTTGAATAAAAACGATGAAAGGCCGTCTGAAACTTTGCGGGTTGCAAGGTTTCAGACGGCCTTTTTTATGCTTTAAAAAATATTGTGATACCGTTGATTTTGAGTCTAAGCGGTTTTGAATTTGCTCAAGTAATGCGTTCAGACGGCCTTGTTTTTATTTTAAATTGCTTGCCAACAACCAAGCTTGTGCTTCGGCAGCGTCGCTGAAATATTTGGGATGTTGGTTGGTCAAGAGGCTGGACAGGCGCGCACCGAGTTTGATCCAGATGTCGTCGGTAATGACGGCAACGCGGCCGAAGTCGGTTTCGTGTTGGTTGAGGAATTTGATTTGCTCGACCGCCATATCGATGGTGAAGTCTTTCAGCATGGACAAGTCCAACAGGATGTCGGGCAGATGAACTTTTTGTTTTGCAGCCAACAAGGCTTCTTCCAATTGGCGGAAATCGTCCAAAGTGAACTCGTTGTACAGCGCTACGTTTAAGCCGTAAGATTGTTCGCGGATGGAAATCATGGTGTTCTCCTTGTTAAATTATTGCTTCATCAGAAATTTTTTGATTGAGGCCGGAGTAAAACTGCTGAACACGCCGCCTGCAACAATGATAACCATGCCGGCAGCTTCCTGCCAAGTGATTTTATCGCCGAAAAGCAGTACGCCGGACAGGGCGGAGAAAACGACGGTCAGGTAGGAAAGCGAGGCAACGGTAAATTTCTTGCCGACCTTGTAGGCGCGGGTCATGGCAAGTTGGGCAATCATGGCGGAGATGCCGATGCCGGCCAGATAGGGCAGGGAAGACACGGTCAGCGGATGCCAGCCGGTAAAGCAGCTCCAAATAGCGGACATAATCAGGCCGGTAAGCGACAGATAAAACACCACGCGCCAGCCCGGTTCGCCCAAAAGCGAGAGTTCGCGCACTTGCAAATACGCCCAGCCTGACATGGCGCCGCCTGCCAAACTGACCAGTGCGGCAAATTCCTGTCCGCCTTGAAAAGATGGATTGAGCAACAGGATAACGCCGATAAAGCCCATAACCAAAATGGCTTGGGTATAAAGCGTAATTCGTTCTTTTAAAATGAAAAATGAAAAGATGGCAAGCCAGATGGAGGAGGTGTAGTTGAGCGTGACGCCTGTTGCCAGCGGCAGATGTATGACGGAATAAAGCGTGCACATCATGGCAAGCGTGCCGATGACGCTGCGGTTGAGATGTGTTTTCCAATGCGGCGTGGAAAATGTGTTGCCTTGCACTTTGGCCATGATGCCTAAGAACAGGGTGGAGACCAGCATGCGCCAAAAGACCAGCTCGCCGCTGGAAAAGCCGAAATGTGTAGAGGCGGCTTTGACGGAGAGGTTCATGACGGTAAAGCTGAGTGCGGCAATAACCGCCCATGCCGAGCCGAGCGGATCTTTTCTGACGGTTTCCATTTGATGGGTATGTAAAGCGATTTTCTTAATAAGAAAATATTATACAGGTCAATCAGGCCGTCTGAACAATATCGTTGGGTTTCAGACGGCCTTTTTATTAGAAAATAAGAATTATTATTGAATAATAAAGTGGGTTTTTATAGAATGGAAGCCCTATTTTAAGAATAGGCTTGCCATGAAAGTTTCCAATATTTCTGCTATTTTGTTGTCTGCTTTGTTTTCCGTTACCGTTTCTGCCGCGCCTTTGGGAGAGGTTTCTTCCGAAAACGGTAAAATTTTCAGCGGCGAAAATTACATGGTCGTTAAGAAAGACATGAAGAAAGGGGAGCAGATTAAGCCGCACGATCATCCGGGTTTTAAAACGCTGATTTTTGCTGTTGGAAAGGGAAGCTTTGACGTGACGTTAAATCAGACTGAAAAACATACGGTCGGCGCAGGCTCGGTGTTGCGGTTTGGCGGCGATGCAGTAATTGAGGCAGTTGCAACCGAAGATGCGGATGTGGCAATTACTTTGATTAAGTAAACCGATAGATGATAAAAGGCCGTCTGAAAAATGATGTTTCAGACGGCCTTGTTTATTCATTCAACTATTGCCATTAAGCGCAAATCAAATAGATGAAGCCGGAACCGAAGATATCTGCCAAGGCGTGAACCAGGAAAAACGGCAACAGGTTTTTGACTTTGTATTTGTAGAAGAAGTAGTACATCAAGCCGAAAACAACGCCGATAACGGTCGCCCAAAGCATGCCTTGGTAAGTATGGAAGGAGACGCGCACCAAGGTCGAATAGGCCAATACCTGCCATTTGTATTTGTCTTCCACGCAGGTTAAAAGGCCGAGGAAGCAGAATTCTTCGTAAAAGCCGTTTAAAAGGCCGTAGAGGATGGCCATCGGCGCAAGGGCGGCGAATTTGTCGAAAATGGATAATGGCTTGATGTATTGGAAGATTTCAGTAGTGAAATAATTGTAGCCGCCGCTTAATGAAGTTACCGCATCGGCGGTCAGACCCATCAGGATAAAAATCACAGGCGTCCAAAACAATACGCCTAAATTAAAGCGAATCGGCAACTGTTTGAAGTCGAAACGGCGGATAATGAGGTAAATCAAAGCAATAGCAAGCAGCGTCAACTGCAGGTTCATGTTTTCCGAATAAGCCACACCGGTTACCGCAGTATCACGTACTTCTTCGGTAACTGCGGCCGTTTCCACTTGCGGCATCAGGCTGGCAATATAAAGTTGGGTAGAACGGTAGGCAAATTGACCGAACAGGATGGCGGTAACAATCAGCATGTCAAACCAGCGCAGATGGCGCAAAGGCTCTTTAGGGCGGATAGCGGCGAGTATGCTCATATTCTCCTCTTTTCTCTAACTAAATATCGGTGCGTAATAGTTACATAAATATACAAAAATCGTCAACAATTATCACAATAAAACATGAATTAAAAAATCAGACCCTTTCAGACGGCCTGAAGCGCTTCTAAAAATGCCATATTTTCCGAAGGGTTTAGCTTCAAGAATATGGCATAATCACTTTATTGCAAACCAAGGAATCTTATCGTGAGTATTTCTCTGTCCCAATATCTGCTTTACCTGCAATATATGTTGGCAGGTGTCGCCATGACTGTCGTTTTCGGTGCCGTATATCTGCGGATTACCCCCGCTGAAGAATTGCGCCTGATTAAAAACGGCAACCTTGCCTGCGCCTTGTCATTTGGCGGCGCATTGATTGGTTTCTGTCTGACGCTTGCCTCAAGTATTGCCCACAGCGTCAGCTTCATCGATTTTATCCTGTGGGGACTTGCCGCAGCCGTGATTCAGATTTTTGTCTATTTCGCTGCGACAATGATGATTAAAGGCGCTACCGCAGAACTTATCGGCAACAATGTCGCCGTCGGCGCGTTGCTTGGTGCAGTGTCCATCTCGATCGGCATTTTGAATGCGGCTTGCTTGACTTGAATACCCATACCTTGAATTTTGTATCCCGATTTATTTTATAAGGAACTGAAATGTTCAACTTTATCAAGAAACAGTTTATCGACGTCATTCAATGGCCGAATCCCGATGACAGCCTGTTGATGTGGCGTTTTCCGATTGCCGATGAGGAGATCCAAAACGGTGCGAGCCTGACTGTGCGTGAGGCGCAGATGGCGATGTTTGTCGATGAAGGCGTAACCGCCGACGTGTTTGGGCCGGGGCGTTACACGCTCAATACGCAAACGCTGCCAGTGCTGACCAACTTGAAAAACTGGGACAAGCTTTTTGAATCCCCGTTTAAATCGGATGTTTACTTTTTCAATACCAAACAACAGCTCGCACGAAAATGGGGTACGTCCCAACCTGTTACCGTGCGCGATGCCGAATTTGGCGCGGTGCAACTGCGTTCGTTCGGTATGTATTCTTACCGCATCAGCGATCCGGCAAAATTCTTCAAAGAAGTCAGCGGCGTGGCGGCGCAATACAGCGGCGTAGACTTGGAAAACCAGCTGCGCAATATTGCAGTCACCCAATTGGCGGCCGCGTTTGGCAGCTCCGGTATCCCATTCTTGGATATGGCGGCGAACCAAGTTTTACTGTCGCAAAAAATCGGCGAGTTGCTTGGTGCGGAATTTGCCAAGCTGGGTTTGGCGTTGGAAAACTTCACTGTTGAGAGCATTACCTTGCCTGCGTCTATTCAGGCTGCGTTGGATAAGAAAATTTCGATGGGCGTTATCGGCGATTTGGGACGCTACACCCAATATCAAACCGCCGAATCCATCCCGCTTGCGGCACAAAATGAAGGCGGACTTGCCGGAATCGGTGCAGGCTTGGGCGTGGGTGCCGGTATTGGTCAGGCGATGGCGGGTGCCATGTCTGGCATGATGCAGCCGAATGTGCAACAGGCTCAGCAAAATGCTCAGCCGGCTACCGAAGATCCGCAGGCGAAATTGGTGAAACTCAAGTCTTTGCTGGATGGCGGTTTGATTTCGCAAGAAGATTTTGATAAGGCCAAGGTTGAAGTGTTGAAACAGTTGATTGGTTGACAAATTGAAGGCCGTCTGAAAAATATCATTCAAAGAAGCGTTGAGCTGCTTCTGTGAAAAGGTTTCAGACGGCCTTTTGAATCATTTGATTGAGTCTGTTCGGCGATTTGGTTTGTTTCTAATCTGAAATTATTGATAAAACCAGTTGATATAAACGTTAAGGCCGTCTGAAACATTCCAATCCATTCTGAAAAAGCAAACCCATGTCTCAAACTCCTTTCTTCAAAACCGACTGCCCAAGCTGCGGCGCACCTGTCGAAGCGCATTCTGCTTCTGCTGTGACGCTGGTGTGCGGCTATTGCAACAGCATGCTGGTGCGGCAAGATAACGGCGTTGTCGACTCCGGCCGCGATTCCGCATTGCTGGAAGATTTTAGTCCGCTGCAAATCGGAACCAGCGGCACATTTGTCGCGCAACGCTTTACCTTGGTCGGACGGCTTCAGGTGCAATACGACGATGGTGCGTGGAATGAATGGTATGCGCTATTTGACGACGGCAGGGCCGGGTGGCTTTCTGAGGCGGGCGATTTGTATGTGATGACCATGCCGGTCGAAGTCGATAATCCGCCGAAATTTGAAGACACGCGAGCCGGATTTAGCGAGCTGACTTTTCAAGATAAGCACTATATTGCCTCGGATGTTCGCAAAATCAGTTTGAAACGCGCCGCCGCGCAGGGCGAATTGCCGTTTGTTTTGAAAGAGGATACAGAAAATCGGGTTTCCGACTGGCGTTGCGAAAACCTTTTCATCACGCTCGATTACAACAACACAACACCCGAAGCCTTCTTCGGTCGGATGGTAAACCTAGATGATTTGAAGCTGGAAAACAAGCGCCACGAAGATGAAATTAAAGAAAGCGCAGGCCGTCTGAAAGGCAGCATCGCCTCTGAGAACTGCCCCAACTGCGGCTCGTCCGTCCACTGGGTCAACGGCCTCACCTCCCATCTCAACTGCCCAAGCTGCAGCAGCGAATTGACAGTCGGCAAAGATAAAGCGGAACTCATTACTGCCAACGCCATGCGCACGGCGCAGCAAAGCCTGTTTACCCTGCCCATCGGTTCGAAAGGTCGTCTAAAAAAACGCGAATTTTACGTTATGGGAGCGGTCATATACGCCGAAACCGACGCACAGGAAACATTCGACAACCTGTTCAGCGGCGCCAACCGCACGCTCACGCCCGAGGGCCAATGGTTGGAATATCTGCTTTACAACCCGACGCAAGGTTTCCTGTGGCTGGTCGAATCAGATGACGGCTGGAGCCTTTCCCAAACCCAAAACACATGGCCGCGACTCGACCGAAACCGCCAACCGCAAGGCTGCGGCAAACTTTACGACTACGGCGGCAAAGTCGAAGTCGCGGCCGGCGCGTTCTACTGGCGCATCCGCAGCGGCGATTTGAACTATTACAGCGACTACCGCGACGGACAAAACCGAAAACTTTCTGCCGAATTGAACACTCACGAAATGGCATGGAGCAAAAGCGTGCCGGTTGATTACAGCGAAATTGCCGAGGCATTTAGTCTGAGCAGCCGCGCACTGCATTACACCGCAAAAATGGCGGCAGACGGTATTGATAAATCACTGAGAATCATCATGACCGCCATCTTGGTTGTCGTCAACCTTCCCGCCCTTATGATGGACGGCAATTCTGCCGACCCCTTCGTGGTCATTATAGGAGCCTGGTTGCTGTGGACTATGGGCAAAGAAGACGGGGACGAGGATTAATCATGTCGAGAGCCACTTATATCATTTTCAGCACCATTATCATCATCATCTCCATGATCATCAGCTACGGCTCTTCCGACTCCGACGGCTCACGTATGCACTCCGGCGGTTATTATGGCGGCAGTGGCTATTCCGGAGGCCATAAATGACCCATGCCCCCGGTAATCATGGTCTATTGGACTTATATGGCTGCGATAAAGCCATCTTAAAAGATGAAGGCCGTCTGAAAACCGCTTTGGTAGCTGCCGCACAGGCAGCAGAAGCCACCATATTAACCGAACACTTCCACACATTCGGTGGCGTAGGCGGCGTAACCGGAGTTTTACTGCTCGCCGAGTCCCACATCAGTATCCACACTTGGCCGGAACACCGTTTTGCCGCCATTGACGCATTTATTTGCGGCGGTATGAAATTGGAAAAAGTGAAGGAAATCTTGTGCAGGGAGTTGGTGGCAGAAAGGGCTGTTTGGACGGTTGCACAACGTGGCGAAGGTATACTGGACGATATACAACCAGCGGTTGAACAATAAAATCTATAAGGCCGTCTGAAAGCATATTCAATCCGTTTTCAGACGGCCTTAAACCTTGTGCTGCTTAAACTGAAATATTGACGCTATATGGAAAAAACGCCTTTTTTAAAACCGATTGCCCAAGCTGTGGTGCGCCTGTGGAGGTGTATTCCGCTACTGCCGTGACGCTGGTGTGTGGCCATTGGCGCAGTATGCTGGTTGCTAGAAGCGGTAAGGGATGGTTATTCGGTAGGGCATAAATAACGCGAGACCTGCGTAACTTCATTGTACCGTTTTATTTTTATTTTTTCAGACAACCTTTTTATAAAACATGCTAACCCGCCGTCAATTTCTCAGCTATACCGCCGCGCTTAGTGCCGCCTCTGCTTTCTCTTGGCAGACTTATAAGTACCTCAACCGCAAACCGCCGGTTTCTATTAACCGTGTCGGCTTGCCGTTGGGGCATTTGTTGCGCGACGGGGAATTGCTGCAAGCGCCGACCCGTCGTTATGAATGCAATACGTTGATACTCGGCGGCGGTGCGGCGGGTTTGGGGGCGTTGTGGTATTTGGCGAAGCATAATCACTGTGATGTATTGTTGGCAGAAGGGTTTGAACGCAATGGCAACAATGCCGCCTATACGTCTTCAGACGGCCTGAAAGCGCCGAGCGGTGCGCATTATTTGGCTTTGCCGTCGAAAGAAAGCGTGTATGTGCGCGAGATGCTGGCGGATTTTGGTATTTTGCAGCCGGACGGCAGCTTTAGGGAAACCGATTTGGTCTATGCGCCCGAATCGCGCCTTTTATATCAGGATAAATGGGTGGAACATTTATTGCCGAAAGAAGATGCGGATTCCAAACGGTTTTTTGATTTAATAGGCCGTCTGAAACAGGCTTACGGCGATGACGGTAAGAAAATTTTTGCTATTCCGATTGCGCTGTCATCGGCCGATGAGACATGGCGCAAACTCGATAATCTGACGTTCAAACAATGGCTTGAGCAAGAAGGCTACCACTCGCCTGATCTTTTGTGGTATCTCGATTATTGTTGCCGCGACGATTACGGACAAGGCATCAGGCAAGTGTCTGCCTTTGCCGGACTGCATTATTTTGCCGCCCGCAACAATGCAGAAACCGTCCTCACTTGGCCCGAAGGTTTGGCGCATCTTTCTGAAAACCTGCGCCGTCATGCCGGTTTGCAGGAAGGCTGGCAATGGCCGTCTGAAAACCGTATCCGTTTGGAGAAGCCTGCTTCAATTAATGCTTCCGCCGTCAAAATCAAACCGCTTTCAGACGGCCGGATTGAAGTGTGGCTGCGTGATAATGCAAAAGGGGAAACCGTTGCCGTCACCGCGCAACACGTTATCTCCGCCATGCCGCTGATGGTTGCCGCCCGCATTATTGACTCTCCCGAACAATTTGGTCTGGACATCCCAGAATACGCGCCATGGCTGGTTTCTAATTTTGAACTGCACAGTTTCCCGAAAGAAAAAAACAACAGCGAACTTGCGTGGGACAATGTGGTTTATGGCAGCCAAGGGTTGGGCTATGTTGTTGCGACCAACCAGCTTATTCGGGTTGCCCATCCTGAACGCACGATTTTTACCGCCTACGCCGCGCTCAACCACGATACGCCACAAGCCGTCCGCCGCCAGCTGCTTGAAGCAAGCGACGAAGAGCTGCTCCGGCTTGCCGCACAAGATCTGCTTACCGCTTACGGCGAAGGCTTTTGGCGGCACGTTTCCCATGTTGACATTACCGTTCGGGGGCATGGCATGAGCGTGCCGAAACCCGGCTATTTAAGCGATGAGGCTTTATTAAAAATCAGAAATCGAAATGTCGGATTGTTGTTCGCACACAGTGATTTAAGCAGCTATTCGGTATTTGAAGAGGCTTTGTATTGGGGTGTGGAAGCGGCACGGAAAGTGTTGGCTTAATTGATATAAAAAGGCCGTCTGAAATCATATTCAGACGGCCTTTTTTAACCTTATAACCTGATTAGGCTTTTGGTTTCAAAGCGGCAGCTTCGCGAGCCAGACGGGTGATGGTATCCCAGTCTTTGTTTTTGATGGCTTCTTTCGGAGTCAGCCATGAGCCGCCGACGCACAAGACATTAGGCAGTGCCAAGTACTCGGGTGCAGTTGCCAGGCTGATGCCGCCGGTCGGACAGAAGCGCACGTCGGCGTAAGGGCCGTAGAGTGCCTTGAGCATGGCTTTGCCGCCGACGACTTCGGCGGGGAAGAGTTTGAGGGTGTCGATGCCGTGTTCCAAGGCCAGTTGGACTTCACCCGGAGTGGCAACGCCGGGAATCAGGGGGATGCCGCTGTTGTGGCCGGCTTTGGCGAGGGATTCGTGCAGACCCGGGCTGATGGCGAAAACCGCGCCTGCGTCTTCGACGGCTTTGAGCTGTTCGGGATTGGTTACCGTACCCGCGCCGACGATGGCGTTGGGTACTTCTTTGGCAATCAGGCGGATGGCGTCGAGTCCGACGGGTGTACGCAGGGTGATTTCGAGGGTAGGGATGCCGCCTTCGACAAGGGCGTGGGACAAATCGACGGCGGTGCTTAAGTCGTCAATCGCCATTACCGGCACAACTGCGCCGGCGGTCAAAATTTCGCGGGGGGTCAGTTTGGACATTTTAGGTCTCCGTTGGGGACTGTATCGTAATAGGTTCGTTAACATGGTTTCAGACGGCCTGATTGTTTTAAAAGGCCGTCTGAAAAGGGTTTAGGCAAATTCGCCGCCGAAGCTCATCGCACCGGTTTCCGCGCTGCTGGTCATGCTGCGGAAGCCGGCGAAGAGTTCGCGACCGCAGCCTTGTTGGTTCGCGCCCAAGTCGATTTGTTCGACTTCGCGGGCATTCCATTCGGCTTCGTTGATCAGAACGTTGAGTTCGCCGGTAACGGAGTCGAAGCGGATCGGGTCGCCGGTACGGATTTTGGCGATGTTGCCGCCCATCAGGGCTTCGGGGGTCATGTGGATGGAGGCCGGAACTTTGCCGGACGCGCCGGACATACGGCCGTCGGTCAGCAGCGCCACTTTGAAGCCGCGGTCTTGCAGGATGCCCAAAGGCGGGGTCAGTTTGTGCAACTCGGGCATACCGTTGGCACGCGGGCCTTGGTAGCGGACGACGCAGACGAAATCGCGTTCCAATTCGCCGCGCTCAAACGCAGCCAACACTTCGCGTTGGTCGTTGAATACGATGGCGGGCGCTTCAATGATGCGGCAACCTTCGCGCACGGCAGATACTTTAATTACGCCGCGACCGATGTTGCCTTTCATCAGGCGCAGACCACCGTCTGGGGAGAACGGATTGTCGGCTTTGCGCAGGATGTCATCGTTGCCGCTGGTTTCGGGGGCTTCGCGCCATTCGAGTTTGCCGTCGATAAGGAAAGGCTCTTTGGTGTAGTGGCGCATACCGTGTCCGACGACGGTATCGACATCGTCGTGCAACAGACCTGCGTCCAACAATTCTCGGATGACGAAAGGCAGGCCGCCGGCAGCGGTAAAGTGGTTCACGTCGGCCTTGCCGTTCGGATAAACGCGGATGAGCAGCGGGATGATGGAGGAAATTTCGTCAAAGTCGTCCCAGTTGAGAATCACGCCGGCCGCACGCGCCATAGCGACGAGGTGCATGGTGTGGTTGGTCGAGCCGCCGGTCGCCATCAGACCGATCAGGGCGTTGATGAAGGATTTTTCGGTCAACATTTCGCCCAAAGGTTTGATGGTGCCGTTTTTGATGCCGCGTGCGAGGTGTCCGGCAGCGTAGCGGGTCAGGGCTTCGCGCAGGTCGGTGTAAGGGTGGACGAAGGCGGCGGCAGGCAGGTGCACGCCCATCATTTCCATCATCATTTGGTTGGAGTTGGCGGTACCGTAGAAGGTACAGGTACCGGGGCTGTGGTAGGAACCCATTTCGCTTTCGAGCAAGGCATCGCGGCCGACTTTGCCTTCGGCGAAAAGCTGGCGGGTACGGGCTTTTTCTTTATTGCCGATACCGCTGGACATCGGACCTGCGGGGACGAAGATGCCCGGAATATGACCAAACGACAACGCGCCGATCATCAAACCCGGCACGATTTTGTCGCACACGCCCATAAACAGGCCGCCGTCAAACATTTGGTGCGACAGCCCGATGGCGGTACTCATGGCAATCACGTCGCGGGAAAACAGCGACAATTCCATACCGGCGTAGCCTTGCGTGATGCCGTCGCACATAGCGGGCGTGCCGCCGGCGACTTGTGCGGTCGCGCCGTTTTTCTGCGCTTCGTCTTTGATTTGGTCGGGGAAGTCTTTAAACGGCTGGTGTGCGGAAACCATATCGTTGTAGGCGGTGATGATGCCTAAGTTGGGGACGGTGTCCTGAAGCATTTCGATTTTGATGCTTTTGGGCATAGAGGCGTAGCCGTGCGCCAAATTGCTGCAGCCGAGCTGGTTGCGCTCTAAGCGTCCCATCTGTTTGGCACTACGGATTTTCGCCAGATATTTTTCACGCGTCGGGCGGCTGCGCTCGATGATGCGTTCGGTAATCTCGGCGAGTTTAGGGTGAATAGGAGTGGGGTTCATGGGCTGTCTCCTGGCAAAACGATATGATAGGGATTTTGTTTGCGCGTTTCTGATTTTTGTATTGGGTGTTTTTCAGACGGCCTGGAGCTGTGGGAATAAATAAATGAGTGCCGTCTGAAATGTTGAAGATTTCTCTTCGAAGCGTCTGCGTATTATAGTACAAATTCTGTAATTTTGTTACAAAATAATTCACAAAGTGGAAGAAATTTGATTTAAATCGAGGTATGGTCAATTCGTAAAATGGTGGGCTGCGAAAGTCATCAAATTTTTATGTTAAATCAAACAATTTGTAAAAATGAGAATAGACAAAATCTGTAGCCATGTGTAGTATTACTACTCACTAGCCCGCTTGTTTGAAATTTTGGTGCAGGCGATTGGTTTTTTTACTGCTTATTGCTTAAAGGCTTTTGATTTTAATTGATTTTTATGGATGACGACAGTCCAAAAGTTTTGAAGCAAGCTTCCTCAGCGAGAGATGAAACGATGAGTACACAGACAAATTTTGATTTGGTGTTGTTCGGTGCGACCGGCGATTTGGCAATGCGCAAACTTTTGCCCTGCCTGTATCAGGCGCACGTGGCCGGTTTGCTTCATCCCGAAGGCCGTATTTTGGGCGTAAGCCGCAGCGAATTGGATACCGCCGGCTTTTTGGCTAAAGTGGAAACGAATTCTAAAATCCATATCAAACAAAATTTTTCAGATGAAGCGTGGGCTTCGTTTATCCGACGTATCGAGTATTTGAAAGTCGATGTTACAGAGAAAGGCGATTTCACTGCCTTGGGCGAAAAAGTCAAAGCCCGCAAGGAAACCGACAATGTCGTCATCTATCTTTCCACCGCGCCGAAATTCTTTGCACAAGCCTGTGAAAACCTTGCCGAAATCGGTTTGAACGCCGACAACGCGCGCGTGGTTTTGGAAAAACCATTGGGTACGGACTTGTCCTCTTCCCAACAAATCAATACCGATGTCGCCCGCTATTTTAAAGAAAGCCAAATCTACCGTATCGACCATTATTTGGGTAAAGAAAGCCTGCAAAACCTGCCGGCATTGCGTTTTGCCAACGTGATGTTCGAGCCTTTGTGGAACAACAAATATATTGAAAGCGTACAGCTGACCATTGCCGAAAAGCTCGGCGTGGAAGAGCGCGGCGAGTTTTACGACATTACCGGCGCGTTGCGCGATATGGTGCAAAACCACTTGATGCAAATGCTTTGTATGACTGCGATGGAAGCACCGGCGAGCTTGGATGCCGATGCCGTGCGTGATGAAAAAGTGAAAGTCATCAAATCGCTGAAACCGCTGACCATCGAATCCGTCAACGAAAATGTTATTCGTGGTCAGTATGTTGCAGCAAACGGCATGAACGGCTATTTGGAAGAAGTCGATGTACCGAAAGACAGTTTCACTGAAACCTATGTCGCCATCAAAGCCGAAATCGAAAACGACCGCTGGAAAGGCGTGCCTTTCTACCTGCGTACCGGTAAGCGCATGGCAGGCAAAGTGGCGGAAATCGTGTTGAACTTCCGTCCGCTGCAAAACCATATTTTTGACAACAGCCAACCTGCGCCGAATCGTTTGGTTATCGAGCTTCAGCCGACCGAATCCGTCCGCCTCTATACCCAAATGAAAACGCCGGGCGCAGGCAATAAAGTGGAAATCGTGCCGCTGGCAACCGACTTGGAAAAAGCTCTCGAAGGCCGCCGTGCCGAAGCTTACGAACGCCTGCTGCTGGATGTCATCAACGGCAAACTCGCTTTGTTCAACCGCCGCGACGAACTCGAAGCCGCTTTGGAATATGTGATGCCGATTTTGGAAAACTGGGCAAACAACACCACCCCGCCGCACGGCTACGACGCGCATTCGTGGGGACCGGAAGCCGCGCGCGAACTCTTGGCTCGAGACGGCAACAAGTGGCACGAAGAGCAATAATATTTTTTTCAGACGGCCTTGTTTTCCAACAAAAGGCCGTCTGAAACCATGAAAGGACGAAACATGTTTGTTTGGCACGAACAAGAAAACGCTGCAACTGCCGCGCAAGCTCTCGCTGATGCTGTTGCCACCGCATTGCAAGCCGCGTTGAATGAGAAAGGCCATGCGGTTTTGGCCGTTTCCGGCGGGCGTTCGCCGATTGCGTTTTTCGAGGCTTTGTCGCAAAAAGATTTAAATTGGCAAAACGTTGGCATTACTTTGGTGGACGAGCGTATCGTTCCGACCACGCATGCCGACAGCAATACAGGCTTGGTACGCGAATATCTGCTCAAAAATAACGCGGCCGTTGCCACATGGATTCCTGTTGTTGAAGACGGAAAGTCTGAAACTGAATTACAACCTGAAGTTGTCGTTGCTTACGCATTGAAACATTACAAGCAACCTGACGTGCTGGTGTTGGGGATGGGCGGAGACGGGCATACGGCGTCGTTGTTCCCTCAAGCGCCTCAATTACAGGCAGCAATCAATGAAGCCAATGACCTGACATTGATTCATACTACGCCGGTTACCGCGCCGCATGAGCGTGTGAGCATGACTTTGGGTGCGATTGCCAAAACGCCGAATGTATTTTTGGCCATTCAAGGCGCAGAGAAAAAAGCGGTATTCGACAAGGCTGCTGCAAGGGTTGACACCGAATATCCGACCAGTCTGATTCTCAATCACCAAGGAATTAACTGCCATGTCTACTATGCACGCTGAAGCTTACCCTCGTTTGGTCGCCGATATCGGCGGTACGAATGCCCGTTTTGCACTTGAAACTGCACCACGGGTCATTGAAAAGGCTGAAGTCTTGCCTTGCAAGGATTATGACACCATTGTCGATGCCGCCAAAACTTATTTGGAACGCGCAGGCAGCCCGAAAGTTTTGCATGCAGCCTTTGCGATTGCCAATCCGATTTTGGGCGACTGGGTGCAGATGACCAACCACCACTGGGCATTCTCCATCGAAACCACCCGTCAGGCTTTGGGTTTTGAAACGTTGATTTTGTTGAACGACTTTACCGCCCAAGCTTTGGCGGTAACACAAACCGATAAGAAAGACTTGATACAAATCGGCGGTCAAAAACCAATCGAATTTGCGCCTAAAGCCGTTATCGGTCCGGGTACCGGTTTGGGTGTCAGCGGTTTGGTGCACAGCGCTGCCGGCTGGGTGGCGTTGGCAGGCGAAGGCGGCCATACCAGCTTCCCACCGTTTGACGATATGGAAGTGTTGATTTGGCAATACGCTAAAAACAAATACGGCCATGTTTCTGCCGAGCGTTTTTTGAGCGGCGCAGGTTTGAGCCTGATTTACGAAACATTGGCCAAACGCGACAACATCAAACAATGCCGTCTGAAGCCTTCTGAAATTACCGATAAGGCATTGAGCGGAACATCGCCTATTTGCCGTCAGACTTTGGATATTTTCTGCGCCATGCTGGGTACGGTCGCTTCCAATTTGGCTTTGACTTTGGGCGCGCGCGGCGGCGTGTATTTGTGCGGCGGGATTATCCCGCGTGTATTGGATTACTTTAAAACGTCTCCATTCCGCAGCCGCTTTGAAAATAAAGGCCGCTTTGAAGCTTATCTTGCCGCCATTCCTGTGTATGTCGTATTGAGCGAATTTCCGGGCATCGTCGGCGCGGCGGTGGCATTAGACAATCATTTAAATAACGTTTAAACACACAAACGGCGGTGCAGGGCAGGGTACGAAAATATACCTTGTCCTGAACGTCAAAGAATCAAAGGGTAGAGTATATGTTAAGCAAAATCAGCGAATCATTGTCCAATCTCTCCGGCGCAGAACGCAAAGTTGCCGAATCTGCACTGGCCGAGCCGAAATGGTTCGTTCATGCCGCTGTGGCGGAAATCGCCGAGCGTGCTTCCGTCAGTCAGCCGACTGTAATCCGTTTCTGCCGCAGCTTGGGTTACAAAGGCTTGCCTGAGTTCAAACTCGCTTTGTCTGCCAGCATCGGTCATGAAGGCATGCCTTACGTTCATGCAGAATTGAACGCCGATGACAATATGGGCAGCGTGGTTGAAAAAGTCTTGGGTAATGCCGCAGCCTCCCTCTTGGGCGAGCGCCGTTTCTTGAAAGAGTCCGAGCTGGAAAACGCAATTGCCATTCTGAAGCACGCACGACGCGTTGAGTTTTATGGTGTCGGCAACTCCGGCATCGTTGCTCAAGACGCGCAACACAAATTCTTCCGCTTCGGTATGTCCACCGTTGCCTATGTTGATACGCATACCCAGTTGATGGCGGCTTCCGTATTGACCGAGCAGGATGTGTTGGTGGCGATTTCCAATACCGGCTCATCTATCGAATTGTTGGATGCGGCCAGTATTGCCAAAGAAAACGGCGCAGCCGTTATCGCGCTGACCCGCAATGATTCGCCGTTGGCCCAAATGGCCGACTGCGTATTGAGCATTGCCACTCAGGAAAATGCCGAGCTTTATACGCCTATGGTATCCCGTCTTCTGCAGTTGGCTGTTATTGACATTCTTGCCATCGGCTTGGCTTTACGCTTGGGCGACACTGCCAGCATTCAACTGCAAAAAAGTAAAAAAAGCATACATAACAAACACATCGAATATGATAAAGATTGATTCTTCACTGATATCTTCAGACGGCCCAACCCACATCAAGGCCGTCTGAAACCTCAAAAAACGGAAACCACCCCGTTCCCGTTTCAGACGACCTCACGGCCGTTTTCTCAACAAAACTGTCCACTATCCAGGAGAGCATCCGATGAAACAGCTTTACGATTTACCAGCTTGGTCAAAATTATGGATACATTTTGACGAAACCAAAGAACAACACATGCGTGAAATGTTCGAGCAAGATCCCGAACGTGCCGAGCGCTACTGGCTGCAGGTTGGCGGCCTGACTTTGGATTATTCTAAAAACCGTATCAACGACGAAACCATGTCGCTTTTGTTCGAGTTGGCGCGTGAAGCAGGCGTGCCGGAACGGATGCAGCAAATGTTCCACGGCGAAAAAATCAATACGACAGAAAACCGCGCCGTACTCCACGTTGCCCTGCGTAACCGCACCAATGCCCCCATCGTCGTGGATGGCGAGGATGTGATGCCTAAGGTCAACCATGTCCTGCAACGTATGGGCGAATTTGCACACGAAGTCCGCAGCGGCAGTTGGTTGGGCTATACCAACCAAGTCATCACCGATATTGTCAACATCGGCATCGGCGGATCGGATTTGGGCCCGCTGATGATGTGTACCGCGCTCAAGCCTTTCGGACATCCGCGCCTGAAGATGCACTTTGTCTCCAACGTGGACGGCTCCCAACTGAGCGACGTATTGTCTAAAGTCCACCCTGAAACCACGCTGTTCATCATTGCTTCCAAAACCTTTACCACCCAAGAAACCCTGACCAACGCCCTGACCGCGCGTAAATGGTTCTTGGATCATGCAGGCGATGAAAGCGCTGTCGCCAAACACTTCGTTGCCGTATCGACCAACCAAAAAGCCGTTGCCGAATTCGGTATCGACACCGCCAATATGTTTGAATTTTGGGACTGGGTCGGCGGCCGTTACAGCCTGTGGTCCGCCATCGGATTGCCGATTATGCTGTATCTCGGCGAAGAAAACTTCATCGAAATGCTCAACGGCGCGCACCTGATGGATCAACATTTCATCAACACCCCGCTCGAGCGCAACCTGCCCGCCATCCTCGCCCTTATCGGCATCTGGTACATCAACTACTACGGCGGCGGAAGCCACGTCATCGCGCCTTACGACCAACATCTGCACCGCCTGCCCAAATTCATCCAGCAGCTCGATATGGAGAGCAATGGCAAACAAGTGACCCTTGACGGCAAAGCTGTCGGTTACGAAACTTCGCCGATTATTTGGGGCGAAACCGGTATCAACGGCCAGCATGCCTTCTTCCAACTGCTGCACCAAGGTACGCACATCACGCCGATTGACCTGATTGCCTCCCTTGAAAAACGCAGCAACCTACGCGGCCACCATGAAATCCTGTTGGCGAACGTCTTTGCCCAAGCCGAAGCCTTTATGCGCGGTAAAACGCCGGACGAAGTGCGCGCCGAGCTTCAAGCTCAAGGCATGGACGAAGCGCGTATCGAAGAGCTGATTCCGCACAAAACCTTTTCCGGCAACCGTCCGACCAACCTCATCCTCATGGATAAAATCAATCCGCGCAATATGGGCAGCCTGATTGCCATGTACGAACACAAAACCTTTGTTCAAGGCATTATTTGGGGTATCAACAGCTTTGACCAATGGGGCGTAGAGCTCGGCAAACAGTTGGCCAAAACCATTCTTGCCGAATTGACCGGCGAGACCGAAGTGCAAAAACACGACAGATCCACTACACGCCTGATTAATCTTTATTTGAACGCCAACAAATAAAGCATTTATTTAAAACAAAAGGCCGTCTGAAATTTTCAGACGGCCTTTTGTTTTATTCCGGATCGTCTGTAAACGCATTTGCCCGAAAAATCGGTACAAACGTGAAAAGATAAAGTACGAACACGGCGGCGGTCAGAATCGCGGGGACGGTGATGAAGAATATCGGATTCACGTTCATCAAGAAAGCGCGCGAAACGGCGGCGGCGAAAAGAATGGGGATGGCGATGCGGCAGAGTTTGGGGTAGTCAAGTTTGGTAAAGCCGCTGTGCCACAGTCCGGCGGTCAGCCACACCATCATCACGCCGCCCATCATGCCGCCGAGGGTAATCAGGTGCAGGGGCGCGGAGGCGGGCAGGTTTTGCAATTTCGCCGCGCCTGTCCACAGATAGCCTGCCGCGGCAAAGAGTTGGAGCAGGTAATAGGTGCGGACGTAGTGTTTGCGCAGGAGTTCGTGATGGTGCAGTTCGCGCAGCTTGGCAAGCAGGATGAAGCCGACGGCGAGCGCGGTAAAACCGGCGGTTTGCGCGGGCAGCCAAAGTTCGGCGGCGGCGTGCAGCAACAGGAAGGTGATGGCGATGTTTTTATAGACAACGTTGGGGATGAATACAGGGTCTTTCAGACGGCATTTTTTGAGGGCTTCCGCGCCCAAAAGGACGCTGACGCGGACGGATACAAACATGACCGCTGCCATGTTCAGATGTACTTGCGCACGCAGTAAGTTCAAATCGCCGCTGACGGCATAGGCCGTCTGAAAAGCAGTAAACGCGGCAAGCAACATTAAAAGAGCGAAGTTGTCAGTGTTCCGGTCGAGCCAAATCAGCCAAGTGCAGAACAGCAGCAATACCAGCCAATAGGCGGCAACGAAAAACGAGGCAGTTTGCGGCGAAAAGGGCAGTATGGCAGATGCGGCGAGCAGTAATGCCGCCATCAAAGTAGCGACAGGTTTCAGACGACCTTTATAACCCGTCCATTCGAGCATGGCTGCAGTCAGGAAGCCGCCGTATGCCGCAGGCAGCATGAGTTCTAAGAAGATTTGGCGGTGCAAAATGACGGCACCGGGGCTGATGAAAAACACCAACGCGCCGAGTATGGCAAGCACCGCCGCACCGACGAAAAACGGCCGCATGGGGTGGGTGAAAAACTTATTCATGGTTTGGCTTGATTCTGCATGAAGATGCTTTCGGATATAGATTTATTGGGAGGACAGGGTTGTATCTTGTATTGAAGAAGCAAGCCGAAGGTTTGTCAGATACTCAAATGCCCGTATCATTCATATTATTGATATTATTGTTTGAATTGTATTATTTTCAATAATAATAAATAACCCTAAACCAATATAAATAACAGCCATTATCCAACGACTAAACTTCTCTACAATTTCACCAACACCTGCAATATTAGCCAATCTTTGTGCTGTATATACTAAAACAAAAATCAATATTAAAAATACAAGAAGAGTAACTAATAAGTCGACAAGATCTAAAGTCACAAAGTAAGGAACAAAAAGTCCAATATTATCTGCACCACAACTAGCAACTGTAACCAAAGCAACAATACCGACTAATTTTGACAACCCTTTTTCATCCAATTCTTTTTTAGCTCTTTTTTCGCCCTCACAATCGTCGTAAATAGCAACTTTAATACCTAAGTAAATCGGTATTAAACCTAATAAACCCAACACCCATTTTTCCGGAACATAATGCAAAACAAAAGCTAGAAATAAACTAACTAATATTAAAATTACAGAACCTAAATATTGTCCGATATAAATATCTCGATATTCTTTTCTAGTATTTGCTCTAGCAAAAAATATTAATAGTATTACCAACAAATCTACTGCTGTAGCAATATATAAAACAGCAGCAGTAATCACAGTCGAAAACATAAAGCACCTCATAATGAATCCCCTGCCCCCTTGGCACCACGGCTTTTTCAAAAACCGAATCGCGTTCGGATAACAGATTCGTATCTTTCGCTAAAGAGGCAAGCCTGCGGCTTGCTTACCCTCTCCCTAGCCATCTCCCACGAGGAGAGGGAATTGGGCTGTCGAGCCTGAACATTTTCAGGTTTACCTGACATCTGATTCCCAATTCTACGGCTCTCTGATTTTGAGAAACCTGATCCCCTTTCCCCGTGGGAGAGGGTTAGGGAGAGGGCAACGAACCGCAAGGTTTGTCAGAAATTTAAATTCCTATCACTCATAATAATGAATCCCCTGAAACTCTCTTGCCACCACGGCTTCTTCAAAAGCCGAATCGCGTACGGACAGCGGCGTAGGCAGGGTAATCACGTTTTGCACGTTCATGCCCTTAGCGGAAAGCAGCATGATTTCATGGCTCAGGCGCGCGGCTTCGAAGCGGTCGTGCGTTACCAGCATACAAGCCATAGCCTGTCGCTCGATTTTCTCCACCAGCATGGCGACCAAAATATCGCGCAAATCGCGGTCCAAACCGACAAACGGCTCGTCCAGCAAGGCAAGGTCGCAGCCGCACAGCAGCAGGCGCAAAAATGCCACCCGTTTCGCCATGCCGCCGGACAATTCGGTCGGATATTTGTTCAAATCGCCCGCAGTCAGCCCGACTTTCGCCGCCAGCGCGACGATTTCGCCTTCATCGGGTTTGTCCATAAAAATGGCGATATTCTGCATCGCGGTCAGGTTTTCCGGCAGGCGGTTTTCCTGAAACAGAAAACCCGTTTTGCGGAAAGTATTGCGTATCGTGCCCGATTTCGGCGTTTCCAAGCCTGCAATCAGCCGCAAAACCGTCGTCTTGCCGCAGCCGCTCGGTCCGAACAAGGCTTTCACTTCGCCATGTTGCAGGTTCAAACTGAAATCGCGCACAATGGGGTCGCGGAGAATTTCAAAACGCACGTTTTCAAGACGGAGCATCATCTCCTCCACGGCATAAACAAAATTTCCAAAGGCTTGGTAATCAGGTATTCAAACAGCGACACAAACACGATAACCAACACCACATAAGCCATCACCGTCGAAGTCTCCAGCATCGCCCTCGCGTCCGCAATCCGCGCGCCCACGCCTTCGCTCGCGCCCAAGAGTTCCGCCATAATCACCACCTTCACCCCCATCGCCACCGCCACGCCGACGCTGGAAATCACATAGCCCGTCAGATGCGGGATATACAGATAACGGATTTTTTTCAGACGGCCTAATTTATAAGCGTCAAACAACTCCTCATGCTGCTTGTTCACGCTTGCCATCCCGACCGCCGCACTCGCAAACGTCAGCGGCGCAACCAACACAATGATGGTAAACAACACGCTCGGATTGCCGAAACCGAACCAAAACAGAGCCATCACCACCCAAATAATCGGCGGCATCGCCAACAAAACCGTAATCACAGGCTTAAGCAATGCCATCGCTGTCTTAAAACTGCCTGCCACCAGCCCCACCGCCAATCCCGCTACCAGCGCAACCGAAATCCCCACCACCGACCGCCATAGCGAAATCCCAATTTCGTTTTCCTGAAAATGTTTCAATAAATCTAAAGACTTTTGAAACACCTCCACCGGCGCAGGCAGCATAAACTCACCAAATACGGCACTGCCCCACGCCCACAACGCCACCACCACCATCGCCACGCTCAGACCGGCAAAGCCGCTCCAAAGGTAGTCGATGATGTAAAACACCGCAGGCTGCGGTTTGCGGATTTTGTCGGTTTTAATCATGGTTTGGGTGTTGGTTTGATGGGGATGGTTTGGGGACGATAGGTCGTCTGAAAAAATGGTTGATTGGGTTAGACGGAATGCTGTAACCCAACCTATACTTACTTTTTGAATTTAGCAATTTTTATAATTTGAGAGTTCTAGTTTTTTAATTCATGATCCCAAATTTGCTCACAAATAGCTTGATAAAGTTTTTGTCTTTCATCAATATCTTTCTTTTTAAATTCGGTATGAGCTCGAAATGGTAAATTTAATTCATTCGTTGGATTGATGAAATTAGGATTTTTTTCATATGCCAATGGACAAAGTGATTTTACCAATAAATTTTCTTTTATATAGTGAGTATGTTTTTTTTCATATGGTAAATCCCCATAAGATTGATTTATACCTCGTGGTAATAATACCAAATCACCAATTCTATTTCGGTATTGTTTGAACTCATGTTCCTGATTAAATTCATCAGTATGATCTAAAAATTTATCAGCCCAAATATGCTCTACTTCAAAAGATTTTCCTGACTCTGGCTGGAAATAACTTACAAAATTAGTATTTATTCCCGCTTTTTGTTCAACCCAAGCAGTAATACGAGAAAGTAAAAATTTTACGAATCTATAATTTTGTCCATGAAGTCTGAAGTCAGCCATCCCATTAAATGATTCTTGCATTTCAGAAAGTCTCTTAGAGAATATGGCTTTCAGTTCATCAATATCTTTTCCTCT
Organism: Neisseria flavescens; assembly: GCF_005221285.1. Taxonomy (NCBI): domain Bacteria; kingdom Pseudomonadati; phylum Pseudomonadota; class Betaproteobacteria; order Neisseriales; family Neisseriaceae; genus Neisseria; species Neisseria flavescens. Next base: position 259,192 of record NZ_CP039886.1, read on the forward strand.
AATATCTTTAACTAAAAGATACATGGTATAACGAATTGAATTTGCTGAAAATTTCTTAAAGTTAATGGAGCGTTTTACAACAAATGTTTCAATATAACGTGCAACTATATTTATTTTCCTACAAACTATTTCTTCACTATCGCAAAGATTTAATGGAGAAAGCATTAATGGAAAACTTAATGTTGGAGCAATGCCCCATTGATTTATATAATAAACATACTCAAGTCCTGTGGTTAGCGTTTTTTCTGCATTAAGAATCTTAATATAATATTTCAAATAGAATTTGAAATCTTTTTGAATAAAATTTTCAAAAGTTTGGTCATCATTCTCATCTAACCCAATTTTCTTTAGATTATCTCTAACCCAGCTATGAAAACGAGTCCCTATTTTTTCAAAATCCTCATTTTGTGAACCTACTCCACCTGAACGAATACTATCAGCATACTTAGCTCTCAACCAAGATTGGAAAAATCTCTGTTCTTCATCCCTTTCAAAGGATTTAAGGTCTATCATCGCTTTCTTCCATTGCTCATTAGATAGCTTTCGTTTATCAGAATTTTTAAATCTAGATAAAATAAATCCTTTCAACATCTCAGATGGTGTAAGATTTAATCCTCGATCATTCATGGTTTCAAAAATGGTATAAGCATTTTCATCTGAATATGCAATAATTTCTACCATAATAACGTTATACTTCAGCCAATCTATAAAGAATGGAAAAGCTTCATTTTTTAACTCTTCGGGAAATGCCTCCACTATATCCTGATAACGCTTTGCCATGTTTATTGTTGATTCATCATCATCTTCATGTGGATTATATTCACCATGATTAAATAATGCTTCAAGGCAGGTAACTCTTTCTTCTACTGTAATATTAAAAGACTTATTTCCACGAAGTTCTGAAAAAATCATTGATTCGATCTTTTCTGATTGATTCAATTCTTTTTGTAAATTATTGAGATAAATTAAAAATAAAGTAAGTGAAGTTAGACGTTGCTGCCCATCAATAATACTGCGTTTTCCATCTTTCAAACTTACTACAAATGGACCAAGATAATAGTTATTATATTTTTCTCCTTCCTCTCGTTTATCTCCAGATGTATATTCTGTAAGAAAAGTAGACGTTAAATCAGTAACTAATGCTTCAATATGTTTTTTTCCCCAACTGTATTCACGCTGAAAAAAATCTACTGTATATTTTTGCTCATTTAATACATCAAATATATTTCTATGATGTGCTTCAATTTTGTTTTTAAAGTTACTCATTATTTTCCTTGGGTTTTATAAAATTAAATTATAACATTATGTATGTTTTTAGAATATATTTATCAAGGTAATCGTTACATATTTTCTAAACTTCATTTTGTGTATTAAAATTTTCCCCAAGCTATTCAGTTAACTAATGCCTTGATGAGCCGTCTGAAAATAGAAGATTGAATATTTACAACTATTCTACACTTTCAGACGGCCTCTATCCTCTTTTAAGCCAAGAAGAACCCGTTATTCGGCAGTTTGCCGCCCAGAAGTTTCGGGTTGAACTGCATCAGGATTTCGTAAAACTTCAAAATCTCGTCCTTCACTTCGCTGCCTTTGGTTACCGTCAGCCGCGCACCGTCCAAGCCCATGACTAGGGCGGGTTCGGGGGCGGGGAGGTAGTTTTTGCCGATTTTTGCGGCGCTTTGGCGGTTGGTCAGTATCCAGTTGAGTGCGTTTTTCAAATCCTGATGGAAGAGGTCGAACTGCGCTTTGTGCGCGTGGAAATATTCTTCGTTGGCGATGATGCCTGCCATCGGAATCAGCGGTTTGGTGTCAAACGCCTGCCCCCATGCTTTTACCAAATCAAAGCCGCGTACGACGTTTATGCCCATGGTTTTACCTTTGAGCAGGCTGGCGGTTGCCATCGGTTCGGGCAGGATGACGGCGTGGTAATCTTTACTTAGAAACAGTCCGACTGCTTCGGGCGGTGTGGCAGCGTAGGTAATGCTGGCTTTGTGTGCGTCGATTTTTAGTTTTTTCAACAAGGCTTGCAACACGATGTCGGGCATATCGTTTTTAAACGGTACGAGGATTTTTTTGCCGACCAAATCCTGCGGCGAGGTAATCGCGCTGCCTTTGCACATCAGCTGCGTGATGCCGTTAGTTAAAATATTCACCATGCCGACTTTCTGTCCTTGGTTGCGCAGGTTTACGCCGACATTGCTCGGACTCATCATCACTTTAAATTGTCCGCTTGCCACGCCCGCGCGCAGTTGGTCGGGCGAACGCCAGATTTTCAGCGACACGTCCGCCTGTTTCGCCAGCTTGCCTTGCAATGCCGCTACGGCAATGGTTACGCTGGGCATCGCCGGCGCGCCGTACACGGTAAATTGCTCTTTACCGGCTGCCAACAATGAAGGCGAAACGCCTGCGGCTGCCAGCGCGGCGGTCATTTTTAAGAAATCGCGTCTTTTCATATCCATTTTTTATCTCCTAATTCTTAATAAGCCAATGCAGGCATTCTTTCAGACGGCATGATTTTAAAATGCCGCATGCAAACTCAGCCAATACGTCCTGCCCGGCGCATACACTACGCTGGGGGATAGGGCGAGGACGTGGTCGCCGCTGATGTGTTCGGCGTATTTTTTGTTGAATACGTTGTTCACGCCCAAGCGCAAGCCGTATTTGTCTTTGATGTTTACGCCGGCATAAACGTCGGCAACGGTAAAGCCTTTGGCGGCTTCGCGTTTGTCTATGCCCAAACCGCTTGCCATATCAAAATCGCCGCGCGTTTGTTTGGCGACAAAGCGTGTTGCCGCGCCGATGTTGTAACTGCCGTGGGCAAAGTAGTTTTTGTAGTCGGCTTGGACGGCGGCTTCAAACGGACGGATTTGATAGAGCGGCCTGCCGTCGGTTTCGTTGTGTCCGTAGTTGTAGGCGGCTTTGATGCCTGCGGCCCAATGCGGATTGAAGTTGTAACGCGCGTAGGCCTGCGCGGTAATGAGGCGTGCGTCCACGTTGCGTGTGATGATGCCGCCGCCGTTGGATGAAATACCGCTTTGTCCGTGTGCGCGGTCAAAAATAATCAGGTCTTTGACTTTGTCCGCCACAAGCGTGCCGCCCGCGTTCCATCCCGCGCCTGCGAGCGAGTTCATATAGCCGTTGTAGTAGTCGTTGCGGCTGTCGGCGGTGAGCTTGATGCGGTTGTGTTTTTCGGTTTTCAGCAGGGGATTGCCTGCGATGGCGGCGGCCGAGTTTTGGTTCATCAGCGCGCCGTTCGTACGGTTTTGCATGATGGCGGCAAGCGAGTTGAAGCGTTCGGTGTTGTCGCCGATGCGTTCCAAATGTGCGAGGGAAATGCTGTATTTTTGCGTTTCAGACGGCGTGAAATCGTATTTGAGTTCGCCTGAGAAGGCACGACGGCGCACTTTGCCGTCGAAGTCGTAGCCGTAATGGGTTTTCCAGATTTGTTGCGATGAGGCGAAGGAGAAACCGGGTTTTATTGGGTTTTCAGGCTGCGCCGTATTTTTGCGAACGTCAGCTTCGTTGATTTCGTAGCTTAAGCCCAAGCCCAGTTTGTGTCGGTCGTCAAACTTGTAAGACAAGGTATCGGCAATGCGCCAGCGGTTGAGGTGTACATCGGCGAAACGGTAGCCGTTGAGGAAATCGCGCATGGCGATGTGGGCGTTGCGCTCGCCGTTTTGGCTGTCGTTGCGGTAGCTGACGGCGGCCGTGTTGTGGAATTTGCCGAAATCCGCGTCGTGTTTGAGCGAGAAGTCGTACACTTTGCGGTCGAGCTCTACGAACACTTGCTGCGGTGTGTTGTTTTGGCGCAGGGAGTAATTGTCGGCGCGGCGTTTGAGTTTGATGATACCTGCTTCCGCGCTGACCGTATTGCTTAAATCGGCATTGCCCCAACGTGCGTTGAGTTTGGAGATGTGGCGTTCGGTGTCCAATGCGTCGTTGACGAACTGCGGTTGGCGGTCGTTGTTGATGTCGTCGTGCAGATAAGTGAGGCGGTATTCTTGATTTTCAGACGGCACGAAACCGAGTACCAAAGCCTGATTGAAGCGGCTGTATTTCCAATCGGTCTGGTTGCTGTTGCCGTCTTTGTAGCCGTTTGCCTTGGTGTGATTGAGGTTGGCTACGCCGTATACCTTCGCCCCACGCGCTTGCGCGGTAACGGAGTTGTAAAAGCTTTTGCCGTAAAAACCGCTGTTTGCCTTCAGCGGACGGAAGGCTTGGTCTATGTTTTCGGTAACAAAGTAATAATCGCTGCGGTCGGTGCGGTCGAATTGGTTTTCGGGGAAATAGCCTTGTGCGGCGGTCGGTGCAATCGGTTTGGGAGGGGAGAAGGTTTTGACAGGCTGGATTTCGTCAGGGTCTGTCAAGGTTTCGGCAAAGCCGTTTGCGGCGGCAAAACTGCTCATTAACAAGCAAATCAAATGGTTTTGTTTCATTATTTATATCCTGATAATCATTTTTATTTATTATGCTCTTAGAGAGAAGCAAAGTAAAGAAACGATAAAGTGTCTGAAGCCGACAAAACTTTATTGTCGGTAAGGAAAGCTTTAGTCTTGAACACAAGCCGATACGGGCTAAAAACTTTTAGAAGAGGGGAGTGTTAGCGAGGTTTGTGTTTGAATTTCATCTGCGTTTGTGTTTCCCGTTTATAGAGCAGATAGGCCGTCTGAAAAACTCTCTCTTTTCAGACGGCCTATTGCCGGTTATAATAATTTTACGAATCATTATTATTTCTATTTAAATATAGGAGAAACGCATGAGTACCCGTACCGAACACGACACGATGGGCAATGTCGAAGTCCCGTCCGAAGCCTATTGGGGCGCGCAGACCCAGCGCAGCCGCAACAATTTCAAAATCGGCGGCGAAACCCTGCCGCAGCCGCTGATTTATGCTTTGGCATTAGTGAAAAAAGCCGCCGCCGCGACCAATGTTTCCCTCGGCAGGATTAAGCCCGAGCAGGCGGATTTGATTACGCAGGCGGCGGACGATGTGTTGAGCGGCAAGCTTGACGGGCAGTTTCCATTGGTAGTGTGGCAGACCGGCTCCGGCACGCAGTCCAATATGAACATGAACGAAGTGCTGGCAAACCGCGCCAACGAAATCGCCGGTACGGGTTTGGCGGCGTATCAGCCCGTCCATCCCAACGACCATGTAAACCACGCGCAATCAACCAATGACGCGTTCCCAACCGCCATCCACGTCGCCGCCGCGATTGAAATCAACCGCCACCTTATTCCGGCGGTAAAAGCCTTGCGCGACACCTTGGACAAAAAAGCCCAAGAATTCGCCCCTATCGTCAAAATCGGCCGCACCCACTTGCAAGACGCGACGCCGTTGACTTTGGGTCAAGAGTTTTCCGGCTACGTTTCCCAACTTGACCACGGCTTAGGCCGTCTGAACGACGCGCTCAAAGGTTTATACGAACTCGCTTTGGGCGGCACGGCGGTCGGTACGGGTTTGAACAGCCATCCCGAATACGCCGAAAAAGCCGCCGCCAAACTTGCCGAATTGTCCGGCCTACCGTTTGTCAGCGCACCGAACAAATTTGAAGCTTTGGGCGGACGCGATGCTGCCGTTGCTGCTTCGGGTGCATTAAAAACTCTGGCGGCAAGCCTGAACAAAATCGCCAACGATATCCGCTGGCTGGCAAGTGGCCCGCGTTGCGGTTTGGGCGAAATCAAAATTCCCGAAAACGAGCCGGGTTCGTCCATCATGCCGGGCAAAGTCAACCCGACCCAATGCGAAGCGATGACCATGGTGTGCTGCCAAGTGTTCGGCAACGACGTTACCATCGGCATGGCAGGCGCATCGGGCAACTTCGAGCTGAACGTCTATATGCCTGTTATCGCCTACAACCTTTTGCAATCCATTCGTCTGTTGGGCGATGCGTGCAACAGCTTCAACGAACACTGCGCCGTCGGTATCGAACCCGTACCGGAAAAAATCGACTATTTCCTGCACCATTCCCTGATGTTGGTTACTGCGTTAAACCGCAAAATCGGCTACGAAAACGCCGCCAAAGTCGCCAAAACCGCCTACAAAAACGACAAATCGCTGCGCGAAACCGCCATCGAATTGGGCTTGTTGACAGGCGAGGAGTTTGACGAATTGGTCGTTCCTGCCGATATGGTTCATCCGCGTTAAGCTTTAATAATGAAACATGCCGTCTGAAAATGTTTTCAGACGGCATGTTTTTATGCTGCGGTTTCCTTTTCCTCAAATAGGGTAAAAATCATTGGCAGCAGATTGATGCCCATTAGAAACATTATTGAGCTCAGAAATGTATGCCAGGCGTAATGCCATGCCTCTGTTCTGTCTGCTTGGGGTAGGAGCGATGCAGTATAGCGGTTGTGTAGGGTTTTTGCGGTGTCATTGTTTTCCAAATAGTCCAACGAAAGTACCAATAATTTGCCCGTGTCCTTATGCTGTAAGAATTTGGCATGTTCAACCCAGATTCCTGGCTTGGCTTGTTCGCATAAAGATTCAATGCCGACGCAAGAGGCCAAGCTGTTTTGGTTGTTTTGCAAAATCGACAGCTCGTTTTTTTCAGCCTGCATGACTGCGGGGGAAGTTTGATGAAGGTATATGCTCATGCCGTTGCTCTCTATTGCTTGAAAATCATGGAGCTGGCTGAATCCGCCATTTTCCCAGGCGACGAATACGGCATAGCATCCGCTGAATAGGCAGATCATGACCAATTTTAAGACAATGTTTTTCATCCTTGCTCCTTTTGTTTGAAGACGGCGGCAAAGTCAGGAGGCGTGTTTTCTCGTTTGAAGGTAAGTTTAGATTTATCTGTTTTTATTGTGTGTTTAGATGGGTTTAAGCCAACAATTCACGCCAGCGTTTGACTTGGAAACGGACTTGTTCAGGCGCAGTGCCGCCCAAGTGGTTACGCGCGTTTAAGCTGCCTTCGGGTGTCAGCACGCTGTAAACATCTTCGGCGATCAAACCGCTGAAACCTTGCAAGACCTCAAGCGGCAATTCGCTCAAATCAACGCCAGCTTCATCGGCATGGCGCACGGCTTGAGCAACGACTTCGTGGCTGTCGCGGAAAGGCATGCCTTTTTTCACCAAGTAATCCGCCAAGTCGGTAGCCGTTGCAAAACCCTGCATCACGGCGGCGCGCATATTGTCGGGTTTGACGGTCACGCCGCGCGTGCCGTGTTTGGCTTGAGGCGCGCAGGTCGAATATAGCAAACAAATTCTGTTTCCAACAAGATATAGTGGATTAAATTTAAACCAGTACGGCGTTGCCTCGCCTTAGCTCAAAGAGAACGATTCTCTAAGGTGCTGAAGCACCAAGTGAATCGGTTCCGTACTATCTGTACTGTCTGCGGCTTCGTCGCTTTGTCCTGATTTTTGTTAATCCACTATAAATATCCGCAGGCTTGGAGATGCCGCCGTCTTTCAGGGAGTGTCTCCGGGGAAGAACAGGGCGGAGCCGTCCAAATGGAGGACGGCGGAAATGCCGTCTGACAGGGTAGGGGCGGCGGGGAGGTTGAGCGTGAGGACGGTTTGTCCGGCCCGGAGGCTGATTTCGGTGTGCCGTGCTTTGGGCGTGGTTTTGAGAACCACGGCGTGAATGGCGGCGGCGGGTGCGGAATGGGGGTAAAGGCTGAACTGTTCCGGACGGATGAGCAGTGTGCCGCGCGTGCCTGCGGGTGCGGCGCTTTGGACGGGCAGGCGGCCTAATCCGCAATCGGCGGTGCCGTCGGCGTTGAGCGCGGCGGGGAACACGATGCCTTCGCCGATAAACAGGGCGGCATCAAGGTTGGCGGGGCGGCGGTAAAGTTCGGCAGGCGAGGCGGCTTGGAGTAGTTTGCCTTGTTGGATGACGGCTATTTTGTCCGCGTATTGCAGGGCTTCTTCGCGGTCGTGGCTGACGAAAACGGCGGACTTGCCGTTTTGCCGCAAAACAGACATCATTTCTTCACGGATTTGGCGGCGCAACTGTTCGTCCAGCGCGCTGAAGGGTTCGTCCAACAAAATCAGTTCGGGATCGGGTGCAAGGGCGCGGGCGAGGGCGACGCGCTGTTGCTGTCCGCCCGAAAGTTCGTGCGGATAGCGTCCGGCAAGTTCGGAAATGCCGGTCAAGTCCAACATAGCTTCGATGCGCTGCCGTTCTTGCGCCGTCTTGCCTTTCCCGTTGCCCAGCCCGTAGGCGGTGTTGCGGTAAACGGTCAGGTGGGGAAACAGTACGCCTTCCTGTACGACGTAACCCAAACGGCGTTCGCGGACGGGGAGGTTGGTATTTTTTGAAAAGATGGTTCTGCCGGAAAGCGAAATTTCGCCGGAATCGGGTTGTTCAAAACCGGCGAGGCAGCGTAAAAGGGTGGTTTTGCCGCAGCCGGACGCGCCGACGATGAAGAGGATTTCGCCCGGGTCGAGGCTGAGCGAAATGTCGTTTAAAACCGGGGTGTTTTGAAAACTTTTGGACAGGTGTCCGATGCACAGGGCGGCGGTCATGGCGGTGCTTCCTCAAGCTGTTATTTGAAGGCGTATTTCTTCAGCAGGAATACGGGGATGCCGGAAAATAATACCAGCATCAGCGCGTAAGGGGTGGCGGCGGCATATTGTGCGTCTGATGTGTATTCCCAAACGGCGGTGGAGAGTGTGTGGATGTCGTCGGAGGTCAGCAGCAGGGTGGCGGTCAACTCTTTCATCAGGTTGAGGAAGACGAGTGCGAATGCGGCGGTAATGCCGGGCAGGATGGACGGCAGCACCAAGGTTCTGAAAATAAAGAAGTGTCCGCGTCCCAGTGTTGCGCCGACCTGTTCCATCCCTTTGGGGAGTTGTTCCAAGGAAGTCCTCAGGGTGGTTTGCGCCATCGGCAGGTAAAGCATGAAATAGGCAAGGATGACGACGATAAAGGTTTGGTAAACGGCAGGGGTGTAGTTGATGCTGAAATAAACCAAGGATAGGGCGATAACCAAACCGGGGACGGCGTGCAGTAAAAACGGCAGCCTGTCTATCCAAACGGTTAAAAAATTGCGATAGCGGACCGATGCCCAAACAAGGGGTAAGGCACATAATATAGTCAAAACCGCACCTAAAGCCGATACGCTTAAGGAACGGACAAAGGCATCAAATACGGATACGAGCGCGAATGTGCCGGAAGTGCCGACCATCATCCAATGTACCAATACGCCAAAGGGGATAATAATGCCCAAAGCCAACAAGCTGCTTAAAAAAACAATCGCGCCGATCTGACCGGGCAGTTTGAGTGTTTTGACGGGATAAGGACGGGCAACGCCTTTGCCGCTGTGGTAAATCTTGGCTTTGCCGCGAAATATGCTTTCACCGAATACGACGATGCCGCACACCGCCATTAAAACGGCAGACAGCAGGGCGGCGGTATTGTTGTTGTAGGACATTTCGTATTCTTGGAAAATGGCGGTGGTAAAAGTGGGGTAGTTCAAAATGGATACTGCGCCAAATTCGACCAGCATATGCAGGGCAATCAGTAACACGCTGCTGCCGATGGCGGGCTTGAGTTGGGGGAGTATGGCGGAGAAAAAGGTTTGCAGGCGGCTTTTGCCCAAGGACAGGCTGACTTCTTCGTAAGACAGGCTGATGCGTTTGAGCGCCGCCTCGACGGGCAGGTAGGCGAGCGGGAACGAGGACAGGCTCATAATCATCACCGTCCCCCAAAAGCCTTCGACACGGAAGGTCAGGCTGATCCAAGTGAAACAACTGACAAATGCGGGGATGCACAAGGGAAGGGTGATTGCCGTCTGAAAAAAGGTTTTGCCGAAAAAGCGGTAACGTTGGAACAAAAGGGCGCAGGCGATGCCTAAAACAATGGAAATCAGGGTAACGCCAGCCATCATCGTCAAGGTGTTGGAGAGCAAATCCCACATACGCGGGCGGAACAGCAGTTCGACGGCGCGGTTGATGCCGACTTGCCACGAACGCATAGCGACATATAAAAAAGGCAGGGTAAGCGGCAGGGCGATCAGTAGGATGAGGCCGGTAAGCCAAAGGGGTATTTTTTTAGGAGACATAGTGTTTTTCATCGGCAAAACGGGCGGACAGTATAAATGTCCGCCCGTTTGACAATCCGAAAACGGCTTATTTCATACCGGCTTGTTCAAGCAGCCGGGTGGCGTGTTCTTTTTCGGAAACAGTGGTGGCGGACACTTGGGGTGCTTCCAACTTGGCGATGGGTTCCAAATTGAAGGAGGATACCACGTGCGGATTCAAAGGATATTCGGCACGGACGGCGGTCAGGGCGCGCTGTCCTTCCTTGCCGGCGAGGAAGGCGACGAATTTTTTCGCCTCATCCTTGTTTTGGGAGGATTTTAACACGGCAGCACCGGAATAGGTAATGAGTGCGCCGGGATCTCTGTGGCGGACGAAATTCAGGCGGGTGTGGATGTTTTGTACGCCTTTTTCACGCGCGAAAGCGTGCCAGTAGTAGTTGTTGATGAGGGCGGCATCGATTTCGCCGTTTTCAACCGCTTGAAGGGCGACGGAGTTTTTAGCGTAAGGCTTGCCGTATTCTTTCAGGCCTTTGAGCCATTTCAATGCGGCCGCTTCGCCTTTTAATTTGACGATGGCGACAACCTGTTCCAAGAACGCGCCGGAAGTGGGGGCGTAACCGATGCGGTTTTTCCATTTCGGCGTGGCGTAATTCAGGACGGATTTTTCCAAGTCTTTTTCAGACAGTTTGCGGGTGTCGTAAACGACGACGCGCGAACGGCCGCTCAGTGCCACCCAGTCTTTTTTGGCGGCAACCGGCACGCCTTTGCCGCGTGTTTCGTTGATGGTGGAGGCGGGCAGGGGTTCTAGGAGGTTGGCTGCGGAAAGGGTGGCGAGTGCCGGGATTTGTTCGGAATAGAATACGTCGGCGGGGCTTCTGCTGCCTTCTTCTTTAATTTGACCGGCAAGTTGGTCGCCTTTGGCGCTGTTGAGTTTGACTTTGATGCCGGTAGCCCGGGTAAAGGCATCTGCAACGGCTTGTGCCGCTTCTTTGTGTTGGCCGTTGTACACGGTAATGTCTGCCAGCGCGGGGGCGGCGGCGGTCAGTGCTGCGGCAAGCAGTGCGTATCGGATAGATGTTTTCATATCGATTTTTTCCTAATGAATGAGGGTGTATATCTTGTTAAGACATAACGGTGTGTAGTGTATTCCTTCTTTTTTATAAATGCAAATAATTATTTTTTAAATTTATTGTTGTCCGATCCGGTTATTGTTTGTTCTGACTTGTATTTTTTTCCGTGCATCGCGCCCGTAAGGCGGAAGCGGCGGGTAATACGTGTCGGAACGGGCAAAAACCGGGCTGTTTCATATTGCCGTACGGGAGGCGGAATGAGGGCAAAGGCGGCATCTTGATTTGCCGGAATACTTGAGAACCCTTCCCTTTAAAATGCCGTCTGAACAGGGTTGCCGGAATAGTATTGCCATCCCAGCAGATACAGTTTGTCGGGGTCTTGCCAATATTGTTCATCCAGACTGTTCAGCAGTGAGGCGGTTTTGTTGTCGAGATGTTGCGTTATATCCCACATTTCTTTCAGGTTTTTACCTTCCGATTGGAGGTGGCGGATTTCTTTGTCCAATGTGTCTGCCGCCCGATGGATCAGCATTGCGCTGTGTACCGCGCCGATTTTTTTCAGAACGGAACAAGTCTTTTCGGCGGCGGGAAAACCCCAGTTGCAGACAAATTGCAGTATGCCGCCGTTGCCGATGTCGGCTTCCGCCCGCCAAATCAAAACCAGTTCCTGTTCCCGTCCGTCCAAGCTTTCGAGTTTGCCGTCATGCTGTTCAAAAAGTTTGTCCACCGCCTGCCACATCATCTGTTCGAAGCGGTCGGCTTGGGTATCCGTATCGGTCATCGTGTTCTTGCCTTTTAAAAATGCCGTCTGAACATTTCTTCAGACGGCATTTGGGGGTTAAGCCAACATTTCCCGCCAGCGTTTCACTTGGAAGCGGACTTGTTCCGGCGCGGTACCGCCCAAGTGGTTGCGGGCGTTGAGGCTGCCTTCGGGTGTCAGTACGCCGTACACGTCGTCTGAAATCAGCTTGCTGAAGCCTTGTAGAACTTCGAGCGGCAATTCGCTCAAATCGACGCCGGCTTCATCGGCGTGTCGCACGGCTTGGGCGACGACTTCGTGGGCATCGCGGAAGGGCATACCTTTTTTGACCAGATAATCCGCCAAGTCGGTGGCGGTGGCAAAACCCTGCATCACGGCGGCGCGCATATTGTCGGGTTTGACGGTTACGCCGCGCATCATATCGGCGTAAATCCGCAGTGTGTCGATGAGTGTGTCGGCAGTGTCAAACAGCGGTTCTTTGTCTTCCTGATTGTCTTTGTTGTACGCCAAGGGCTGGGATTTCATCAGGGTAATCAGGCCGATAAGGTGCCCGATAACGCGTCCGGATTTGCCGCGCACGAGTTCGGGCACGTCGGGATTTTTCTTCTGCGGCATGATGGACGAACCTGTGCAGAAACGGTCGGCGATGTCGATAAAGCCGAAACGCGGACTCATCCACAAAATCAATTCTTCAGACAGGCGGCTCAGGTGGATCATAATTAACGAGGCGGCGGCGGTGAACTCAATGGCAAAATCGCGGTCGGATACGGCATCGAGCGAGTTCTGGCAGATTTGTTCAAAGCCCAATAGCTCGGCGGTGATTTCTCGCCGAATCGGGTAGGTCGTCCCGGCAAGGGCGGCTGCGCCGAGCGGCATACGGTTGACGCGGCGGCGGCAGTCCGCCATCCGTTCGTTATCGCGGCCGAGCATTTCGACGTAGGCGAGCATATGGTGTCCGAAGCTGACGGGCTGGGCGACTTGCAGGTGGGTAAAGCCGGGCATAACGGTTTCGGCGTTTTGTTCCGCCAAATCCAGCAATGCCGTCTGAAGGTTTTGAATCAGGCTTTGGATAACGGTAATCTGGTCACGCAGCCACAGGCGGATGTCGGTAGCGACTTGGTCGTTGCGGCTGCGGCCGGTGTGCAGGCGTTTGCCGGCATCACCGATTTTATCGGTCAGGCGGCGTTCGATGTTCATGTGGACATCTTCCAAATCCAGCGACCAGGAAATCGTTCCTTCTTTGATTTCTGCTATAATCTCGGCCATGCCCTGACGGATGGCGGAGAGGTCGTCTTCGCTCAAAACGCCCGACTGTGTCAGCATTTGCGCGTGTGCCAGCGAGCCTTGGATGTCCCATTCTGCCAGTCGTTTGTCAAAATCAATCGAGCCGGTATATTTTTTGACCAGCTCGGAAACAGGTTCGTTAAAACGGCCTGACCAGGTTTTGTCCTTGCTCATATCAGCATCCTTAAAATATAAATAAAAAAACAGGGTCTACGTCTTCAATATAGCAGACCCGTCTATACATTATGAAAGAAAACGGTTGAAATCATATCTATTATACGTCAAATAAACCAGAATTTCGCAGTGCCGGATTTGCGCAACTCCGCAACTCTGGTGCGCCTACTCATTGTTTTGTTAATCAGTTTGTTTATCTTTCCGTTGATGACGGTATCGGGCGTGCCTTATCCGGAACAGATTTTCCAACATTTTTCATGGGCTTGCCCAGTCATCCTTTTAATTTTAATTTTACTTAAAGTCTATTTCTTACAGGCATTTGCGCCGTCCCTGCTTCGCTCGCAGTACAGCGTCGTGGTTTCCTACGTCTCCAACCTGCTGATTTTCTTGTTTGTCGATTTAGTAATTTTGAAGACGGATATTTGGCCGTTGATTCAACACTTCTTCTTGCTGACTTTTTTGTTTCAGTTTCATGTACATCGAAGCGGCACGCCGAAACAGCCTTGCGCCTTCTATTTCCGAAGCCAGGCTGAGCGCGTTGACGGCGCGTATCCGTCCTCATTTCTTGTTTAACAGCCTGAATGCCGCCATCAGCTTAATCCGTCTGCGTCCGTATGACGCGGAAACTTTGCTGGAGAATCTGGCCAACTTGTTCCGCGCACAACTGCGCGACGGTAGTCAAAACAGTACATTAGGGCAGGAAATCGAGTGGACGCAGGAATATATTGCCATCGAGCAAATCCGAATGGGACATATGCGTGTACAGGTTATGTGGCAGCACCATGCGCCCGACGATGCAGAAACGCCGCATCTGCTGCTGCAACCGCTTTTGGAAAATGCCGTATTCCATGGTGTCGAATCTATCCACCGTCCAGGGATAATTACGGTATTAACAAAATTGGAAAAATCATCTATTTTCATCAGTATCGAAAATCCGTGCGGAACGGAACCTAATGAAAATACCAAGCCGCATAAAGGCAATTCTATGGCCTTGCGCAATCTGAAAGAGCGCCTGACTTTGATGTATGACACCGACGCGAAAATCAGAAACATCCAATCAGACGGCCTGTTCCGCGTTGAAATCATATTGCCGTACCGTAAAAAATCAGCCGAAGTTTCCCGTCTGTTTGGCTAAAACGCATAGAAGAGGGTGGCTTTAGGTAGGTTAGACTATTAATACATTAAACAAAATAGTTTAAATTTATTACATTCAGTAACATAACTGTTCCCATTTTTTGAAAACTGGTCTATGATGCTTAAAAGGATTGTTTACAATTCTTAATTGTAAATCATTTGCAATTGCCCAGAAGAAAAAACAGAAAAAGGAACAAAGAGATGTTAGAAGCCTATCGTAAAGCCGCCGCCGAGCGCGCCGCCCTTGGTATTCCCGCCCTTCCTCTGACTGCTCAGCAGACTGCTGATTTGGTTGAGCTGCTGAAAAATCCACCTGCCGGTGAAGGTGAGTTCTTGGTTGAGCTGTTGGCTCACCGCGTACCACCCGGTGTGGACGATGCCGCCAAAGTTAAAGCCTCATTTTTGGCTGCCGTTGCCGAAGGCAGCGCATCCAGTCCGCTGATTTCCCCTGAGTATGCTACCGAGCTGTTAGGTACCATGCTTGGCGGTTACAACATTCATGCACTCATCGAACTCTTGGACAACGACAAACTTGCACCTATTGCTGCAAATGGTCTGAAACACACTCTGTTGATGTTTGACTCTTTCCACGATGTTCAAGAAAAAGCCGAAAAAGGTAATAAATACGCGCAAGAAGTATTGCAATCTTGGGCAGATGCCGAATGGTTCACTTCTCGCGCCAAAGTTCCAGAAAAAATCACTGTTACCGTCTTCAAAGTTGACGGTGAAACCAATACAGACGACCTCTCTCCTGCACCTGATGCATGGAGCCGTCCTGATATTCCTCTGCACGCGCTGGCGATGTTGAAAAACCCGCGCGACGGCATCAATCCTGACAAACCGGGCGAAGTCGGTCCGATTAAATTATTGGAAGAACTCAAAGCCAAAGGCCATCCTGTTGCTTACGTTGGCGATGTGGTCGGTACCGGTTCTTCACGCAAATCTGCTACCAACTCTGTAATTTGGCATACAGGCGAAGATATTCCGTTCGTACCGAACAAACGTTTCGGCGGCGTATGCCTGGGTGGCAAAATTGCTCCTATTTTCTTCAATACTCAAGAAGACTCCGGCGCATTGCCGATTGAAGTCGATGTATCTGCTCTGAAAATGGGCGATGTCGTCGATATCCTGCCTTACGAAGGCAAAATCGTGAAAAACGGCGAAACTGTTGCCGAGTTCAGCCTGAAATCTCAAGTATTGCTGGACGAAGTGCAAGCCGGTGGCCGTATTAACCTGATTATCGGTCGCGGTCTGACTGCCAAAGCACGCGAAGCACTGAAACTGCCTGCTTCTACCGAATTCCGTCTGCCTCAAGCGCCTGCTGAAAGCAAAGCCGGTTTTACCTTGGCCCAAAAAATGGTTGGCCGTGCCTGCGGTTTGCCGGAAGGCAAAGGCGTGCGTCCGGGTACTTACTGCGAACCACGCATGACTACTGTCGGCTCGCAAGATACTACCGGTCCGATGACTCGCGATGAATTGAAAGACTTGGCTTGCTTGGGCTTCTCAGCAGATATGGTGATGCAGTCTTTCTGTCACACCGCGGCTTATCCAAAACCTGTCGATGTGAGAACCCATAAAGAATTGCCTGCCTTCATCTCTACCCGTGGCGGCGTATCCCTGCGTCCGGGCGACGGCGTGATTCACTCATGGCTCAACCGTCTGCTGTTGCCTGACACGGTCGGTACCGGCGGCGATAGCCATACCCGTTTCCCTATCGGTATTTCTTTCCCTGCCGGCTCCGGCTTGGTTGCTTTCGCAGCAGCTACCGGCGTAATGCCGCTCGATATGCCTGAGTCCGTATTGGTACGCTTCAGCGGCAAACTGCAACTGGGCGTAACCCTGCG
The DNA here is from genome assembly GCF_005221285.1 of Neisseria flavescens. Lineage (NCBI taxonomy): Bacteria > Pseudomonadati > Pseudomonadota > Betaproteobacteria > Neisseriales > Neisseriaceae > Neisseria > Neisseria flavescens. Next base: position 275,445 of record NZ_CP039886.1, read on the forward strand.
TGACTTGGTGAACGCCATTCCGCTGTACGCGATTAAACAAGGCCTGCTGACCGTTGCGAAAGCCGGTAAGAAAAACATTTTCTCCGGCCGCATCCTCGAAATCGAAGGCCTGCCTGATTTGAAAGTGGAACAAGCCTTTGAATTGACCGACGCATCCGCCGAACGCTCCGCTGCCGGCTGTACCGTGAAGCTCAACAAAGAGCCGATTATCGAGTACATGAAATCCAACATCGTGTTGATGAAAAACATGATTGCCAACGGCTATGAAGATCCGCGTACTTTGGAACGCCGCATCAAAGCCATGGAAAAATGGCTGGCGAACCCAGAATTGCTTGAAGCAGATAAAGATGCAGAATACGCCGCCGTGATTGAAATCAACATGGACGATATCAAAGAGCCGATTATCGCCTGCCCGAACGACCCGGACGATGTATGCTTCATGTCCGAACGTTCCGGCACCAAAATCGACGAAGTGTTCATCGGTTCTTGTATGACCAACATCGGCCACTTCCGTGCCGCTTCCAAACTCTTGGAAGGTAAGAGCGACATCCCCGTCCGTCTGTGGGTAGCGCCGCCGACCAAAATGGACGCGAAAGAGTTGTCCGACGAAGGCCACTACGGCGTACTCGGTCGCGCCGGTGCGCGTATGGAAATGCCGGGTTGTTCGCTGTGTATGGGAAACCAAGCCCAAGTACACGAAGGCGCGACTGTAATGTCCACTTCTACCCGTAACTTCCCGAACCGCTTGGGTAAAAACACCTTTGTTTACCTCGGCTCGGCAGAGTTGGCGGCAATCTGCTCCAAACTGGGTAAAATCCCGACTGTTGAAGAATACCAAGCCAATATCGGTATCATCAACGAGCAGGGCGACCAAATCTACCGCTACATGAACTTCAACGAAATCGACAGCTACAACGAAGTAGCCGAAACCGTGAATGTTTAATATAGCAAGGTAAACCGATTTTCAGACGGCCCTAAATAATAAAGGCCGTCTGAAACGGAAAAATAAAGGGCGTGTTCATCACGTCCTTTTTATTTTTAGTTTAATATAGTGGATTAAATTTAAACCAGTACGGCGTTGCCTCGCCTTGCCGTACTATCTGTACTGTCTGCGGCTTCGTCGCCTTGTCCTGATTTAAATTTAATCCACTATAAAAGGCCGTCTGAAAGATAAGTTTCAGACGGCCTTTGCTTAGGATAAATAATCAGAAAACCGATTAATCAGCGTTGTTTACTTTACGCCAAAGCCAGGTTGGAGCAGGGCGCAAGGCTGACGCTTGTGACGGCTGCGGCGTGTTCTACCGGCAATTTTGCCGCAGACAATACCCGGATCGTTTTTCTCTTCTACTTTTTTCGAGTTTTTGTCTGATTTATTCGCGTATTCGTTGCGTTTGTTTCTATCATCGCGGCGAGAGCGGCTGTCGTTGTGCTGAACCGGTTGCGCTTCGGCTTCATCTTGATTGTCGTTGCCCCACCAATGCGGCTCAAAGCCTTCGATGCGTTCCACATTCAAATCGCTGCCGGTCAGCTCTTTAATGGATTCAAACATTTTCTGCTCGGTTTTATCCATTAAGGAAATGGCAACGCCGTCGGCACCGGCCCGGCCGGTACGTCCGATGCGGTGGACGTAGTCTTCAGGTTGGGTTGGCAGCTCGTAGTTGATGACGAAAGGCAACTCGGCAATATCCAGGCCGCGCGCTGCAACGTCAGTGGCAACCAGAACGCGCAATGTACCTTCTTTAAAGGCGTTGAGGGTTTCCAGTCGGCTTTGTTGGGATTTGTCGCCGTGGATGGATTGCGCGGCAATGTTGCGACGGACGAGGTCTCGGGTAACTTGATCGACACTTTGTTTGGTTTTGCAGAATACAATGACTTGATTCATATGCAAATCAACAATCAGACGTTCGAGCAGGTTGCGTTTTTTGAGTGCATCAACGGCAATGATGTGTTGCTCGACATTGGCGTTGGTGGTGTTTTGCGCAGCCACTTCAACCATTTCAGGCGTGTGCATAAAATCTTGCGCAAGCTTGCGGATAGGTGGTGAGAAAGTGGCGGAGAAAAGCAGGGTTTGTCGCTGTTTGGGCAGCATCTGCATGATTTTACGGATATCGTCGATAAAACCCATATCAAGCATACGGTCGGCTTCATCGAGTACAACGATTTCAACTTTGTTTAAATTGATGTTTTTTTGTTTAACGTGGTCGAGCAGTCGGCCAACCGTAGCGACAACGATTTCGCAACCGGCGCGCAAGTCGGCAGTTTGTTTGTCCATATTGACGCCGCCGAAGAGGACGGTGTGGCGCAAAGGAAGATTTTTAATGTAGGCCTGCACGTTTTGATCGATTTGATCGGCCAGTTCGCGGGTTGGGGTCAATACCAACATGCGGACAGGATGCATGGCAGGGGAGGTGCTGGATGTGGCGTAGCGTTTCAGGCGTTCGAGGCTGGGCAGCATAAAGGCGGCGGTTTTGCCTGTGCCGGTTTGTGCTGCGGCCAAAAGGTCGTGTCCTGCCAAGGCTTTAGGAATCGCTGCGGCTTGAATAGGCGTCGGGTTTTCATAACCCTGATCGGTCAGGGCAGAGACTAATTCGCTGCCTAAACCGAGTGAAGAGAAAGGATTCATGATGGTGGCTTTCTGTTCAGACGGCCTTTTGAATGATGAGGCCGTCTGAAAAATCTGATTCTGAAATGGACAAACCGCAGTATGATGTTGATTCTGCGGTTTGAAAAAATGGGGAGCGGAACAATCCGTCAAGTAGTCCATTATGCCATAAAAAGAGGGACTCCCCAAATGATGGTTGCGGTTAGGAACAGCCATGTTTTGATATTTTTACAGTGAAAAAACAGAAAAATTTACTGGCCTGCAAGATTTTGAGTTTATTGGGAATTAAGCATTTGTCTTAACGTCAATAGAATTAATTTATCAAAAACTTACAGGCTGAAATGAAACTAAATTGTACTTACGTACTCAATATTGAGGTGCGGGGCTTGTTTTGTAGCCTGTATCTCCCGTTTAACGGTAAACCATAAAATCAAAATTTAGGAATATACAATTATGAAAACTTTATTGATCGCTCTTGCAACCGGTAGCCTGATGTTGGCAGCTTGTTCTTCTTCCAAACCTAAAGAAGCGGCAGCACTACGCATCACTGTTGAAGAAGCAATGACTCAATGCCAACAAGCATCTGGTGAAAATGCTGACCGCGCTGTATTTGATGCCTGCATGAAAGACAAAGGCTATCAACGTACCGCTGAATCAGCTGCCTCCGAGCCTGCTGCATCTGAGCCTGTAGCTGCTCCTGAAACTGCTGTTCCTGCTCCTGAAGCTGCGGCTTCTGAGCCTGCCGCCAAAGCTGCTCCTGCTAAAAAAGCTGTTAAGAAAGCAAAAAAATAAGCTTCATAAAATTTAAGGAAGTCACTCTCATCAATACTCCGGATGAAAGCAGACTTAGAGCAACTTGAAAACAAAGGCCGTCTGAATATGTTTCAGACGGCCTTTGTTTTTCATGTATAAGGCCATTATTCAGAGATATGTTTAAAAATAAAAAAGACGTGTAACGGGTACACGTCTTTTTCGGAGAATGATCCTTATTGCTTATATTCGCTGCCGTCTTCACGGAAAAGTTTTGGCTGTTCGCCTTTTTCCACGACCTCTTTATTGATGACGACTTTTGCTACGCCTTTCAAATCCGGTAGGGCGTACATGGTGTCCAAGAGGCAACGTTCGACGATAGAGCGCAGGCCGCGCGCACCAGTTTTACGTTCCATCGCCAGTTTGGCGATGCTGCGCAAGGCGTCTTCTTCAAACTCAAGGCCGACATCTTCCATTTCAAACAAGGTTTGATATTGTTTGACCAAGGCATTTTTCGGTTCGGTCAAAATGTTGACCAAAGCATCTTCGTCCAATTCTGCCAATGTGGCAATCACGGGCAGACGGCCGATAAGCTCGGGAATCAAACCGAATTTAATCAAGTCTTCAGGCTCGACTGTTTCAAACAGGGCTGAAATATCGGCGTTTTCATCTTTGCTGTGCACCGCCGCACCAAAGCCGATACCGCCTTTTTCAGTACGTTGTCGGATGACTTTTTCCAAGCCGGCAAATGCGCCACCGCAGATAAAGAGGATGTTGGTGGTATCAACGTTGATGAATTCTTGGTTCGGATGTTTGCGGCCGCCTTGAGGGGGAACGCTGGCTACCGTGCCTTCAATCAGTTTCAGCAAGGCTTGTTGCACGCCTTCGCCGGATACGTCGCGCGTGATGGACGGATTGTCGCTTTTGCGTGAAATTTTATCGATTTCATCGATATAAACGATGCCACGCTGGGCTTTTTCAACGTCAAAATCACATTTGCCTAAAAGTTTGGTGATGATTTGTTCGACGTCTTCACCGACATAACCGGCTTCGGTCAAAGTTGTGGCATCCGCCATGACAAAAGGTACATCCAGTTTGCGTGCCAAGGATTGCGCTAACAGGGTTTTACCTGAGCCGGTAGGACCGATGAGCAGGATATTGGATTTGGATAATTCAACTTTGCCCTCTGCTTTCGGGTGGCGCAGGCGTTTGTAGTGGTTGTAAACCGATACTGCCAACGCTTTTTTTGCGTGTTCCTGACCGATAACGTGGTCGTTGAGATTGGCAACGATTTCGGCCGGGGTAGGCAGTTTTTTCTCGGTGTTTTCTTCTTTCGCTTTGGCAAGCTCGTTTTCAATCTCGCCGGACTCGTTGTCTTGCAGCATCATGCCGCAAGTTTCTACACATTCGTTGCAAATGAAGGCGTGTTCGCCTTCGATCAGATTTTTAACGTCGTTTTCGGACTTCCCGCAGAATGAACAGGTGCGTTTTTCTTCAGACATAATAATTTCTTCGTATGATTGTATGGAGGCTGTGTTGTAAAGGGGGAACAGATATTTCGGGCGTATTGCCGGATTGAGGGAATGCCTCTGACAAAGGAGTCTAAGTATAATGACTATCTTGTGTTTTTTCAAATCAGAGCAGGCATTGCGCCGTATCGTGTAAGAAACAGATGAGGGTGCTGGATTTGAATATCTCGCAAACAAACGCAAAGTTTTCTCAACTCGCTTTACAATTAGCGAAAAATTTAACAGAATGTTGAATTAAATGTATTTTTTTGAATTGGCAGATATGAAATTCTATAAAACTTTAGGAATGGTATGGACAGGTGTGGCATTGGTCTTTGCTTCTGCGCCTGCCGTTGCCGATGATATGGATGTATTGGGACAATTTTTGGAGCAAAATTTCCCAGTGCAAAATGACCCGATGGAAGCTTTTGCGTTGAGTCATGCCGACCAAGTCGAAGCGCAAGCCACTTTGGCAGGTCCTCTGCTTTCTTCGCAATCTGCTTTGATTTTCAATAATAAAACCGGTGAAGTGCTGTATCAGAAAAACCCTGATCGTGTCATGCCGATTGCCTCTATTTCCAAATTGATGAGCGCAATGGTGGTGTTGGATGCGCATCTGGATATGAACGAGCCTATCACGATTACCGAGGCTGAAATCGACCGTTTGAAAGGTACGGGCAGCCGTTTGAGTATCGGTACAACACTGACTCGCGGCGAATTGTTGCACCTGAGCCTGATGAGCAGTGAAAACCGTGCTACCCATGCGTTGGGCCGTACCTATCCGGGCGGTCTGAGCGCGTTTGTTGCGGCAATGAATGCCAAAGCACAAAGCCTGGGCATGAGCAGCAGCCGTTTCTATGAGCCTACCGGTTTGAATTTCCAAAACGTTTCAACTGCGCGTGATTTGAACCGCATGGTTGCGGCAGCCAGCAAATATCCGCTGATCCGCAAAAATTCTACTTCAAATTACGGCTCGGTTTGGACGGTAAACGGTCGTCAAAACTACAAAAACTCCAATGCATTGGTGCGTGAGGGCAGCTGGAATATTGAATTACAGAAAACCGGCTATATCCGCGAGGCAGGACGTTCTATGGTGGTTAAGGCCAATGTACAGAATCAGCCGATTACTATCGTATTGCTCAACTCTCCGTCTTCTACAACACGCGTGAACGATGCGCGTAAGATTGAGTCTTGGATGTTGCAGCGCCGCTCTTAAAATATTACGCTTAAAGGCCGTCTGAAACCGTTCAGACGGCCTTTTGTGTAAAGTGTATTAAATTTGGATACAATGTCGTTACGTTAACTTAAAAACACAAAACATGTTGAAAAAATGGAATAAAAAATATTGGGCCGGCATGGGCGTGATTTTGGCGTTGACCGGCTGTACTTCTGTAGCAGATATGGTTGGCTACGATACCGCGACTTTAAATGAAGATGCGGCTAAAAGTTAGAACCTGTATTCACAAACAACTATTTGATAAATTTTAATATTTATGAAATATACCCTAGTTTGACAAAATTTTCAGCAGATAAATTCGTCTGCTCAAAATCTTTTGCCAAACGTCGAGACCAACCCAACCATGCAAACGTTCGTTCTACAATCCAACGTTTGGGCAGAATATGCCAAGAAATATCTTGAATTTTCTTTGAAATCTCAACAGTTAAACCCAATTGCTCCGATACTTCGCGCTCAAATGTATTCCGATAACCTGCGTCTGCACAGAAACCTTTTAAACCCGGATAGGTCTCAAACGCTTTTTTTGCTGCAAAAATACCTGCTTTTGTGTCATGAATATTGGCTGCATGAACCACAACAGACAATAGGTTACCCAACGTATCAACAGCTATATGTCGCTTACGGCCTTTGATTTTTTTACCTCCGTCAAAACCTTTATCATGTGCGCCGGAAGCTGTTTTGACACTTTGCGAATCAATAATGGCATAAGTCGGCATCGCTTGTTTTTGATGGATTAAACGTTTTTTTGAACCAATGCCAAAAGAATCCTATCCCATAAGCCTGATTGGTTGGCTCTGCGATAGAAACTCCATACGGTCGGATAAGGTGGAAAATCATTGGGCAGCATACGCCATTGGCAACCTGTTTTGGTAATGTACAAAACGGCATTCACTCATTTACGTTTATCCCATTTGTAGTGGCGTAGCCGGTTAAAATGTGGCTCAATCGCTTGCCATTGGGCATCTGTTAAGTCTGTTGGGTAGGATTTCCTAGTCATAAAGATATTTTATCATTTTTGTGAATACAGGTTCTTACACACAAGTCATTCAAAAAGCGCGTGGTCAAAAAGCTTTGGATGTTTCATCTCCAACCGCTCAACGTGTTCAACGCGTGTTTGCACGTCTGCGTCCTCATGCTGAGCGCGTCAACAAAACCGGCGTGCCTTTCAACTGGCAGATGAACGTTATCCGCAGTGATGAAATGAATGCATGGGCAATGCCGGGCGGTAAAATGGCCGTGTACACCGGCATAGTAGAAAAATTGAAGCTGACTGATGCTGAAATTGCCGCTGTTGTCGGCCATGAAATGACCCATGCTTTGTTGGAGCACAGTAAAAAAGCTTTGGGCGGACAAGTGTTGACCGGCTTGGGCGGTTCGATTTTGGCCAGCTCAACCGGTGTGGATGGTGATTTGGTCGGTTTGGGTGCAGATTTGTTGGCAACCAAACCGTTCTCACGTTATCAGGAAAGCGAAGCGGATGCCGGCGGTGTGCGTTTGATGGCTGAAGCAGGCTACAACCCTGAGGCAGCGGTAAGCGTGTGGGAAAAAATGAACAAAGTACAGGGCGGCAGCTCATTGTCTATTTTGTCGACCCACCCGACCAATCAGGCGCGTATCAATGCAATCCGCAAAATGTTGCCTGAAGTGATGCCGATTTATCAGAAAAATAAACGTTAATTTGACGTATTGATGATTTTGCCGGTTTGAACAGATGATTCGAACCGGCAAAGTTTTATGGTTTCAGTCTGACAGTTTGGCAAATTTATCCCAATTTGCCTGAACGTACGCTGCCGCAGTTTCCAAGTCTTCGTCGGCAACGTCATAATAATCGCCGTCAAGCTCTTCAAAATCGGGAAAAGCTTTGCGGATTTCGTCGAAATCCCTTTGTTCGTCTGCCATTTTTTCAATGGCTTCGCCGTGTTTTTCGTACAGGGCTTTGGCTTTGTCTAAGATTTTCGGTATCGGTTTGATGCGCCAGCGGCGTAGGCTGTCGGCAACCGGATTGCCGAAGATATATTCTCCGTATCCTGAAGCGATAAGCTGTACGAAGCCGCCTTCTTGAACCTGGCTGTCGAGGTAGCAAAGGGCTGTCAATGTATGTTGTTCGTCGTTGAGGCCGGACATGTCTTCATCGCCTGCCTGTTCGGTGTAGTCCAAATAGGCTGCGCTGAGTGTATAAAGAAATGAAGCGGAATCGGAAGTATCGAAATCTTGAAGGCGGAGCAGGGTAGTCATAATCATCAAAGGCCGTCTGAAAAAAGTGATTATATAATGTTTTCAGTCTGAACCTGGCGGCCGTTTTGCTTTACAATATCGGAAGATAAGAAAACATAGTGAGGAACCAAACCATGAGTACACAGTCTGAAAAAAACGTTGTAGTCATCAAGCCGCAGGATTTGCCGCTGCATTGCTCCGGCCCTAATCATGAAACATGGAACGGCCATCCGCGTGTGTTCTTGCCGATTCAGTCCAACAGTGAGATTGAATGCCCGTATTGCGGCACTTATTACCGTCTTGATGGCGAGATTCCGCATCACCATTACTGATCTATGCCTATGTTGAACAAAATCATCTGCGCTTTGTGCGTGAGTTTGTGCGTTGCGTGCGGCTCGTATAAGGCTGTGCTCCCTGACGCGCCGTTACCTGTCATTGCACAGGCGCAGACGTATTCTGTCCGTTATCAATCTGTACAAGGCCGGACGATTACTGCAATTTATATCAACAGCCACAGCCCGATGATGGTTGAGTTGCGTGAAGGCAATACGGTTGAGAAACTGGTGCAAGTCCGCTTGCGGAGTCAGGGCGTTGAGTACGCCAATCCAAGCTCGCGTTGGCAGATTGGCGATGGGTTTGCCGTATTGATTCGCGGAGGGAAAGAAGTTGTATTTAAAGAAATTGTGGAATAGGGCGGTTTAGCCTTTAGCCAAATATTTGATTAAAGGTTTGGGCAAACCATAATCCGCCAAATGTTCCGATGATACCCAAAGGCCGTCTGAAAGATGTTCAGACGGCCTTTGTTGCGTCTGAAAAGGGGTAATCATCAATAAGCGGTGGGTCAGGCGGTGGGTAAACATGGTTTGTTCTTCAAGGCCGTCTGAAACAATGCCGAAGCGTTCGGCGTAAGCATACAAATCGTCTAATTTTTCAAAACAGGGTACGCAATACAGACCGCCCCAAATGCCTTTGGCGGGGCGTTTTTCCAGCAAGATTGCGCCGTTTCGGTTGCGGACAATCAGCCAGTAAAGCGGCAGGGTTTGCACTTCGGGGGCGGTTTTTTTGCGCGGCAGCTCGGCGATGCGGTTTTGCTTTTTCGCTTCGCAGATGTCCGCCATCGGGCATTGATGGCACAAGGGTTTTGTCCGTTTGCACACGGTTGCGCCCAAGTCCATCAAACCTTGCGTGTAGGCGGGCATATCGGCGTTTTCAGACGGCAGCAGGCTTTCGGCAAGCACCCAAAGCGAGTTTTCAAATTTTTTGTCCTGCGGATTGCCGTCGCGGGCGAACACGCGGCAGAGTACGCGTTTGACGTTGCCGTCCAAAATGGTTTCGCGTCGGTTGAAAGCAAAGGCAGAAATGGCGGCGGCGGTGCTTCTGCCTACGCCGCAGAGGGTTTCCAAGTCTTTGCGTTCCGATGGAAACGTGCCGCCAAATTGTCCGACGACTTGTTGCGCGGCTTTGTGCAGGTTGCGCGCGCGGCTGTAATAGCCCAAGCCCGCCCACAATGACAACACTTCGTCTTGCGGCGCGGCGGCAAGTGCCTGTACGGTTGGGAATTTTTCCAAGAAACGCGGATAGTAGTCCAACACGGCGGCGACTTGCGTCTGCTGGAGCATGATTTCGGAAAGCCAGACGGAATAAGGGTCTTTGACCTGCCAAGGCAAGTCGTGACGGCCATGCTGCCGTTGCCAATCGATGAGTCGTTGAGAGAAGGATGAGGATGTGTTCATTAATATTTACTTTTTAATTATTTATTTTTAAAACAGTATGTTACACTATAACATTCAAAATAATAATCAGGATTGACTTATCTAGTGTAGGGGTATATAAATATAGTTAACGTGGATTTACGCTGTATTGTTAAAATTTATTAACCAATCAAGGAGATTCACATGAAAGCAATGGTTTATCATGGCGCAAACGACATTCGTTTCGAAGAAAAACCCCGCCCTCAAATTATCGATCCGACCGATGCAGTCGTCAAAATCGTCAAAACCACGATTTGCGGTACCGACTTGGGTATTTGGAAAGGCAAAAACCCCGAAGTTGCCAACGGTCGTATTCTCGGTCATGAGGGTATCGGTATTGTAGAAGAAGTCGGCGAGGCTGTAAAAAACATCAAAGTCGGCGATAAAGTCATTATTTCATGCGTCAGCAAATGCTGCACTTGCGACAACTGCAAAATCCAACTTTATTCACACTGCCGCAACGGCGGTTGGATTTTGGGCTACATGATCGACGGCACGCAAGCCGAATACGTCCGCACGCCTTATGCCGATAACAGCCTCGTGCCGCTGCCCGACAACGTCAACGAAGAAGTCGCTCTGCTGTTGAGCGACGCTTTGCCGACCGCCCACGAAATCGGCGTGCAATACGGCGATGTAAAACCCGGCGATACCGTCTTTATCGCCGGTGCCGGCCCTGTCGGTATGTCCGCCCTGTTGACCGCGCAACTGTACAGCCCTGCCGCCATCATCGTTTGCGATATGGACGAAAACCGTTTGAAACTGGCGAAAGAATTGGGTGCGACCCATACCATTAATCCTGCTTCCGGCGACGTATCCAAACAAGTCTTTGCCATCGTCGGCGAAGACGGCGTGGATTGCGCCATCGAAGCGGTCGGTATCCCTGCGACTTGGAATATGTGCCAAGACATCGTGAAACCCGGCGGTCATATCGCCGTTGTCGGCGTACACGGTCAATCCGTTGATTTCAAACTGGAAAAATTGTGGATTAAAAACCTTGCCATCACTACCGGCCTGGTAAATGCCAATACCACCGAAATGCTGATGAAAGCCATTTCCAGCAGCTCGGTAGATTACACCAAAATGATGACCCACCATTTCAAATTCAGCGAATTGGAAAAAGCTTACGATGTATTCAAACACGCTGCTGAAAACCAAGCCATGAAAGTGGTTTTGGAAGCGGATTGATTTGAAAATCGCTTAATATGCCCTTAATTAAAGGCCGTCTGAACATTCAGACGGCCTTTTTGTATGGTTTTATTTTTTCTTCAACCAAACGCCGCTTTCGATATGGTGGGTAAATGGGAATTGGTCGAACAGGGCGGCGCGTTCGATGGTATGGGTTTGACAGAGTGTGTCGAGGTTGGCACGCAGGGTCTCAGGATTGCAGGAAATATAGAGGACGTTGTCGAATTGGGCAACCAATTTGAGCGTCTCATCATCAACACCGGCGCGTGGAGGATCAACGAAAATGGTTGAAAAATCATAGTTTTTCAAGTCGATGCCTTGTTCTTGCAGGCGGCGGAATTCACGGTTTTGCGTGTAGGCCTCGGTAAATTCTTCAGCAGACAGGCGGGCGATTTTGAGGTTGGTAATTTGGTTGGCTTCAATATTCCATTGGGCGGCATTGACGGAAGTTTTGGAAACTTCGGTCGCCAACACTTGATTGAAATGTTGCGAAAGCGGCAGGGTGAAATTGCCGTTGCCGCAGTACAGCTCAAGCAGGTCTTTGCCTAAGTTTTGCGCAGCATCACACGCCCAAGTCAGCATTTTCTGGCACACTTGGGCATTGGGTTGGGTAAAGCTGCCCTCGATTTGACGATAGCGGAAGGTTTTGCCGTTGACTTCCAATGCTTCGGTCACAAAATCTTGGCTCAATACGATTTTTTGTCCGCGGCTGCGGCCGATGATGTGGATGCCCAAATTGTGCGCCAACTCTTGCGCGGCTTGTTGCCATGCTTCGTTCAGCTTCTTGTGGTAAATCATGGTAACCAACATTTCGCCGCTTAAAGTGGATAAAAATTCGACGGCGTACCAGCGGTTTTTCAGCTCGGGATGATTGGATGCAGCTTCAATCAATTTTGGCATCAAGGCATTGACGGATTCGGACGCGGCAGGAAATTGGTCGCAACGGATCAGGCTTGCCCCGCTTGCCTTTTGCCCGCGTTCAAACATGGCGTAAAACATTTCGCCGCCTTCATGCCAGATGCGGAACTCGGCGCGCATTCTGTAATGCTGTTCTGGAGATTCAAAGACTTCGATTTCAGGGCAATCCAGTCCTTGGAAAAGTTGCTGAAGATATTGCTTTTTGTCGGCTAGTTGTTGCTGGTAGGCAGTCATTGGGGCAATCTTTCGGAAAATAATGGCGAATTATAATATAGTTGGCGCAAAGATACGAAAGGCCGTCTGAAACATCGGTTTCAGACGGCCTTTGATTTTAACGCATCAGCTTGTCAATCAGCCTTGCATTTGTTTGGCTTGAACGGCAGTCAGGGCGATGGTGAATACGATGTCTTCAATCAATGCGCCGCGGGACAAGTCGTTAACCGGTTTGCGCAAACCTTGCAACAACGGGCCTACGCTCAGGACGTTGGCACTGCGTTGTACGGCTTTGTAAGTACAGTTGCCGGTATTGAGGTCTGGGAAAACCAAAACGGTTGCTTGACCGGCAACAGCGCTGCCCGGGGCTTTGGTTTGACCGATAGATGGAACGGTAGCCGCATCGTATTGCAACGGACCTTCAATGGCCAAATCAGGGCGTTTTTCATTAGCCAGTTTGGTTGCTTCGATCACTGCATCGACATCAGGGCCGCTGCCTGAGTTGATGGTAGAGTAGGAAATCATGGCTACTTTTGGATCGATACCGAAAGCTTTGGCGCTGTCGGCAGATTGGATAGCAATGTCGGCCAGTTGTTCAGGCGTTGGGTTTGGATTAACCGCGCAGTCGGCAAATGCCAATACTTGGTTAGGCAGCAACATGAAGAATACGCTGGATACGAGGCTTGCACCCGGAGCGGTTTTAATCAGTTGCAGGGCAGGGCGGATGGTGTTGGCAGTAGTGTGGACTGCGCCGGAAACCAAACCGTCTACGTCGTTTTGAGCCATCATCATGGTACCGAGTACAACGGTATCTTGCAGCTGTTTGCGTGCATCTTCAGGAGTCAGGCCTTTGGATTTGCGTAATTCGCACATTGGCTCGACGTATTGCTCAACCAAAGAAGCAGGATCGATGATTTCCAAAGAATCAGGCAGGGAGATGCCACGCTCTTTAGCTACGGCTTCAACTTCTTCGCGGGTAGCCAATAGTACGCAACGGGCGATGCCTTTTTCGTGGCAGATGGCGGCAGCGGCGACGGTGCGCGGTTCTGCGCCTTCAGGCAGAACGATGCGCATATCGGCTTTGCGGGCAAAATCGATCAGGTTGTAACGGAATTGGGCTGGAGACAGGCGTTTGGCTTCGCGTTTGGCCAAAGCGGATACGTCTTTCAGTTTGTCGCTGGAGCCGAAGAAAGTCAGGCCGGTTTGCTCGGCAACTTGTGCGCCCAAAGCAGCGGCTGCGCCGTCAATGATGAAACCTTCCAATAAGCCTGGAGAGTTGGTATAGAGCTGTTTGGCAAGATTCAATTGTTGGGTGACGGCAGCGGCATCAGTGTTGTCGGATTTCAGTGCCAACACAACACCGGCATCTACAGACAGCGCCAATTCGACGTTTTTGCCTGCCAAGAACAATTTGTCCGCATCAGGAGTGATGCCTTCGATAACGAGATTGTCTGCATTCAATGCTGCAACTTTACCGACAAGCGCGTCAAACCAGTCGTCGCTCTTGCCTTGAGCCAACAGGGCTTCTGTAGTGGAGTCAACGGCTTGGAAAACTTGCGCATTCAATGCTGCTGCAAATGCTTTTGCCGCTGCATCGGCGCTCAGGCCGGCGGATACCGGTGCGATCAGGATTTTTGCCATTTTGTGTCCTCTCTTTCGGTGATTGTAGAAGGGTGTTGCTGTGGCGCAGCTGGTGCTGCATTTTAACACTTCAGGATTGAAGTTTCTTTAATGTATTCACGGTCATATTAACATATGTCATCAGGCCGTCTGAAAAGTATAAACGCAATGGACCAAATCCATCAATCCCCCATTGCTGCCAAAAGCTCGGCTTGATGCTCGGCAATCAGGGCATTGGTGATTTCTTCCAAATCTCCGTCCATCACAAAATCCAGCTTGTGCAGGGTGAGGTTGATGCGGTGGTCGGTAATGCGGCCTTGGGGGTAGTTGTAGGTGCGGATGCGTTCGCTGCGGTCGCCGCTGCCGATCAGGGATTTGCGTTCGGCGGCTTCTTTGGCTTGGGCTTCGCGTTTTTGCGCGTCGTTCAGGCGGGCAGCGAGGACTTTCATCGCCTGTGCTTTGTTGGCGTGTTGGCTGCGGCCGTCTTGACATTCGACCACCATGCCTGTCGGCAAGTGGGTAATACGGACGGCGGAGTCGGTTTTGTTGATGTGCTGACCGCCTGCGCCGGATGCGCGAAAGGTATCGATGCGCAGGTCGGCTGGGTTCAATTCGATGTCTTCCAGTTCGTCCGCTTCGGGCATGACGGCAACGGTGCAGGCGGAGGTATGGATACGGCCTTGGCTTTCGGTAGCAGGGACGCGTTGCACGCGGTGGCCGCCGGATTCAAATTTCAGACGGCTGTATGCGCCCAAGCCGATAATGCGGGCGATGACTTCTTTATAGCCGCCCAATTCGCTTTCGTTGGCGGAAACGATTTCAACCTGCCAGCGGTTGCGCTCGGCGTAGCGGCTGTACATACGCAGCAAATCGCCTGCAAACAGCGCGGCTTCGTCGCCGCCGGTACCGGCGCGTACCTCGATAAAGATATTTTTATCGTCGTCGGCATCTTTTGGCAGCAGCAGTTTTTGCAGTTCGGTATCGAGTTCGTCGATTTTGGCTTTGGCTGCTTCGATTTCTTCGGCGGCAAAGTCTTTCATTTCGGGATCGGACAGCATTTCTTCGGCATCCGCCAAGTCGCTTTGCGCCAGCTGATAGTTTTGGAAGACTTCGACGACGGGGGTCAGTTCGGCGTGTTCGCGTGTGAGTTTGCGGTAGTTGTCCATGTCGGACGTGGCTTCAGGCTGGCCGAGCAGGTGCGTGACTTCTTCCAGTCGGTCGCTGAGTTGTTGTAGTTTTTCTAAGATAGACGGCTTCATAAATTTTCCAAAATACGGATGCCGTCGAGTGGTCTGCAACGGCGAAATAAGGAGTCATTATAATGGGTTTGAATGAAAATTCAAAAAGATATGATTGATTGGAAAGGCCGTCTGAAACCTGTTTTTGAGTTTCAGACGGCCTTTTTCATATGGGCTTATTTAGGCGCAGCCAAGATGCCTGTTTGGTTCAGCAGGAACAAAACGGTAAAGCCTGTCAAATAAATCAAACCGATAATGGCGAGGAAGTTCATGCCCATGGTCAGTTTGTGGCGTTTGTCACCTTTGACGAGGCGGTAGTTCAACCAAGCGAACACAGGAGCGGCAACGAAGGCAGTAATCATGGCGAATTTGAGCAGCTCTGCCATCGCGCTGTTGAACCAGAAAATTACGGCCAAGCCCGAGCCTGCAACCCAGACGTTCCAAGCAAACAATTCGACATTGCCGGTTTTGTCTTTGCCGCGCAGCAGGCGTACCGGTTCGGCAATCGCGCGAGCGTAGCCGTCCACTACGGTAATGGTGGTGCCGTACATGCAGGCAAAGGCAATAAATGCCACCAGCGGACGCGACCATTCGCCGATGGTCACGGCGTACATATTAATCAGCTGGCCGACATATTTGCCACCGGCCATTTGTACGGCTTCGCCGTTGCCGTATTGAACATATGCACCCAAGGCCAAGAAGACGACCGCCAACACTGCGCTGGTGATGTAGCCGACGTTGAAGTCGAAAATACCGTCGCGGTAGCTGGAAGGGTTGATGCGTTGTTTTTCGGTTACCCACAAAGAGTTGATGGCGGAAATTTCAATCGGCGCAGGCATCCAGCCCATCAGTGCGATTAAGAAGCCCAAGCCTGCCAGTGTCCATGGGGTAGGCTCGATAAAGTCGGGTTTCATCTGCATACCGCGAGACATGGCCACGGCTGCCGCGGCGACGGTGGCAATGGTCAGGCTGACGATGATGATTTTGGAAACGTTGTCCAATGCTTTATAGCGGCCGCTTGCCAGAATTAGCAGGCAGGAAACCATGATCAGGGTGGACACTATACCGGTATCGAGAGTCAGTGATGGGATTGCCATTTTGACGATGGCGGCGGTAACGATGGCGACCGCGCCGGCATTAATCGTTGCCGATGCAATACATAAAATCAAAAATACCCACAAATAAACGCGGCTTTTTTCGGCATAGCCTTCAATCAGGCTTTTGCCCGTGTCCAGCGTGTAATGTGCGCTGAAGCGGAAAAAAGGGTATTTGAACAGATTGGTCAGAATGATAATCAGCGCAAGCTGCCAGCCGTAAAGTGCGCCTGCCTGCGTGGAGGCAATCAGGTGCGATCCGCCAACCGCTGCCGAAGCCATCATGATGCCCGGGCCGAGGGCATTAATTTTGCTCTTCCAAGTAGAGGAGTGTGTATGTTGTTCTGCCATAAGTATTTTCCGCCTGTTTCAGACGGCCTTATTATCAAAAAAAAGCATATTTTAACGTAAATAAAAAGTTTGCCCAATAATATGCGTAATACTTTTTATCAATCAAGGGGAAAATACGGTTTGAAAAAGCTGAAATAGGGGAATTAGCGATATTTTGTGCCAAAAACATTTTTTCAGACGGCCTTGTATCGCTTTTTATTCATGAATATGGGGTAGGGAGGGCAGAGTGTGTCGGTTTGGAAACGAAATGGCAGGGCAAGGCTTTTTGATGCCTTGAAGTCGGTATATCAAGGGGAAGTATGGAGCAGGGAATTCACGTTTTGCTCGGTTATTTCTGCCAGTTGTGCCAGCGATATGCCGCGCAATTCGGCGGCAATTTCGGCAATACGTCGGATGTTGGCTGGTGTATTGGTTTCATGGCCGAGCATGAAAGGGCTGTCGGTTTCGAGAACGAAATCCGTGTCGTTTAAAGCTTCTAAGGCAACGCGGACTTTTTTGGCATTTGGGTTGAGCAGCAGCGATCCTATGCCGATTTTGAAGCCGAGTTTCACCAAAATCCGCGCTTCTTCTACGCTGCCGGAGAAGGCATGAACGATACCGCCTCGTGTGAAACCGGCGGTTTTGACGGCGGCTGCAATCGCGGCGGTGGCTTTCAGATTATGGATAATGACGCGGCGGTTGAGGTTTTGGGCGAGGATGAGTTGGCGGATAAAGACGTCGGTTTGTGTGTCGCGTTGTGCTTGGGTTTGCGCTTTGCCATAAAAATCCAAACCGATTTCGCCAACCCATGCTTGCGGATGTTGGATCAGTTCGGTTTCTAATTGTTGAAACGCTGTTTCATCAATGCCGTCTGAAAACCACGGATGAATGCCCAAAGCGATATGGATGTTTTCAGACGGCCTTTCCAACTGCGCAACTGCCTGCCAATCTTTGGGGGAGGTAGCCGGTACGATAAAACGCGCTACGCCGACGGCTTGCGCTTCGGCAAGTACGGCAGGCAGCGTGTCGGCAATTTTAGGGTCGGCAAGATGGCAGTGGGTGTCGGTGAAAGTCATGTTAAATGGCGGTTTACAGCAGATTTAATTGTCGCAATTCTTGTTGCACCTTATCCGCATTCCAGTCATGGGATACGGCAAGGGTCATCAGCGCAGAGGCGGTTTCCAGATTGCATTTGCCGCCGTTGATGATGCCTGCCTGACGCAAAGCATCGCCTTGGGCATAGACGGCGGCGGCGCAACCTTGCGGCACTTGGCTGATGTTGAGCAGCAACTTGCCTTGTTGCGTAAAGGCTTGGACGGCTCGGACAAACGCATCGTCGCTCGGCGCATTGCCGTGGCCGTAGCTTTGCAGAATTAGGGCTTGTGTGGAAAGGTGGGGTAGGCCGTCTGAAAGTTCTTGCGCGGCATAACCGGGAATCAGCGTGCGGACGGAAACTTTGGCTTCAGGATTTGGAAGACGCGGTTTGAGGCCGTCTGAATGTTCGGTCGGGGCGGTACGGATATTGTGCCAACCTTTATTTTCCTCCCATTCGGCAAGCGCGCCAAAATGCAGGTTGTCAAAACCT
The DNA here is from genome assembly GCF_005221285.1 of Neisseria flavescens. Taxonomy (NCBI): domain Bacteria; kingdom Pseudomonadati; phylum Pseudomonadota; class Betaproteobacteria; order Neisseriales; family Neisseriaceae; genus Neisseria; species Neisseria flavescens. The sequence continues at coordinate 293,690 of NZ_CP039886.1, forward strand.
GCGGCGGTTTCGGTGCTGACCTTGCTGCTGCCGACGGCTGGGAAGAGCTTGCCGTCAAAGGCAATCTCCACTTGTTTGAGTTTGAGCGAGAAAGCGGAAACGGCGGTGGCAAGGTTGCGCGGCGCATCGCTGTTGGCGGCATCGTAAGGCCATTGCGAGCCGGTCAGGATAACGGGTTTGTCCAAACCTTGCAGTGAAAGGGCGAAGAGGTTGGCAGTGTATGCCATGGTATCCGTGCCGTGCAGCACCAAAATGCCGTCATAGTCAGGCAGTTTGGCGATAATAAGCTCCAACCAGTCGCGTTGGTTTTGCAGCGTTACTGCGGAAGAATCGATGAGCGGCTGGCAAACGTGCCATTCGAAATCAAGGCCGTCTGAAAAGGGGGCAAGGGCTTTATCGACGAGAGCGGTATCGGGACGCAGGCCGGCGCTGCTTTGGGTCATGCCGATGGTGCCGCCGGTGTAGAGGACGAAGATTTTTTGTTTCATGGTGTTTCTGATGAATGATTGAGGCCGTCTGAAAGCGGGGAAGTGTTTCAGACGGCCTGGAATGGTTTATTGATTGGCTTGTTTTTTGGCTTTTGCAGCGCGTTTTTCGTGTAATTTTTCACGGAAGAAAGTATGGCGGCGGTGTTTTCTCCACCAAATCCAGCCGATAATGACTGCGCCGATGCCCAGTACCGCAAAGATACCGGATTGCAGGCTGTGCATTTTTTTCATCAGCCAGTCGGTATTGCGTGCGCCGTATTCGCCCAGATAAATCCAAACCGGGACAGAAATCAGCGCGGCCAAGCCGTCCATCAGGATAAAGCGCAGGTAGGAAACCTTGCGGCTGATGCCTGCAGTCACGAAAACGGCGGTACGCAGGCCGGGCAGAAAACGGGCGACGAATAAAACCCAGTTGCCGTATTTGTCGAATTTTTCCTGTACTTGGGCATAGCGTTTGGGCGTCATCACGCGTGCAATCGGCTTGAATTTAAGGATTTTTTGCCCCCAAATCCGGCCGGCCGCAAACATAAAACCATCGCCGGCCAATACGCCGAGCATACCGACAAGAAACATAATATGCGAATTGGTATAACCCAGGCCGGAAATCACGCCGCCGGTTACCAGTGTCAAATCTTCAGGAATCGGCACGCCGAAGCCGCAAATAACCAAAACGAAAAACACGGCCGCATAGCCGTATTCAACGAAAAAAGATTCTAAAAATGCAAACATGGCCGCTGTCCCACGATAGATATTGATTGATGACTGGATTAATTTGGAATTTTACCAAAGATAAGGCCGTCTGAAAGCAATCACAAGCAGATATTGTTTAAATTTGACGGTAGTTTGCAAAAAATCTCAAAATTCGGACGTGGAAAGTTGGGATTTGAACAGATTTGGCAGGTACAATAGCCGCTGGTTTATCTTTTAAACCCGAAATGGCAGTCTGTTTTCAGACGGCCTGTTTGGAAAGTTGGTTGTGGAATTTAAAGAATCTAAAATCCAAAAGGAACCCATTATGTACACTTGCACTTCCTGCGGCGAAAAACATGAAGATATGCCCGCAATCGGCTTTATCACCCCCGATCCCTATAATGAGTTAAGCGAGGACGAACGTAGCACCTACCGAGCCGAGTGTAACGGTGATTTCTGCATTATCCGCTATCCTGATCAAACTGACCGCTTTATCCGCGCGGTGCTGCCGATCCCGATTATCGGTCATGAGGAAACGCTGGAATACGGCGTGTGGGTATCCGTCAGCGAAAAGAGTTTTAACGACTATCAAAGCCGCTTTCACGACAATCCGGAAAACGTCGTTTATTTCGGCATGATCTGCAACCGGCTGCCCCCTTATGAAACCGACACCTTCGGTCTGCACTGCAATGTCGTTACCCGGTCTAATAACCAACGCCCCCTGCTGCAACTTCATCAAAGCGGCGAACATCCGCTGGTACGCGACTTTTACCAAGGCATAGAATACGCTGAAGCGCAGGCAAGGGTAGATGCGGTATTCGGATCGGATTACTAAGGACAAAAAGGTAAACATTCTTCTCTTGAACGAAACCATACTTGATATTTCCTGCCTTTCCCTACAACTATTGTAAACCTGTCCGCTATTGAGCAAATTGTCCACTTCGGCGGAATGCCTACTGCCTTCGTGTCTGATACGATTACAGGTGAAACGTGGATAGATTTCTGTTACAAGGGCTGGAAGTTCAGTATTCGCAACCCATATGGTAAATATTGGTTTTTGCTGAAAACAGTGAATGCTCAAAAACCATATTGCAATATATGATTCAGGCCGTCTGAAATCCAAAATTTGGTTTTCAGACGGCCTCAAATAAGGATCAACATGAAATACAAAGACCTACGCGACTTCATCGCCATGCTCGAACAGCAGGGCAAACTCAAGCGCGTCGCGCATCCCGTTTCCCCGCATTTGGAAATGACCGAAATCGCCGACCGCGTGCTGCGTGCCGAAGGGCCGGCGTTGCTGTTTGAACACCCGATCAAGCCTGACGGTACGCGTTACGGTTATCCCGTGTTGGCAAACCTGTTCGGCACGCCCGAACGCGTGGCGATGGGTATGGGTGCGGACAGCGTGTCCAAGCTGCGCGAAATCGGGCAGACGCTGGCGTATCTGAAAGAACCCGAACCGCCCAAAGGCATCAAAGACGCGTTTTCCAAACTGCCGCTGTTGAAAGACATTTGGAGCATGGCGCCGAACGTGGTGAAAAACGCGCCGTGTCAGGAAATCGTGTGGGAAGGCGAAGATGTTGATTTGTATAAACTTCCGATTCAGCATTGCTGGCCGGAAGACGTTGCGCCGCTGGTAACGTGGGGCTTGACCGTAACGCGCGGTCCGCACAAAAAACGCCAAAATCTCGGCATTTACCGCCAGCAATTAATCGGCAGAAACAAGCTGATTATGCGTTGGCTGTCGCATCGCGGCGGCGCGTTGGATTATCAGGAATTCCGCAAACTCAATCCCGATACGCCGTATCCTGTCGCCGTCGTACTCGGCTGCGACCCCGCCACCATTTTGGGCGCGGTAACGCCTGTTCCCGATACCTTGAGCGAATACCAGTTTGCCGGATTGCTGCGCGGTTCGCGGACGGAGCTGGTGAAATGTATCGGCAACGATTTGCAAGTGCCTGCACGCGCCGAAATTGTGTTGGAAGGCGTGATTCATCCGAACGAAACCGCGCTGGAAGGCCCATACGGCGACCACACGGGCTATTATAACGAGCAGGATCATTTCCCCCTGTTTACGGTTGAGCGCATCACCATGCGCGAAAACCCGATTTACCATTCGACCTACACGGGCAAACCGCCCGATGAGCCTGCCGTTTTGGGCGTGGCGTTGAACGAAGTGTTCGTACCGCTTTTGCAAAAGCAGTTCCCCGAAATCACCGATTTCTACCTGCCGCCCGAAGGCTGCTCCTACCGCATGGCGGTGGTCGGCATGAAAAAACAGTACGCCGGCCACGCCAAGCGCGTGATGATGGGCTGCTGGTCGTTCCTGCGCCAGTTTATGTACACCAAATTCATCATCGTGGTGGATGACGATGTGAACGTGCGCGATTGGAAAGAAGTTATCTGGGCGGTAACCACGCGCATGGACCCCGTGCGTGACACCGTTTTGGTGGAAAACACGCCCATCGACTATCTCGACTTCGCCAGCCCCGTCAGCGGACTCGGTGGCAAAATGGGCTTGGACGCAACCAACAAATGGCCGGGCGAAACCGACCGCGAATGGGGTCGTGTGATCAAAAAAGACCCTGCCGTTACTGCCAAAATCGATGAAATTTGGGAGAGTTTGGGTTTGTAGATGTCGGGTTTATTGGAATTTCTACTTCAAATATTGATGGAAATGATTGGGTCTATGATGTTTGAGGGTACGGTAGAAATATTGAGGCTCGATTGGAGAAAAAGAAAACTCTCCAAAAAAGGCTTGATAATGTTGGTCATATGGTTTGCCATCATTGTTGCACTGATTGTGTATATGGTCATTCCTAAGTAAACATCTTATTCTGACAAGGTATCTGTTAAAAGGCCGTCTGAAACTTTTTGGGTTTCAGACGGCCTTTGATGTGAAAACTTAGCGCGGTTTGAGCCACTTCCATTGTTCTTGTATGGTTTCTTGCAGGGCTTTTTGTTTTTCTGCAGGTGTGTTCATGCCATTGGTCAAGCGGCTGTAATCAAGGGTAATGGACGGGTTTTGTACGGTTCCGCCGATTTTTAGGGGAATCGATTTGTTTTTGGGCTGCAGTACGTTGCTGATAAGCAGGTTTTCGGACAGCTTTTGGGTATTCAAATCGGTATAGCCGCTGCTGACAACGTGCAGGCTGTCGGAAAACAGTTCGGTGTTGATATGATGGCTGATGCCTTTCTCGATTTCGCTATTGAGGATGAAATGATGGAAAGGGGTTTTGAGGTTGCTGTTGTCGATTTTTTCCGAAGAGATGCCGTTTTTCAGAATGCTGTCCATATCGATGCCGTGCCATGCGCCGTTGGTGATATCAAGGAGCAGGCTGCCGTTTAGGGCTTGTATCATTTGGGCGCGGTCGTTGCCGGTGGTTTTAATGTCGATAACGGCGTCGCCGCTGCCGCTGAAGCTATGGAAACCGAACAGGTCTTGCAGCAGCGGCTGAATTTGTATGCCTTTTGCGTTTTGCTGAAGGTGGTAGGAAGCAGGTTGGGTCGCCGCAATACTCAGGCCGCCCTCGGTTTTACCGCCATAAAGCCCGGCTTTGAAACGGTGCAGGGCGATATGTTCTTTATCGGCGGTGAGCAGGGATTCGATGTTTTCCAATTGCAGGCCGGCAGTTTGAATGCTGCCGATTTGGAGGTTGGCCTCAATGTCGGGCAACCAGGATTTGGCCAACAGGGAAGGAAGATTCAGTGATGGCTGGGTTTTCAGATCTTCCAAGTAAGGGGTCAGATTGAGTTTTTGTAAGGCGATACCGGCGTCAAGGTGTGGGCGCGGCTGGGCATCGCGTTGGTATTTAAAGACCAATGCAAGGGCTTGTCTGTCAAATGCGCCTTTCAGACGGCCTTCCCATGTATTGAGGCTGAAATTGGCCTGTCCTTCGAGGGTGCTGATGAATCGGGGGCGGGGAAGGCGGTTGATGGTGTCTTGCAGGGTACTGAGGTGCAGTTTGGGCGCATCGATGCCTTTGCCTTTTTGCCAAACCAACGGGCTGGAAAAGGTAAAGTTGGTTTGGAGGCGGTCGTTTTTATGGCTGCCTTTGAGTTCAAAATTGGCAGCGGTCAAAACGGTTGCGTAGAGGTTGGTTTTGTCCAGTTTGAATGAACCGTCCCATTGGTTGTTTTCACTGCCGGCAGTTAATGCGCCGTTGAGTGTGTTGAGGTGCAAATAGCCGTTTTTGAATTGCAAGAGGGGCGAACGTGCATTGATATGCAAGTTTTGATAGTCGCTTTCGGCTTGCAGATTGAAATCGCGGAAAAGGGCGGTTTGGTTTTGCCAATTAAGGCTGCCTGCGATTTGGGCATCCAGCTTGTTTTTGAGTAATACGGTTTGCAGGTTTAATTTGAGGGCGGGAACGCTCCAGCCGGCATCATCTTGTACAAGATGGCCGGCGCCTTGCCAACTGATGGGGCTGCCTATGTTTTGCAGTGTGCCGCTGATATTGAATGGACGGCCGTCTGAATTGGCTCTGCGCAGGGAAAATTGCAGATCGTTTAAGGCAATATCCTGCTCTTTATTGTGATAGCGGATGCTGCCGCTATTGATGATGATGCGGTTGAGCTGAAAGCTTTCTTTTGATGCTTGGTTTTGTTGCAGGCAGGCAGGCAGGTGGTTTTTGGGCCCCAATGTTAGCGACGGATTGGAAAGAATCCATTTTTCAAGAATGGGGGCGTCTGACCATAGGCTGCTCCAGCCAAAGCCCATTTTGGACTCGGCAATGTTCAGCGTCGGCGTATCTGGTTCAGAAGATGAAAGGTTGAGGTCTTTTAAAATAAGCGTAGGGCGAGGCAGCCATTTTCTGCTGATATTGGCATTGTATTTGACTTGGCAGCCATGGGCGGAAAAGTTTTTCTGTATGAATGCGTCGATGTTTTCTGTATTGAATATGCGGAACATTAAGGCACTCAATACCGCCGCGAGGCATAAAAGCACGGCAATGCTGAAAACCAGGGTTTTCAGCCAGAATTTTCCTGAGTGCAACATGGAATGAACAGACAATTCAGATTCTCGCTTTGATGGGAGCTTTAAGGAGTAATTGGAAGTTTAAGCCTTGCTGCTTAAGCGTGTGAAAGTATAACACAGAGCGTGGGTCTGTGTTTCAGACGGCATCGGTATGTTAATAAAAAACACCGCCCGAAGGCGGTGTTGATTTAAGCATAAATTATTTACGCAGACCCAAGCGGGTAATCAGTGTACGGTAAGTATCAGGTTGAGTACGACGCAGATAAGACAACAGGCGACGACGTTGGCTAACCATTTTCAACAGGCCGCGACGGCTGTGGTGGTCTTTAGGGTTGGCTTTGAAGTGAGGAGTCAGGTCGTTGATGCGGAAAGTCAACAGAGCGACTTGTACTTCAGAAGAGCCGGTATCGCCTTCTTTGCGTTGGAAATCTTTAACAATTTGTGCTTTTTGTTCTACGGTCAATGCCATGATGGATAACTCCGAAAATAAAAGAACCTTTTCAGGTTCGGACAAGTTTGCCAAGCCGAACGACCTAAGCAAACTCCTAAGTGCCTTTTTATAAAGACCGGCGGATTATGCCACAATTTGTCTTGGTATGCCACATCTTTTCAGACGGCCAAAAAAAAAGCGGCGATACCTTTCAGTACCGCCAAAGCTGCTTTGGTGATAAAAAACTAAACTTTATTTGCTCGCACAGCGGAAGCCCAAGTTATTTAAAACATATTTGGACTGCAGGCTGGTGCGGATGCCGTAGCGTAAGAATGCCGCATAGTTAGACGGATCGCTTGAACCCACGGATGCGCCGCTACAGAACATTTGTGTGTTGGACGAGCCGGCAGAGAGTTGGCTGCTGTTGAAATCTTCAGTCCATTCCCAAATCAGGCCGTGCATATCATACACGCCCCAGTAGTTGGGTTTGTTTTTACCGATGTCGTGCAGGCCGTTGCGGCCGCCGTCTGCGTACCAATCTAAGATGGTGCGGTTATAGCCAGGCTCGGCAGAGCCGTCTTTTTGAGTGGCGGAAGCCAAGCCTGCAAATTCCCACTCGTCAATAGTCGGCAGACGTTTGCCTTTGGAAACGCAGTAAGCATTCGCGGCAAACCACGAAACATTGGTTACCGGATGTTTGAGTTCGCTGGCTTTAGGCGCAAAACTGTTGCTGCCGTTTTTTACCCAATGTTTCAGGTAAGCTTTTTCAGCATGTTTGGAACTGATTTTGCCTTTTTGCCATTGCGGATGTGTTTTCACAAATTCGGCAAATTCGGCATTGGTTACCGGATATTTGTCAAGCTGGAAGGGTTTGACTTTAATAAGGGAAGTTTCTTTTTTGAGATAGAGAGGACGGTAGCTGCCTCCTTCGATTTTTACCATTTCGGCCGCCGCTGCACTGCCGCTTGCGACAAGGGTAAATAGGGCGATGAGTGGTATGAGTTTCATAACGGGCTTTCTAATCTGAATACGGGGATTATTAGGCTTTGATTATATAGCGGAACCGGATAAAAATCCTGAGAAGCCTTCTGATTATTGTGCTTTTGGCTTGTCGGGTTCGTGAATGCTTGAAACCGGTTTTTCAGACGACCTTCGATGCTTCAGAGGTCGTCTGAAAAACCAATCTTTCGATTGGTCGTGGAAGAAAGCCACTGTTGTCCTTGCATCAGCCGGAACAGCAGTGGCTTTTTTCTGTTTCTATGCCGAGATGACTGGATTAGTAGCCGCCTTTATCTGCAGATGCTGCGGAAGCAGGCGCTGCTGCGGAAGCAGCTGCTGGAGCAGAAGCAGCAGCACCGGCAGGTTGGTAAACGGTGTCACTCAGTTTTTTGGTCATGATTTCAGGGTTTTCATCACCTTCAACTTTCAATTGACCCAAAGCACCTTTGTTGAACGCACGGAAGATAGAGTGGTCAACCAAAGTGTAGCTGCCTGGAATGTCGACTTTGAATTCAACGATAGCGGCACCACCGGCAGGAACAATTGTACTTTGTACGTTTTCGTTAATCAGTTTACCACCTTCAACATATACTTTGTCGAAGATTTCGCCGATAACGTGGAAAGAAGATACCAAGTTAGGACCACCGTTACCAACGTACATACGAACAGTTTCACCAGCTTTAGCTTTCAGAGCGTTGTCGCCTGCGATAGAGCCTACGTGACCGTTGAATACAACGTATTCAGGTTGTTCAGCAATCGCTTTATCCATATCGAAAGGTTGCAGGCCTTGAGCACCTTTTTTACCTTTAGTATAGAAGTCACCTTGTACGATGTAGAACTCTTTGTCCACTTTAGGCAGACCTTCTTTAGGTTCAACCAAGATCAAACCGTACATACCGTTGGCGATGTGCATACCTACAGGAGCAACGGCACAGTGGTAGATGTACAAACCAGCTTGCAGTGCTTTGAAGCTGAAGGTAGAAGTGTGGCCAGGAGCAGTAAAGGTAGCTTCTGCACCACCGCCTTGACCGGTTGCAGCGTGGAAGTCAACGTTATGAGGAACGGTAGAAGAAGGGTTGTTAGAGAATTCAACTTCAACAGTATCGCCTTCACGTACACGGATCATTTGACCTGGAACGTCGCCGTTGAATGTCCAGTAGTGGTACTCAACACCGTCTTCCATAGTCATGGTTTTTTCAACGGTTTCCATTTTAACGCGTACTTTAGCCGGATGGTCGCGATCAGTTGGAGGTGGAACTTCCGGAGCGTGAGTCATGATAGCATCGATTACAGGCAGTTCTGAAGAAGGAGTCTCGGCAGCAGCTTGTGAGTCGGAAGCAGCAGGAGCTTCAGCAGAAGCGGTAGCAGCTGGAGTTTCAGCAGGTTTAGCAGCTTGCTCGCCGCATGCGGCCAATGCAAATACAGAAGCGATAAGTGCGGCTAAGGTTTGGCGTTTCATGTTTAAAGTTTCCTTATAGTAAGAAAAGTTAAGAATCCTGATAGGATGGTTCGAAGTTTTGTATGATTATGTAGGCGCTTGTTTGGTCATATTTTGATGTAAATCAAATTATTCAGGGAATATGAATCTTTTACTACCTAAATACTCCTTTAGAAGTATAAAAAAATACATCGAAAAGTTTAATTTTGTGTGAAAATGTTAGCGGAAACTTAACACAAAATACGATAAAGGAGGGTTTGTATAAGAAAATGGGAATCAATATCATATAAGTTAATGGTTTTAAAGGAATATTATTGACAAAATATTTCTTTACTTATTAAACCGTGATACAATCTTTAACATTCATATTTGATGAATTAATACCCAACCACTTTTTACCAAAATTAAGGAGTACTTAAAATGGGACAGTACAAGAAGCTTTGGTACTTGCTGTTTGCCGTTCTGGCGGTATGCTTTACCATTCTTGGCTATATGGGCAGCGAGGTTTACAAAAAAGCCCCGCCTTACCCCGAACAGGTCGTTTCCGCATCCGGCAAGGTCTTGATGACGAAAGACGATATTTTGGCAGGTCAGTCTGCATGGCAGACTACTGGCGGTATGGAAGTCGGTTCGATTCTGGGCCACGGCGCATATCAGGCTCCGGACTGGACGGCGGACTGGCTGCATCGTGAGTTGGTCGCCTGGTTGGATTTGACCGCGCAACAGACTTACGGCAAAAAATTCGACGAGGTTTCCCCCGAGGAACAAGCCGTCTTGAAAACACGCCTGGCCGACGAATACCGCAACCAAAGCCGCGTGAAGGAAGACGGCAGCGTCGTCATCAGCGATACGCGCGTGAAAGCCATCGAAAGCATCCTGCCTTACTACCACGGCGTTTATGGCGACGATCCCAAGCTGCAAACCACCCGCGAACACTTTGCAATGAAAAACAACACATTGCCAAGCCAAGAAGCGCGTGAAAAACTGTTCGACTTCTTCTTTTGGACTTCTTGGTCTGCTTCGACCAACCGTCCCGGCGAGGTCTTTACCTATACCAACAACTGGCCGCACGAACCTTTGATCAACAACGTGCCGACCACTGAAAACTATATGTGGTCATTCACCAGCGTTGTTCTTCTGCTGATGGGCATCGGTTTGCTGATGTGGGGTTATTCCTTCCTGACCAAACACGAAGAAGTGGAAGTGCCGTCTGAAGACCCGATTTCCAAAATCCAACTGACCCCTTCGCAAAAAGCATTGGGCAAATACGTCTTCCTGACGGTCGCCCTGTTTGTCGTACAGGTATTGCTGGGCGGTCTGACCGCGCACTACACCGTCGAAGGCCAGGGTTTCTACGGCATTGACGAGGCGTTGGGCTTTGAAATGTCCGACTGGTTCCCCTACGCCCTGACCCGTACTTGGCACATCCAATCCGCCATCTTCTGGATTGCAACCGGCTTTTTGACGGCAGGTTTGTTCCTCGCGCCGATTGTCAACGGCGGCAAAGATCCCAAGTTCCAACGTGCCGGCGTAAACTTCCTCTATATTGCCCTCTTCATCGTGGTCGGCGGTTCTTACGCGGGCAACTTCTTCGCGTTGACGCACATCCTTCCCCCGGAATTTAACTTCTGGTTCGGACACCAAGGTTACGAATACCTCGATTTGGGACGTTTCTGGCAACTCCTTTTGATGGTCGGTCTGTTGTTGTGGCTGTTCCTGATGTTGCGTTGTACTATCTCTGCCTTTAAAGAAAAAGGTACAGACAAAAACCTGTTGGCTATCTTCGTCGCTTCTATGGTCGGTGTGGGCGTGTTCTACGCGCCGGGCCTGTTCTACGGTGAGAAATCTCCAATCGCAGTGATGGAATACTGGCGTTGGTGGGTGGTTCACCTGTGGGTGGAAGGCTTCTTTGAAGTATTTGCCACTGCCGCCTTTGCCTTTGTCTTCTACAATATGGGCTTTGTCCGCCGCAGTACCGCCACTGCCTCCACTTTGGCCGCTGCCGCCATCTTTATGTTGGGCGGCGTTCCTGGTACGCTGCACCACCTGTACTTCTCCGGCTCTACCTCCGCCTCTATGGCAATCGGTGCCTGCTTCTCCGCTTTGGAAGTCGTGCCGCTGGTGTTGCTGGGCCGTGAAGCATACGAACACTGGTCTTACCAACACCTGTCCGACTGGGCGAAACGCCTGCGTTGGCCGCTGATGTGCTTCGTGGCAGTCGCCTTTTGGAATATGATCGGTGCCGGCGTATTCGGCTTCCTGATCAATCCGCCGATTTCCCTGTTCTATATCCAAGGTTTGAACACTTCTGCCGTTCACGCGCACGCCGCCTTGTTCGGTGTGTACGGTTTCTTGGCATTGGGCTTCGTATTGCTGGTTGCCCGTTATTTGAAACCGAACGCGCAGTTTGACGACAAACTGATGACTTGGGGCTTCTGGCTGCTCAACGGCGGCTTGGTCGGTATGATTGCCATCAGCCTGCTGCCTGTCGGCGCGATTCAGGCATACGCCTCTATCACGCACGGCCTGTGGTATGCGCGTAGCGAAGAGTTCCTGCAAATGGAAATCTTGGATACCCTGCGTTGGGTTCGTACCGCTGCTGACTTGATCTTCATCGGTGGTGCTGTCTGCGTTGCTATCCAAGCTACCAAAATCGTATTCAGCCGCGATAAATAATCTTAAGCTGAATTAAATCGAAGGCCGTCTGAAAAGTTTTCAGACGGCCTTTCTGTTATAATTTCAACATTCTTAAATTGACAAGACAAAACATTATGTTCAACCAAGCTGCTCAAGAGCTGACCACTGTTCGTGATTTATTGCGTTTCGCCGTCAGCCGTTTTAATGATGCCGGATTGTTTTTCGGACACGGAAGTGATAATGCCCATGACGAGGCAGCCTATCTGATTTTGCACACTTTGAACCTGCCTTTGGATACGTTGGAGCCTTATTTGGATGCCAAATTGTTGCAAAGTGAGAAGGAAGAAGTGTTGTCCATTATCGAACGTCGCGCAGTTGAGCATATTCCTGCCGCGTATCTGACGCATCAGGCATGGCAGGGCGAGTTTGATTTTTATGTCGATGAGCGCGTTATTGTGCCTCGTTCTTTTATTTATGAATTGCTTGGCAATGGTATCCGTCCTTGGATTGAACACGATGAGTTGGTGCATCGAGCTTTGGATTTGTGTACCGGTAGTGGCTGTTTGGCCATTCAAATGGCGCATCACTATCCCGATGCACAAATCGATGCCGTTGATTTAAGCTTGGATGCGCTAGAAGTAGCCGCGATCAATATTGAAGATTATGGCTTGGAAGACCGCATCAGCTTGGTGCATACCGATTTATTCGAAGGTTTGGATGAAACCTACGACTTAATTGTTTCCAATCCGCCTTATGTTGACGCGGAATCTGTGGAAGCGTTGCCTGATGAATACCTGCACGAGCCGGAATTGGCTTTGGGTAGCGGCGAAGATGGTTTGGACGCTACACGTCAAATCATTCTGCAAGCGGCGAAATATTTGAATCCGAAAGGTGTATTGTTGGTTGAAATCGGCCACAACCGTGAGGTATTGGAAGCGGCTTATCCCGAATTACCGTTTACTTGGTTGGAAACCAGCGGTGGCGATGGGTTTGTATTCTTGTTGACTCGCGAGCAGTTATTGGGTGAAGAGTAGATTATTTTGATATAAATAAAACAAAGGCCGTCTGAAAAAGTTTCAGACGGCCTTTGTTTTATAAAATTTTTAATATTTTAAGAAAATACAAATGCCTATGGTATGCTGAATATGAAATCCAAGCAGGCTTTAAAACTATGGCTTATAATATTTGTCATAGTTTCTAATATCAGTAGATTTTTATTACTGACTTTTTGTAGAACATATACTGCCAAACTCCATATTATGAATAATTATTTAAAATCAGGCCTATTGGCTGCTGCCTTGTTCAGTATGCCCATTGCTGCCTTTGCCCAGCAACATACCGTTTATTTCAATCAAAACGGTAAACTGACGGCGACCATGCCTTCGGTTGCTTATGTCCGCCAATACAAGATTGAGGCAGGCAAGGCGCAGGTGCAGGATTTTTACTATCCATCGATGAAAAAATATTCTGATCCTTATGAAATACCTGCCAGTCAGATTAAGGTTTTTGTGCCGGCTTTGGATAACGGTACGCTGACCCTGTGGCATTTCAACGGTCAGAAAAAGATGGTTGGCAGTTATCGCAACGGCAAACCGCATGGCGAATGGGTCAACTGGTATCCAAACGGCAAAAAATCTGCGGTGATGCCTTATCAAAATGGCCTGAGTGAGGGCGTGGGTTCCCGCTATTACCGAAATGGTGTGAAAGAAAGCGAAATCCAATTTAAGCACGATAAAGCCAATGGTCATTGGAAACAATGGTATTCAGACGGCAGCCCGAAAACCGAAATGATGATGAGCAATGACAAACCGACGGAGATTATCAGTTGGGATGAAAATGGCCGCGTTGTGTCTGAATTGAGTATTCGCAACGGTAAACGCAGCGGCATCATTTTGGATTGGTATGATGATGGGGCGAAGAAATCCGAGTTGGTTTATAAAGACGACCGGTTGGTGAAAAAAACGTTCTGGGATACGGACGGATACGTTCTAGAATAATTTTGACAATAAAAAAACCGCAGGCTGATCAGCTTGCGGTTTTTTTATTACATACAGCCTTTGTTTTGGCATAGGGTAAATAACGGTGCGCCGCTTTCACGGATTTTTTTGCCGCCGTCCAAGTCGGTAAATTCCAAAATGGCAGCCGCTTCGATTACTTCACCCCCCAGTTTGCGGATCAGCTCGACACCTGCCAGCATTGTGCCGCCGGTTGCCACCAAATCATCTACCAACAAAACGCGTGCGCCCGGCTTGATGGCGTCGGTATGGATTTCTACCGTTGCTTCGCCATATTCCAAAGCGTAACTTTGAGAAACTGTATCAAACGGCAGTTTGCCTTTTTTGCGGATGGGGACAAAGCCGACGTTCAGCTGATAGGCCAAAGCAGCGCCAATAATAAAGCCGCGTGCATCCAAGCCTGCCACGACATCAACTTTCTGCCCCATATAGCGGTAAACCAGTAAATCGACCAGTAGGCGGAAATATTCTGCGCTTTGTAAAACGGGAGTAATGTCATGAAACAAAATCCCTTTTTGCGGCCAGTTTTCAATTTTACGGATTTTGTCCGCCAAAGCTTCTACGCCCATTACTTCAGGATGAATCAACATCTCGACATTCCGAAATCAAAAAGTTTTTAACACGATATTGTAGCGGTCATATGCGGACTTGCCAAATTAATCGATACAATAGCCAAATTTTGCAACATGCCGTCTGAAATTCCGAGAAACATTGTGTTGTGTTATAATTTACAGATACATATCATCGGCTGAACCATCATGCAAAATCATAAAAAAGGCAATATTTACATCATTTCTGCCGCTTCCGGCACAGGTAAAACGACCTTGGTGTCGCGCCTATTGAAAAATCATGACGACATCCGTGTTTCCATTTCCCATACCACGCGCCAACCACGAGAGGGTGAGGCACATGGTGTGCATTACCACTTTGTTCCCAAAGAAGAATTTGAATCACTGATTGAGCAAAGAGCCTTTTTGGAACACGCCAATGTGTTCGGCAATTATTACGGCACCAGCATCGCCGGCGTGAATTCCTTGAGCGAAGAGGGCTATGACGTCATTTTGGAAATTGATGTGCAAGGTGCGGCGCAAGTGCGTAAATCGTTGCCTGAAGCCAGCAGTGTTTTTATCCTGCCGCCTTCCTTTGAAGTATTGGCGCAACGTTTGATCGGCCGTGGTACAGACAGCGAAGAAGTTATTCAAACACGCCTTTCAAAAGCCCGTCATGAGATTGAGCAATCCGTTTTGTTCGATTACGTCGTTGTGAATGACGATTTGGATCGTGCCGAAGCCGATTTGTTCCACATTATTAAAGCAGGCCGTCTGAAAAAATCCTCTCAACAGGGATTTATCTCAAACCTGTTGGAAAATTCGTAAAAAACAGCGAAAATAACCGTTTATTTGAAACATAGAAAGAAAGCAAGCAAACATGGCCCGTATTACTACTGAAGACTGCACAGGTAAAATCCCTAACCACTTCGACCTTACCCTCGTTGCCGCCCGTCGCGCACGTCAATTAGAAAACGGCAACACGCCTTTGGTTGACGACATACGCAACAACAAACCAACCGTAACCGCCCTGCGCGAAATCGCTGCCGGACAAATCGGAACCGAGCTGCTGACCCGCAACAAATAAACCAACCGGCAAACCGATAAAATCACCGCGCGGACTGTATCGGTGCGATATCACAACCGATACAGTCTGACGGCTTAAAAATAGCCATAAAAGGCCGTCTGAAAATGCCAGCCCCACTGCCTACCGCCCCCTATGATCCGTTGACAGCAGAAGCGCGCGAGCTTCTGTTTCGCACCGCATCCTATCTCAATACCAATGAGCAGGCCGAGCTTGAAAGAGCCGTTGCCTACGCTTTCCACGCCCATGACGGACAAACCCGTAAAAGCGGCGAACCCTACATCACCCATCCCCTTGCCGTTGCAACGCAACTTGCGATTTGGCACATGGATGTTCAAGGCCTCTGCGCAGGCGTTATGCACGATGTATTGGAAGATACGGGTGTAACCAAAGTCGAAATGGCGGCAGAATTCGGCGATACCATTGCCGAAATGGTAGACGGCCTCTCCAAGCTGGAAAAACTCAAATTTGAAGATCATGCCGAGCATCAGGCGGAAAGTTTCCGCAAACTTATCCTCGCCATGACTAAAGACGTGCGCGTCATCGTCGTCAAACTTGCCGACCGATTGCACAATATGCGCACCCTTGGCTCTATGCGTCCGGAAAAACGCCGCCGTATCGCCAAAGAAACCCTCGAAATCTATGCTCAAATCGCCAACCGCATTGGCCTGAACAATGCGTATCAAGAGCTTCAAGACCTATCGTTCCAAAACCTCCACCCAAGACGCTACGAAACCCTGAAAAAAGCCATGAACAACAGCCGCAAAAATCGCCGCGATGTTGTCGGCAAAGTGTTGCGTGCATTTGGTCAGCGTTTGGTCGGTGTCAATATTGAAGCCAAAATCAAAGGCCGCGAGAAAAACTTGTACAGCATCCATCAAAAAATGCTGGCTAAAAAGCTGCGTTTTGCCGAAGTGATGGATATTTACGGCTTTCGGGTCATTGTAAACAGCATTCCTGCCTGTTATGCCGCGTTGGGCGCATTGCATAATTTATACCACCCCAAGCCCGGCCGTTTTAAAGACTATATCGCCATTCCGAAAAGCAACGGTTATCAAAGTCTGCATACGACCTTGGTCGGTCCTTACGGCTTGCCGATTGAAGTCCAAATCCGTACGCGTGAAATGGATGCTGTGGCTGAGGGCGGTATCGCCGGCCATTGGATTTACAAATCCGGTGGAAATACTCCGGACCAAGCCGTCCTCCATATGAACCGGTGGATGAAAAATATTCTTGACCTGCAGGCCAGTAGCTCAAATGCCATCGAGTTTCTGGAGCATGTCAAAGTCGATTTGTTCCCCAACGAAGTCTATATCGTTACCCCGAAAGGAGATATCCTTACCTTACCGAAAGGTGCGACGCCGATTGACTTTGCCTATGCCGTTCACACCAATATCGGTCATAAAACCGTTGCCGCGCGTATCAATAACGTCATGATGCCGTTGCGTACCAAGCTGAAAACCGGCGATACGGTAGAAATCATTACTTCCGAGCATGCCAAGCCTAATGTAGCATGGCTGAACTTTACCGTTTCCAGCCGTGCACGCAGCGCCATCCGCCAATACATTAAAAATCTGAATCGTCACGATGCCGTTGTTTTGGGTGAAAACCTGCTGCAAAAAGCTTTATCCAGCCTGTTGCCTAAAGACATCCTGCTTTCAGACGACCTCAAAGAAAAATACCTTGCCGATTTGAACACCAAACAAACCTCGTTTGAAGAGGTTCTCTACAATGTCGGTATGGGGCATACTTTGCCGGTACACGTTGCCATGCACATTGCCGAGTTGGCAGGCCAACATTTTGGCAGCGCGGTCAAACTCAGCCCGATCAAAGTCAACGATCAGGAAACCGGCCGGATTCATTTTGCCGAATGTTGCCATCCGATTCCCGGCGATGCGATCCGCGCCTTATTGGTCAAAGATAAGGGTATGATTATCCACCGTGATACCTGTCAAACTTTGGTCAAAGCCGATCCGGAAGAGCAACTTGATGCGGGTTGGGACAGTTTGCGCAATCAAACGTATCGAACCATCCTCAACGTCAAATCCGAAGATGCGCATGGTTTGCTGGCCTCAATGGCGCAAGCGATTTCCAATTCCGGTGCGGACATCGAATCTGTCGATACGCCAACCAAAGCGCAAGCAGGAACGGAAGGTTTTGTAGAATTTAAATTCACAATTAAAGTCAAAGACTTGGATCAGGTTAATCAGATTATTCATGCAATGCATGCCAATCCGAATATCCGTAAAGTGATTCGAGGATAATCTCGTTATAAGTAAAGGCCGTCTGAAAGCGTTTTCAGACGGCCTTTTTGATGTTTACAAATAAAAGCTGTTGGCTTTTTTGTAATTGGATTGGGTTTAATTCAACCAAAAACGGAAAACCAAGAAGAAAACCAAGGCCAAAACGCCGGCCCAAACCAACAACATGAATCCGGCTACTGCCTGACCCAAGCGGTAAACAGGATTTTTGCGTTCGTCTTCGAGTAGGGGGGTGGATGTATCGTGCGGTTTGTCGGACATGATGAAGCTCTGATTGAATTATTGAATAAAAGCGTAAGGGTACGCCGATAGAAGCAAAGATTCAAGTGGGAATGATTATTGATAGAAGTCTTCGTCTTCATTCCACGCGGTTTTTAAGGCCGTCTGAATGGTGTCGGCACCAAAGCCGCGATAGGCAAGGAAACGCACCTGTTTTTGTTTTTCTTTCA
Source organism: Neisseria flavescens (assembly GCF_005221285.1). Taxonomy (NCBI): domain Bacteria; kingdom Pseudomonadati; phylum Pseudomonadota; class Betaproteobacteria; order Neisseriales; family Neisseriaceae; genus Neisseria; species Neisseria flavescens. The sequence continues at coordinate 311,710 of NZ_CP039886.1, forward strand.
AATCTTGAGCTTCTTGCTTGAATTTTTTACGCAGGACGGAAATGGCGGTTTGCAGCTCGTCCTCCCTATCGGGTAGAAACTCCCGACAGTCATCAGCATCGATACCTTGTTGCGCCAAGGCTTGCTTGAGGCGGAGCGTGCCGTAACGGTTGCTCTTGCTGTGAATATAGGCTTCTGCGTAACGTTGGTCGGATTGCCAATTCCGTTCGGCAAATTCGTCCAAAACCTTTTCCAATTCTTCTTCGCTTTCAGCGTGTGGGGCCAGTTTGCGTTTCAAGCCGACACGGCTGACTTCCTGACGGGAAAGAATATCCAAGGCGCGGGCGCGTAAGGTTTTGGGAGGTTTCATGGGGATATGGAAGGGAAGGGATTTAACTACATTGAATTACATTTCAGACGGCCTGATTGGGTGAAAGCACCGAAAAGGCCGTCTGAAAATAAAGCCGAATTATTCTTCGTCTTTGTTTTTTTGCGGTTGCAGATTTTCGTAGATTTCAGGCAGGGTGCGAATCAACAAATCAGGTTTGGTTGCTTTGTCTTGAGAGAGCAAGGTCATGTCGCCATAGCCGAATGTTACGCCAATACTAAAGCAACCGGCCGCTTTGGCGGCAAGAATGTCATTTTTAGAGTCGCCCACCATCAGCATATTGGCAACGTCGATGCCCAAAACTTCAGCCGCATGTTGAAGCGGTAATGGGCTGGGTTTTTTCTCGGTCAGGCTGTCGCCGCCAAGAACCAAGCTGAAGTAGTCATCGAGATTAAGCTGTTTCAGCAACTCGGCTGCCAGAATTTCATTTTTGTTGGTAATGACAACCAATGGAATACCCAAGGACTTGAGCAGGCCGAGACCGGCTTCGGTTTCAGGATAGGGGCGGGTAAAGTCGCTCAAGTGCTCGCGATAATATTGCATAAAGAACACAAAACCTTTTTCCCAGATTTCAGGATCGGCTTCTTTTTCACGATCATTGGTAATGACGCGATGAACCAACTTGCTGATGCCGTCGCCGACATAACTTTCAACCGTTTGGGTAGGTAAAACAGGTAAACCCAAGTGCGCACACATGGCTTGGGCTGCTGCGGCTAAATCGGGAACGGAATCACATAAGGTACCGTCCAAATCAAAAGCAACAGCTTGAACGTGTTCTAAAGCAGCAGTGGTCATTGAGTAACTTTCTGTCATATTATTTAAGCGGTTATTTTAACATTGTTTGCCTGATTTGCCGATGTTTTGCTGATTCTTTAAAGGGATATTTGTTTAAATTGTTAACAATTTTTGTTGGTGTAAGGCTGTCAGCCTATTGGGAATGTGGAAGGGATTTTGTCAACAAAAAGGGTGGTTTGGTAGGCATTAAAAAACAAAGGGTTTGTGTGTGTTTTTGAATGATTTGATGAGCATTTATACTAGGCCGTCTGAAAATTTTTTGGTCAGTGTGCCGATATTTTCAGACGGTCCCAAACTAAATTCATATATAAATGAATAGATTTGCTTTTTATCGACTACATGCTATTACATTTTTGTCCGTTTTTGTATATAGTAACGTGTATGGCTCTCGTCTAATCATATGTATGAAAAGGAAAAATACATGTCCGCATCTGCTGTAAAAGAAACGCTGAATCCGTTTGAAATTGCGCAAAAACAAGTGAAAATTGCCTGTGACCGTCTGAATGCCGACCCAGCAGTATTTGAAATCTTGAAAAAGCCGCAACGTGTTTTGGAAGTCAACTTTCCTGTCAAACTCGACAACGGTACAGTAGAAAACTTCACCGGCTACCGTTCACAACACAATAATGCCGTCGGCCCTTACAAAGGCGGTGTGCGTTTCCATCCCAATGTGAATCTAGACGAGGTTAAAGCCCTGTCTATCTGGATGACCATCAAATGCTGCGTGGCAGGTATTCCATACGGCGGCGGTAAAGGCGGTATCACTTTGGATCCGCGTAACTATTCCGAAGCGGAATTGGAACGCATCGCCCGCGCTTATTCCGAAGCTATTTCTCCGTTGATCGGCGAGAAAATCGATATTCCAGCCCCTGATGTGAACACCAACGGCAAAATTATGTCTTGGATGGTTGATGCCTATGAAAATGTGGTGAAACATTCTGCACCGGGCGTATTCACCGGCAAACCGGTTGAGTTTGGCGGCTCCTTGGCGCGTACCGAAGCTACCGGTTACGGCGTAAACTTCGCTGCTGTCCAAGCTTTGGAAAAACTGGGCAAAGACGTGAAGGGTGCCACTTACGCCATTCAAGGTTTCGGTAATGTGGGCTACCACACCGGTTACTATGCACACAAAGCCGGTGCGAAAATCGTTGCCGTATCTACTGTTGACGTTGCCATCTACAACGAAAACGGCTTGGATATGGAAGCAATCATCAAAGAATTCCAAACCAAAGGTTTCATCACCAATGAAGCCGGCTACGGTAAAGAAATCAGCAATGCCGAACTTTTGGCTTTGGATGTGGATGTACTCGCCCCTTGCGCGCTGGAAAACCAACTGACTTCTGAAAATGCCGGTAAAGTCCGCGCGACAATCGTGGTTGAAGGCGCAAATGGCCCGACTACTCCAGAGGCAGACGTTATCCTGCGTAAAAACGGCGTATTGGTTGTTCCTGATATTTTGGCAAACTGCGGTGGCGTGGTGGTATCCTATTTTGAATGGGTACAAAACCTGCAAGGCTATTACTGGGAGTTTGACGAAGTTCAAGAGAAAGAAACCGTTGTCCTGCGCCGTGCGTTCCGCGATATTTGGAACTTGGCTCAAGAATACGATGTCGATCTGCGTACCGCTTCTTACATGATGAGTATCCGTCGTGTTGAAAAAGCAATGAAACTGCGCGGCTGGTACTAATTGTTTGACCGATAGCTAAGAGTAGGCCGTCTGAAACCTGTTTTCAGACGGCCTTAATGTTTTTGATAAGCGCCTTTACAAATTTTAATCCACCTTGATTCCATTTCATTCAAACTCAGCTATAATCCCCTTTTTTGACCTTTCCGGAAAAGACATAATCATGAACAAAACTTTCAAATTCAGCGCATTGGCTTTGTCTGCTTTGTTGGCACTGACTGCTTGCAACCAAAAAGACACTGCCGCTAAAGACGCCCCTGCTGCTTCCGCAGCTTCAAATGCGGCTGCAGATGCTTCTGCCATCGGTTCTACTGCCCAACAAGCCAGCTACGCAATGGGTGTGGACATCGGCCGTTCATTGAAACAAATGAAAGACCAAGGTACGGAAATCGATTTGAAAGTCTTCACCGAAGCCATGGAAGCCATGTTTGAAGGTAAAGAAGTCAAAATGACTGAAGCCCAAGCTCAGGAAGTGATGATGAAGTTCCTGCAAGAGCAACAAGAAAAAGCTGTTGCCAAACGTGCTGAAGATGCCAAAGTAAACTTGGAAAAAGGCGAAGCGTTCTTGAAAGAAAACGCGACTAAAGAAGGCGTGAAAACCAGCGCTTCCGGTCTGCAGTACAAAATCACCAAAGAAGGCGAAGGCAAAAAACCGACTAAAGACGACGTCGTTACCGTTGAATACGAAGGCCGTCTGATTGATGGTACCGTATTTGACAGCAGCAAAGCCAACGGTGGCCCGGTAAGCTTCCCTGTAAGCCAAGTAATCCCAGGTTGGACTGAAGGTATCCAACTCTTGAAAGAAGGCGGCGAAGCAACATTCTACATCCCTGCCAAATTGGCTTACCGTGAAGTGGGTGCCGGCGATAAAATCGGCCCGAACGCTACTTTGGTATTCGACGTGAAACTGGTTAAAGTCGGCGCGCCTGATGCCGCTGCACAACAACCTGTACAAGTTGACGTACAAAAAGTTCAATAATCCGAATCAAGGCTTACGCCCTTAAACAACGGATAAAAGGCCGTCTGAAAAATTCCGTTTCAGACGGCCTTTGTTCCAAACAAACAAGGAATTATGATGAAAAATATCGTCATACTTATTTCTGGACGCGGCAGTAATATGCAGGCGATTGTGAATGCCAATATTCCCGATGCCAACATTGCAGCCGTATTGAGCAATAGCGAGACCGCAGCCGGATTGGCATGGGCGGCAGAACGCGGTATTGCCACTGACAGTTTAAACCATAAAAACTTCGACTCGCGTCTGGCATTTGATCAGGCCATGATGGAAAAGATCGATGCCTATCAGCCCGATTTGGTTGTATTGGCGGGCTTTATGCGCATTTTGACTCCGGAGTTCTGCGCCCATTATGAAAACCGCCTGATCAATATCCATCCGTCCATCCTGCCTTCCTTTACCGGTTTGGATACCCACGAACGCGCATTGGAAGCAGGTTGCCGAGTGGCAGGCTGCACCATCCATTTCGTGACGCCCGAGCTGGATTGCGGTCCGATTATTTCACAAGGCATTGTTCCTATTTTGGACGGCGATACCGCTGACGACGTTGCCGCACGCGTGCTGACGGTTGAACACCGGCTTTTCCCGCAAGCCGTTGCCGATTTTGTTGCAGGCCGTCTGAAAATCGAAGGCAACCGCGTTTTGAATGCACAACGCAATGCCGCCGGTCAAAGCCTGTTGGCTTAATGAAAACACGATACACACAAGGAAAACATCATGAATCCGATTAAAACAACCCTGCTGACACTTTCCTTGCTTACTGCCTCTATCGGTGCACAAGCCGCTGAATTGCCGCAATCTGCCGTTTTGCAATACTCAGGCAGCTACGGTATTCCAGCGACCATGACCTTCACACGCAGCGGCAACCAATACAAAATCGTCTCTACCATCAAAGTACCGCTTTACAATATCCGCTTTGAATCCGGCGGCAGCATCAACGGCACGACCCTGCATCCGTCTTACTACAAAGATGTACGCGGCGGTAAATTGTATGCCGAGGCCAAATTCTCCGGCGGCAACATCACTTACGGCAAAGCAGGTGATTTGAAAACCGAAAAATCCGGCCCGGCCATGGACTTGTTTACTTTGGCATGGCAACTGGCCGCCAATGACGTGCGCCTGCCGTCAGGTTTGAAAATTACCAACGGTAAAAAACTGTACACCGTCGGCAGCATGAACAAAATCGGCAGCGAAAGCTATAAACTGAACGGCGGTACAACGCCTGTGAGCAAATATCGCGTCCGCCGTGGCGACGATACCGTTACTTACTCTTTTGCTTCCGATATCGACAATATCCCTGCGCAAATCAGCTATACCGATGACGGCAAAACCTACAACCTGAAACTGACTTCCGTTAAAATCAACGGTAAAGTAGTGAAACCGTAATCTTTATTTGCTCAAACAAGAAGGCCGTCTGAAAAGTTTTCAGACGGCCTTTTATCTTTACAGCAACACAATATCGTATTGTTCCTGCGTGTAGGCGGTTTCGACTGCCAGCGAAATCGGTTTGCCGATAAAGTCTATCAACATTGCCAGCGATTGCGATTCTTCGTCTAGGAACAAGTCGATGACATTCGGAGCGGCCAAAATGCGGAAGGCTTGGACATCATAGCGGCGCGCTTCGCGGACGATTTCGCGCTGGATTTCGTAGCACACGGTTTGCGGCGTTTTCAGACGGCCCCGGCCTTGGCAGGAAGGGCAGGGTTCACAGAGGATTTGGCTTAAGTTTTCACGCGAGCGTTTGCGGGTCAGTTCGACAAGGCCCAGACTGGTAAAGCCGTTGAGGGTAACGCGGGTGCGGTCGAAACTGAGGGCTTTGGCAAGCTCTTGCAGGACGGCTTCGCGGTGGACTTCTTGCGCCATATCGATGAAGTCGATGATGATGATGCCGCCGAGATTGCGCAAGCGAAGTTCGCGGGCAATGGTGTGGCAGGCTTCGAGATTGGTGCGGAAGATGGTTTCATCAAAATTGCGCGCACCGACAAAGCCGCCGGTGTTGACATCGATGGTGGTCATGGCTTCGGTGGACTCGATGATGAGGTAGCTGCCGAAGTTGAGGTTGACGCGCGGTTGCAGGGCGCGGGCGATTTCCTGCTCGATGTTATGGGTTTCAAATAGGGGGCGTTCGCCTTTGAACAGCTCGATTCTGCCTAATGCACCTTGAACGTATTGTTCGGCAAACTGGGTCATGCGGCGGTGGTTTTCAGTCGAGTCGACCAGGATTTTGTGCGTATCAAGGCTGAACATATCTCGTAATACGCGCAGGCTCAAAGGCAAATCTTGATAGAGCAGGGTTTCGGGCGGCTGAATTTTTGCCTGTTTTTGAATGTGTTCCCACACTTTGGTCAGATAGTTGATGTCTGATTGCAGTTGGTTATCGGAGGCATTTTCAGCGTTGGTGCGGATGATGTAGCCGTGGCAGGCGTTTTCGGGCAGCAGGTTGTTGAGGCGCTCCCTCAAACTGCTGCGTTCGGCATCGTCTTCAATGCGTTGGGAAATGCCGATGTGGTCTTCTTGCGGAAGATGGACGAGGAAACGGCCGGCCAGTGAGATTTGGGTGGACAGGCGCGCACCTTTGGTATTGATGGGGTCTTTGATGACCTGAACCAAGACGGACTGGCCTTCAAAGAGCATGTGTTCGATGCGTTGGGTTTCGTCCGGATTGCGGCGTTGTTCGAGGACATCGACGATATGCAAAAACGCGGCGCGTTCCAAGCCGATATCGATAAACGCGCTTTGCATGCCGGGAAGGACGCGTTTGACAACGCCTAAATAAATATTGCCGACCAAGCTATGGCCGCTGTTGCGCTCGATGTGCAGCTCGCAGATATTGTTCTCTTCCAAAACGGCCACACGCGTTTCTTGCGGCGTAATGTTGACGAGGACGGTTTCGGACGGACGCACGGCGTCTTTGGGGATGGGAATTCCTGAAAGCATGGGGATACCTGATTTTGAATAGAAAAACTTTTGCGATGTGTTCTTCTCCAAAAAACAAATGGCAAAAGTCATTCTGCGAAAGCGCTTATCATACTTTAATTATGGTTTTTCCGCATCTGTACAAATGTTTATGGCCAAGAGGCCGTCTGAATGTTTTTTACAACCGTACGGCGGGAACACTTGTAAAATCACACCTATGCCCATATAGTCATGAACATTGGTATTTTGGAAGAAATCATGCAAACCGTTACTGTTTATACCGGTCCGTATTGCCCGTACTGCACCATGGCGAAAAGGCTGTTGCAGGCGGTAGGTGTGAAAGAAATCAACGAAATCCGCATCGACGGCAATCCGGAAGTTTTTGCCGAAATGCAGCAGCTTTCCGGCCAGCGCAGCGTGCCGCAGATTTTTATCGGCGACACCCATGTTGGTGGCTTTACCGATTTGTACCGCTTGCAGCAGGAAGGCAAGTTGGACGAATTACTGAATCCTTAACCCCTAACTTAGGAAAATAAAATGAGCGAAGAATTGCAACCCGTATTCAGCGTTGAGCGTCTGTATGTAAAAGACTTGTCTTTGGAAGTGCCTCACGCACCACAAATCTTCTTGGAACAAGGCGAGCCTGAAGTCGATATGCGCGTTTCTACCGGCAACACCAAACTGGAAGACGGCTTCTACAGCGTTGACGTGACCGTTACCGTAACTGCCAAACTGAACGAAGAGCGCACCATGTTCTTGAACGAAGTAACCCAAAGCGGCATCTTCCGTCTGGAAAACATTCCTGAAGAAGACGTACAACTGCTGTTGGGCGTTGCTTGTCCGAACATCCTGTTCCCTTACGCACGCGAAGCCATTTCCAACAGCGTAACCCGCGCCGGCTTCCCACCTGTACTGCTTGCTCCGATCAACTTCGAAGCAATCTACCAAGAACAACAGGGAGCTAACGCTTAATCGCGTTATACCTAAATTAAGGCCGTCTGAAACATTGCGTTCAGACGGCCTTTTTTATTTGAAAATTAGGACATAAGAAAAATCTATAATAAAAAGTTCATATATTAATGTAATAAGTATATAATGATACCGTTTATCATTACGATAATATTTTAAATTTTATAGGCTTATATATCATTTAAAATCAACAAATTAGAATTTTATCCAATAAGTAGATTCTATTAATTAAGGAAATAGTTGTGAAACCTGATTTTCAAATGAAAACAATTTGTTTGTTATTGGTGCTGCCTTGCCAAACTGTTTTGGCAGATACGGGACATCAAGAAGTTGAACATGTAGATATGGATACGGTCAAGGTCAGTGGCAAACGGCAGGCACAAAGGAATACCGAGCGCAGTCAGTCTTATACAATCGGAACGATGGCAACGGCGACCGGGTTGCGTATTTCAGGCAAGGATACGCCGCAGTCGGTGAGCGTAATGACGCGTCGGCAGCTAGATGATAAAGCAATATATTCTTTAGAAGATGCAATGAAAAACACCACGGGAATCAACGTGGTTCGCGATTCAGGCCTACAAACTCGTTTTTTGTCTCGTGGTTTCTATGTGGATCAGATTGGTGAAGACGGGATTACCACTAATGTGTCTGGACGTTCGGGCTATACGGCAAAAATCGATGTCTCACCCAGTACAGACCTTGCTGTTTATGATCACATTGAGGTTGTCAGAGGTGCGACCGGTCTTACTCAGTCCAATTCCGAACCGGGTGGAACCATTAATTTAATCCGTAAGCGGCCAACAGCTCTGTTTAAGCATACAGGTGAAATCAGCACTGACCATAGGGGCAGCAAGCGTTTGGCTTTGGATGTATCTGGAAGCTTGAATAATGAACATACGGTACGCGGTAGGCTGGTTGGTGTTCATGAGGATCACCGCTCTTTTAAAGAGGGTGTATGGAACAAGAAAGACATGATTTATGGTGTGATTGATACGGATTTGAGAACCTGTATTCACAAACAACTATTTGATAAATTTTAATATTTGTGAAATATACCCTAGTTTGACAAAATTTTCAGCAGATAAATTCGTCTGCTCAAAATCTTTTGCCAAACGTCGAGACCAACCTAACCATGCAAACGTTCGTTCTACAATCCAACGTTTGGGCAGAATATGCCAAGAAATATCTTGAATTTTCTTTGAAATCTCAACAGTTAAACCCAATTGCTCCGATACTTCGCGCTCAAATGTATTCCGATAACCTGCGTCTGCACAGAAACCTTTTAAACCAGGATAGGTCTCAAACGCTTTTTTTGCTACAAAAAATACCTGCTTTTGTGTCATGGATATTGGCTGCATGAACCACAACAGACAATAGGTTACCCAACGTGTCAACAGCTATATGCCGCTTACGGCCTTTGATTTTTTTACCTCCGTCAAAACCTTTATCATGTGCGCCGGAAGCTGTTTTGACACTTTGTGAATCAATAATGGCATAAGTCGGCATCGCTTGTTTTTGATGGATTAAACGTTTTTTTGAACCAATGCCAAAAGAATCCTATCCCATAAGCCTGATTGATTGGCTCTGCGATAGAAACTCCATACGGTTGGATAAGGTGGAAAATCATTGGGCAGCATACGCCATTGGCAACCTGTTTTGGTAATGTACAAAACGGCATTCACTAATTTACGTTTATCCCATTTGTAGTGGCGTAGCCGGTTAAAATGCGGCTCAATCGCTTGCCATTGGGCATCTGTTAAGTCTGTTGGGTAGGATTTTCCAGTCATAAAGATATTTTATCATTTTTGTGAATACAGGTTCTAAATTTCTATACAGCATACGTTTTAAGCAGGTTTTGATTTTCCAACGTTGCAATCCAAGGGAGTTGTTATGAAAAAACAAATCACCGCAGCCGTGATGATGCTGTCTATTATCGCCCCCTCAATGGCAAACGGATTGGACAAAATGAATTAAAGACATTACCTGTTTTTGCAGAAATTTTTAAAATGGATGATTTGATTGCAGCTTTTTTAGGCTATTTATCAGGTAAATACAGTGAAGGTAAAATAAGCAGGTTAGGAATATCCCTAACGGCAGGAAGCATTTTCTTTGCAGTATTCTTTATTCATGAACTGATAATTTTTATTATTGATGGAAATAAGGAAAATCTTTGGAATTTTATTACCGAGATAATGAAAGATTTATTTTTATTTTCATGTTCTGTTACTTTATTATGCTATTTTTTGTTATTTACTGCCGAATCAGTTGGAAAAACAATTAATAAGATTAAATAAGAAGATATTTAAGCCGCTAAAAAACCATTTGAGTATTTTATCTTTTCTATGCGGCATTTATCTTGGATTTGAAATACTGCAATCGGGAGGCTAAGGCTTCCGTTGTAACGTTTACCATATATCTCATTATTTTAATTTCATCAAAAAAGAAATTCAAAATATACATACCGCCAATAGTTTTCTTAATTGTTTTGTATATTTATCTGATATATCAACATCTCTCTGTATTATTCCGAATTTTATTGTTGAAACTTGCATTAAAAATCATAAAATATGATAAAAAACAAATATATTTTAATAAAAGCAGCAATCAGCATAACTGCCATATTAATATTTTATCTTCTAATTCAAGAAAGCAGCGGCAAAACTGAAAAACCATCATATTTCTTGATGGCCATGTTTCTCAACTCGCTTTGGTTTGAAAAAAATAAAACAGTTATGGCTGCCGTTACGGCAATGATTGCCGCCTACTTTATATTTGTCGCACTATCCGATTAATAAGCAATCAAAAAGGCTGCTTGGAAATTTCAGGCAGCCTTTCAGGAGGATTTTGATGGAACAAAAAAGGCGGTTTGCCGCCGCCCTGCTCCTCGCCGCCGTCCTGCCGCTTTATGCGCATTCTTTTCCTTTTGCGGAAGAAAGCCCCATAGCCTACGGCAAAGTCAAAATACAAAGCTGGAAAGCGCGGCGGGATTTCAATATTGTAAAGCAGGATTTGGATTTTTCCTGCGGGGCGGCTTCGGTGGCGACGCTTTTGAATAATTTTTACGGACAAAAGCTGACGGAAGAAGAAGTGTTGGAAAAACTGGATAAGGGGCAGATGCGTGCGTCGTTTGAGGATATGCGGCGCATTATGCCCGATTTGGGTTTTGAAGCGAAAGGCTATGCCCTGTCTTTCGAGCAGCTCGCGCAGTTGAAAATCCCCATCATCGTGTATCTGAAATACCGCAAGGATGATCATTTCCCGGTATTGCGCGGCATAGACAGCAATACGGTTTTGCTTGCCGACACGTCGCTGGGTCATGTTTCCATGAGCAGGGCGCAGTTTTTGGATGCTTGGAAAACCCGTGAGGGAAATTTGGCAGGTAAGATCTTGGCTGTTGTACCGAAAAAAGCTGAGACGATTTCAAATCAATTGTTTTTTACACATCATCCCAAGCTGCAGACGGAATTTGCAGTCAAACAAATCAGGCTAAGGCGTGTAGAGTGAGTCAAAGGCCGTCTGAAAACTGTTTCAGACGGCCTTTTGATTTGTTCCCAACCTCACAAACCCTTAAAAATCAGCTATAATGCCCAACTATTTGATTTTCGCTTATCCCATATTGAAATGGCACAAAAAATTCAATCCGTCAAAGGTATGAACGACCTTTTACCTGTCGAACAAAAAGATTTCAAACTGACGGCTGCGTTTTGGCAGGCGTTTGAAGATACGGTAAACCTCTGGACACGCGCTTACGGTTACCGGCAAATCCGTACGCCGATTGTCGAGCAAACCGGTTTGTTTGTCCGCTCCATCGGGGAGGAAACCGATGTGGTTGGCAAGGAAATGTACACCTTTTCCGATTCAAACGATTCTTTGAGTTTGAGCCTGCGTCCTGAAGGTACTGCTTCTTGTCTGCGTGCGGTGGTCGAACACAACCTTCTGTACAACAGCCCGCAAAAGCTGTGGTATATGGGGCCGATGTTCCGCCGCGAGCGTCCGCAAAGAGGCCGTTATCGTCAGTTCCATCAGGTCGGTATCGAGGCTTTGGGTTTTGAAGGGCCGGATATCGATGCGGAAATCATCGCGATGTCTGCCGACTTGTGGGAAAAATTAGGTATTCGCGAATACCTGACTTTGGAAATCAACAGCTTGGGCAACCGTGAGGAACGCGCGGCACACCGTGCGGCATTGGTTGAATATTTGACCCACTATGAGGCGCAACTGGATGAAGACAGCAAACGCCGTCTGAAAACCAATCCTTTGCGTGTTTTGGATACGAAAAACCCTGATTTGCAGGAAATCTGTAACGCGGCGCCGCGTCTGGTGGATTACTTGGGCGAGGCTTCGCAAAACCACTATGCTCGCTTCAAGGCGATGTTGGACGGTTTGGGTATTCAATATGTTGAAAATCCGCGCTTGGTCCGTGGTTTGGATTATTACAATCAAACGGTTTTTGAGTGGACGACCGACAAACTCGGCGCGCAGGCAACTGTGTGCGGCGGCGGCCGTTACGACGGTTTGATTGAGGAACTTGGCGGTAAGCCTGCGCCGTCTATCGGCTTTGCAATGGGCATCGAACGGCTGCTGCTTTTGGTGGGCGAATACGGCTCGCTGGAAGTAAACGCCGCGCCTGATGTCTATGCAATGCACCAAGGCGAAGGGGCGGACTTGCAGGTGATGAAATACGCGCAAGCCTTACGCGCCCAAGGTTTCAATGTGATGCAGCATTCCGGCTATCAGAGCCTGAAAGCGCAAATGAAAAAAGCCGACAACAGCGGCGCGCGCTTTGCCCTGATTGTCGCGCAAGACGAACTGGCAAACGGTACGGTTACCCTGAAAGATATGCAGGGCAAACACGAACAACAAACCGTTGCCGCCGCTGATTTGACAGACACTTTACAACAATGGAAGAACGCATAAATGGCAGCCCATTTGGAAGAACAACAAGAGTTAGACAACTTTAAATATTTTTGGAAAAAAACCGGCCGTTGGATTTTCGCCTTGCTGATCGTGGCGGCTTTGGGATATTTGGGTTACACCATTTACCAAGGCCAAAAAGCTTCAAAAGATCAGGAAGCTGCCGCCGTATTGGCGCAAATGGTGGAAAAGGCGCAGCAAAAAACTGACCCCAAAGCCATCAATGTCGATTTGGCTGAATTGCAAAAAAACTATCCTGATTCTATTTCGACAGCACAAGCCACTTTAATGGTAGCGGCAACCGAGTTTGATGCCGGCCGTTATGATGTGGCGGAAGGTCATTTGAATTGGGTGCTGAAAAACCAAAATGCACCGCTGGTTCAAGCTTTGGCGGCGCAGCGTTTGGGCGTTGTCCTGTTGCAGCAGAAAAAATACGATGCCGCCATCAATGCCCTGAATACTCAGGTTGAGGCTGATTTCGAGCCTTTGATGCTGGAAACCAAAGGCGATGTTTACGTTGCTCAAAACAAAACCAAAGAAGCCGTACAAAGTTACGAAGCTGCTTTGAGCAAAATGCCGCAAACCGCAGTAGGCCGCGAATTGCTGCAAATGAAAATCGACAGCTTGAAATAAGTTTGTTTGAAATCAAGGCCGTCTGAAGTTGCAATGACTTTTCAGACGGCCTACACTTATCCTTATCAACCGTGTTTTTAAAACACCTGCTTGTGTTCCGCTCCCGTTTTTAGGCGGCACTTGACACAGAAAGACTCAATGATGAAACCCACTATCGCTCTTGTCGGCCGCCCGAACGTCGGCAAATCCACCTTGTTCAACCGCCTGACGCGCACTAAAGACGCGCTCGTGCACGACCTGCCCGGTCTGACGCGTGACCGACATTACGGTCATGGCAAAGTCGGCAGCAAACCTTATTTGGTCATCGATACCGGCGGTTTTGAGCCGGTTGTCGATAGCGGCATTTTGCACGAAATGGCAAAACAAACCTTGCAGGCTGTCGATGAAGCCGATGCGGTTGTGTTCTTGGTGGACGGCCGTACCGGTTTGACGCCGCAAGACAAAATTATTGCCGACCGTTTGCGCCAAAGCCCACGCCCCGTTTATTTGGCCGTGAATAAAGGCGAGGGCGGTAATAGGGCCGTGCTTGCCGCCGAGTTCTACGAACTTGCCTTGGGCGACCCTTATGTGATTTCAGGTGCGCACGGCGATGGCGTGTATTATCTGATTGAAGATATTTTGGAAACCTTCCCTGAGCCTGAAAAGGAAGAGGAAGCAGCGAAACATCCTGTTTTCGCTGTAATCGGCCGCCCCAATGTCGGTAAATCGACCTTGGTAAACGCCATTCTCGGCGAAGAGCGCGTGATTGCCTTCGATATGGCAGGCACTACGCGCGACAGTATCCACATCGATTTTGAACGTGAAGGCAAACCGTTTACCATCATCGATACCGCAGGTGTGCGCCGTCGTGGCAAAGTGGATGAGGCGGTGGAAAAGTTCTCCGTTATTAAAGCTATGCAGGCGGTTGAAGCAGCAAACGTTGCCGTCTTGGTGTTGGATGCGCAACAAGATATCGCCGACCAAGATGCGACGATTGCAGGTTTCGCTTTGGAAGCAGGGCGTGCCTTGGTGGTGGCGGTCAATAAATGGGACGGCATCAGCGAAGAGCGGCGCGAGCAAGTGAAACGCGATATCAACCGCAAACTGTATTTCCTTGATTTTGCCAAGTTCCACTTTATTTCTGCGTTGAAAGAGCGCGGTATAGACGGTTTGTTTGAGAGCATTCAGGCTGCCTATAATGCGGCAATGATTAAGATGCCGACGCCGAAAATTACGCGTGTATTGCAAAGCGCGATTGAGCGTCAACAGCCGCCGCGTGCCGGCTTGGTGCGTCCGAAAATGCGTTATGCGCACCAAGGCGGCATGAATCCGCCGGTGATTGTGGTGCACGGCAATTCGCTGCATGCCATTTCTGACAGCTATACGCGCTATTTGACCCAAACGTTCCGTAAAGCCTTCAATCTGCAAGGTACGCCGCTCAGAATTCAATACAATGTTTCGGAAAATCCGTATGAAAATGCGGAAGACAAACCGAAGAAAAAACCGCTGCGCCGTGTCAGCTTGAGCAACCGTATTGAGAAACGCGAAGGCCGTAAGGAAGAGAAAAACCGCTTCAAGAAAAAAACCAAAGTCAGCGTGAAAAAACAATTCAGCAAATAAGCACAAAGGCCGTCTGAACCATTTCAGACGGCCTTTTTATAATGAAAAACAGCTCATTAGAGCTTCATGGCATATTTTCGACAGGGTTTGCCGAATTTAAAGAAAACATCAAATTTGGATTGGGGATTGTTGTGAATATGGAAATGAAACAGTCGGTTTGACGGGAAGTTCCCTTATTGCTGGATTCCTAAACGGTGTGATAGAAAAAAATAGTTGGTAATTTATCCTATTCGGGGCTACAATCCCATCAAACGCCGATTTTGGCGTCTTTACAATCATAATAATGGAGCTCAAGAATATGACAGCTAAAGGACAAATGTTACAAGATCCTTTTTTGAATGCGTTGCGTAAAGAGCACGTTCCGGTTTCAATCTACTTGGTAAACGGCATCAAGCTGCAAGGTCAAGTGGAATCATTCGACCAGTACGTTGTTCTGCTGCGTAATACTTCCGTCACTCAAATGGTTTACAAACACGCTATCTCAACAATCGTTCCTGCACGCGCAGTCAGCCTGCAACACGAAAACAAACAACCTCAAGCCGCTACCGCAGCTGCTCCGGTTCAAGTTGAGACTGTGCAACAACCTGCCGAATAAATGATGTAACGCATTCCTGTTTTTCAATACCTTACCGCTTTTGCGGTAGGGTATTTTTATTTTCAGACGACCTTTATCATGCTGCTTGAAAATATTCTTCCCTTTGCCCACTGCCTTTTACGACAAGCCTTAAAAGCAGGCGGCCGCGCTTTGGATGCGACGGCCGGAAATGGGCATGATACTTTGCTGTTGGCGCAGTCGGTTGGTGAAACGGGTAGGGTGTGGGCATTTGATGTGCAATCTAAAGCATTAATGCAGACCCAAGGCCGTCTGAAAGAAAACGGCGTAGATGGTCGGGTAGCCCTGATACATGACGGCCATGAAAACCTTTCGTCTTATATCGATGAGCCTTTAGATGCCGCAGTATTTAATTTCGGTTGGCTGCCGGGTGGAGATAAAAGCTGCACGACTGAAGCGGCAAGCAGCATCCGTGCGCTGACGGATACTTTGGGTTTGCTGAAAGAGGGCGGGCTTGCCGTGGCGGTATTGTACCCGGGGCATGAAGCCGGCCGAGTAGAGGCTGAAGCGATTGTGCAATGGGCGGAAACTTTGCCGCAGGAAGCCTTTGCCGTGTTACGCTATGGCTTTGTCAACCGCCGCAATGCGCCGCCCTATCTGCTGGCGATTGAAAAGTTGCGTCAGAAATAGATGTTTGCGGTAAAATAGCTGCTTTGTTTTTCAACCCTCAATATAAGAAACTGCCATGCAATATCTGTTTGTAAAATACAGCCATCAGATTTTCGTTGCCATTACCATCCTGTTGTTCAACATCCGTTTTTTCCTGCTTTGGCGTCATCCTGAGAAGCCGTTGGCAGGCATTTGGAAGGCCATGCCGCATTTGAACGACACCATGTTGCTGTTTACCGGCTTGTGGCTGATGAAGATTACCCATTTTTCGCCGTTTAATGCGCCGTGGCTCGGCATGAAAATCCTGCTGTTGCTGGTTTATATTGTGTTGGGTATGATTATGATGCGTTCGCGTCCGCGTTCGCCGAAATTCTATATCGTCTACGTTTTGGCCATGTCGTGTGTTGCCACGATTGTTTTCCTTGCCAAAACCAAAACGCTGCCGTTTTAAAAGAGGCCGTCTGAAATGTATCCGCATTTTGCCGTTATCGCTTTGGGCAGCAATCTCGCCAATCCTGCCGAACAGGTTCGTGCTGCATTGGCCGAATTGGACGCGCATCCGCATATCCGGCTCGAAAAAACATCTTCCCTGTATCTGACTGCGCCGGTCGGCTATGATGATCAGCCCGATTTTGTGAACGCCGTTTGTACCGTGAAAACCTCATTGGACGGCGTGGCACTGTTGGCGGAGTTAAACCGCATCGAGGCCGAATTTGGGCGCGAACGTACCTTCCGCAATGCGCCGCGTACTTTGGATTTGGACATCATCGATTTTGACGGTATCCGCAGCGATGACCCGCATCTGACTTTGCCTCATCCGCGCGCGCATGAGCGTAGTTTCGTTATGTTGCCGCTGGCCGAAATCCTTCCGGATTTCGAGTTGGGCGAGCATGGCCGTGCGGCTGATTTGGCTCAGGCTTTGGGCGGGCAGGGTATTCGCCTGTTGAAAGAATAAAGGCCGTCTGAAAAACGGACGAAAACAAGAAAGGGCGTGTTGGACACGCCTTTTTTGCTATAAAATATTGTTGGGAAACACATTACAAAGAGTTACTATGAATCCTCGTTATATTGTCGTCGAAGGCGCCATCGGTAGTGGCAAGACCGCTTTGAGCCGCCGCTTGGCAGAGCATTTCAGCGCGTTGCTGTTGTCGGAGAATCCGGATCAC
Source organism: Neisseria flavescens (assembly GCF_005221285.1). Classification (NCBI taxonomy): domain Bacteria; kingdom Pseudomonadati; phylum Pseudomonadota; class Betaproteobacteria; order Neisseriales; family Neisseriaceae; genus Neisseria; species Neisseria flavescens. The sequence goes on from NZ_CP039886.1 coordinate 328,990, forward strand.
AATCCGTTTCTCATGAAGTTTTACAGCAATGTTTCCAATAATGGCTTGGCTGCCGAGCTTTTCTTCCTGACACGCCGCGCTGAAAGCGTGAATATTATTGAAGACCAATGTGCGCAAGGCGGAATGGTTGTGGCTGATTTTTTGCCGGAAAAAGACCGTATTTTTACGCCTATCGTTTTGAATGATGACGAGCAGCAGCTTTTTGCCGATATGAAGCAACGCATTCTGCCGCAATACGTGGAGCCCGATGTGGTGATTTATCTGCAAACCGCCGTCGAAAACAATCGCAAACGCCTGCAAAAACGTCACGAAGGCATCATCAGCTTGTTTCCCGAAGGCTATTTGGGACGGGTGCATGACGAATACAGTCATTTCTTCCATTTGTATCAAAGCGCACCTTTGCTGACCGTCAATGCCGATGAGTTGGATTTGGCCGGCAATGACGACCACTTCCAGCTTTTGTTGCGCGCATTGGAAGATTTTCAAGGTACGCGCAGTTATTTGAATTTAAGCGAAAAATAAATGCAGGCTAGGTTTAGGCCGTCTGAAAGGAATAATATGTCAAAATATCAATTCACACTCCCATCTTCTTCCGGCAGCGATTTTAACTCCGCCGAACATTTGCCGTTGGTTGTCTATTTTTATCCTAAAGACAGCACACCCGGCTGTACCACCGAAGGCTTGGATTTCAATGCCCGATTGGAGCAATTCAAAGCGTTGGGCTATACCGTTGTCGGCATTTCGCGCGACGGTGTCAAATCGCATCAGAATTTCTGCGCCAAACAAGGCTTTCAGTTTGAATTGTTGAGCGACAAAGAAGAAACCGTCTGCAAACTGTTTGACGTGATCAAGCTGAAAAAGCTTTACGGCAAAGAATCCCTCGGCATCGAGCGCAGCACGTTTGTGCTGGACGAAAACGGCGAAATCGCCCATGAGTGGCGCAAAGTCAAAGTGGCCGGACACGCGCAGGAAGTTTTGGATACAATCTCTCAAGCCTCTTAATAGGGCTTTGAAAACCTAAGGCCGTCTGAACGGATGTAAAGTCATGCCGTTCAGACGGCCTTTCAATACAGTTTGATGAGTATGGACGATTTAATAGACAAGCTGCTTGAATCCCTTTGGCTGCAAGACAGGCTCAGCCACAATACGCTGCAAAGTTACCGCCGTGATTTGGTCAAAGTTGCTGCGCGTTTGGCCGAGGGCGGGCAGGATTGGTTGAGCGCCGATGAATTTGCCCTGTCTGATGCCGTGTATGCGGAAGGGGAAAAAAGTACGTCCCAAGCGCGGGCATTGTCGGCTTGCAAGCGCATGTACGTCTGGTTGGAAGAAACGGGTCAAAGAGCAGACAATCCCACCCGTTTTCTCAAAGCGCCGAAATCGGAACGCAAACTGCCCACGCTGATTACCGAAGCCCAAATCGATGCGCTGCTGGCTGCGCCGGATGTGGAAACGCCGCACGGACTGCGCGACAAAGCCTTGCTCGAAGTCATGTATGCAACAGGCTTGCGCGTGACCGAAGCCGTCAAATTGACGCTCAGCGATATCGATTTACATCGCGGCAGTATCCGTACCATAGGCAAGGGTGACAAATTGCGTTTGGTTCCGTTGGGACAGGAAGCGGCGTATTGGGTGGAACGCTATTGCAACGAATCGCGCCCATTGTTGCTGAAAAACAAAATCTGTGACGAAGTGTTTGTCAGCCAGAAACGCAGCGGCATCAGCCGTCAGCTTGCATGGATGATAGTCAAAGAATATGCCGAAGCGGCCGGTATTGCTTCGCTCAGTCCGCACGGTTTGCGCCATGCTTTTGCCACGCATTTGGTCAATCACGGCGTCGATTTGCGCTCAGTCCAGATGATGTTGGGACATTCTGATATCAACACCACGCAGATTTATACCCATGTTGCCAATATCCGTTTGAAAAATATGGTCGATGAACACCATTCCCGTTCATAAATAAAGGCGGTATCTCGAAGATGCCGCTTTTTGTTATTAAGGCCGTCTGAAAGCTTATCAAACTTCAAAATTATAAAATATCAATCAAAATATAAAATTCCATAGAAAAATTTCAAAGTAAAAGGGCTGTGTCAATATTGCAATGCAAACCGTTTTTATTTATATTTACGTTCAAGAATAAATCCTACTCTCAATTACAGAGGGTAACAAAATAATTGGAGCACATCATGTTCGTATGCATCTGCAATGCCATTACTGACCACGACATCAAAGAGACTATCGCCGCCGGTGCAACCACCATGAGCGATTTGCAGGCTCAATTAGGCGTGGCGACTTGTTGCGGTTGCTGCGGCGAATTGGCAGCGTCATTTTTGACTGCAAGCAGTGCCCAAAATACCGTGACTGCCGGTATCAACGTTCAGTCTTAATTTTAGAATATACACAAAGGCCGTCTGAAGGTGTGATAGAAATCCTTGATTTCGTTTCGCGCCTGTTCAGACGGCCTTTGTCATGCCTGTATGGTTTGGAAGCATTTTGCTATACAATGGCCGTTTTTGTCCCTCCGAGAGTAACCGCCATGAAACTGACCTTGATGTTTCGGGAATATTGCAGCCTGTGCCACAAAATGCGCGAACAATTAAAGCCTTATCAGGAGCAGTTTGGATTTGAGCTGGATATTGTCGATGTTGATGAAGATCCGGTTTTAGAAGAAAAGTACAATGAGCTGGTGCCTGTTTTGCTGGATGGCGATACCGAAATCTGCCATTGGTTTTTGGACGAAAAAAAACTGAAAGCGCATTTGAGCGCGTAACAAACCGTTGACCATATTGTCTTTCAGACGGCCTTTGGTTGTTTATGCCGTCTGAACATTGATTTTATTATGACTGAAAAACTTTCTCCCGATGCGCTGATTGAAGCGGCGCTGTTGACGCAAATCGAACCCCTAAACGAAAAAGCCATGCGCGAATTGTGCGTGCCGCCGTTGTCGCAAGACAAGCTGATTGACGTATTGGCGCAACTGAAGGCCCGTTGGCAGGGTAGGGCTTTGCAACTGGTGCATACCCATGAGGGCTGGCGCTTCCAAATCGCCCAAGCCGCGTTTGAACGACTGGGCAGCCTGCAAGAGCAACGCGCGCCGCGGTATTCCCGCGCCGTGATGGAAACGTTGGCGATTATTGCCTATCAGCAACCTGTAACGCGTGGCGATATCGAAGGCATACGCGGCGTGGCGGTGTCGCAAAATGTCATGCAAACCTTGCAGGATAGAGGCTGGATTGAAGTCATCGGCCACCGTGATTCTGTCGGCCGTCCGGCTTTGTGGGCGACGACGGCAACATTCTTAAGTGATTTGCGTTTGGAAAGTTTGGAAGAATTGCCGCCGCTGACTGAATTGGGCGAGCTGGTGTTGCCTGATTTGATGGAAACGCCGCCAACAGGCGATGAGGAGGCTGAAGAAGCAGTTGCATCAGGAAGCAGACTGATTAACTGATTTGAATGCAAAGGCCGTCTGAAACAATCGTGTTTCAGACGGCCTTTATTGTTACATAACATCATGATTTTAAATATAATTTTCATTTAATTTAATAACTTATTGATTTTGTGGTATAATTTAAAAAATCAATAAATATCTCTCGTTCTGGAATAGTTTGAGAAGATATACGGAAACGTTTCTCTCTTTATCAATCGGCAGCCCGTTTGTTCTTCAAATATGCGCTGTATCAACTACGGAACCGATATGAAATTCAAACAATTCATTCAAAACAAATCTTCTTTCAACCCTAGCGTGGTCGGTATTACGCTTTTCTTTGTCCTTTTGCTTTTGTCAGCTGCTTTGGTTTGGCCTCAAAATACTGAGGCTTTGTTAAATGCAGTGAAGCAGTTCGTTTTTCAAAATGTCAGTTGGTTTTATATTCTGACTTTCTCTGTATTCCTTATTTTTTTATTGGTGCTTCCCATCAGCAGTCTCGGCAGTATCAAGTTGGGTACAAACGAGGACGAACCTGAATTTTCGTTTTTATCATGGCTGGCCATGCTGTTTGCGGCCGGTATGGGCGTGGGCTTGATGTTTTTCGGTGTAGCCGAACCTTTATCGCATTTCTCTTCCCCGATTGCCAAAGGCAATGCGCAAGAGGCGATTCTGCATACGGTGTTCCACTGGGGGATTCATGCCTGGGCAATCTACGGAATCATTGCGCTTGCCTTGGCGTATTTCGGTTTCCGCTATAAATTGCCGCTGGCGTTGCGCTCCTGCTTTTACCCGATTTTAAAAGACAAAATCAACGGCAAAATGGGCGATGCCATTGATGTGATGGCTTTGATTGCGACTTTGTTCGGTATTGTCCCAACCTTGGGATTTGGCGCGGCACAAATGGGTTCCGGTTTGCTGAAGATGGGCTGGGTGCAGGACAACAGCTATGTCTTGCAGGTCGGCATCATCGTCGTTATCATGGCAATTGCCGTATTTTCTGCGACTTCGGGCGTGGGCAAAGGCGTAAAAATTTTGAGCGAAACCAACATGGTATTGGCACTGGCTTTGATGCTGTTTGTCTTGCTGAGTATGCCGACGACGTATTTGATTTTAGCATTCAGCGACAATTTGGGCGTTTATTTAAGCAACTTCGTTTCGTTCAGCTTCAAGTCATATACCTATGAGCCTGAGCATACAAAATGGTTTACCGGCTGGACGGTGTTGTATTGGGCTTGGTGGTGTTCGTGGTCGCCTTTTGTCGGTTTGTTCATTGCCCGAATTTCACGAGGCAGGACCATCCGCGAATTTATTTTCGGCGTATTGGCAGTGCCTAGCCTGATGAGTATTTTGTGGTTTACTGTATTTGGCAATTCGGCCTTGTGGCTGGACACGAATGTGGCAAACGGCGCCTTGTCTGCCTTGACCAACGAGCCTGAAAAATTGTTGTTTGCCTTTTTGAGCTATCTGCCGTGGCCGGTTGTCAGCAGCTTGGTGGCATTGCTGGTGATTGCGCTGTTTTTTATCACTTCTGCCGACTCGAGCATTTATGTGCTGAACAATATTGCTTCGCGCGATAAAGGGCTGGCTTCGCCCAAGTGGCAATCGGTTATGTGGGGCGTGTTGATTTCGGCCGTGGCCATTGTGTTGCTGGGTGCCGGCGGTTTGCCCATCTTGCAAACCATGACCCTGATTGCGTCTCTGCCGTTTGCGGTGTTGTTGATTTTTATGATGGTATCTTTATGGAAAGCCCTGAACAACGATGCCAAATATTTTGCGACCGCCGTCAATCCGGGCAGTATTTTCTGGTCGGGCGATCATTGGAGGAAACGACTTGGCCAAATGATGAATCAGACGCAGGAAGTCGATATCATCAAATTTATGAAAAATACGGCGCTTCCGGCAATGCAGGAATTGAAAAACGAATTGACCGAAAAATACAATATGGACGTAGAAATCCATTGCCTGTTGCAACAGGATGAGCCGTCGGTGGAGCTGGTGGTACATAAAGGGACGGTAAGGGATTTTGTCTATGGGATTAAATCCGTAAAGCGGGAAATTACCGACCAGTTGATTCACGAAGACGGCCTGCCTCATTTCAAATATGCGGCAACGTTCATACCGTTGACGTATTTCTCAGATGGGCGCGATGGGTACGATGTGCAATATATGACGCAAAAAGAATTGATTGCCGATATGCTCAAGCAGTATGAGCGTTATCTGAACCTGCTTGCCGGAGTAGGGCAGGAATTGATGGGGCATGAACAAGTAGAGTTGGCAGAGTAAAGCAAATTTAGGCCGTCTGAACATGTAGCAATATTCAGACGGCCTTTTTATTGCCTGCTTTAAAAATAATTTGTTTAAAATAAATATCTTAGATAAATTATAAGAAAAATCTAATTTAAAATATAAAAAATCTTAGCTATAATCAGTTTATCTAAAGCTATTCCGCATAGGCGCGGGTAATTTACTAAGGAATACTGCAATGCTGTTGGCACTTTCTCTGCGTGATTTTGTCATTGTTGAAAACCTGAATCTTGATTTTCAAAACGGCTTTACCGTATTGACGGGCGAGACCGGCGCAGGCAAATCGATTACTCTGGATGCGATTGGCCTATTGTTGGGCGATAAAGCCGATTACAGCCAAGTGCGCAGTGGCGCTAAAGAAGCGCAGTTGTCGGCTTTGTTCGATATCAGCGGTTCGCCCGAACTGAAAGCGCAGCTGCAGGAGCAAGGCCTTTTGGAAGAAGATGCCGAAGAGCTCAGCATCCGCCGTATTATCGATGCCAAGGGTAAAAGCCGCAGTTATATCAATAATCAGGCAGCAACATTGGCGCAGCTGAAAGCCATCGGCGAGCAGCTAATCGATATTCACGGCCAAAATGCCCATCACTCATTGAATCAAGAATCTGCGCAACGCGAGTTGCTGGATGCGTTCGCCGGCAGCAAAGAGCAGGCAGAAACAGTCAAGCAGCTTTATCAAAATTGGGTCAATGCAAAAAAGGCACTGCAAGAGGCGCAAGAGCAGGCAGAAACCATGGCCATCGAACGCGAGCGTTTGGAATGGCAGTTTAATGAATTGAACCAATTGGAGCTCAAACCCAACGAATGGGAAATCTTAAGCCAAAGCCACGACAGCCTGGCGCATTCGGCCGAGTTGCTGCAAACCGCCGAGCAGGTGGGCGACAGCATAGACGGAGACAACGGCATCCAACGTCAAATCTACCAATGCCAAAAACTGCTGGGCAATCTGCAAAACATTGAGCCGCGCTTTGCCGAGAGCCTGAATATGTTGGCAAGTATTGAAGCAGAATTGGGTGAAATCAGTGCCAATATGCGCGATGTGGCCGGTCGCAGTGACATCGATCCTAATGAATTGGCCGCACAAGAAAGCCGTATGGGCGAATTGATGAGCATGGCGCGCAAATACCGCATTGAGCCGGAAGAGTTGCCGCAAAAGTTGGCAGAAATCGACGAGCGCCTGCAAAATCTGCAAGCGGCTGCCGATTTGGAGGCCTTGGAAAATACAGTCGCACGCAATCTTGCCGAATACCACGAAGCCGCGCATATTCTCTCCGCCATGCGCCATCAGGCGGCCGGCCGTTTGGGCGAAGAGACCACCGAGCATATGCAGCATTTGGCCATGAAGGGTGCACGTTTTGACATCGTCTTGTTGCCGTCTTCGCCGACCGCACATGGTCTGGAACAAGTACAATTCCAAGTGGCGGCGAATAAAGGCAATCCGTCCCGTCCTTTGAATAAAGTGGCTTCCGGTGGTGAATTGGCGCGTATCAGCTTGGCTTTGCAAGTGGTTGCCAGCCAATACACGCAAGTGCCGACATTGATTTTTGACGAAGTGGATACCGGTATTGGTGGCGGCGTTGCTGAAATGGTCGGTAAAGCTTTGCGTGCCTTAGGTAAAAAACATCAAGTCTTGGCGGTAACCCATCTTCCTCAAGTCGCCTCTTGCGGTGAAAACCATTGGCAGGTGCGCAAGCATAGCGAAGGCGAACAAACCGTCAGCGAAATCAGCGTATTGAACCATCATCAGCGCATTGAGGAAATCGCGCGTATGCTGGGTGGCGAAATCATTACCGATACCACACGCAGCCATGCCGCCGAACTCTTGCATTTGGCAGCCGCCTAAAAGCCTCAAGGCCGTCTTAAAATAGAATTCAGACGGCCTTTTCTATATTTTGCCATCTTTTCAGGCAGGCAGAATACAAGGTATGATTATATCGTCTGTTTACAAGGAAATTTTGATGAAAGTCCTGTTTATCGCCGATCCGATGGTAAGTTTTAAAACCTATAAAGACACTACTTACGCCATGATGCGTGAAATGGCAAAGCGCGGTTGGCAGCTTTTTCATACCTTGAGCGGAGAATTGTCCGTCCGTGAAGGCTTGGTGGTGGCTCAGGCAGCGGCATTTGAGTTTGTCGGCGCGAAGAACGATGACGATCATGAATGGTTTAAAGCAGAGGCAAAAGTTCAGACGGCCTTAAAAGATTTCGATGCGGTCATTATGCGCACTGATCCGCCGTTTGATATGCAATATCTGTATGCGACCCAGTTTTTGACGTTGGCAGAGCAGCAGGGCGCAAAAGTATTTAACAGCGGGCAGGCAATGCGCGATTTCAATGAGAAATTGGCGATTTTGAACTTCAGCCGGTTTACCGCGCCAACTTTGGTTACCACACGTTCCACCGATGTCCGTGCCTTTTTGAAAGAACACGGCGACATCATCATCAAACCTTTGGACGGCATGGGCGGTATGGGCATTTTCCGCCTGACCGAATCCGACCCCAATATCGGCAGTATTTTGGAAACCCTGATGCAGCTTGATTCACGCACCATCATGGCACAACGTTATATTCCTGAAATCGTACATGGCGACAAGCGCATTCTGATTATCGGCGGGGAAGTTGTTCCGTATGCTTTGGCGCGTATTCCGCAAAACGGCGAAACGCGCGGCAACTTGGCTGCCGGCGGCCGCGGCGTGGCGCAGGAGTTGAGCGAGCGCGACCGAGAAATCGCAGAGACTCTGGCTCCCGAGCTTAAACGGCGAGGCATCCTGCTGGCCGGTTTGGACGTTATCGGCAGCAACCTGACCGAAGTCAACGTGACCAGCCCGACCGGATTCCAAGAAATCATGAAGCAAAAAGATTTTGACGTTGCCGCCATGTTCGCAGATGCCGTGGCATCTTGGGCAAAACAATAAATCCAAAGGCCGTCTGAAAATTGATTCGATCGTTTTTCAGATGGCCTTTTATGTTGAGTATATGATGAAACCATCTTCCTACGCATCTGAAAAAAAAGGCAAAAACGGCATCAAGCGCATTATCAATGCGTTTGGTTATTCCAAAGACGGACTGGCTGCCGCATATCGTTATGAAAGCGCATTTCGCCAAGTTTTTTGGTTGAACCTGATTTTAATTGTCTTGGCGTTGTTTCTTGATTTCGGCTCGGCTACCAAAATGGTGCTTGTTGTTGCATCGTTTATTTCACTGATTACTGAATTGTTTAATACCGCCATCGAGGCAGCCGTTGACCATACCTCTACTGAAAAACACGAGCTGGCCAAGCGTGCCAAAGATGCCGGTTCGGCCGCGCAACTGATGGCTTTGTTAATGTTATTTATTGTTTGGATTGTTGCATTAACTGCTTAGAAATGTGGTAATATGGTAATTCATTAGGATTAGATAGTATTAGTTAATCTATATCAAAGTTTTCAGACGGCCTTCGGTTGTAAGATGAAGGCCGTATATCCCAGCCATTTGGCAAACATAAGGAGCAAAACATGAAAAAATTAATGGCAACCCTGATTCTGGCAGGCTTGGCAACTTCCGTATCTGCAGCCGGTATCCATGTTGAAGACGGTTGGGCACGCTCTACCGTTGAAGGTATGAAAATGGGTGGCGCATTCATGAAAATCCAAAACGATGAAGCCAAACAAGACTTCTTGCTAGGCGGCAGCAGCCCTGTTGCCGAACGTGTTGAAGTACACACTCACTTGAACGACAACGGCGTTATGCGTATGCGCGAAGTTAAAGGCGGCGTGCCTTTGGCTGCAAAAGGCGTAACTGAGCTGAAACCAGGTAGCTACCACGTTATGTTCATGGGTCTGAAAAAGCAATTGAAAGAAGGCGAAAAAGTACCTGTAACCCTGAAATTCAAAAACGCGAAACCTCAAACTGTCGAGCTGGAAGTGAAAACTGCACCGCAATCCGGTATGGATCACGGTCACGGCCATGGTCATGGTGGTGCGCATCAGCACTAATTGCTTGAATTTGCATATAAAGGCCGTCTGAAAGTCATTGGGCTTTCAGACGGCCTTTTCTGTCGTTAAATCAAAATGTGCTAAAATTACGCTTTAAAAAATGTATTTGAAACCCACATTCCCTTCATGAATACTACCAACACACCAACAAACATCATCGTCGGCCTTTCCGGTGGCGTCGATTCATCCGTTACCGCGGCCCTGCTCAAACAGCAAGGCCATCAAATCAGTGGCGTGTTCATGCAGAACTGGGAAGATGACGACAACGACGAATATTGCAGCATCAAACAAGACTCTTTTGATGCCATTGCCGTTGCCGATATCATCGGAATCGATATCGACATCGTCAATTTTGCCGCACAATATAAAGACAACGTATTTGCCTATTTCCTCAAAGAATACAGCGCAGGCCGTACGCCAAACCCGGATGTCTTGTGCAATGCCGAAATCAAATTCAAATGCTTTTTGGACTACGCCATAGAGCAGGGCGCCGATACCATTGCCACCGGACACTATGCCCGCAAAGAAGTGCGCAACGGCGTGCATTACCTGCTCAAAGGCTTGGATCAAAACAAAGACCAAAGCTATTTCCTGTACCGCCTCAAACCTTTCCAACTCGAGCGCGCGATTTTCCCATTGGGTGAGTTGGAAAAGCCTGAAGTCCGCCGTCTTGCCGAAGAATTCAAATTACCGACTGCAACCAAAAAAGACAGTACCGGTATTTGCTTTATCGGCGAACGCCCATTCCGCGAATTTCTGCAAAAATACCTGCCGACCAATAATGGCAAAATGGTTACCCCTGAAGGCAAAGTAGTCGGCGAACACGTCGGCTTGATGTTTTACACGCTGGGCCAACGCAAAGGCTTGGGTATCGGCGGCGCAGGCGAACCATGGTTTGTCGCGGCCAAGGATTTGACCAAAAACGAACTGATTGTCGTACAAGGCCATGACCATCCTTTGCTTTATACGCAAAGCCTGATTATGAACGATTTGAGTTTCACATTGCCCGAACGTCCGACAGAAGGACGCTATACCTGCAAAACGCGCTACCGTATGGCCGACGCGCCTTGTACGTTGCGTTACTTGGATGATGAAAACATCGAGCTTGTCTTTGACGAGCCACAATGGGCGGTAACCCCCGGACAATCTGCGGTACTGTACGACGGCGATGTGTGCTTGGGCGGCGGTATCATCATGTCCACCGACAAGCCTGTCATTATTATTGCTTAATAAAAGGGCCGTCTGAAAACGAAGTGGCAGATTGAATAAAGCCTTCAGACGGCCTCGATTCCAAAAAACGACTCAATAAAAGACTGAACAATATGGAAAAACTCTGGCTCAATAGCTACGAACAAGGTGTAAACCCTGAAATCGATATCTCTCAATACAGCTCCATCAGCGACGTATTCCGTCAAAGTGTCGAGAAATTTTCGGATAAACCTGCTTTTCAAAACATGGGTAAAACGCTGACTTATGCCGAAGTGGGCAAGTTGGCGACCGATTTTGCGTCTTACCTGCAAAACGTATTGAAACTGCCGCGAGGTGAGCGCGTGGCGATTATGATGCCGAACGTTTTGCAGTATCCGATTGCGCTTTTCGGTATTCTGCAGGCAGGTTTGGTGGCAGTGAATACCAATCCGCTTTATACGCCGCGCGAGTTGGAGCATCAGTTGAAAGACAGCGGTGCGACAACGATTGTCGTGTTGGAGAACTTTGCCAATACGTTGGAGTTGGTGTTGCCGCGTACGCAAATCAAACATGTGATTGTCGCGTCGGTTGGCGAAATGTTCGGCATGATTAAAGGCGCGTTGATGAACTTCGTCATCCGCAAAGTGAAAAAAATGGTGCCGGAATACCGCATTCCCAATACCATCACTTTTCAGACGGCCTTGAAGCAAGGTGCGGCCAATACGTTCAAACCGGTCGAGTTGACGCGCGACGATACTGCCTTGCTGCAATATACAGGCGGTACGACCGGTTTGGCAAAAGGCGCCGTCCTCAGTCACGGCAATATCTGCGCCAATATGTTGCAGGCAAAAGAATGGATTAAAAACAGCCTGCACGAAGGCAAAGAAACTGTCATCGCCGCGCTGCCGCTTTACCACATCTTTGCCTTGACGGTAAACCTGATGATTTTCGCTAATATTGGTTCTAAAATCATCTTGATTACCAATCCGCGTGACATGAAAGGATTTATCGGTGAATTGAAAAAAGAGCCGATTAGCGTGTTTATTGGTGTGAATACTCTGTTTAATGCGATGGTCAACCGTCCGGATTTCGCCGAAGTTGATTTTTCCCGTTTGAAGCTGACTTTGGGCGGCGGTATGGCAACGCAAAAAGCCGTTGCCGAAAAATGGAAAAAAATTACCGGCACGCCTATTGTCGAAGCCTACGGTCTGACCGAAGCCAGCCCCGGCGTCTGCTGCAACCCCTTAAACATCGAATCATACAGCGGCGGCATCGGATTGCCCGTTCCTTCCACCGAAGTCGAATTGCGCGATGCGGACGGTAAGGAAGTACCGATCGGACAACCGGGTGAATTGTGGGTGCGCGGCCCGCAAGTGATGAAAGGCTATTGGAACCGTCCGGAAGAAACCGCCAAAGCAATCGATGCGCGCGGCTTTTTGGAGACCGGCGACATTGCCGTGATGGATGAAAAAGGCTGGTTGAAGCTGGTTGACCGCAAAAAAGATTTGATTGTGGTATCCGGTTTTAATGTGTATCCGAACGAAATCGAAGAAGTGGTGGCCGGCAGCGACAAAGTCTTGGAAGTCGCCTGTATTGGCGTAAAAAGTGAGAAAACCGGCGAAGCGATTAAGGTCTTTGTTGTACGTAAAGATCCGTCTTTGACCAAGGAAGAGCTGATCGATTTCTGCCGCAAAGAACTGACGGCTTACAAAGTGCCGAAAGACATCGAGTTCCGCGACGAGTTGCCAAAATCCAACGTTGGCAAAATCCTGCGCCGCGAGCTGCGCTGATATATAGAATCAGTATGATAAGGCCGTCTGAAAACGCTATTTTCAGACGGCCTGAAACTTTTGCCGTTTGCCAGAATATGCTGCTTCAAGTTAAAATCACACATTCCAACATGGGTATCACATCATGACTAAATTTATTTTCGTAACCGGCGGCGTTGTATCTTCTTTGGGTAAAGGTATCGCCGCCGCTTCTATTGCTACTATTCTCGAGTCGCGTGGCTTGAACGTGACCATGCTTAAGCTCGACCCGTATATCAACGTTGACCCGGGTACCATGAGCCCGTTTCAACACGGCGAAGTGTTCGTAACCGACGACGGCGCGGAAACCGACCTCGACTTGGGACACTACGAACGGTTTATCGATTCCACGATGACCCGCCGCAACAGCTTCAGCACGGGGCAGGTGTACGAAAACGTCATCGCCAAAGAACGACGGGGCGACTACCTCGGCGGCACGGTTCAAGTCATCCCGCACATTACCGACGAAATCAAACGCCGCATCCACGAAGGCGCGGCAGGTTACGATGTGGCGATTGTCGAAATTGGCGGCACGGTCGGCGATATCGAATCTTTGCCTTTCTTGGAAGCCATCCGCCAAATGCGCAGCCAGCTCGGTCGCAACAATACATTGTTTGCCCACCTGAGCTATGTGCCTTACATTGCCGCTGCCGGTGAAATTAAAACCAAACCGACCCAACATACCGTCAAAGAAATGTTGAGCATCGGTTTGCAACCGGACATCCTGATCTGCCGTATGGACAGAGAAATGCCTGCGGACGAGCGCCGTAAGATTGCATTGTTCTGTAACGTTGAAGAACGTGCCATCGTGGGCAGCTACGATGTGGACAGTATTTACGAATGCCCTGAAATGCTGCATAACCAAGGCATCGACAGCATTATCACCGAGCAGCTCCAACTGAATGTCAAACAAGCCGATTTGACCGAATGGAAGAAAATCGTTCACGCGATTCAAAATCCGAAACATACCGTCAAAATCGCGATGGTCGGCAAATACGTTGATTTGACCGAGTCCTACAAATCATTGATCGAAGCCCTGAAACACGCGGGTATTCACACTGAAACCGATGTACAAATTACCTTTGTCGACAGCGAAAGCATCGAGAAGGGCAATGGCGATGTTTCCATGCTCAAAGGCATGGACGCGATTTTGGTGCCGGGCGGCTTCGGTTCACGCGGCGTGGAAGGCAAAATTGCCGCCGTACGCTATGCGCGTGAAAACAACGTACCATACTTGGGTATCTGCTTGGGCATGCAAATCGCCCTGATCGAATACGCCCGCGATGTTGCAGGCTTGAAGGGTGCGAACTCTACCGAGTTTGACTTGAAATGCGCCGCGCCTGTCGTTGCCCTGATTGACGAATGGCAAACTGCCGACGGCAGCGTAGAAACCCGTGACGAATCTGCCGATTTGGGCGGTACCATGCGTTTGGGTGCGCAAGAAGTTGATCTCAAACCGGGCAGCCTTGCGGCAAAAATCTACGGTAGCGAACATATCCGCGAACGTCATCGCCACCGCTACGAAGTCAACAACAACTACGTTCCTCAGTTGGAAAAAGCAGGCTTGGTTATCGGCGGCGTATCTGCCGGACGCGAACGTTTGGTCGAAACCATCGAGCTGCCAAATCATCCTTGGTTCTTCGCGTGTCAGTTCCATCCGGAATTTACTTCCAATCCGCGCAAAGGCCATCCTTTGTTCAGCGCGTTTGTGAAAGCCGCGTTGGGTAACAAAAAAGCCTGATTGATGTGATTGAAAAAGCACCCGTTTCCGGGTGCTTTTTTGTTTTCAGACGGCCTTAGAAGTTATTTGACTTCATTGACTTCGCGGTCGTTCAAAGGTTGTACGGGACGGTTGTTTTCGCCGCCGATAATGTCGCGCATGGCTTTAAACTGCGCCGCATCTGCCTGAACCGGAGTTTTTAAGACAACCCAAGTAACGTTTTCGCTGCAAGGCGGCGTTGTCAGCGAGCCTTTCAGTTGGAAGGACTTGCTATCTTTAGGCAGCAGGGCTTGGATATTCAAGTTTTTCAAGGTTACGGATTCGCCTGCTTTCGGTTTTTTGGCTGTGAGTGCGGATAAGGCAGGATTATTTTTGCCCGGTTTAAATACAGAGCCGATTACTGCCAAAGTACCGTCTTCGGCTTGATGGACGAAATGCGCTTCCATTGGGAAATGTTTGCCTTTGAAAGTATGTTCGCTCGGCGTATGGAAGTGCCTGTTTTGCAGACAGCAAAGTCTTCACTCAAATCGCCCCAGTATGCAGCACCGTTTTCACCTGTGTAAGACCAATGTGCATGATGGTTTCGGCGGATACCGTTGTAGTAGAGACAGCTATTAGCAAAGATAAAAAGAGATGTTTGTTCAACATAAGGGTTTCTGTTTATTCATATTATGTAAAAGGAAAAATTCATACCAAATAAACTATTGATATAAAAAGGCTTATTTATAAGAAGAAAGTTAATGATAGTGGAAATTTGGGAATATTGGATTGATATATGGCAAACATTTATCAAGCAATCATTTTTGATTAAATGATTACAATAATAGGGATAATTGTCCTTGCTGTGACTTTGAATGGGAGAGGCCGTCTGAAATTTCTTTCAGACGGCCTGTTTTATTTGAAAATGTTGTAAAAAGTCTAAACTCTAATGAATAAAAGTGTCTATCAAGATGAAAGTAGTTGTTTGTAGCGTTGGAAAACATTAATATCGCTAAACGTGTTTTCACGAGATTTTAACTTTGTTTTGGAGAGAATAATGAAAAAATCGATTATCGCTTTGGTTATTGCCGGTTTGCCGCTGGCTGCCTCTGCAGAAGTGATTCTGTATGGTCAAATCAAAAGTAGCGTGACCGTTGGTCAAGTAAAAATCAAAGGTGACGCAGGTTCTGAAACCAGTTCTACTGCAACCAGCATCAATGACAATACCTCCCGTATCGGCTTTAAAGGCAGCGAGAACTTGGGCGGCGATTTGAAAGCCATCTGGCAAGTTGAACAAAAAACAGCCATTACCGGCGGCTCTCAAGGTTTTGCCAATCGCGATTCCTTCATCGGTTTGCAAGGTAAATTCGGTAAAGTCCGTGCCGGTAAACTCAGCAATATGCTGAACGAAATGGACACCATCGATCCATGGATGTACAAAACCAATGCCGCAGGTTTGGGCATCTTTACCCGTACCGGCAACCGTAACGCCGCTGTACGCTACGACAGCCCGGATTTCGGCGGATTCAAATTCAACGTGTCTTACGCACCGCGCGACAACCGCAATCCTTCAGACAAATACACGCACACCGAAGCGGCCAAAGACCAATACACCGGCGGCGTGAGCTTCTCTAAAAACGGCTTTACTGCCAATGCGGCTTACGGCCACTACAACGGCGCGTACACCGACAATTCCGGCAAATTCAAAGCAGCGCAAATCGCCAAAGTCGAAACTTACTACAACAAAGACAATCTCTTTGTCGGCGGCGGCGTACACTATGCCAAAGGCCATGAGACAGCCAACCAATATTTAGGCTATTTCACCGATGGTTTTAATAAGTACAAGGGTAGTGACATCACTACCGACTTAGGCAAAGAGGAAGCCGTGAAAGTGGTTGATGCAGCGGTAACAGTCGGCTACAAATTGGGTAATGTCACCCCACGCATTACTTACGCACACGGCTGGCCTGCCAAGGGCGTGAACAGCGGCGAGAAATTGGTGGATAAATTCGAGCAAGTCGTTGTCGGCGGCCAATACATCTTCAGCAAACGCACCGGCGTCAATGCCCAACTGGCGTATCTGAAAGTCGGCAACAAAACCCGTCTGACTGCAGCCAACAAAGGCGGCGTTGAGCAAAAAGCCGCTTCTGTGGGCCTGTATCACAAATTCTAAGCCGTCTCTAAAGACAAGGCCGTCTGAAAAAGTTCAGACGGCCTTTTTCTTGATTAAAGCGGTTTATTTGTCGTGGTTGGTCAGCGTTGTGC
This sequence comes from Neisseria flavescens, assembly GCF_005221285.1. Classification (NCBI taxonomy): domain Bacteria; kingdom Pseudomonadati; phylum Pseudomonadota; class Betaproteobacteria; order Neisseriales; family Neisseriaceae; genus Neisseria; species Neisseria flavescens. Next base: position 345,649 of record NZ_CP039886.1, read on the forward strand.
CGTGACGGCCGCCGCGTTCTTTCAAACGTTGTACCAAGCCTTCGACCGTTGTCGGCATGCCGTCGATACAGAATGCCTGATACAGGGCAGTGTGCAGGGCGTCGTTGCGGCTGAACGCATTGCCGATCAGCTTCCAATCGCCTTTACGCGGCTCGATCCAGCGGTGGTTTACTGTGTCGCCGTAAGCGAATACTTTGTAAGACGAACGCTTGTCGTTGCTGTAAGTAAAGGACGTGCGGGCGCAATAGAGGCCTTCGACGGAGAGGTTGTCGTAGCCTTTGTCGGAGCGCACATTCAAGACGTAGCGGATGCTGTTGTCCGGCGCAGGCATAATTTGCAGGCTGCTGAGCAGGATTTTGGGCTGCTTGCCGTAGGTTTCGTTGACATAGAGGTCGAACCAATCGCCCGATTGGGTATCGGGCAGGGGCGGCAACTCGGCTTTGTGTTCTTTAAATTCGCGTGCGGCAACTTCTTCAGGGCTTTCCTGATAACGCGTGTTGGTCAGCGTATCCTTTTGGCTGAAACCCAAAGCAAATACTTGAGTCGCGGCAAGGCTGAGAGCGAGAAGGGCAAAACGGCGCATAGACAGCTCCAAAGTGAAAAACGGCTTTATTTTATGGGCTTGCAGGGTGGGGTGCAAGTAAGTGCGGTATAATTGACGTTAATTCTGATTAATATGACGAGTTTTCATCATGAATACACAAACTCTGGATGTCATCGGTTTGAAATGCCCGTTGCCGATTTTGCGTGCCAAAAAAGCTTTGGCGCAAATGCAGGAGGGCGAAGTGCTGACCGTATTGGCCACCGATGGCGGCGCGCCCGGCGATTTTGAAGCGTTTTGCCGTCAGACCGGACATGTTTTGTTGGAATCGAGCGAAGCCGACGGCGTGTTCAAGCTGGTGTTGAAGCACAAATAAAGGCCGTCTGAAATGTCTAAAGCCGTCGCGTTGTCTGCTGCTGTATTGGCTGTCTGCCTGAGTGCATGCGGCAATGAAGGTGTTTCGCCGCAGAACGCTGCCGATTATGCCCAAAATGTAACCGACTTGTTCCGCCAAAGCTGCGTGGCCGCAGACGGCGATGCTGCCCTTGTCGGCGAGTTTGCCAATGCCAACAAACTGGTTTTATTGTCGAAAAAGGATATTGCCGATTTGCCTGCCGGAATAATGGATTTTGAGGCATTAAGTATTTGGAAGAAAACGGAAAACGGTGCAGATTATTATTTGAGCCTGACTGAAGACAGTTGCAGCGTACGCACGGCTAAAGCCGACGACCATCTGATTTTCAAACAATTTTTGGCTTTGGCAGAAAATCCGCCGCAAGGTTTGAACGCTGAATTGCGTGCCGATAATTTGGCGGAAACCCCGTTGCCTATGCGTCAGATTTCCTACGCATGGCGCGCGTCCGGCAGTCCGAAAGAAACCTTGCTGACCGTTAAAACAACGTCGTCCGAGCATTTTCCGGTACAGGCTGTTTTTTATTTGACCCATCATTCTTACGACAATAAGGCCGCCGTTTTGCCTTAGGCCGGTTGACGATTGAAACATTAAATTAATAGAAACCGTTACCGCCGAATAAAGGCCGTCTGAAACATTATCAAACCAAACCACTCGAAAGTAAGCTATGCAAACCCTGACCATCATCCGCCCCGACGATATGCACTTACACCTGCGCGACGGTGACGCGCTCAAAGCCGTTGCCCCGTACACCGCCCGACAAATGGGCCGCGCGGTTATCATGCCCAACCTGAAGCCGCCCGTCGTCAGCGTTGCCGATGCCCAAGCATACAAAGAGCGCATTATGGCCGCCCTGCCAGAAGGCAGCACCTTCCAGCCGTTGATGACGCTTTATTTGACCGACAACGCTACTCCCGAACTCGTGCGTGAAGCCAAGGCTGCCGGTATTGTGGCTTTCAAACTTTATCCTGCCGGTGCGACCACCAATTCCGATTCCGGCGTGACCGACTTGTTCAAACTGATTCCCGTGTTGGAAGAAATGGCGAAACAGGGCATTTTGTTCTTGGTTCACGGCGAAGTGACTGATTCAGAAATCGATATTTTCGACCGCGAAGCCGCCTTTATCGAGCGCGTGATGAAACCGGTTTTGGCGCAAGTGCCCAACCTCAAAGTCGTGTTTGAACACATCACCACTGCCGAGGCTGCCCGACTGGTATTGGAAGCAGGCGATAATGTGGCCGCGTCCGTGACGCCGCAACACTTGCTGCTCAACCGCAATGACCTTTTGGTCGGCGGCGTGCGTCCGCATCATTTCTGCCTGCCCGTACTCAAACGCGAAACCCACCGTCAGGCTTTGGTTGCCGCCGTTACCGGCGATAAGGCGCACAAATTTTTCCTCGGCACGGACTCTGCGCCACATGCCAAAACTGCCAAAGAAAATGCTTGCGGTTGCGCCGGTATGTTCAGCGCGATGACCGCCATCGAGCTTTATGCCGAAGTGTTTGAGAAAGCAGGCGCGTTGGATAAACTGGAAGCCTTTGCTTCTAAAAACGGCCCACGTTTCTACGGTCTGCCTGAAAATTCCGATACCATCACATTGATCAAACAATCTCAAACCGTTCCTGCCAGCGTACCTTACGGCGATGGCGAGCTTGTACCGATGAGGGCCGGCGGCGAGATTGAATGGACGGTACAATATTAGATTTGCCGTCAATGAGGCATAAAAAGAAACAACCTGCTTGAAAGGGCAGGTTGTTTTTTATTGTCGTTCAGACGGCCTGTTATAGGAAGGGAAGATAGACAGGCCGTCTGAAAACAGGATTAGAGTGTGTATTTATTCGGTCAACATGGGTTTCAGAGCTTCCCAAGCCTGCGGCAGTTGGGTAAAGCCGTCCGAAGCCATCAAATGGCCGCCTTCGGGGATATGGGTAACAGGGCTTTTGAGTTTGGCCGCCATGTCCAAAGTCAGTTCGGGCGGAACATGGGTGTCGTTGTCGGAAACCAGGCAGTGTTTGGGCATATCGATTTTGCGCAGGATGTCGAAATCGGGGGATGCTGCTTTAATGTAGGCATCAAGCGCGGGCAGGGGCGGCAGCGTATCGGCAAAACCGGCGGCAAGCAACAGACCGCCGATTTTTTGCGGCTGTTGGCGGCTGAGGAAGTGAAGGAGGGTAATGCAGCCGAGACTGTGGCCGACTAGGAAGGTATGGGCATCAGGCTTGCCGATGTGCTGGTCAAGGGTAAACTGCCACGCGGTCGTGCTTGGTTTGTCGGGATTGGGCATGGCGAGGGAAATTGCTTGTGCGCCGGTGCTTTTGACTTGGGCGCAAAGCCAGTCAAACCAGTTGCCGTGCGGATTGCCTTCAAAGCCATGTACGATATAAACGCGTCGATTCATGTTTCTCCTCCTTCAGACGGCCTGAGACTTTTGTTTAAATCTCTGCCTGTAAGCGTTTATTATACCATGTTTGTTTATGTTTTATTGTTTGTCGCTTTGTTAGGATTTTTAATTAAGCTTTTGTTGTTAAATGATATTTGCAAGAATAATAAAGCAAACAACACGGCAGCGGCGGATGGCTTTGCCGTGTTGTTCGGGTTTGAAATATATAGGAGCCGTCTGAAAAAGGGAAAGAATGGTTTGTTTGTTGCAAAGATGTTTTTGTTATATTGCAAGGCCGTATTTTTCAGACGGCCTTTGCGCTTTAACTTATTTTTAAACCGATTTCTCTGACGAAGCGCTTGTCTTGGCGTACACTTTGGTTTTTCATAAATGAGAATGGTTTATGTATCACGGCGAGAGATTTAATGCGTACAGCCATTTGGTCGGTTTCTTATTGGCAGTGGTGGCATTGGTGCTGATGCTGGTAAAGGCGGTCGAATCGGCGGACGGCTATCGGATTGCCGGTGCATTGACTTATGGAGTCTGCCTGCTGCTTCTGTATTTGGGCTCAACCTTATACCACAGTATTCCGCAGCCGAAGGCCAAGGCGATTTTGCAAAAGGTCGATCATTGCATGATTTATCTTTTAATTGCAGGCAGCTATACGCCGTTTACGCTGATTACTCTGCAGGGTGGTTGGGGCTGGTCGCTTTTCGGCGTGTCGTGGGGACTGGCTTTGCTGGGCATTGTTCAGGAGCTGACGATCGGGCGCAAAAGCGAGAAGCGGCTGTTGTCGATGGTGATTTATGTGTTGATGGGCTGGCTGATTGTGGTGGCGGTATGGCCGCTGATACAGTCGCTTTCGGCCGGTGGATTATTTTGGCTGGTGTTGGGTGGCGTATTGTATAGCGCGGGGATTTATTGGTTTATCAACGATACGAAAATCTGCCACGGCCACGGTATCTGGCACTTGTTTGTCTTGGCAGGCAGTTTGACGCAATTTATCAGCATTTATTTTTATGTATTGTAGTTTCAGACGGCCTGAAATAAAAAACCTCTCAGTTTGACTGAGAGGTTTTTGTTTGTCGTCAACCTGGGTTTTTGTCGTGGAATTCGTGGAATTCATAGTTGTAGGTCAGCTCTTTTCCGGCTTTGGTTTGTGCCAGATAATCATCGTAAACCGCACGGATTTCCTTACGCAGCAGGAAGAGGGCGATTAAGTTCGGCAAGACCATGAAGCCGTTGAACATATCGGACATGCTCCAAACCAAATCCACTTTGCCCAATGTACCCAATACGATGGCCACCAAAACCAGTGCGCGGTAGATGCCCAAATGTTTGCCGCGGAACAGGAAGCGGATATTGGATTCGCCGAAGTAGTACCAGCCGATGATGGTGGTAAAGGCGAAGAAGGTCAGACAGACGGCAAGCAGTTGCGAACCGAAACCCGGGAAGGCTTTGTTAAACGCCAGTTGGGTAACTGCCGCGCCGGTTTCGCCGGACAGGTTGGCATCGGTCATCAGAATAATCAGCGCGGTTGCCGTGCAGACCATCAGCGTATCGATAAAGATACCAATAAACGCGGCCATACCTTGTTGCACAGGGTGTTTGACGTTGGCGGTCGCATGAGCGTGCGGGGTCGAACCCATACCGGCTTCATTGGAAAACAGGCCGCGTGCCACACCGAAGCGGACTGCCTCGCGCATACCGATACCGGCCGCACCGCCCAATACGGCTTCAGGATTGAAGGCGGCGACAAAGATATTGTGGAACATCGGGATGATGTGGTCGGAGAATTTGAACAAAATAATCACGGCACACAAGATGTAAATTACCGCCATAAACGGCACAACAAATTGCGCGATACCGGCAATGCGGTTGATGCCGCCGATGATGATAAGGCCGGCGAATACCGCCAAAGCAATGCCGACAGCCATCGGAGGAATATCGAAAGCCAAATTCATGGCCGAAGCGATGGAGTTGGATTGGGTCGCGTTACCGATGAAACCCAGCGCGATAATCAAGGCGATGGAGAAAAAGCCGGACAGGAAACGCGCCGCGCCACGGCCGATTTTCGGAGTCAGGCCGTGCGTAATGTAAAACGCAGGGCCGCCAATGTATTTACCGTGGCTGACCACGCGGTATTTTTGCGCCAAAACGGCTTCTGCAAAAATGGTGGACATACCCAAAATGGCAGACAGCCACATCCAAAAGATGGCACCCGGACCGCCGGCAGTAATCGCAGTGGCGACACCGGCAACGTTGCCGGTACCGATTTGCGCGGAAATCGCCACGGCAAGCGCTTGAAATTGAGACAGGGATTTGCCTTCATGGTCTTTGTCTTTTTTGCTGAACAAGCCGCCGAAAACGGATTTGAAACCCACCCCCAATTTGGTCACTTGCGGCGCGCCCAAGTACAGGGTAAAAAACAGGCCGATACCGATTAAGGCATAAATCAGCAGGTAGTCCCAAAGAACCTGATTGACTGCACCCACCAGAGCAGACAATATTTCTTCCATAATAAAACCTTTAATAAAAACAATAAAAATAAAATGATACGGGTAACTACTCCCACTCATTTTTCGGGTATGGCAACATCGGCGAGCAGGCCGTTTTGCCATTCGATACCGGTTAAGTTGTTAACAATTTTTACCGGTTTTGTCATCATACCGTAAACCTTCGTGAATTTAAACGAAAAACTGACAAAGGTTTGCCGCAAATATGCTTCTTTATTTAAAAAAGGTTTCTTTGTTTTCAGACGGCCTGTTTTTGCAAATGTTTGGGCCGTCTGAATATTTTGGCTAAAGCTAACTTATGATAAAATGCACGCCTTACAAATGAAGCAAATTCCGCCTCAGCGCGTGAAAAAACGAAAGGAATCAACATGGCAGGCCATAGTAAGTGGGCAAATATCCAACACAAAAAAGCCCGACAAGATGCCAAACGCGGCAAAATCTTCACCCGTCTGATTAAAGAAATTACCGTTGCTGCCCGCATGGGCGGCGGCGACCCCGGCGCAAACCCGCGCCTGCGCCTGGCTTTGGAAAAAGCCGCTGAAAACAATATGCCTAAAGACAACGTGCAACGTGCGATCGACAAAGGTACGGGCAATCTGGAAGGCGTGGAATACATCGAGTTGCGTTACGAAGGCTACGGCATCGGCGGCGCGGCTTTGATGGTAGACTGCCTGACCGACAACAAAACCCGTACCGTTGCCGATGTGCGCCATGCGTTCACTAAAAACGGCGGCAACTTGGGTACCGACGGTTGCGTAGCGTTCAACTTCGTTCATCAAGGCTATTTGGTGTTTGAACCGGGCGTTGACGAAGATGCACTGATGGAAGCGGCTTTGGAAGCCGGTGCGGAAGATGTGATCACCAACGACGACGGTTCCATCGAAGTGGTTACCGCGCCGAACGACTGGGCCGGTGTGAAATCGGCTTTGGAAGCCGCAGGCTACAAATCTGTTGACGGCGACGTTACCATGCGCACCCAAAACGAAACTGAGTTGAGCGGCGAAGATGCGGTTAAGATGCAAAAACTGATTGACGCATTGGAAGATTTGGACGACGTACAAGACGTTTACACTTCTGCCGTGTTGGATTTGGACTGAACAGTTTAAAGAATAAAAGGCCGTCTGAAATTTCAGACGGCCTTTTTATATCGAAACCAATCAGATTTTTCTGGTTTTCAACCAAGCCCAAAGCAGCAGCAATACCACAAAGCTGAAATACAAAATACTCCACACCGGCAGGGCGACGCCGAATAGATAGTCCGGTTCGGCGCAGTTGCCGAAGCCGCGGACGATGGGTTCAAACCAATCGAACAAAGGCCAGTCGCGCAGGCGGAAAGTCCAAGGTGCGCCGCAAGAAGGGGCGGTGCCGGGCGGCAGGCTTTGCAGCCAAATTTGATAGGCGGCGACACCTGCGCCGTAAACGGCCGGAGCGGCAATCAACAATGCCGAGAGTGAGCGGGCAAATTTGGAAGATTGAGAACTGAATGCCGTAACAATGGCCAACAGCCCGACAGCCAATACGCACAAGCGTTGCAGGATGCACAATACGCACGGGTTCATGCCCAAAACGTATTGGGAAATAAAGGAGCCGCAGGCGGCAAATATGGAGAGGACGACTAAAAATAAAACAGTCTTGCGGAAAAAGTTCATAACAGAAAACCTTTCAGACGGCCTAGACGCAAAACAGCCGATAAATAATGTTTACTTTAACACAAAACGCATATGCTTTTTTGGGATTGACGGTTTTTTGCGTATGTTTGTTGATGTTGCATAACCATACATATAGAAACAAAAATGTGTTCCATATCGAAAAGATGATATATTGACCTGTCAATTATTAAAATAAGTTAATTTCATATGTTTCTGTTTTTAATTGGTATTTAGTTATTGCATTTCCAACAGAAACGACAAAGAACGGCTGTTTTACAGCCGTTTTGTTTTGTATAAATTCGTTAAACCGTCTGATGTCGCGCTTTATCAAACGGCTTTTTAGTCTTGTGTATATAAAAGGCGATTTTCGCCAATTTCCGCATTAGTGCAACGATGATTATCATCTTAGGCTTTTTTGCCGCTTCCAAATTGCTTACAAGTTGAGGAAATGCATTCATGCGGTAGGCAACAAGGGCAGGCATAAACAAGGCGCGTTTTAATTGGCGGTGTCCGTATCGGCTCAATCGGCCTTTTTTATTGACACTTGTCCCTGATTGTTCAATTTTTGGACTTAGACCGGCAAAGGCTACAAATTTATTCGCTGTTTCAAAATTTTTATCTGTCAGGTGTCTTAGTAGTATCACTGCGGTTTCTTTTCCTATTGCCGGTATGGTTTGCAGGTTTTGATATTCGATATTTAGACTTTCTTTCTGCTTTATCATGCCTTCTATCCGCTTTGATGTCTGATCTATTTTTTCTTCAAGCAGTTCTATGATTGCTTCATGGGTTGATTTTATGTATATGTCTTTTGCGGTATGCAACCTGTTTTGTGTTTCTTTTTGCTGTTCTTTTAGTTGTTGCAGCAGATTAACCAGCTTATAGAGTATGGGATTTTCAGACGGCCTAAACGGTGTCAGTTTGTCTAAGTGTCGGTTTGCAAATTCGGCAATAAGTTTTGAATCTGCTTTGTCTGTTTTGGTATTGCTGAACTGACTTTTTGCGTATTCTTTGATTTTTAAGGGATTAATAACATAAACGGTATATAGTGCGCTCAAATATTCTGCCACCTGTTCGTAGTAAATGCCTGTTGCTTCCATGCTTATGGCAATTTTTCTAATTCGTTTTGTTTTTATCCAATTAATCAGATTCTCAAATCCTTGTATATTATTGGATATTTTTATATAGTCTTTGCTTCCTTTAGTTGTAATCAACGTTGCATCTATCGTGTCTTTCGACACGTCCAACCCTATTACATTCATTTTTCATTTTCCTTATCTATTCAGCCTAAAATGGCTATGATGATATTCAATCTTTAAGGTAATTGGACGGTTCGACATTTCTTTTCGTCAGTTTTTAACTTTGGCCGTTATACTGTCTAAACCGCCCAGGCTTTTGTTTTGCGCTTAAACAAAAACCTGTAAACCGCCTCAAATAAAACGATTTACAGGTTTCAATTTAATTTACCCAATTTCAAAAAGGCGGGAGTTCCCGCACCCCGTTGATATTTATTTAACCGTTGATTCCGCTTAGGCTACATCAACAATTAAATAAATATCTCTTAACTGCCGACCTTTGCACCGTTTTGGAATCCGGTTGTTTCTCCTGCTTCGACATAACCATCATACATCAGGTTTTTAGGGCTTTTACCGCCCATTGTAAGAACTTGTCCATTTTCAGGCGTGTAGGCTGTCTGCGGTGCCGTTTGTGACTGTTGTGCTGCCTGTTGTTGTTCGTCCTTATACGGATTGAAAGGCAAGCCATTTTTGACATAATCTTTGCACATTGCCTTAGTGATTTCTTTAAGCGGTGTTCCTTGAACGCTATAACAAGTACAGCCACTATTACCACCTTCAACGCAACCGGCGATGTATTCAAAGGTTTTAACTTGTCTTACATTGTCATAAATGGGCTTGCTTTCAGGTTTTTCGGCTAGAGTAGGTACAAAATCTTCAGGCTTAAGATTTGAATTTATATCTTGTGTACTTTTGAATTGGTCAGTTTCTGTAATTGCCTGCGGTTCACTTGCAGACGAATCAGAAACAGATTGAACTACTTCAGATTGGCCGCTACCTTGTTTATAAATCTGATAGACGTTGAAACCTTTCCAAGCCATGAAAGCAAATATACCTATCAAAGCCCAAACAGCAAGCGGAATGTTCTTTTTAAACTTCTGATGCTGGCTGGATGATTTGTAATACTTAAAGGCATCTTTAGGCGGTTTCCAACTAGCTGATTCAACACCGCTGACACCGGCGGGATTATCCAAACTTGTTACACATTTATACCAAGAATACTGCTTCATCCCCACGGCTTTTCGTTCAAGATGTGTATGTTTTGACACAAGATTACGCACAAATACATCAAGCTGACTTGGATGCTGTGTCATCAAAATAACTGTATGGCCGTGATGGCGGAGTTCAGTTAATTCTTGGATATAGGGCGGAACAGGACGACCGGCAGCGCGAACAGGATAGGTATAGTGTGCTTCATCTACAATCAAGACGGCGCCTTGCGGAATAATATCGCGCAACGGTGCAGACATGATTTCTTCTTCAGTGAGTTCATGGGCATTGAATTTGCGTTTATCCAAACCGTCAATATGGCAGAAATAGAGCGGGCGATCTACTTCAGTACCATCTTCTAGTTTCATTTTGAACAAACCGTCTTCATTGTTCAGAATCATGGACACGACGCGCGAAGTCTTGCCCGTACCCATGTTTCCTGTAAACAAATAAATCATAAGGCTACCTTGGCATAACAAAAGTTAATTTACTTAATGTATTCATTCCAATATAAAAACTGAATGCACCGAATAAATAACCGAGACCTTGGCCAAAACCACCGATTAAAAGTAAATTAAGAATATCAGACGACATGGAATTTATGGCATTTAGGGTGTAATCCTTAAATTTGTTTAGCGCAATCATATAGCCTGCATATGTCACAAACGTCATGCCAGTAGCAATAATTATTCTGACAATGAGCATTTTTAACAGGATTCCTAAAAGAGGAATCAATCCGGCGAGCAGCGGCATATTATCCCTTTCTCAAAGAGCCGAAAACGATAAAGGCAGACATAATAATGAATCCAAGTAGAACGGCAAAACGAACTTTTTCCATGAAAACGCAGAGCGGTTCATAACTTATTTGTACCGGTCTTCCCCAAATGTTGAAACTTTTGGGTTGAGGACAAACGCCATTTGGCGGCAAGAAATTGTCACTATCCCACGTTTTTTCATCAGTTACCTGTGGAATTTTAATATCATCAAACATACCTTTTTCAGGTTTGCCCATTTTGTCACAGGCTAAAATGTCTGGAAAAAAATCACAAAGTAAGCCTTTTGATTCTTCTTTCTTATCATCTTTTTTATCTTCTTTTCTTTTATCTTTATCAGATGGATCATCATCCGGATCAGGTTTATCATCTGGACGTTTATCAGGCTTATCATCGGGATTACCGTCAGGTTTTTTATCGGGCTTTCCATCGGGATTACTGTCGGGATTACCGTCAGGTTTAGATTTAGGTGCTTCTGGGCTACCTGGATCAAGATCAGGTCGTTGAGTTGTTGAAACATTTGCCGTTGTATTGCCGTTTGAATCTTGACCGAAAGTTATGGTAATTTGCACCGGCTTACCGTTTTCAGGGGTTACAGGGCCAATGGTTACGACTGTACCGGCAGGAACTTTGATATTTTCTTTATATTCAGGTTTGCCAGTTCCTTCAACAAAAGGGGTAGGATTTGAATCTATTGTATTTGTAGCAATTTCTAAAAACTTATCGGGAGTAAGTTCTTCGCTGTAATTTTTTATAAAACCATATGCAATTGATAAGGTTTGAATATGGCAACTAACCCCCCAGCCATTCCATCTACATTTTGGAGACGTTCTAGCATATTCATCCCCGAAATATTGATCCATTAAACCTTTATGAATTTTTTCATAGTCGGATTGAACTTGCATTGTTAGGAGGGTTTGAGCATCTTTTGCTGATTTTCCCCCCTTTGAAAGAGCAAGCATTACGGAAGAATCTACGCCAACACAGGAGTAATAACCGGGTTGACTCATAAATTTACCTAAACAAAGCGCATTATCATAAACTTTAAGATATGTATCGGCATTTGCAGAATAATGATAACCTGCTGATTCTAATGTAGGATTTACGAGTTGATAGGCATCATATGCATATGATGCAGCTCCAACGTATGGAGCAGCTTTTAAAGCAAGTTTTGCACCTGCTTTTACAAGGCGAAATGCGCCTGATAGTACGGCTTTTCGGGAGACTGAAGCTTCAAAAATTGTAGGTACGCCAGCACGCGTTGCACCAGTTGGCGAATGTTCTAAAATGGTTCTAATATTTGATTTAAAAGCATAGTTATTACCTTCTCTCCTAAAGTTTTTAACTAAATCTTTATCGCTATCCCATACCAAATTAACTGAATCAGTACCCGGAATTTTAGAAACTTTTCTAGCAGCAAATGATTCAATCGGAAAATATAGAACTAAGATTATAGATACGATCGCTATTACCGACTTTGAACTCAAAGAATTTTTTGTCATTTTTGTAAAATTCCCTTATTAAAAGAGAAGAATCATCATCAAAAACAATTTCCCAAACCTCTTCATTAAGTTTTCTATGATAAAGAAAATCGAAATATTCAATAATGTTAAATTTAATAGAACGATTAATTTTAGAAAACTCTACAAACTCCTGCTGAGCTATATATGACATTGGGCAATTAAAATATTTTCCGCCTGCTTGATATTTAAAGAGTGCTAATTGGGCTTCTGTAATAAACGGTTTCATAATACTAACTTTCGTAATGGTTGCTGAAAGTTAGATTCTGCCATTACCCGAATAGGGTATCAATCCTTAAATAAAATTGCCCCTATCAAAACAGGTACTACAAGACCCAAGTAAAAATAGTAATCCATCATTTAAGTACCCTTTTCAAAATGGATACGAAATAAACCGATGCCATCACGCCGAATAAAAGCCATCCTGTATCTAAACCGCTTTTCAGATTATCGGCAGGGTCGCATTTGGGTAAATCAGCTTTAATCGTCTGTCCGTTCAGTTTCCATAATGTGCCGTTGTACTCAGGTTTGATGATTTTGCCGTCTTGTGTTATTTGAGGTACTACCAAGCTGAAATAGACGTTTTCAGCTTGGCTTTGCTCAAGACATTTATTCCCAACTTGGTAGTACATCTTAATTACCTTTTATCGCAACAAGCGTTTCACGATGGCAATCACGAACAGGGCAGCAAATACACCGACTACCAACCAACCGGCTTCAAGGCCGTCGGCTTTCGCTGATTCAATACCTGTTTTTGCGGCTTCGGGCAAAGCGGCATAGGCTTGTGTAGCCAAAGCCAGAGGAGCAGCGGCAACAACGGCCAGTTTTGCGCCGTATTTACGGCAAGAGTTCATCAACTTCATGATGTTTTCCTTTACGAAATGTTTAAAAAAATGTGTTTGCGGGCTATGTGAAGGTTTTAGAGACCGCCCGCCGAGAGCCTCTTAAAATTAATCTTCTTTTGTATAAAAACTGAAAATTAAAAATTCTCCGCCGATTTCTTCAATCGCCGAACTGAAAGCATCTTCATAACTTTCATATTGGCCGGCAGATTTAATGTTGGGCGTAAAGCCAATATCGCCGAATGGATCAGGATAGATGAATTCATGATTTTCGAGTTCTTGAACAATAAATTTTTGCTGATACTTACTCATGATTCAGACTTTCTTAGGCTTTGGGCGTTGCGCCTTTAACTTTGAAATCAAGCAATCTTGGAATAAGACCTTTACCTGTTGATTCCATGGAGACGGTTACTTCAACCGCACAAGGGAATTTAAGATTTTTCAGCTTTTCAAAATTATGGCTATCGCCAAATTTCATGCTTGCAGCGGTAAAGCCCACGGCATTGCCGTTTGAAGGCATGGGGCTGGCTACTAAAACGGTGCATGAATCGATTTTGTTACCGTCGATTTCGCCTTTAAATTGTTTTGCGCCCAAAAAGGTTGCTGAATATGTGGTTACTTGGCTTTGCTCAAACATTTGAATTTCCTTTACTGTTTAAAAAATTTGAAATAATTTTTTCTTCGAGTTCGATGTCTTTAATGTGCTGTTTTTCCCTGTCTTGTGGGAATGCGGTTTCTTTCTCATCAAGCAAATCATCAAGTAATGTTTGCATGTTCAAATCATCAATTGCTTTTTGCTCTTCGTGTATATACTGGATCTTTTGTGTCTGATCTCTACAGTCGTATTGTTCAGGTTGTAAACCTTTGGGATAACCTTCAATGCCTTTTACAAGTTCATCGACAATTTTTGTATCATCCCAACCTATATCACGAAGGAAATTAACCATCTTTCCAACCTGATTACGCGCATGGAACAGTTTGTGATCGAAAGATAGATTCACTGTTTCTGTCTTGGCATCCATCCGCTTGGCTTCTGTTTTGAATATCCCTGTACATATCGGATAAGCACCGCCAAGATACGAACCGGGATAAAGCAAAACATCTAAGGGGATTTCTATATCGCCTGCCCTAAATTCAGTTTCAAACCTGACCCAAGGACTATTGACATCGCCAAATTGTTTTCCTTTCTCATAAACGCGGGTAAATTTAGAATTTCCGCGTTTACCTACATAAAAGGTTTTGCCGCTACCATCATCATTGCGCCATGCAGTACCGCGACATTCGCTTTTTGGCCTCATATTGTGAACGTCAAAATGACCGTTATCATGATCAAGTAATGCCTGATCGGGTGTGTATTCGCCTTTGAAAAAATCATGGGCGACATCAACACGGGTAATTTTTGGACGTATACACTTACTTAAAAACTCATACAGTCTGTTTTCCCAACCGGGTATGGCAGCCTGACAACCTGTACCATTCAATTCAACCAGCATTGTTTCTCGCTGACCGCCATAATGAACCTTTCCGTATTCGACGTTATCGGGTCCTAGTTGGTAACAGCTTTTGTAGAAAAACTTTCCTTTGAACGGTAGTTTTTGGGTAATGCCAAAACCTAAAATTTCTTCTAACAGCTCGCTATACTTCACAACAAATTCTGTATCTGATACCAATCCTTTACCTGTTACTTTCGGTAAACTGTCTTCGTGAATCGTGAAAGTGATTTGGTCAATAAATGCGCCGTCATCCCTTCCTCTTCTTAACGGTATTTCGATGAATTTGCCTTTTCCATCCGATACGAAATGGCTGAAATATTCGAATTCGAAGTCTTGGTTCTCCGATTTTTCAGCACCCTTCGGATTAGGGGTTTTATTTTGCTCCCCCCCTATTAGCCTAGGGGGGCAGCCTTCGGCGGTTGGCGCAGGATTGCCGTCCGCTGACGCGTCCGCCATATCCGCGACCACCGCCACGGATTTATCTTCCCAAGATTTCACGGCGATATTCCTTATTCATCAATTCCCTTACTAAAAGTCTTCCGCATTCGTTTGCAGCGTTTTCAGCCTTGTGTTTTAAAGCTGGATAGGAAATAGGAAAGCAAAGGGTTTTGACACATTGAGATTCATCATTTATATCCTTGAAAACTTTGAGGATATATGCCTTTGGAAAAGATACTGGTTCGGGATTTACGGTGTAGAAAATAAGCATGATTAAAGCCCCTTCACTGGCTTAGTTAAGGGGCTTTACAAGAATTAAGAATATGCGCCCCTGATGGAACGCAATATATAAGGCCGTCTGAACATTTCAGACGGCCTTTAGCTGCCGATGAATTGGGTATGACGCAACAACAAGTGAACGATTATGTTAATGCGCGGCCGAGTATCTTTAAGCTGGAAAATGCTAAGGATAATTTGAGTCATCGCTATGAGAAACCAGGCATTGATGACTTAGAAGATATTAGAGATGATATGGAAAAATTTTTAACGACAGGAAAATAAAATGAGACTAGATCCTTATAAAAATGATATCGGCATGCAGGTTGTTCGAGCGAACAGACTAGGCGATATCAAATTTCTGCAAAAAACGGCAGACAGCGGCCAGTTTGATCCTTTGAAAATCACGCCGTCTGAAAAATGGAGCTATCTGCACCGCATTAATATGAATCCTCACAGTCCTTCACCGCTAGAAACCGTCCGGTTCTATCTGGACAAAGGCGTAGCAGTCAATGCCCAAGATATATACGGCATGACTCCACTACATTACGCCATGCGTGCCAGAAACGGCGATGCATCATTAGCGTTGCTGGAGGCAGGAGCAAATCCGAATATAGCCGATGAAGACAATATGATTCCTCTAGCAATGATAGGCTATATGCCTGAACGATTAGATGTTTTGAAAGCTATGCTTGATAGTGGTGCTAATGTTCATTTTTTTAATGGAAACGAAACAGTTATAGACAGCTATCGCTCAGATTCAGAACCGGAGCTAATGCCTATCGTGGCATTAATGGAGCAATATGCGTAAGAGACAAAAAGAAGCAAGGCGAAGGCGGCTACCACATCACAGAGGAGAGACGTTTTATTTTTTCCCGTGAGATTTTTTGACATCTGCTTCAGTAATCGTACCGCCGCCATTGTTGAAGGCGTTCATGATGTAAGTGGCAACGGCGGCAACATCGGCATCATTGATGGCGGTAGCAGGCATAAAGCCGTTGTAGGATTTGCCGTTTACTTTAATTGGGCCGTTGATGCCTTTGGTCATGCTTTGCAACAGCACTTGCGGTTTTTTATTGATATAGTCGGACTGGAATAAAGGCGGGAACATGGCACCCCGGCCTTCGCCTTTTTTACCGTGGCAGGCAGCGCAGTTGGTTTCGTAAATTTTTTGTCCTTTGCTCATCAGCGCGGCATCAGCGGCAAAAGCAGTTGGGAGGCTGAGTGCGGTCAGAAGGATGAGGATAGGGCGGAGTGCAGTCATGATGTGTTCCTTTTTGAGTGGTGTTTTTGGATGGCCACACGCTTGGTTTGCGTTTTAATAGCTTGATGATAACGCTAAAGGCCGTCTGAAAGTGGATTTTTCAGACGGCCTTTGGTTTAGGTCAAATCCAGCCTTGCAGATTGGCCCGACTTAATTGTGCAAGTGCGGCAATCCAGTCGGCGGAATCGTTGAGGCAGGGGATGTAACGGTATTCTTTGCCGCCTGCGGCGTGGAATTGTTCGCGTCCCATAATGGCGATTTCTTCCATGGTTTCAAGGCAGTCGGCCAGGAAGCCGGGGCAGAATACGTCGAGTTTGGTCGTGCCTTGTTTCGGCAGCTGATCAAACAGGGCTTGCGTGCTGGGCTTGACCCATTGGGATTTGCCAAATTGGCTTTGGAAAGAAACGATGTATTCTTGTTCGGACAAGCCCAATGCCTGCGCCAACAGCTTGGCAGTATGGTGGCACTCGTCAGGATAAGGGTCGCCGTCGTCATGATGCTTTTGCGGAATGCCGTGGAAACTCAACATTAGTTTTTCGCTGCGTCCGTTTTGGGTCCAATAGGCTTCAATATGCTGCTTCATGGCTTGAATATAGGCGGCATCGTCGTAATAACGGGAGACGGTGCGGACGCTCATTTGGTTGCGTTGCAGCAATAACTCTTGAAACACTTTGTCCAAAGCCGCGCCGGTAGAGGAACCGGCATATTGCGGATAGAGCGGGATGACCAGTAATTTGCCCACGCCTTGGGCTTTGAGTTCCGCCAAAACGTCGGCAACGCTTGGATTGCCGTAAGTCATGGCATGACGGACGATGACATTGGGCAAATGTTTGGCCAGGGCTTCTGCTTGGCGGCGTGTGTAAACCTCAAGCGGCGAACCTTCTTTAAACCAAACCTTTTCATAGGCATGCGCGCTTTTTTTCGGGCGAAAAGTCAATACCAAGCCGCGCAATATCGGTTGCCATAAAAGTTTAGGCAGTTCGACAACGCGTTGATCAGACAGAAATTCTTTCAAGTAAGGCTTGACTGCGGCAGCAGTGGGTGCGTCAGGCGTGCCGAGATTGAGCAGCAGGACGGCGGTACGGTTTTGTGCGGTGTAGGCTAAGGGCGGTTCGGTATGGAAACGGGACATGATTGTACTTTATTAATTAAGAATATTGAGGCCGTCTGAAAAGCAGTTTGAATTAAAACCTGATTTCAGACGGTCTTTAAAAGGATTAATCCACACCGCGGGCGCGGTTTTCATGGAATTGCGCCTGCCAATCGGCAAATTTGCCTTGTTCGATGGCTTCGCGCATTTCTGCCATGATGACTTGGTAGAAGTGCAGATTGTGGATGGTGTTGAGCTGTGCGCCCAAGATTTCGCCGACGCGGTGCAGATGGTGGAGGTAGGAGCGGCTGAAATTCTGACAGGCGTAGCAGGTGCAGCTTTCATCAATTGGACGCTTGTCGAGTTTGTGTTTGGCGTTTTTGATTTTCAAATCGCCAAAACGGGTAAACAGCCAGCCGTTACGCGCATTGCGGGTAGGCATAACGCAGTCGAACATATCCACGCCGTGTGCCACGCCGTACACCAAATCTTCAGGCGTGCCGACGCCCATCAAATAATGAGGTTTGTGTTCCGGCAGGATAGGGCCGACAGCGCGTAACATACGGTACATTTCGGGCTTAGGTTCGCCAACGGACAAGCCGCCGATGGCCAAGCCGGGAAAGTCGAGTTCTTCCAAGCCTTTCAGAGATTCTTCACGCAAATCTTCATACATCGCGCCTTGTACAATGCCAAACAGCGCATTCGGATTTTTTAGGTCTTCAAAAGCCTTTTTGCTTCGTTCCGCCCAGCGTAGGCTCATTTGCAGCGATTTTTGCGCTTGGCTGTGTGTTGCTTCGCCCGGGGTACATTCGTCCAGCTGCATCACGATGTCGGAATTCAATACGGTTTGGATTTTCATCGATACTTCGGGCGAGAGGAACAGTTTGTCGCCGTTGATCGGGCTTTGGAATGTACAGCCTTCTTCGGTCAGCTTACGCATATCGGACAACGAAAATACTTGGAAACCGCCCGAGTCGGTCAAAATCGGCTTATCCCAGCCGATAAATTCGTGCAAGCCGCCGAATTGTTCGATGACTTCCAAACCGGGGCGCAGCCACAGATGGTAAGTGTTGCCTAAGATAATTTGCGCTTTGATGTCATGCAGGTTTTGCGGGTTCATCGCTTTGACCGAACCGTAAGTGCCGACCGGCATAAATACCGGCGTTTCGATTTTGCCGTGGTTCAGTTTCAAAGTGCCGCGTCGGGCATGACCGTCTTTTTTGTGTAAGGTAAATTTGAGCATAGTAATAATAGATTGGACGTTCGCGCGTGTGCGAAATGAAAGGGCAGATTATAAAGGATTTTTCGTTGATTGACGGCTGGATTTTATCTTTGTCAAAACAATGCTTCGGACGGCCTGAATGATGAGGGAAATAAAAAATGAGGTATAAATCAAACAAAAATATTCAGGCCGTCTGAAAAGTATTTACAGATGCTTGCAAAAGGGAACACGCTTCGTTACAATAAGCGACTTAGATGAAGGCACATAGCTCAGTTGGTTAGAGCACCACCTTGACATGGTGGGGGTCGTTGGTTCGAGTCCAATTGTGCCTACCAAATTTCCATAACGGCTTTATGCCGTTATTTTTTAATGTTTTGGAGCTTTCTGATGTTGAACATTACCTTGCCGGACGGTTCGGTCCGCCAATATGAATCACCCGTTACCGTGGCGCAAATTGCAGCGTCTATCGGTGCAGGTTTGGCAAAGGCAACGGTAGCGGGCAAGGTTAACGGTAAATTGGTGGATGCTTGCGATCCGATTACCGAAGATGCCCATGTTCAAATCATTACGCCTAAAGACAAAGAAGGTGTGGAAATTATCCGCCATTCCTGCGCGCACTTGGTTGGTCATGCGGTCAAGCAGCTCTATCCTGATGCCAAAATGGTTATCGGTCCGGTTATTGAAGACGGGTTCTATTACGATATCGCAACTGAAAAACCATTTACCCCTGATGATGTGGCTGCTATCGAAGCGCGCATGAAAGAGTTGATTGCACAAGATTATGACGTTATTAAAGTGATGACGCCTCGTGCAGAAACCGTCAAAATTTTCCAAGATCGCGGCGAAGAGTACAAATTGCGTCTGATTGAAGACATGCCTGAAGTGGAAGCAATGGGTATGTATCATCATCAAGAATACGTCGATATGTGCCGCGGTCCCCACGTTCCAAACACCCGCTTTCTGAAAAACTTCAAGCTGACCAAACTGGCAGGCGCATACTGGCGCGGCGACAGCAACAATGAAATGTTGCAACGTATTTACGGTACGGCTTGGGCAAGTAAAGACGAATTGAAAGCCTATATCCAACGCATAGAGGAAGCGGAAAAACGCGACCACCGTAAGCTGGGTAAACAATTGGATTTGTTCCACCTGCAAGATGAAGCACCGGGCATGGTGTTCTGGCATCCTAAAGGCTGGGCTTTGTGGCAAGTGATTGAGCAGCATATGCGCAAAGAGTTAAATGTTGCCGGTTATAAAGAGGTGAAAACGCCTCAGATTATGGATAAAACCTTCTGGGAAAAATCCGGCCACTGGGAAAACTATAAAGACAATATGTTCGTGACCAGTTCTGAAAAACGTGAATACGCGGTTAAACCGATGAACTGTCCGGGTCATGTGCAAATTTTCAATAACGGCTTGCGCTCATATCGCGATTTGCCAATGCGTTTAGCTGAGTTCGGTTCTTGCCACCGTAATGAACCAAGCGGTGCATTGCATGGTCTGATGCGTGTTCGCGGTTTTGTACAAGATGATGCGCACATCTTCTGTACCGAAGATCAAATCGTTGATGAAGCACGCGCATTCAATGAATTGCTGGTTCGCATTTACAAACAATTCGGCTTCCATGATGTTGCCGTGAAGTTGTCCCTCCGCCCTGAACAACGTGCAGGTTCTGACGAAGTTTGGGATAAAGCCGAACAAGGCCTGCGTGATGCATTGACCGCTTGCGGCGTAGAGTGGGAAGAGTTGCCTGGCGAAGGTGCATTCTATGGTCCTAAGATTGAGTACCATGTTAAAGATGCCTTGGGTCGCTCTTGGCAGTGTGGTACCCTGCAGTTGGACTTCGTATTGCCAGAGCGTTTGAATGCCGAATATGTAACAGAAAACAACGACCGTGCGCGTCCTGTAATGTTGCACCGTGCTATTTTGGGTTCATTGGAGCGCTTCATCGGTATTCTGATTGAAAATCA
The DNA here is from genome assembly GCF_005221285.1 of Neisseria flavescens. NCBI lineage: Bacteria > Pseudomonadati > Pseudomonadota > Betaproteobacteria > Neisseriales > Neisseriaceae > Neisseria > Neisseria flavescens. The sequence continues at coordinate 366,317 of NZ_CP039886.1, forward strand.
TGCAGGCTCATTCCCATTGTGGCTTGCGCCGGTTCAAATGGTGATTATGAATATCACCGAGAACCAAGCAGATTATTGTCGCGAAGTGGCTGCCAAGTTGCAGGCGGCAGGCTTCCGTGTCGAATTGGATTTGCGTAACGAAAAAATCGGTTACAAAATCCGTGACAACAGCCAATACCGTTTCCCTTATCAAATTGTCGTCGGCGATAAAGAGAAACAAGAAAACAAAGTTGCGGTACGCCGCAAAGCAGAAGACTTGGGTTCTTTGAATGTAGATGATTTTATTGCTCAATTGCAGCAAGAAATCACTGACGCCCTCGTCAATCATTAATTTTTATAGGAGTATTCATCATCGCTCAAGAACGCGAAGCACGAATCAATGGTGAAATTACCGCCAAAGAAGTGCGATTAATCAGTGAGTCAGGCAATCAGCTTGGTGTCGTTTCAGTTCGTGAAGCTCTGGCTATGGCCGAAGAGCAAGATGTCGATTTGGTAGAAATTTCCCCGACTGCCAAACCGCCTGTATGCAAACTGATGGATTACGGTAAATACAAATACCAACAAGCCAAGAAGCGCGACGAAGCCAAGAAAAACCAAAAGCAGGTACAAATCAAGGAAATTAAATTCCGTCCGGGTACTGATGAAGGCGACTATCAAATCAAGATGCGCAACATCAACCGCTTCCTTGCCGATGGTGACAAAGTCAAAGTGACATTGCGTTTCCGCGGTCGTGAGATGGCTCACCAACAATTGGGTGCCCAATTGCTTGAACGCGTAAAAGAAGAGTTGGCTGAAGTGGCACAAATCGAGTCTTTCCCTAAAATGGAAGGCCGCCAAATGGTGATGATGATTGCGCCTAAGAAAAAATAAAGCTATAATGCAAGGCTTATTTCGATTGCCGCTCGGAATAAGGTTTAATTAGCGGCAAAAACCGTGGTATTTTGGGTTCCAAGTGTTTGAAATTTATTTCAAAACCCCTTATACCTTATCTAATAACGAATGGAGTTTTCCAATGCCTAAAATGAAAACCAAGTCTAGCGCGAAAAAACGCTTTAAAGTACTGGGTAACGGTGGTGTAAAACGCGGTCATGCGTTCAAAAGTCACATCCTGACCAAAAAAACCACTAAAACTAAACGTCAATTGCGCGGCACCGCTATGGTGGATTCACGCGATTTGGCTTCTGTTGCTAAAATGTTGCCCTACGCTTAAGGAGTTTAGAATATGCCACGCGTAAAACGCGGTGTTACCGCTCGTGCTCGTCATCAAAAAGTCTTCGCGTTAGCCAAAGGCTACCGCGGTCGTCGTAAAAACGTTTACCGTGTTGCCAAACAAGCGGTAATGAAAGCCGGTCAATACGCATACCGTGACCGTCGCCAACGCAAACGTCAATTCCGTCAACTGTGGATCGTTCGTATCAACGCAGGTGCCCGTGAAAATGGTCTGTCTTACAGCAAATTCATGAACGGCCTGAAACGCGCTGCCATCGAAATCGACCGTAAAGTATTGGCTGATTTGGCTGTATTCGACAAAGCTGCATTCGCACAATTGGTTGAAAAAGCTAAAGCTGCTTTGGCTGCTTAATTCGATAAGATTATTTAAAAAGGAAGCTTATGCTTCCTTTTTTCTTTTCTTAAAGAAATCCTATGTAGTTGATTTTCTTTCTTTAAACTCTATTTTTTTATACTAATTTGCGATAAAATAGGCCTCTCTTATCAAACGGATTGGCCGCAGTAAGACAAAAGGCCGTCTGAACGGGTTTGCAATCAAATCCAACAGACGGCTTTGTTGTTTTAGACGGCCTGCCATCAACAAACAGACGATAAACCACTATGGAAAATGTAAACCGTATCGTTGCAGAAGGTATTGCCGCTATTGAAGCCGCGCAAGACTTCAATGCCTTAGAACAAATTAAAGCACGCTATCTTGGTAAAACCGGCGAATTGACCGGACTTTTGAAAACTTTGGGCCAAATGTCTCCTGAAGAGCGTAAAACCATAGGTGCGCACATCAACGAATGCAAAAATCAGTTTCAGACGGCCTTTAATAGCAAACGCGATGCCCTGAATGAAGCCAAGCTGCAATCCCAATTGGCTGCAGAAGCATTGGATATTACGTTGCCGGGCCGTGCGCAAGAACATGGCGGTTTGCATCCAGTTACTTTGACTTTGCAACGTGTGGTCGAGCTGTTTCACGGTATGGGTTTTGAAGTGGCGGACGGCCCTGAAATCGAAGACGATTTCCATAATTTCCAAGCTTTGAATATTCCTGCAAATCACCCAGCGCGTGCGATGCAAGATACTTTCTACGTTGAAAACGGCGATGTTTTGCGTACACACACTTCGCCTATTCAAATCCGCTATATGCTCGACAAAAAAGAGCCGCCTATCCGTATTATTGCTCCCGGCCGCGTTTACCGCGTGGACAGTGATGCCACACATTCGCCTATGTTCCATCAGGCTGAAGGTTTGTGGGTAGAAGAGGGTGTGACTTTTGCCGACTTGAAAGCTGTGTTTACTGACTTTATCCGCCGCTTCTTTGAACGCGATGACCTGCAAGTACGTTTCCGTCCGTCTTTCTTCCCATTTACCGAGCCTTCTGCTGAAATTGACATCATGGGCGAAAACGGTAAATGGTTGGAAGTAGGTGGTTGCGGTATGGTACATCCTAACGTGTTGAAAAATGTGAATATCGATCCTGAGAAATATACCGGTTTCGCTTTCGGTATCGGTCTCGACCGCTTTGCTATGTTGCGCTACAACGTCAATGATTTGCGCCTGTTCTTCGATAATGATTTGAACTTTTTGAAGCAGTTTAAATAAATTTAAGATGGTCTTTTAATAGGCCGTCTGAAAAGTGAATAGATATTACTGATTTCGTCTGATAAAGATTTGTTTCAGACGGCCTGATAGTAGAGAAAATAATATGCAATTTCCTTATTCATGGCTGAGAACTCAAGCCAATCCTGATCTTTCTGCCGATAAACTGGAACATCTTTTGACCATGGCCGGTTTGGAAGTGGAAGAAATCGATACTGCTGCCCCTGCTTTCAGTGGCGTGGTTGTTGCCGAAGTAAAATTCGTTGAGAAACATCCTGATGCAGACCGTTTGAACGTTACCCAAGTTGATGCCGGTACGGGCGAGTTGGTTCAGATTGTTTGTGGTGCGCCGAATGTCAAGCCGGGTATTAAAGTGCCGTGTTCGTTGCCGGGGGCCGTTTTGCCGGGTAATTTCAAAATTAAGCCGACTAAAATGCGTGGCGTACCATCAAACGGTATGCTGTGTTCGACCAATGAACTGGGTTTGCCTGATGATGGTGTAGACGGTCTGCATATTCTGCCTGAAGATGCGCCTGTCGGTGCCAATATCCGTGAATACTTGGATTTGGACGATACGCTGTTTACGTTGAAAATTACGCCTAACCGCGCTGATTGCTTGAGCGTTAAGGGTATCGCGCGTGAGGTTTCTGCGTTGACTCAATGCGCGTTTACGCCTGTTGAAATTCAGACGGCCTCTATCGGCAGTGAGAAAAAACAGGCTGTCCGTATTGATGCACCGGCCGATTGCGGTCGTTTTATTAGTCGTGTGATTGAAAACGTGAATGCGCACGCCGCGACACCGGATTGGATGAAGCAGCGTTTGGAACGCAGCGGTATCCGCAGCATTTCCGCATTGGTGGACATCGGCAACTATGTCATGCTGGAAATCGGTCAGCCTATGCATGTTTTCGATGCTGACAAGCTGTCAGGCAGTTTGATTGTCCGCCGTGCTCAAAATGGCGAGACTTTGGCGTGTCTGAACGAGAAGACGGTTACTTTGGCTGACAATACACTGGTGGTTGCTGATGAAAAAGGTGCGTTGAGCTTGGCGGGCTTGATGGGCGGCGAGGCAAGTGCGGTTTCAGACGACACCCAGAATATCGTACTGGAGGCTGCTTGGTTTGCTCCGGAGATTATTGCTGGTAAATCCCGTCAATACGGTTTTGGCTCGGATTCTTCTTTCCGTTTTGAACGTGGCGTGGATTACCGCTTGCAAGCTGATGCTATCGAGCGTGCTACCGAATTGGTGTTGCAGATTTGCGGTGGTGCAGCCGGTGAAATGGTTGAGGCACAAGGAAAATTGCCTGAGGCAAAACAGGTCGAATTGCGTTTAGGCCGTCTGAAAATGGTATTGGGCGTTGAAATCCCTGCCGAGCAAGTAGAAATTATCTTGCAACATTTGGGTTTGCAGCCTGAGAAAACCGCAGAAGGCTTCCGTGTCACTTCTCCTAGCTTCCGTTTCGATATTGAGATTGAAGCTGATTTGATTGAAGAAATCGGCCGTGTTTACGGTTATGAAAATATTCCTGACGACTATACTTCAGGCCGTCTGAAAATGTTGGCATTGCCTGAAACCAAACGCCCGCGTTTTGCGGTTTATAACGAAATGGCGGCACGCGGTTACCGCGAAGTGGTCAGCTATGCGTTTGTGGATGAGCAATGGGAGCAAGACTTTGCTGCGAATACCAATCCTATCCGTCTGCAAAATCCGTTGGCGGCGCAGTATGCCGTCATGCGTTCTACGCTTATCGGCGGTTTGGTGGAAGTTTTACAAAATAATTTGAACCGTAAGCAAAACCGTGTGCGCGTATTTGAAATTGCCCGTGTGTTCAGCAAAGATTCGGCTGATCAATTTGTTCAAAACGAACGTATCGGCGGTTTGTGGTATGGCTCCGTGTTGCCTGAGCAATGGGGCGAGAAAACACGCAACGTGGATTTCTACGATATGAAAGCCGATGTTGAAAGCCTTTTGAAAAACAAGGAAGTATCCTTTGTTAAGACCGAACATCCGGCATTGCATCCTGGACGTGCCGCCAATATCGTTTCAGACGGCCGAGTAATTGGTTTTGTTGGCGAGTTGCATCCGAAATGGCTGCAAAAATATGACTTGCCACAAGCGCCACTGGTATTTGAAATCGATATGGATGCGGTATTGGGCCGTGAGAAAACCCGTTATCAGTCCGTATCCAAATTCCAACCTGCACGCCGAGATTTGGCATTTGTAATGCCTGAGGCTGTAACACATGATGATTTGTTAAATGCCCTGAAAGCGGCGGCGAACAAGCTGGTTCAAGAAATCAGCGTGTTTGACGTTTACCGCGGTACGGGCGTGCCTGAAGGCATGAAGAGCGTTGCTGTCAAAATCATTTTGCAAGATATGGAAAACACGCTGACAGATGAAGTCATCGAGCCTTTGGTTGCGAAAATGATTAAAGCGGCAGCCGAAAAAGACGCACAGCTTCGCGCTTAACATAAGATAAAAGTTGTCGTCAAAAATCACCAATAATATTTGATTTTTTGGTGAGGACTTGATTTTTAAAAGAATTTTGGTAATAATTGCACCAGTTTGAATGAAGGTAAACACATGACACTAACTAAAGCAGAATTGGCTGATATTTTGGTCGACAAAGTCAGCAACGTCACCAAGAATGATGCCAAAGAAATCGTCGAGCTCTTTTTTGAAGAAATCCGCAGCACTTTGGCGCGTGGTGAAGAAATTAAAATTTCCGGTTTCGGTAATTTCCAATTGCGCGACAAACCTCAACGCCCAGGTCGTAACCCTAAAACAGGCGAAGAAGTGCCGATTACCGCACGCCGTGTGGTGACTTTCCATGCCAGCCAAAAACTCAAAGGCATGGTGGAGCATTACTATGACAAACAACAATAATCCGGTTATTCCTGCCAAGCGTTATTTTACATTGGATGAAATGTGCCAATTGGTGCAAATCAGTCCGGCTCAGTTTGCCCAATGGCAACATGAAAATAATGTTGTGATTGGATACGGTGGCGATCGATATACACGTTCAGATGTAGTTAAGTTGTTGAAACTGAAAGATACGTTTGAACCATATATCGATACGTTCAGCCATGGTGCTTTGGATGTAAACGGCAATCCTGCCGCCAATGCAGAAGAAGTCCGTCATGGTCTGATGCAGGTTTTGTCTGATTTGGAGCGTCATCTTGGTTCTGAGCAACAAAACCACCATGTCGAGCTGTAATCGATAGGGAAATTCTGATCAAAAGTGCGAAGGCATACAAAGATTTGCATAATTGATTCTAATAAAGGCTGTTTGAATGATTTTCAGACGGCCTTTATTGTTTTATATTGCTTTCAAAATATCAGAATCTTGATTGCAAATGATTCTATGAAATAGCCGTAAATGTTATACTTAGCCTCTTGTTTGCCGATTGGGAAGAAACAGTCATTAGATAATGCGGATGGATGCCGCCTTTTCATGGCAGACTGAGGTTTTTAAAACAAATGTAACGGCAGAATAAACAGGCTGTCGAACAACATTCAAATCGATGAAATGGATAGCAGGAAATGAGCAGAATCCAACAAACTTTCTCAGCGCTCAATGGCGCAAAAGCACTGATTCCTTATATTACGGTGGGTGATCCCAGCCTTGAGACGACCTTGGCATTGATGCATAGCCTGGTGGCTAATGGTGCTGATATTTTGGAACTGGGTGTGCCGTTTTCTGACCCGATGGCGGATGGCCCGACTATTCAACGTGCGGCTGAAAGGGCGTTGGCAAATCATGTTTCCTTGCACGACGTATTGGAAACAGTACGCTTGTTCCGCCAAACCAATGATAAAACGCCGGTTGTGTTAATGGGCTATTTGAACCCAGTACATAAAATGGGTTATCAAGCGTTTGCACAAGCGGCTGCCGACGCGGGCGTGGATGGCGTATTGACTGTGGATTCTCCGGTAGAAACCATTACCCCGCTGCATGACTCGTTGAAAGCGCAAGGTATTGATTGTATTTTCCTTATTGCGCCAACAACAACTGAGGAGCGTATTCAAACGATTGCCAAAGTGGCCGGCGGTTTTGTGTATTATGTATCGCTCAAAGGCGTGACCGGTGCGGCAAGTTTGGATACTGAAGAAGTTTCGCGTAAAATAGATCTTTTGCGCAAATACATCGATATTCCGATTGGTGTCGGCTTCGGCATCAATAATGCGGAGAATGCGCGTAAAATTGGTGCAGTAGCGGATGCTGTTATTGTCGGCAGCCGTATCGTCAAAGAGATTGAAAGCCACGCAGGTAGCGAGGCCGAAGCGGTAGGCGTGTTGGTTAAAGAGTTGAAAGACGCGATTCGCTAATATTTTTTATTCCATTATTTCAGACGGCCTTACATTCAACAGGCCGTCTGAATTCTGAATTCCAAGGAGTCATTCATGAGCTGGCTAGATAAAATTCTTCCTCCGAAAATTAAAAACCGAAGCAGTTCGTCCAGCGTCCCTGAAGGCCTGTGGCACAAATGTCCGTCTTGTTCGGCAACGGTTTATTCAACCGAGTTGAAGCAAAACAGCGAAGTCTGCCCGAAATGTAATCACCACAATCCGCTTTCTGCGCGCGAACGTTTGAATTTACTTTTGGATGAAGAAGGCCGTGAAGAGATTGCAGCCAATATTAAACCGACCGACCCGCTGAAATTCAAAGACAGCAAAAAATATCCCGACCGCCTCGCGGCTGCGCGTAAAGCAACCGGCGAAGACGATGCATTGGTTGTTATGAAAGGCACCATGAACGGCCTGCCTGTCGTTGTAGCTGCGTTTGAATTCCGTTTTATCGGCGGCTCTATGGGTTCGGTCGTGGGTGAGCGTTTCGTTCAGGGTGTACGTCGTGCCGTTGCAGATAATTGTTCGTTTATTTGCGTGGCGGCTTCCGGTGGTGCGCGTATGCAGGAAGGGATTAACTCTTTGATGCAGATGACGAAGACCAGCGCGGCTTTGCATTTGCTGACTGAAAAACGTCTGCCGTTTATTTCCGTATTGACTGACCCGACCATGGGCGGCGTGTCTGCCAGCTTTGCCTTCTTGGGTGATGTGGTTTTGGCAGAACCGAATGCGCTGATTGGTTTTGCCGGTCCGCGCGTTATCGAGCAGACTGTACGTGAAACCTTGCCGGAAGGTTTCCAACGTGCAGAATTCTTGTTGGAGAAGGGGGCAATCGACCAAATCGTCGATCGCCGTTCCATGAAAAAACGTATCAGCGATTTGATTACCTTGTTGCGTCATGAGAGCAAAGTAACTGCTGCTTGATTGGCACAATAAGAAAGGCCGTCTGAAAATAATATTTCAGACGGCCTTTTTGATTATTGATGATTAAGCAGTCAATGCGGCTTTCAAAACCTTATTGACTTCACCCATGTCAGCTTTGCCGGCCAGACGGGTTTTCAATACACCCATGACTTTACCCATATCTGCCATGCCTGATGCACCGGTTTCTGCAATGACTGCTTCAACGACAGTCTTGATTTCTTCTGCGGACATCATTTGCGGCAGGTAGCGGTTGAGGATTTCGATTTCCGCGTTTTCTTTGTCGGCCAAATCTTGACGACCGGCTTCGGTGTAGATTTTGGCGCTGTCTTTGCGCTGTTTCACCATTTTGGTCAGAATAGAGATGACTTTTGCGTCATCTGCTTCAGTGCGCTCATCTACTTCAAATTGTTTGATGGCGGCATTAATCAGGCGGATGGTGCTTAAAGATACTTGGTCTTTGGCACGCATGGCGGTTTTCATGTCTTCGGTTAATTGTGTTTTTAGGCTCATAATGTTCTCACTTTATATAAAAAGATGCCGTCTGAAAAACAAAACACACCGCAAAGCTGCCCTTGCGGTGTGTCGTTTATCACAGGGCAGGCCTGTAATTAGTACATTTTAGGAGGCAGTTGTTGGCTGCGCAGACGTTTTTGCAGACGTTTAGCTGCAGCAGCTTTTTTGCGTTTACGCTCAGTAGTTGGTTTTTCGTACGCTTCACGGGCGCGCAGTTCGGTCAACAGACCGGTTTTTTCTACGGCACGTTTGAAACGACGCATGGCAACTTCAAATGGTTCATTCTCTTTAACACGAATAGCAGGCATTTTATTTCCTTTAAATTTTGTTCAATCAAACCGTTTTAAGAAATAGAGGACGGTTTGTCATAATGGGGGAGTTGTTGTATCGCTGGTTTGCCTAGGGCAGGGCGGGATACGCGCCGTGATGTAAACATCACCTCCTAACAAGTCGGCTTTTGCCGTGCAAGTGACCTTTGCGGTCAGAAACAATCGGGCGATTATCTTATAAACCCGATAGTCTGTCAAGGTTGCAGGCCGTCTGAACGTTTGATTCTGTCTCACTTTTCAGACGGCCTATCGGGTATTAATAACGGCCGGGAACCGTACCCATACGTTGTTTCAACGAAGTTTGCGGTTCGTTGAACAATGACGCGTAATAAGTCGCGTTGGTCATGACTTTTTTGACGTAGTCACGGGTTTCGGTGAATGGGATAGTCTCAGCATAAATTGCGCCTTCCAAAGGCGAAGAAGCCTGCCATTTGCGGGCGCGGCCAGGGCCGGCATTGTAGCCTGCGGTGGCCATCACTTCGTTATTTTGCAGACGGCGTTTGGCATCTGCCATGTACCAAGTACCCATGCGGATGTTGCCGTCCATGGTGTAGAGTTCGCTGCTGCTCATGCCGATTTTGCCGGCGATTTCGCGGGCGGTTGCAGGCATGACCTGCATCAGGCCTTGTGCGCCGACGCTGGATTGCGCGCCCATGACAAAGCGGCTTTCTTGGCGAATCAAACCGTAAACCCATGCAGGGTCAACGCCTGCCTGTGCGGCATAGCGGACGGTAATATCCTTAAATGGCGAGAGGTAGCGCAGTTTGTAGTTGAGCTTATGGTCGGTACGGTCTGCGCTGTTGATTGCCATGTCGTAGAACTGGTTGTCAAAAGCGACTTGTGCGGCAGTCAGCAGGTTGTCTTCGTTGAAGTCGCGGGTGGCAAAACGCCATTCTGCCTGTGCCTGACGGCGCATTTTGGAATCGCTGTTGCTTTGGCTGTTTTTAAACAGAACCAATGCGCGTTTGATGGCGCCGTCTTCGCTCATGCGGCGGACGTCTTTGGCATCGGCATCAGAAACGTTGTTGCGTGTATTGATGCGGCGGCCCAATTCTTCACCTGCTATTACGGCGTAGAAATTGCGGCCGGAAGCGGCGGCTTTTTCGTACATTTCTTTGGCTTGGCCGCTTTTGCCTTGTGCGGCAAAGCTACGGCCCAGCCAATATTGCCATGTCGGGTCTTTTTGCAGTTTTTCAGGCATATGCTGAATCACGCTTGCCAGTTCGTCCCAACGTTGCAGGCGCAAAGCGGCGCGTGCGTGCCATTCCAATTGTTCGTCGGTCAGTTGTTTGCGGTCGGAAACGCGGCCGTAGTAGCTCAAAGCAGTCGGCATGTTTTGGCTTTGTGCATGGTGGTGGCCCAATACGCCCCATGCAAAGCTGCGTTGTTCGCGGCTGAGGCCGGATTCCATGTCGGACAGGGTAGCGGCGGCAGAAGCGGATTTGCGTGCATCTTTGCCGATCACGCTCAACAGGCTGTATTCGGTCGCACCTTGCGCACCACCTTCAAAGGGGCTGCCCAATGCGGCAGCGAGGTTGCGTGCATCTGTGGTTTGGCTGTTGCTCAACAAGCCGCGCACGCGACGCCATGCGTCGTTGGTGTTCAGACGGCCTGAAGCTGCCGCGCTTTCAACCAAGCGGGTACAACCGGCAGGCAGTTTGCCGGTCACGCGAACCAGCTCGGCGGCTTTGCTGTAATTGCCGCTGCTCAAATCGGCATAACATTGCACTTCTTGTGCGACGCCGGCGGCGTTCAATTTGCTGAATTCTTGACGGAACAAATCCCATTGGCCGCGCGCGCCCAAGGTTTTCAGCCATTCGTTGCGGACGTTTTCAGCCATTGCGCTGTCGCTGGCTTGGGATAAAAATTGTTGTACCCAAGCATCGTCGCCGCGTTTGGCGGCATCGATGGCGCTTTGGTATTGGCTGTAATCGGACAGGACTTTGGATTCGCTGTCGGCGCGGCGTGAAGGAATAGAAGTGGATTTAGGCTGAACGACGGTTTCGCTTTTCGAAGCAGTCGGTGTGTTTTGGGTGGCGCACGCCGATAAAACAGCGGCGGTAATCAAGCTGAGGGAGAGGGGGAAAAGACGTTGAACGTTCATTGGATACCGTGTCGTTTTTAGAATCAAAATAACTGCTTATTTTAAATGATTTATGCGGAATAACCGAATTACAAACCGATATTTACATTTTCAAAGCCCGGAAATGACTAAGGCCGTCTGAAATATGAAACACTTTTGAGGTATTCCTATTTCAGACGGCCTGTTATGAAGGAAGCCGTCAATCGGGTTTGTGTTCGATATAGTCTTGCGGTTTGTCGGCTTTGCCGGTGCGCGTAACCGTATATTCGCCTTCGATAATGTCTTCATCATCTTTGGCGGAGCTGTAAGTCTGACGGCTTTGGAAAGACTGCGTAGAAGAAACAGCCGCATTGCCTTTAAACGGAATCAGCAAGAGCAGGGCAACGGCGGTTGAAATAAAGCCGGGGCTGAGTAGGAAAACCGCGGCGGCAGTATAGCGAATCGGCCACAGCATCTGATAGAGGGAAATGTTTTGTCCGCTGCGGACGGCTGCGCCTGCGAGCAATAAGCCGGAGATACCGGTATGGCGCAGCATAAAGATACCGCTGATAAAGCTGAGAGCCATCACAAACAGCGTCCAACCGCCACCAAGCCAGTCGGCAACCCAGACGATGGACATGATTTCCAAAAAGATTAAAACCAAAAAACCGATTCCAAAATACTGCATAAGTGTTTGTTCCTTCATTCAACGGATAGTGTCGATTGTGTTCTATCTAGATAAAGATAAACCTTATTTTTTCAAGCAAATGCTGTGTGAAAAAGGGTAAACGGGCGATGAGGCCGTCTGAACGGAGATAAAAAGAAGGCAGATGTTTCAGACGGCCTTTAGATATTCTATCGCATCACATTGTTCCAATCACTTTCAAAATAACTGACGAGAATTTGGTTGTTCAAATAATTTGCTTCAACCTTGCGCCTTGCCATATCGGGTGGAAAACGGAACATTTCGGCGGCGGTCTGGGCATTGAGATAGCGGGTGGGTACGTCGAATTTTTGCGGAATGGGGAAGTTTTGGTCGAAGCCTGCCAACACAAATCCCCATTCGCCAAAGGAAGGGACGTAAACGTGATAGGGCGCGGTATTCAACTTGGCCGCTTCGAGGGTGGCAACGACCGACCAATAGGCGTTAGGGGCGAAATAAGGCGAAGTCGATTGCACAACAATCTTGCCTTGCGGCTGAAGATGGCGGGCAACGAGGCGGTACATGGGGACGGAGTAGAGTTTGCCCAGCGAGAAATTGGACGGGTCGGGCAGGTCGATGATGATAACGTCGAATTTTTCAGACGACCCTTCCAGCCATTTGGCGGCATCGTCGTTGACGACGTGCATTTTGGGATGGGACAGCGAGCCTTGGTTGAGTGCGCTCAAAGTGGCGGAGGTTCTAAAAGTAGCAGTCATGTCGGGGTCGAGATCGACCAAAGTAACATTTTTGACCTGCGGATATTTTAAGACTTCGCGTGCCGCCAATCCGTCGCCGCCACCGAGAATCAGGACGCGTTCGGCATCGGGAACCATCTGCATGGCAGGCAGAACGAGTGCCTCATGGTAGCGGGCTTCGTCGCGTGAGGAGAATTGCAGGTTGCCGTTGATATAGAGGCGGGTGTCGTCTTTCCAGCGTGTCACGACCAGCCGTTGGTAGGGAGAATGGCTTTGATAGACAACGGGATCGCCGAAATAGCTTTGTTCGGCTTTGAAAGAGATACGGTCGGCGTAGGCGAAGAGCGTAATGAGCGCGGTCAATACGATAAACGCACGCGTACGGATGGCATGGTAGCGGGGTAATTCGGATTTGAATACACGGGCGGTCAGATAGGCGACGGCAGCGTTGAAAATGCCAAACAACAAGGCGGAACGCGCCATGCCGAGTTTGGGGGCGAGCAGGAGTGGAAATAATAACGAGACGGCAAGTGCGCCCAAATAGTCGAAGGTCAATACTTTGGAAACGAGTTCTTTAAATTCCGCCCCTTTTTGGTTTAACACGCGCATGACCAAAGGAATTTCCATGCCGACAACCATGCCGACAATCAGCACGAAGGCGTAGAGCAGGGTGCGGAACGGGGCGGCGGATAAACCGAAGGCCACAAATAATGCCAGCGCGGAAATGCCGCCGATGATGCCGACCAGAAGTTCGATTTCGATAAAGCGGTGCAACACGTCTTTATCTTTAATGTATTGGGTCAGGTGGGCACCGATACCCATTGAAAACAGATAAAGCCCGATGACGGAGGAAAACTGCAAAATACTGTCGCCCAAAAGATAGCTTGCGAGCGCGGCAATGATGAGCTCGTAAGCGAGGCCGCAGCTGGCGACGATAAAAACGGAGATGATGAGGGTGCGGTGGGCGTTCATGATGACGTTTTTGTTGCTTGAGTGTGGGCAATGTAATGATTTTTAAGGTGGGCTGCAAGTTTAATTATAGGATGTAGAAAAGGCCGTCTGAACAATTGTTTCAGACGGCCTTTAATCTGTCAGGCATTAATAGCGGTGTTTGAATACCATGCCCACTGCGTAAGAAGATTTTTTCGGCAAATCTCCCTCGTATTTCGGATTGACGTTTTCTTTCAACCAGCCGGCGCCGAGTGTGGCGCTCGTCTGTTTGGAGAAGCTGTAATCGGTGCTGACGGCGACGTGTTTGTAGTCCTCGCCGATAGAGCTTTTACCGTAGGCGAAGCCGATTTTAGGTTTGAAATTGCCTACTTTGTATGAGCCGGACACCATAAATTCTTTGGTGTTGTTGATTTCTGTGTCGTAAGAACCGGCTACGTTGCCTTTCTCATCTTTCCATACGCCCCAGCAGCTGAAGCCGTCGCAAGTATTTTTGGCGTATTGGAACGCGGCATCGACGGAGATTTTGTCTTTGCTGTATCCGGCCATGAATGCATGGGCTTGGAAGTCTTTGGTTTCGGTCGGAGAGTTGTTGGACGCGTATTCGGCAGCGTAGTGCGCGTTAAAGCCGTTGTTTGGGTGGTAGTAGTCTACCCCCCAGCCGAAGACCCAGTCGCCGTCACGTTTTTTATCCGGCTTCCAGTCGTTGTTGCTACGCGGAACATTGGAACCTGGGGAAACGTTGAATTTGAATTGGAAACCGTTTTTCCAAGGAGACTCATAAGCCATGGAAACGCGACGTTGGCCGAAGCGGGAAATTTTGCTGAATTTCAAAATCGAGCTGTTGGTGTCGAACGGGTTCAGATAAATGCTGTTCATTGGTGTACTGATGTAGCCCATTTTGACGGTGCCAAGATTTTTGTAGCTGTTGAGTGCGACGTATGAGTCGGCAGTGCCCCAGCCGTTCCAGTTGTCTGAATCGAAGTAAATAAAGGAGCCAAGTTGCCATTTCAGCCATAAGTCGTTGTTGAGTGCTACTTCATCGGAGAGATAAAGACTGGAACTCTTATCGGAAATGGTTGTATTGGTGACACCGGTTTTATTGTTGTGCTCGACCTCGGTCATGAAGTAGATGGTACCGTTCATTTTAGGTTCGGCGTGGGCGATGCTCATGGAAGAGCCGATGAGGGTAATGGCAACAAAACAAGATAACTTGTTCATTTTGTTCTCCTTTTATGTCTTTTTCTTAATTGGGGGACGGGGAATTCGGATAATCTTATTTGACAAATTATAAAAAATCAATACATTTGTAACTTATCGTAGGATAAATTGAAAAATAGTTTTCAATTACGTATTTTTGTGTTAATTTGCCAACAATCTTGGACGGCTCACTGTTATTCTGATGGAATATGTGGTTTATAACGCTATTTTTATGGTTTGAAATAGATGATTTAACTGCATTGAAAAAATTCTAAATAAATGTAGTTGAGTGTAGTTTGATAATCAGGCCGTCTGAAAAAGAAGAATATCTAAAAGAAGGAATGAAATATGGCCGGAAAAACCTATCCGCTGTTGGCTGCATCATTGGCTGCCGTATTCGCGTTGTCGGCGTGCAGCCGCGATGTCAAGCCTGCTCCTGAGTTTAAACGTACCGATTATGAGCGCGTGGTGGTCAGCAACGGCGTCGAGCCGGGTACGCTGGATCCTCAGATGAGCGGCGATATGGCGGCCGGTGCGATTATCCGTCAGTTGATGGATGGTTTGGTCGGTACGGATGCCGAAGGCAAAACCATTCCTGCTTTGGCGGAAAAATGGGAGAGCGAGGGCGAGCGTATTTGGACCTTCCATCTGCGTGATGCCAAATGGAGCAATGGCGATCCGATTACTGCCGAAGATTTCGTGTACAGCTTCCGCCGTCTTGCCGATCCGGCCACCGGCGCACCTTTCGGCAGCTATTTGGTCGATGCCCAAGTGGAAAATGCGGAAGATATATTAAACGGCAAAGCCAAGCCTGAGACATTGGGCGTCAAGGCGTTGGACGCGAAGACCCTGCAATTTACGCTGATTGCGCCCGTGCCTTATTTCCCCGATATGCTGATTCAGCAATTCACTTTTCCGGTTCACCGCGCCACTGTCGAAAAATATGGCAATAAGTGGACGCAGCCCGGTCATTATGTTTCCAGTGGTGCCTATCTGTTAACGGATTGGAAAGTCAACAGCCACATCAATATGGAACGCAATCCCAACTATTACGATAAAGACAAAGTGGCCATTCCGAAGGCGGTTTTCTTGTCAGGCAGCGGCGAGTACAACCGTTATCGCGCCAATGAAATTGATGTGACTTACGGTATTCCCAGCGATCAGGTCAAAGTGGCGGATATTGAGTTTCCGGGACAAGTGAAACGTACAACTTCTTTATGCAGCTGGTATTTGGAGCCGAACCACGAAGCGGCGCCGTTTAACGATCCGCGCGTCCGCAAGGCGCTCAATATGCTGACGCGCCGCGACATCGTTGTCAAAGTAGGCGGCCGTGGCGACACGCCTGCGTTCCAATTGACGCCGCCGCAAATGCAGGGTGTGATTCCTGTTTACCCGGAGTGGAAAGAGTGGACGCCTGAAAAACGCATCGAAACTGCGCGTAAACTCTTGAACGAAGCAGGCTACAACGATGACCATCCGCTTGAGTTTGATATTTTGTACAGCACCAGCGAAGCGTCTAAAAAACAAATTACTGCCGTGCAGTCGGTGTGGAAAGCCGCCATTCCGTTTATCCGTCCGACTTTGTCCAACGAGGAATGGAAAACTTATTTGGATACGCGTGCGCAAGGCAATTTCAAGGTTTCGTTCAGCGGCTGGTGTTCCGATTTCAACGATCCGGCGGGTATGCTCAATATCTTGAAATCCAACAACTCAAACAATACATTCCGCTACAAAAGCGCGGCGTTTGATACATTTATGAACAATACGCTGAAAGATGGTGTCAGCAAGGAAGCACGCAGCCGGCTTTATGCCGATGCGGAGAAGCAGCTTCAAGAAGACGCCGCACTGATTCCGCTGTATCATCAGGTTGAAGTGCGTATGGTCAAACCCGATATTATCGGCTATTCCGACAAAGATCCTTTGCGGAACTATACAGTCAAGAGCTGGTCGTTCGCACCGAAAAAATAGATTGATTATAGACAGTACAAGTTTTCAGACGGCCTTGATGACAGAGTCCGTCTGAAACAACAGGAGACATAACACATGAAATCTGTACAACAACGTTTGTCCGCTTTACGCGAAGCCATGAAAAAACATGGCGTGGACGCGTTTGTCATTCCTTCCGCCGATCCGCACCTTTCCGAATACCTGCCCGAGCATTGGCAGGCACGCCGCGATTTTTCCGGCTTTACCGGTTCGGCCGGTACTTTGGTGGTAACCGCCGATAAAGCAGGCGTGTGGACGGACAGCCGCTATTGGGAACAGGCCGGCCAACAGCTTGCGCCAAACGGCATTGAGCTGCAAAAAATGGGCGTTGATGCGCCTTATACCGAATGGTTGGCACACAATCTGCCCGAGGGTGCAGTCGTCGGCGCACCTGCCGATATGTTTGCACTCAGCGGCGAGCGCGGTTTGAAACAGGCACTTGCCGCCAAAAATATCCGCCTCGAATATCCTGAAATCTTGTTGGACGAAGTGTGGGACGACCGTCCTGCATTGCCGACTCCGGAAATCTACGTTCATCACCCCGACTATGTTTCCGAAACGGCGGCCGAAAAACTGGCCCGTATCCGTGCGGCCATGAAAGAGCAGGGCGCAGATGCACATTTGGTTTCTTCTTTGGACGACATCGCTTGGATTACCAATCTGCGTGGCGATGATGTGCCGTTCAACCCCGTGTTCTTGTCCCATTTGTTTATCAGTCAAGACAAAGCCGTATTGTTTACCGATGCAGGCCGTCTGAAAGCCGAATCTGCCGAAGCTTTGAAAGCGGCAGGTTTTGAAGTGTTGCCTTATGCGCAAGCAGCGGACTATTTGGCAGGCGTTAAGGGCGCATTGCTGATTGATCCGAACAAAACTGCTGTCGGTACTTTGCGCCGCCTGCCTGAAGACGTTCGTTTGATTGAAGCCATCCACCCAAGCACATTCTTCAAATCAGTCAAATCCGATGCCGACATCGCCCATATCCGCAATACCATGGCGGAAGACGGCGCGGCATTGTGCGGCTTCTTTGCCGAGTTTGAACAAATTTTGGCAGACGGCGGCGAATTGAGCGAACTGGACATCGACGGCATGCTCTACAAACACCGCAGCCAACGTCCCGGCTTTATTTCGCCAAGTTTCGACACCATCGCCGGCTACAATGCCAATGCCGCCTTGCCTCATTACAGCGCGACACCGGAAAACAACAGCAAAATCAAAGGCGACGGTATGCTGCTGATTGACTCCGGCGGCCAATACTGGGGCGGTACGACCGACATCACGCGCGTGGTGCCTGTCGGCAATCCGAGTGCGGCCATGAAGCGCGATTACACTTTGGTGTTGAAAGCGCATATTTCTCTGGCGGAAACTATTTTCCCTGAAAACATCAAAGGCCCGATGATTGATGCCATCTGCCGCAAATTGCTCTGGCAGGCGCAATGCGATTACGGTCACGGTACAGGTCATGGCGTGGGCTATTTCCTCAATGTGCATGAAGGTCCGCAAAGCATTGCCGTTGCCGCCGTGCCGCAACCGCATCACGCGATGAAGTCAGGCATGCTGACTTCCAACGAGCCGGGTCTTTACCGTCCGGGTAAATGGGGTATCCGTATCGAAAGTTTGGTAATCAACCGTCCGGTTGAAAATCCTGAGGAAACCGAGTTCGGCAAATTCCTGTATTTTGAAACTGTTACCCTCTGCCCAATCGATACGCGCCTGATCGATACCAAACTGATGACCGGCAGCGAAATCGAATGGCTGAACCAATATCACGCCGAAGTGCGCCGCCGTCTTGAGCCTTTGACAGAAGGCGCGGCCAAAGCATGGCTGATTGAACGCACCGAACCTTTGGCGCGTTAACGTGAAAGGCCGTCTGAAACGGCGGATACAAAGTTTCAGACGGCCTTATAACAACAATTATCTAAAAACTAAAAAAACCTTACCCGACTCCGAATAAAAACAATAACCCGGTCGGAATAGAGAGAGAAACCGGCGCGGCGACGTTACAGACGCCTGCTGCCATTCATCCGATTTCCGCTTCAGGTCAGCTTTGTTTTCATGAGTCCGGTATGTTCAGACAGGACAGCCTGATTATGTTGAAATTCATCATCAAACGGATATGTGCTTCCATCCCGACCATGCTGGTGTTGATTACCGTATCGTTTTTCCTGATGCGGCTCGCACCGGGCAGCCCGTTCACAGGCGAGCGCAATTTGCCGCCTGCGGTCATGGCCAACATCGAAGCGAAATATCACCTCAATGATCCGATGTACCTCCAATATTTCCACTACCTCAAGCAGTTGGCGCAGGGGGATTTAGGACCGTCGTTCAAATATAAAGATTTCAGCGTTAATGAGTTGCTTGCCCAATCTTTGCCGGTATCGGCAGAACTTGGCTTCTACGCCTTTTTAATCGCCGCCATCTTCGGCATGTTTATCGGCATCATTGCCGCCTTAAAACAAAACAGCTGGCTGGATTATTCGCTGATGAGCGGAGCGATGACCGGCATTGTCGTTCCCAGTTTTGTGATGGCGCCGGTATTGGTGCTGGTGTTTGCCGTCAGGCTGCAATGGCTGCCAGCGGGCGGTTGGAACGATGGCGCACTGATGAACTTAATTTTGCCCGTCGTTACTTTGTCCATCGGTTATGTATCCAGTATCGCGCGGATTACACGCGGCGCGATGATTGAAGTATTGAACAGCCCCTTTATCCGCACGGCACGCGCCAAAGGCCTGCCCATGAGCCGCATCATTCTGCGCCATGCGCTGCGTCCCGCCATGTTGCCGATTGTTTCTTTCTTAGGCCCGGCATTCGTTGGCATCATTACCGGCTCCATTGTGATTGAAAACGTGTTCGGTATTCCCGGCGTCGGACAATTGTTTGTCAACGGCGCGCTCAACCGTGACTACGGCATGATTTTGGGTTTGACGATTTTGGTGGGCATTATGACCATTTTGTTCAACGCCATCCTCGATATTCTGTATGCCATTATTGACCCGAAAATCCGTTATTAATCCCATTTGCGCAAAGGCCGTCTGAAACGTTCAGACGGCCTGAAGAAAGAATAAAAAAGCGAGAGAGAACATTATGTTATTCAAAAAGAAGCAGACTCAGGCCTTCGCAGAGGCAGCAGAATACGCCCAAGTGCACGGCAAAAGCCTGTGGAGCGACGCATGGCGGCGTTTTAAACAGAACAAAGCGGCGGTGTACAGCATTATCATCCTGTTGCTGATCAGCATTTTTGTGATTGTGGCGCCATGGATTGTCCGCTATACCTACGACTTCACCGACTGGGACAATATGCAGATTCCGCCGTCCTTTTCTACCCATCACTATTTGGGTACGGATTTGCTCGGCCGCGATTTGTTGTCGCGTGCGGCAACCGGCGGACGTATTTCTTTGCTGGTCGGTGTGGCCGGCGCATTGGTGGCCGTTGTCATCGGTACGCTTTATGGCGCGATTGCCGGCTTTATCGGCGGCAAGCTCGATTCGCTGATGATGCGCTTTTTGGAAATTTTGAACGCGTTTCCGTTTATGTTTTTCGTGATTCTGCTGACCACGTTCTTTGGCCGCAATCTGCTTTTGATTTTTGCCGCCGTAGGTTTGGTGTCTTGGCTGGACGTGGCGCGTATCGTGCGCGGTCAAACCTTGAGCTTGAAGCATAAAGAGTTTGTCGAAGCGGCGCGTGTGAGCGGCGTGGCAAAACGTAAAATCGTGACGCGCCACATTATTCCGAATGTTTTGGGTGTGGTGATGGTGTATGCCTCTTTGCTGGTGCCGGGCATGATTATGTTTGAATCCTTTTTGAGCTTCTTGGGCTTGGGCGTGCAAGAGCCGATGACCAGTTGGGGTTCGATGCTGCAAGAAGGTGCGATTTCGATGGAAGCCGCGCCATGGCAGCTGCTCGTGCCGAGTTTCTTCTTGGTAACCACTTTGTTCTGTTTCAACTTTATCGGCGACGGCCTGCGCGATGCGCTCGACCCGAAAGACCGCTAAACCGTAACCAAAAGGATAATCAAAATGACAAAACAGTTACTGGTTGTAGAAAATCTGGACATCAATTTCGAATTGCATGAAAAAAACGTGCACGCCGTGCGTAATGTCAGCTTTAAAGTGGCAGAGGGCGAAACATTGGCTTTGGTCGGCGAATCCGGCTCGGGCAAGTCTGTAACCTCCATGTCCGTTATGCGCCTGCTGCCTGAGAAATTTGCCCGATACAGCAAAGATTCGCGCATTACTTTTGACGGCATTTCCATTTTGGATGCCGATGAGAAAACCCTGCGTGATTTGCGCGGTAACCGCATCAGCGTGATTTTCCAAGAGCCGATGACCTCGCTCAATCCGTTTATGCGTATCGGTGCGCAACTGATTGAAGCGGCGCGTGTGCATAATAAAAAGCTCGGCAAAAAAGAAGCAGGGCAGAAGGCATTGGCATTGCTGGAGCGTGTGGGTATTAAAGAAGCCGAACGCCGCATGAAGCAGTATCCGCATGAGTTTTCCGGCGGTCAGCTGCAACGCATTATGATTGCCATGGCGCTTATTAATGAACCTGACCTGCTGATTGCCGACGAACCGACCACGGCTTTGGATGTAACCATTCAAGCCGAGATTCTCGATTTGCTCCATGATTTGCAACAGCAAATGGGCATGGCGATTATCTTCATTACCCACGATTTGGGTTTGGCAGAACACTATTCCAAAACCGTCTGCGTCATGCGCAACGGTGAAATTGTCGAGCGCGGCAAAATCAAAGAAGTATTTGCCCATCCGAAACACGAATATACCGCTGAACTCATCAATGCCATTCCCAAAGGCATGAAAGAGCCGGAAGAAAACAACGCCGGTGTGTTAATCGATGCCGATAATGTCAATGTTTCTTTCGTATTGAAGCAAAACTTTTTCGGCAAACCGCTCAAAACTTTTGACGCCGTCAAAGGCATCAGCCTCAAAATTAAAGAAGGCGAAACATTGGGCGTCGTCGGCGAGTCCGGCTCCGGCAAGTCCACGTTGGGCAAAGCTGTCATGCAGATGCTGCCTTATACCGGCCATATCTCCTTTGAAGGCAAAGACCTGAAAAACTATACCGCTGAAGAAGCACGCCGTCTGAAATCGCAACGGCAAATTGTGTTCCAAGATCCGTTCGGTTCGCTTTCTCCGCGTTTGACCGTTGGCGAAATTATTGGCGAAGGTTTGACAGTTCATCATCCTGAAATGACCAAAAAAGAACGTATCCAGCGCGTTTTGGAAGTCATGAAGGAAGTATCCTTGCCACTTGACGCGCTCAACCGTTATCCGCATGAATTTTCCGGCGGCCAGCGTCAGCGTATCGCGATTGCACGCGCCGTTATCCTGCGCCCGAAATTCATCCTTTTGGACGAGCCGACCTCTGCGCTTGACCGTTCCGTACAATCCAAAGTGGTCGAACTTTTGCGCGACTTGCAGAAGAAATACGGCCTGACTTATATGTTCATCAGTCATGATTTGTCTGTCGTGCGCGCCGTCAGCGATAATGTGATTGTGATGAAGCAGGGTGAAATGGTTGAGTACGGCAGCGCGGATCAGATTTTCCACCATCCGCAAAACGATTACACCAAACGTTTGATTAACGCCGCATTTGATTTGTAGAAAAGGAAAAGGCTGTCTGAAAACACTGAACTGCACCCCAAAAGTTGGACATCCCCCCTCCAACTCACAAGGTGCAGTTTTTTTATGAGCAAATATACATTACACTTCAAATACCAAGCCGTACTCCACTACCTGCACATACGCAGCCAACAGCGTACCGCAGACCACTACAGCATCTCCCGAACCCACCTGCGACGATGGATACGCGCCTATCAAGAAGGCGGTATCGGCGCACTCGAACATCCCCAATCCAAAACCATGCCCCAACACCGCAAAAACCCCTTCATCGCCGACAAACCCGACCACGAAAAAACACAGGCAGAGCTTATCGAAGAGTTGTGCTATATGCGCGCAAAGGTTGCCTACCTAAAGGAGTTAAAAGCCCTCAGCAAAAAACAGACCGAAAAGGACAAAGCCAAACCGTCCAAACACTGAGGGCGCAACACCCGCTCAAATACCTGCTGCACATCGCAAACCTGCCCCAAAGCAGCTTTTACTACCACCACCAAGACCGACCCGACCCCGATGAAGCCGACAAAGCCCTCCTCGTCGAAACCTACCGGCGGCATAAAGGACGCTACGGGCAAAGGCGCATTGCCGCAGCATTGGATTGGAACCGCAAAAAAGTGGCGCGGTTGATGAGGCAGCTAGGACTGAAAGCCCTTATACGGGCAAAAAAAGCCTACCGCCATCCCGCCATGGGCGAAATATCGGAACACCTCCTCAAACGCCGGTTCACAGCCCGAAAGCCCAACGAAAAATGGCTGACCGACGTAACCGAACTCAAAGGAAAGGACAGCAAACTGTACCTCTCGCCGATATTGGACCTGTTCAACCGCGAGATCGTCGCCTACGCCATGAGCCGCAGAGCCGACAGTGAAATGGTGAAGGAAATGCTCGAAAAAGCGGCACCCCGGCTGACTGATAAAGGAACGATGCTTCATTCGGACCAAGGTGTGCTGTACCGTACGGCGGGGTATAGGGAATTGCTTGCGGAGTATTCCATGGTTCAAAGCATGTCGCGAAAGGCGAATTGTTGGGACAATGCACCGATGGAAAACTTCTTTGCGGTGCTGAAGACGGAGTGTTTCTACCGTGCAGGAGAATTGACGGTGGATGAATTGATGAAACAGATAGATGACTATATGGATTACTACAACCGCGAGCGTTGCAGTTTGAAATTGAAAAAGCTGAGTCCTGTCGCATACAGAACCCGGCTTACACAGAGTGCCTGAATAGGCTTTTATGAGTGTCCAAGATTTGGGGACCAGTTCAGTTCAGACGGCCCTTGGGTATTCTTTGGATTTGAAAATAAAAAAGACTTGAATCATCAAGTCTCGCATTTCATTTTTACTAGATAAAAAAATATCAAGAATGGCGGAAGCGGTGAGATTCGAACTCACGGAGGGCTATCAACCCTCGACGGTTTTCAAGACCGTTGCATTAAACCGCTCTGCCACGCTTCCACTCTTGAAGCCGTAATATTAATGGAACTTACAGCCTTTGCCAAGAGGTATTTTAGAAAAAATATCTAGTATTCTGTTTTTATTTAGATTGTTCTTTACGCATGAATACCCATTCGGCTTCGTTTGAAGCTGCTTCATTGAATGAATAGCCTTCGTAGTCAAAATTTTTGAGCATTTCAGGATCGGTAATGCCGTATTCTGCCGCGTAGCGCACCATCAAACCGCGCGCACGCTTGGCGTAGAAGCTGATGATTTTGTATTTGCCGTTTTTCTCGTCTTTAAAAATCGGTGTAATCAGGCGTGCGTTGAGTTTTTTGGTGTTGACGGATTTGAAATATTCTTGTGAGGCGAGGTTGATTAAGACATCGCTGCCGGCCTGCTTCAGCGTTTGGTTGAGCAGGTCGGTGATTTTATCGCCCCAAAATTCGTAGAGATTTTTGCCGCGCGAGTTGGCAAAGGCCGTGCCCATTTCCAAGCGGTAGGGCTGCATCAAGTCGAGCGGGCGCAGTACGCCGTATAAGCCGGAGAGCAGGCGGACGTGTTGTTGCAGGTAGTCGATTTGCTCCGGTTTGAGCGTATTGGCGGCGATGCCTTCGTAGACGTCGCCGTTGAACATAAATACGGCCTGTTTGGCGTTTTCAGGGGTAAACGGCGTGTGCCATACGGCATTGCGTTCAGCATTGAGCAGGGCGATTTTGTCGGAAACATGCATCAGCTCGGCGATTTGTTGAGGGGCAAGCTGGCGCAACTCCTGCATCAGGATTTCTGCTTTGGACAGAAGGTCGGGCTGGGTAAAGCTGCTGACGGGGGAGGGGTCTTTTTCGTTGAGGTTTTTGGCTGGGGATAAGACAAAAAACATGATAATTTCGGCTTTGAAATGAATAATGTGTGGGATTGTAGGTTTAAAATCGGGGAAGAACAAGACGGGCTAAACGCATTAATTGAATGCTTTTATTGAAACGTATTTCTGTTGAAAGTAAAATTCGAAGCTTCCACCTGATTCTGACATTTCTACTTGAGGAGAATATCATGTCTAAAACCATTATCCATACCGACAAAGCTCCTGCCGCGATTGGCGCATACAGCCAAGCAGTCCGTGCAGGCGATACGGTTTATATGAGCGGTCAGATTCCTTTGGATCCGGCTACGATGACTGTGGTCGGCGATGGCGACTTCCGCACCGAAGCAGTGCAAGTATTTAAAAACCTGCAAGCCGTAGCCGAAGCGGCCGGCGGTTCGCTGCAAGATATCGTCAAACTCAATGCTTATTTGACCGATTTGGCCAATTTTGCCGTATTCAATGAAGTGATGGCTGAATTTATCGAACAACCTTTCCCTGCGCGCGCGGCGGTTGGCGTGGCCAGCCTGCCTAAAGGCGTTCAGGTTGAAGCAGAGGCAGTATTGGTTTTAAATGCATAATTGATGTTTTCAGACGGCCTGGGCTGGGCTTGAGGCCGTCTGAAAATAATAACAACGGAAAACAATAATAATGGCACATTACGCAATCGGAGACATTCAAGGCTGTTTTGACGAGCTGACTTTGTTGCTTGCCAAAATCGGCTTTAATCATGGTACGGACACCCTTTGGCTGGTTGGCGATATTGTCAATCGTGGCCCGAAGTCCTTGGAAACCCTGAAATTTGCCAAAGAGCATGACAGCAGTGTGCAAATGGTTTTGGGCAATCATGATTTACATCTTTTAGCAGTCGGTTGCGGTGAAGGAACGCTCAAACGCAGTGATACGGTTGAGCCGATTTTGACCCATCCCGATGGTCATGCCATGCTTGACTGGCTGCGCCATCAACCGCTTTTGGTGCGCGGCGACAGACATGTGATGGTGCATGCCGGTATTTTGCCGCAATGGTCGGTTGATAAGGCAGAAAGCCTTGCCCGTGAAGCTGAGGATGAGTTGCAAGGTAAAAAATACAGGAAATTTTTTGGCAAAATGTACGGCAACAAGCCGACCGAGTGGACGGACGATTTGACAGGCTATGAGCGCCTACGCATGATTATCAACGTCTTTACCCGTATGCGGGCGCTGACGTACAAAGGCGAATTGGATTACGAATATAAATCTACTTTGAAAAAAATGCCGCTTTACCTGCGCCCTTGGTTTAAAGCGCCTGATAGGCAGAATTTGGATTATATTACCGTGTTCGGACATTGGTCGTCATTGGGCTACGTTAATACCGATCAGGTTATCGCTTTGGATACCGGAGCGTTGTGGGGCGGAGAGCTGACAGCGGTCAATTTGGATACCAATGAAGTGATACAGGTACCGTCCTTGGGCGGATTGGATTGGAAAACGGCATTGAAATAGTTTGGATAAGATAAAAGGCCGTCTGAAATGTTGAACTGCACCCCAAAAGTTGGACATCCCCCTCCAACTCACAAGGTGCAGTTTTTTTATGGGCAAATATACATTACACTTCAAATACCAAGCCGTACTCCACTACCTGCACATACGCAGCCAACAGCGTACCGCAGACCACTACGGCATCTCCCGAACCCACCTGCGACGATGGATACGCGCCTATCAAGAAGGCGGTATCGGCGCACTCGAACATCCCCAATCCAAAACCATGCCCCAACACCGCAAAAACCCCTTCATCGCCGACAAACCCGACCACGAAAAAACACAGGCAGAGCTTATCGAAGAGTTGTGCTATATGCGCGCAAAGGTTGCCTACCTAAAGGAGTTAAAAGCCCTCAGCAAAAAACAGACCGAAAAGGACAAAGCCAAACCGTCCAAACACTGAGGGCGCAACACCCGCTCAAATACCTGCTGCACATCGCAAACCTGCCCCAAAGCAGCTTTTACTACCACCACCAAGACCGACCCGACCCCGATGAAGCCGACAAAGCCCTCCTCGTCGAAACCTACCGGCGGCATAAAGGACGCTACGGGCAAAGGCGCATTGCCGCAGCATTGGATTGGAACCGCAAAAAAGTGGCGCGGCTGATGAGGCAGCTAGGACTGAAAGCCCTTATACGGGCAAAAAAAGCCTACCGCCATCCCGCCATGGGCGAA
Organism: Neisseria flavescens; assembly: GCF_005221285.1. Classification (NCBI taxonomy): domain Bacteria; kingdom Pseudomonadati; phylum Pseudomonadota; class Betaproteobacteria; order Neisseriales; family Neisseriaceae; genus Neisseria; species Neisseria flavescens. The sequence goes on from NZ_CP039886.1 coordinate 392,958, forward strand.
ATATCGGAACACCTCCTCAAACGCCGGTTCACAGCCCGAAAGCCCAACGAAAAATGGCTGACCGACGTAACCGAACTCAAAGGAAAGGACAGCAAACTGTACCTCTCGCCGATATTGGACCTGTTCAACCGCGAGATCGTCGCCTACGCCATGAGCCGCAGAGCCGACAGTGAAATGGTGAAGGAAATGCTCGAAAAAGCGGCGCCCCGGCTGACTGATAAAGGAACGATGCTTCATTCGGACCAAGGTGTGCTGTACCGTACGGCGGGGTATAGGGAATTGCTTGCGGAGTATTCCATGGTTCAAAGCATGTCACGAAAGGCGAATTGTTGGGACAATGCACCGATGGAAAGCTTCTTTGCGGTGCTGAAGACGGAGTGTTTCTACCGTGCAGGAGAATTGACGGTGGACGAATTGATGAAACAGATAGATGACTATATGGATTACTACAACCGCGAGCGTTGCAGTTTGAAATTGAAAAAGCTGAGTCCTGTCGCATACAGAACCCGGCTTACACAGAGTGCCTGAATAGGCTTTTATGAGTGTCCAAGATTTGGGGGCCAGTTCACGTTTCAGACGGCCTTTTCGTATTGGTTAATCTAAAGAAGGCAGGAGTTTGTCTGGATTCATAATGCCATAAGGGTCAAGCTGATTTTTGATGGCATGCATCAGAACGAGTTCGGCCTGCGTACGCACACGGGGCAGCCAATGTTTTTTGATGATGCCTACGCCGTGTTCTGCGGCAATCGTACCGTGGCAGGCAAGGATATTTTCATAAACAATGGTATTGACGGCGTCTTCGTATTGGTAGGCTTCGTTGCTCAATACGTTTGGCAGGAATGTATTGTAATGCAGGCTGCCGTCGCCTAAATGTCCGAAGCAGACAATTTTTATGCCGGGAAAGCGGGTTTCCAAGGCAGGGGCGCATTGGCGGGCAAAGGCGGCCACTTGGGCGATAGGGATGGCGATGTCGTGTTTGATGCTGGTGCCGAGTTTGCGTTGGGAAGCGGAAATATTTTCACGCAAGGTCCATAAGTCGGAGCGCTCTTGCTCGGATTGCGCCAAGATGCTGTTTTCCCATCCGTTTTGATAGAGAAATTCGGCAAGCTTTTCATCCAGTCCTGCATCGGGAACGGAATCTGCAAGTTCAATCAAAATATGCCATTCCGCATCGGCAGGCTTTTTGAGTTGGCTGAATTCCGAAGATAAATCGAGGGCAAAGCGGCTGATTAGCTCGAAGCTGGTCAAGCGTTCGGCAAAATGGCCTTGCACCGCAGTCAAAAGTAAGACGGCGGATTCAATATTGTCTAAACCTACCCATGCGGTTGCTTTGGTTTTGGGCTGGGCAAAGAGTTTGAGTGTGGCGGCGGTAATGATGCCCAGTGTTCCTTCGCTGCCGATAAAAAGATGGCGCAAGTCATAGCCGGTTGTGTTTTTATGCAGGGGCTGAAGGTGGGAAACCAGTTCGCCGTTTGGTAAAACGACTTCCAAACCCAATACCAAATCACGCATACTGCCGTAACGCAAGACATTTAAACCGCCGGCATTACAGGCGATATTGCCGCCGATTTGGCAAGAGCCTTCGCTGGCAAGGCTGAGTGGAAACAGTCGTCCGGCTTCGGCTGCTGCCTTTTGAGCATTTTGCAAAATCACGCCTGCTTCAACCGTCATGCTGTTGTCCGCAAGGTTGATATCGCGGATACGGTTGAGCTTGGAGAGATTGAGCAGTACGCCTTCGGTGGTTACCGTTGCGCCGCATAATCCGGTATTGCCGCCTTGCGGGGTTACGCGGATGCTGTTTTCAAAACAGAAACGCATGATTTTCTGCACGCTTTCGACAGAGTTCGGCTGTAAGACAATATCCGGTGAAGAAACAAAACGGCGGCGTTGGTCGTTTAACAAGGCCGGAGTGGCTTCAATGATTTCAGAGGCGGAAAGAAACTCAGCAAAACGGTCGTGAAGGTGCATGGCAGTCAGGCGGAAAAGTCGGGAAGGAGAGTATGAAGAATGTAAAAAAGCAGGATACGCAATGGTATCCTGCTTTTCTTATATTCAAAAGAATATTATTTAGCAGCTTCAGAAGCAGCAGCTTCAGTAGCAGAAGCAGCGGCTTCAGTAGCAGAAGCAGCAGCTTCGGTAGCAGATGCAGCAGCTTCAGTAGCAGATGCAGCAGCTTCAGTAGCAGAAGCTTCGGTAGCTTCGGCAGCAGAAGCAGCAGCTTCAGTAGCAGAAGCAGCAGCTTCAGTAGCAGAAGCAGCTGCTTCAGAAGCAGCAGTTTCAGCAGCTTTATCAGCACCGCCACAAGCGGCCAAAGCTAAAGACAACAAAGCAGCAGCGAACAGAGATTTTTTCATTTTTGAGGACCTTTTTTAAATCGATTTAAACTAAAAATAGCCGTCAAACGGCCTGTACAGTAGAAATTCATTGCTGAATTGTCGTTATTATGCCCCACGGGGTTGGTCAATGCAACGTTGCTTAACCGTTTGCATACTAAAATCAATACAAAATTAGCGAAAATATGTAAATCAGGGAGGCAGGTAAAAAATCATCTAAAAATATTCATAATTAATGAAAATTTTAAAAGTTATTTATATTCAATAGTTTGATTATTTTTAACTGTTGTTGGTTTTAAGGGTTTGGAATGTTTTTGCGTTTGGGAAGTTTTTTGTAATTTAGCAACTTCGTGTTGTGAAAAAGCAACTTTTATGGATTGGGATCATTCAATTTTGTTTTTCATATGGACTTTTTCGGTTTTGTTGTGTCCGCCAAAAGTATTTGTTTAAGGTAAACCGATTGTTTAGTTACAGCTGTGATAGAATAGCCTGAACTTGACTTTTAAATATTGATTAAGGACGACATGATGTCTATTGTTAAAAATTCCGTAGTTTCCCTGCATTATGAAATGTACGATGCAAACAACCAGTTGTTGGACAAAACCGAAGAGCCGATTGCTTACCTGCATGGCGGTTATGACGGTATTTTCCCTTTGGTGGAAGAAGCGTTGCACGGCAAAAATGTAGGCGATACTGTTGAAGTGGCTTTGTCGCCTGATGATGCCTTCGGCGAGCAAGATCCTGAGCTGGTGCGTATTGAAGATGTAAGCGTATTCCCTGTTGAAGTTGAAGTCGGCATGATGTTTGAAGCCGATGATCCGGAAACCGGCGATGTATTGATTTATCGTGTAACCGATGTTGCCGACGGTAAAGCCGTAGTGGACGGCAACCATCCTTTGGCCGGTATGAAAGTATTGTTCAAAGCGACTGTTGAAGGTGTACGCGATGCGACTGAGGAAGAAATTGCCCACGGTCACGTACATGGCCCGCACGGTCATCACCACCACTAATCAGGCTTGAAGCATGATAAAGGCCGTCTGAAAAGGAATGAAACCTTCCTTTTCAGACGGCCTTTAAGTTTTTACAAGACAGATAAATAGGAAATTTTGGCGCAGGTCAAATCAAACAGGAAAATATGGATTTTGTTAGAGACTACAATGAATTACATGTAACGGTGCGACAAAATCTGTATTAAGATTCAGATATTGGTAAAACAGGCAGAATGCAATGAGTGAGACATTGGAGCAGCAGGCTGTAGAGGCCGGTATTGATTTAGGCTACCACGACATCAACGGTACATATCATGCGACCAAGCCTGAAGTTTTGGAATCGATCGTTGCTGTTTTGGACAAAAGCAAACCGGATTCAGACGGCCTTTATCTGAATACGATAGTCGCGCATGAAAACGGCGAAGAGTCTTTACAGATGCCGTCTGAATTTCATGGTGCGGAAGTGGTCGTATTGATTGATGAGGCGGATGAGTGCCAGACCTTGACTTTATATCCGGGCGACAACGATACGCTTTGGATTAAGCTGCCCCAGCTGGCTTGCGGTTATTACACTTTGTCGGCCGAGACCGACGGAAAATGTTGCCTTGTACGCCTGATTGTTGCGCCTGAATCGGTTTACCAACCCAAACTGCTTGCGAATGGAGGACGGATGAATGGTTTGACCATGCATTTGTACAGCCTGCGTTCCGAGCGCAACTGGGGCATAGGCGACTTTACCGATTTGCTGAACCTGATGAAATATGCGGCAGAGAAAAAGCTGGATTTTGTCGGTATCAACCCTTTGCACGCCTTGTTTACCAGCAAGCCTGCCTTTGCCAGCCCGTATAGCCCTTCTTCGCGCGAATGGCTCAATCCGATTTATTTGGATATCGAGAAAGTCGGTGCGTTTACTTATAACGAACAACTGAAAAACTGGCTGGCACAACCGAAAATCCGTCAGCGCATCGCTGCTTTGCGTGTTACAGAAACGGTAACTTATACGGCAGTTTGGGCATGCAAACGTGATGCGCTGCATATGGCGTTTAACGCATTTGAACAAGATACTGGCGAAGCTGCAGCAAATGAACGCGCTGCATTTGAAGCATTTGTATTAGAAAAAGGCAAAGCTTTGCAAGGCCTCGGTTTGTTTGAGGCTTTGGACCAGTATTACAGCCGCCCCGGACAAGTGGGTTGGCAGTCGTGGCCGTCTGAATTTCATCAGCCTGATGGCGAAGCAGTAGAAAAATTCGCGCGCAGTCATGAGCGGGAAATCCGTTTTTATATGTGGCTGCAATGGCTTTGCGCGGAACAGTTGCAAGAAGTTAACCAAGCCGCTGCCGAATATGGTGTCAAACTCGGTATTTACGGCGATTTGGCGGTCGGCGTGGCGCGAGGCAGCGCAGATACTTGGTTAAACCGCCAAGATTATTGTATGGACTTGTCAGTCGGTGCACCGCCCGATCCTTTGGGGCCGACCGGGCAGAATTGGAATTTGCCGCCGCTTAATCCGTCGATGTTGAAACATACGGGCTATGAAAAGTTTGCCCATCTGTTGCGCGAAAACATGCGCCTGTATGGCGTGTTGCGGATTGACCATGTGATGGCATTGTGTCGTTTGTGGTGGGTTTTAAACGATAAAACAGCAGATTTCGGCGCATATGTGCATTACGACGCCGAAGTGACTTTTGCCATATTGGCTTTGGAAAGCCAACGCAACCGTTGCGTCATCATTGGCGAGGATTTGGGGACGGTACCCGATCAAGTGCGTTATCTGCTCAACCGCTATCAAGTGTTCTCCTACAAAGTGATGTATTTTAGCAAGGGCTGGAACGGTTTCCAATTACCTGAAGAATACCCCGAGCAGGCGATTACGGTCATCAGTACCCACGATGTCGCGCCCTTGGCAGGTTATTGGATAGGCAAAGATTTGGATACGATGTTCAAACTCGGTACTTTGCCTGATGCAGCCGCTTTTCAGACGGCCTTGGATGAGCGCGAACACGATAAAGCCGATTTGCTGGATAAATTGAAATATACCGGCTGTCTGGGTGCAGACGTACAAATGCCGGCAAAAGCCGATGAAACCTTGCTGGCGGCTTTGCACAAATACGGTGCATTGAGCCGCAGCAAGCTTTACGCCGTACAACTGGAAAACCTGCTGGGCGTCATTGACAATTTGAATGTCCCCGGTGTGCCGGACGGCTATCCGAACTGGGCGCAAAAAATGCCGGTTTCTTTGGAAGATTTCCTACAGCACCGCCTCATGGGCGGCCAACTTGCCATTATTGACGAGGTACGCATGAAAACAAACAGCCAAATCAAGGCTTATCATGAACTTGACCAAATTGAGCGCGATACGGTCGAAAGCCTGTTTCTTGCCACCCACAGCGACTTGTTCGCTTATCTGGGACGACACCGCCTTGCAGAGGGCGATGAAGTAGTGCGCGTTTTGATTCCCGGCGCAGTAAGCGTGGATATTGTGAACCGCCGCAGCGGCGAACTCATCGTGCCGTCTGAAAAAATTGATGCACGCGGTTTCTTTGTGGCTGTTTTGCCCGATGATGCGCCCGATTACGCTTTGAGTATCCGTTATACCGAAGACTCCGAGCATGTAATTGAAGAAGACCCTTATCATTTCAGTTCCGCGTTGCAAGACATGGATTCCTGGCTGTTGGCCGAAGGCAAACACCTGCGTCCTTATGAGACTTTAGGCGCGCATTTTGCCGAGTTGGACGGCGTGAAGGGCGTACGTTTTGCCGTATGGGCGCCAAATGCGCAACGCGTGTCCGTTATCGGCGAGTTCAACAACTGGGACGGCCGCCGCCATGTGATGCGTTTCCACCGCGACAACGGCATTTGGGACATCTTTATTCCGGCAGTCAAACTCAATGCCCTCTACAAATTTGAAATCCGCGATGCCAACGGCGATGTTCGCGAAAAAGCCGACCCGTATGCTTTCGGTGCGGAACTGCGCCCAACCACGGCATCTATCGTGCGCGGCTTGCCTGACGAAGTGGAAGAACCTGCTTTCCGCGCCCGTGCCAACGCTATTGACGCGCCGATCAGCATTTATGAAGTGCATTTGGGTTCTTGGAAACGCAATCCGGAAAACAATTTCTGGCTGACTTATGAAGAGTTGGCCAAAGAGTTAGTGGCATACGTCAAAGACATGGGCTTTACCCATATCGAGTTCCTGCCTGTTTCCGAATATCCGTTTGACGGCTCATGGGGCTATCAGGCAACCGGTTTGTATGCGCCGACCAGCCGTTTCGGTTCGCCGGAAGAATTGCGCGCATTGATTAAAGCAGCGCACGACGAGGGCATCAGCGTTATCCTCGACTGGGTGGTCGGCCATTTCCCGACCGACGATCACGGCCTGGCCAAGTTTGACGGTACTGCGCTTTACGAACACGCCGACCCGCGCGAAGGCTACCACCAAGACTGGAATACCCTGATTTACAACTTCGGCAGAAACGAAGTGAAAAACTTCCTGCAAGGCAACGCCCTGTATTGGATAGAGCGTTTCGGGTTTGACGGTATCCGCGTTGATGCGGTTGCTTCGATGATTTACCGCAACTACTCGCGCAAAGACGGAGAGTGGATTCCGAACCAATACGGCGGTCATGAAAACCTTGAAGCCATCGCTTTCCTGCGCGATACCAACACCATGTTGAAAGAGGAAGTTCCGGCGGCGACTGAAATCGCCGAAGAATCGACATCATTTGCCAATGTGACCCGCCAAGAAGGTTTGAACTTCAGCTTCAAATGGAATATGGGCTGGATGAACGATACTTTGCGTTACATGATGGAAGACCCCATCAACCGCAAATATCACCACAACAAAATGACCTTCGGCATGATGTACCAGTACAGCGAAAACTTTGTCCTGCCGCTTTCACACGATGAAGTCGTGCACGGCAAACGCTCGCTGCTCGGACGTATGCCCGGCGACTGCTGGCAACAATTTGCCAACTTGCGTGCCTACTACGGCTTTATGTACGGCTTCCCCGGCAAAAAACTGTTGTTTATGGGCAACGAGTTTGCACAAGGCCGCGAGTGGAACTACAACGAAGGACTGGATTGGTTCCTGCTGGAGCAAGAGGGCGGCTGGCACAAAGGCGTACAAGACTTTGTGCGCGAGTTGAACCATGTCTATAAAGACACCGCGCCGCTTTACCAATTAGACCAATGGCCTGAAGGCTTTGAGTGGCTGGTTGCCGATGACGGCGACAATTCCGTATTCGTCTTCGAGCGACGCGACCGCGAAGGAAACCGTGTTATCGTCATCAGCAACTTCACGCCTGTGGTGCGCGAAGGCTACCGCTTCGGCGTAAATTCTGCCGGCGGATACCGCGAAATCCTCAATTCAGACGGCCTGCATTACAAAGGCAGCGGCGTTTCTGCCGGCGCAACGGTGGAGACAGAAGAAGTTTGGTCGCATGGCAAACCAAATTCCCTGTCTGTTACCGTACCGCCGTTGGCAACCGTTTACCTGTATCAGGCGGCGGTCAAAGACGAAGCGTAAATCAACTTTGAGGGTGGGCATCATGCCTGCCTAATCAGCTGAAAATTAAAAGATAGTGACATCAATATGACTCAAGGCCGTCTGAAAGATTTTCAGACGGCCTTATATTGGACACAAAACCAAATACATACCAAGGAATCATTTTATGACTGCCAAATCATGGCATATTGAGGAAGGCAAGCCTTATCCCATGGGCGCGACCCTGACAAGCAAGGGCGCGAATTTCACCTTGTTTTCCATCAATGCCGAAAAGGTCGAATTGTGTCTGTTTGATAAAGATAAAGAAACCCGTTTGGAGATGCCTTCGCGGCGCGGTTCGGTATTTTACGGATTTGTGCCGGATGTTAAGGCAGGGCAGCGATACGGTTTTCGCGTGTATGGACGTGAAAACGCAGAATACGGCTCATGTTTTAATCCCAACAAATTACTGATTGACCCGTATTCCAAAAAAATTGACGGCAAACCAAGCTACCGTACCGCTGAAGAAATGGCATGGTTCAGACCGGAAGATGAACGCGACAACGCCGCTGTTGCGCCGAAAAGCGTCGTGATCGGACGCAGCCGATTTAATTGGGCCAAAGATTGCAGACCGGAAATACCGTGGGGCAAAACCGTTATTTATGAAGCCCATGTCAAAGGGTTTACCAAGCAATTCCCCGATTTGAAGTACGCAGGCACTTATAAAGCCTTGAGTGATAAACGGGTTTTGGCCTATTTGCAAGAATTGGGGGTGACAACGGTCGAGCTGCTGCCGATTCATTATCATCTGGACGAATACCATCTTCAGCAGATGGGCTTGAGCAATTATTGGGGCTACAACACTTACTCTCATTTTGCCGTCGAGCCGTCTTATGCCGATAATTCCGAGCGTGCAGCGGCAGAGCTGAAACAGGCGGTCAAAGCCCTGCATCAGGCAGGTTTGGAAGTGATTTTGGATGTCGTGTACAACCACACGGCAGAGCAGGACGACAAAGGCCCGATGCTGTGTCAGCGCGGTATCGACAACACTTTATGGTATTGGCACACCCCTTACGGCAGCTATGAGAACTGGTCGGGTTGCGGCAATACGCTCAATATTGTCCGTCGCGATGTTACCCGTTGGGCGGCAGACAGCTTGCGCTATTGGGCGGAAGAGTTTCATATCGACGGCTTCCGTTTCGATTTGGGAACCGTATTGGGACGCGAACCCGATTTCCAATCGTACGGCCGTTTTTTCCAAGTCCTGTATCAAGACCCGGTTTTAGCTGGTTTGAAGCTGATTGTCGAAGCATGGGACATCGGCGAGGGCGGCTATCACTTGGGCAATTTCCCGCAACCTTTTGCCGAATGGAACGGCCGTTTCCGCGATGATATGCGCGCGTTTTGGTCGTGGGAAAGCGGCAATTTAGGCGCATTTGCCGAACGCTTGGCGGGGTCGTCCGATATTTTCAACCACAGCGGACGCCATCCGTCTGCCAGCATCAACTTTATCACCGCACACGACGGCTTCACTCTGCGCGATTTGGTCAGCTACAACGAGAAGCACAACGAAGCCAACGGCGAAAACAACCGCGACGGGCATAATGAAAACATCAGCTACAACCACGGCGTAGAAGGCGAAACTGATGATGAAGAGATTTTACTCAACCGCGAATACACTTCCAAAGCGTTGCTTGCCTCCTTATTTTTATCCAACGGTACGCCCATGCTTTTGGCAGGCGATGAGTTCGGCAATAGTCAGCAAGGCAACAACAACAGCTACTGCCAAGATAATCCGATTACATGGTTGGATTGGCAAAATGAGTCCCATGTATTGCAAAGTTACACTCAAGAACTGATACGCGTCCGCAATCAAATCAAGCTGCTGACAGATGATTGCTGGTGGGAAAAAGAGCGTGTGCAATGGCTCAATGCCGATAGCAGCCCGATGACCGAATATTGTTGGCACAACAGGGGCAGTAAGGCGATTCAGATTGTTTTAGACGACGAGTGGCTACTGTTGGTAAATGCCAAACGTAGTCGTCAGTTATTTAATCTGCCTCAAGGTAATTGGGAGATTTCTTGCGTACCATCAGAGAAATTAAATTACGAAGAACCAGGAAAATGTGTTGTTAAGCACATGGGTATTTGGATTTTACATAAAATAAAGTAAATGATAATCAAACTATTATTTAATTAACTCTTTGATATTTTGTTGGTATTTGTTCATTTTGGCTTTGTGGTATAAATCGAAAATGCCGATAAGATGATTAATGGTTTAATTGTTAATTAAATGTTTTATAAAGAAAAAGATATCCTTCTTTTAAATCTTTCCGCTATAATCCCCTTGGTTTGTAATAAACCTACGCATCATTCCTTTCAGACGGCCTGTTGCCGTTGTTAGGCCGTCTGAAAACCGAGTTTTGTTGTTTTTAATAAAACCATCAGGCGCGTTGTCCAGTGCCTCACGCTAGAGAAAGGCTTCCATGGCTAAGAAAAAACTCCCCATCTCCGGTTACGATTATGTAATGCCTAAACCGGACGCCGAAACCATCCGTAAATCCATCGTTTACAAGTTGATTTTCATCTTGGGCGTAGATCCGAAGGAAGCAACTTCACACCAATGGCTCAACGCCGCCATGCTTGCCGCGCGTGACCTGATTGCGGAAGATTTCCTCAAAACACGCCGCGCCCACATCGACAACAGCAAACGCATGGTTTATTACCTGTCCATGGAATTCCTGCTCGGCCGTTCGTTTGTCAACGCGCTGATTAACGAAGGCGTTTACGCCGAATTTGAAGAAGCCTTCAAGCAACTGGGCAAAGAATTTGCCGATGTCTGCGAACAAGAAGAAGATCCGGGTTTGGGTAATGGCGGTTTGGGCCGTCTGGCCGCCTGCTTCCTCGACTCTTTGGCAACCCTGCGCATTCCTGCTATGGGCTACGGCATCCGTTACCAATACGGCATGTTCAAACAAGAAATCGTGGATGGTCAACAAGTTGAAAAACCCGATTTGTGGCTGGACCAAGATTTGGCGTGGCAGTTTGCCCGTCCGAACAAACAATATTCCGTCCGTTTCGGCGGTCAAGTGTTGAACTTGGGCGACAAAAAAGAATGGCAGCCGAGCGAAGAAATTTCCGCTTGGGCATACGATGAAATCATTCCTGGCTATGGCGGCGAATGTGCCAACCCATTGCGCTTGTGGACTGCACACGCAGGCAACCTGTTTGACCTTGCCGACTTCAACCGAGGCGACTATGCCTCTGCCGTTCGCGCACAAAACAGCGACGAAAACATCTCACGCGTCCTGTATCCGAACGACTCCACAGAATCTGGCCGTGAATTGCGCTTGAAACAAGAATATTTCTTGGTTTCCGCTTCCGTTCAAGACATCGTTGCACGTCACAAATGCCGTTTCCCAAGCATCCGCACTTTGGCCGACGAGGTCGCCATCCACTTGAACGACACCCATCCGGTGCTCGCCATTCCTGAATTGATGCGTATCCTGATTGACGAAGAGGGCATCGCATGGACTGAAGCATGGAATATGTGCTGTAAGATTTTCTCTTACACCAACCACACATTGATGAGTGAAGCCTTGGAAACTTGGCAGGTTGACCTGATGGGCCGTCTGCTGCCGCGCCATTTGGACATCATCTTTGAAATCAACGCCTACTTCCTCAATGCCTTACGCGCCATCGGCAACTTCGACGACGACTTTGTCCGCCGCGTATCCATCATTGACGAAACCCACGGCCGTCGCGTCCGCATGGCATGGCTGGCGGTCATCGGTTCGCACAAAGTCAACGGCGTGGCCAAAATCCACTCCGATTTGATGACCACATCCATCTTTGCCGACTTTGCCAAAGTATTCCCAGAACGCTTTACCAACGTAACCAACGGCGTAACCCCGCGCCGCTGGATTAACATCGCCAACCCGGGCTTGACCAAATTCTTGGACAAACATCTGGGCGACGAAGACTGGCGTTTGCATCTAGACAACCTGACCAAGCTCAACGACAAAGTGGACGATGCCTCCGTACAGGCAGAATTCGGCGAAGTGAAAAAAGCCGCCAAAGAGCGCCTTGCCAAATACATCGAAACCGAGCTGGGCATTAAAGTTAATACCGATGCACTTTTCGACATCCAAATCAAACGTATCCACGAGTACAAACGTCAAGCATTGAACGTGATGCACATCGTCGACCGCTACAACAAAATCCTGGAGAACCCGGATTTCGATTGGCAGCCGCGTGTGTTCATCTTTGCCGGTAAAGCCGCATCCGCCTATTACATGGCGAAGAAAATCATCCGACTGATTAACGACGTTGCCAAAGTCATCAACAACGACACCCGTATCCGCGACCTGATTAAAGTCGTTTACATCCCGAACTACAGCGTCAGCCTTGCCCAAATCATCATTCCTGCCGCCGATTTGCACGAACAAATCTCACTGGCAGGTACGGAAGCATCCGGTACCAGTAACATGAAATTTGCCCTCAACGGCGCAATCTGTATGGGTACGCTGGACGGCGCGAACGTTGAGATTTTGGAAAAAGTCGGCGCGGACAACTGCTATATTTTCGGTAACACCGTAGAACAAGTCGAAGAAATCCGCCGCAACGGTTACGACCCGTTGAGCTATATCGAGCGAGACAGCGACCTGCGCCGCGTCGTCAACCAAATCAGCCAAGGCACTTTTTCTCCGGAAGAGCCAAACCGCTACAACGACGTGTTGCAACCATACGGCGACTTCTATCAGCTGATGGCGGATTTCCGCAGCTACATCGACACGCAATACAAAGCGGACGAACACTACCGCAACGTATCCGCATGGCGCAAATCAGCCTTGATCAACATCGCCAACATGGGCTTCTTCTCATCCGACCGCTCCATCGCCGATTACTGTCGCGATATTTGGTACATCAAACCATTGAGCGAAAAAGAATTACCCAGCAAAAATTAAGCGTTGAGCTGATAGCGAAAGCCGATACACCGGGAAGATGTATCGGCTTTTTTATATTCGCTGTTTTTGAATTGGATAACAAACTCAAAATGCCGTCTGAAAGGCTTTCAGACGGCATTTTGTTTGGTTTGCTTTGAGAATCAATCAAGCAAGATTATTTTTCAACTTCTTCAAAACCGACAACTTCCAAACCGAAACCGGTCAGACCCGTGAAAGATGAGGGCTGCCCGAGGACGCGCAGTTTTTTGACGTTGAGGCCGGCGAGAATTTGTGCGCCTATGCCGTAGCTTTTGCTGTCCCATTTGTAGGCTTGGTTTGCGCCTTTGGGCAGGGTGCGGTCGAGCAGGGTGGCACCGTCTTCGGTGCGGTGCAGGAGGATGACTACGCCGCTTTCGGCTTGTTGGATGCGCTCAAGGGCTTTGGGCAATGACCATGAATGGCGCGGGTTGGCTTGGATGAAGTCCATGACGCTGAAGGGTTCGTGGACGCGGACGAGGGTTTCTTCGTCGGCTGTTGGTGTGCCTTTGACAAGGGCAAGGTGGGTTTCGCCGGAGAGTTTGTCGACGTAAACGTGTTGTTGGAACTCGCCCCACGGGGTTTGTACGGGTGCGTTGCCCATGTCTTCGAGCAGGCTTTCGGTACGGCTGCGGTATTCGATGAGGTCGGTAATGGTGCCGATTTTGAGGTTGTGTTCTTCGGCAAACTTCATCAGTTCGGACATACGCGCCATGGTGCCGTCGTCGTTGATGATTTCGCAGATGACGGCGGCGGGAATCAGGCCGTTCATTTGTGCGAGGTCAACGCCGGCTTCTGTGTGTCCGGCGCGGACGAGTACGCCGCCTTTTTGGGCGCGCAGTGGGAAGATGTGGCCGGGTTGGACGATGTCTTTTGGCTTAGCGGATGGGGAAACGGCGGTTTGAATGGTCAGGGCGCGGTCGGCGGCGGAAATGCCGGTGGTAATGCCGTGGGCGGCTTCGATGGAGACGGTAAAGTTGGTGCCGTATTGTGCGCCGTTTTTCTGGGTCATCATGGGCAGGCCGAGTTTTTCGACCATTTCGCCGTCCATCGGCAGGCAGACCAGGCCGCGTGCATTTTTGATCATGAAGTTGATGGCTTCGGGGGTAACGAATTGGGCGGCCATCAGCAAGTCGCCTTCGTTTTCTCGGTCTTCGGCATCGGTGATGATGACCATTTTGCCGGCTTTGATGTCTGCTAGGATTTCGGGGATGGTGGAGATGTGGGACATGGTATTTCTTTCTTGGCTGATGGTGGGGGCGTGGCGGTCTTGGTGGTCTTGATCCAGCCACATGTCAGGCATATTGGCTGCCTGCTCGATTTTTCGGGCTTTTTTCTCGCCGAAAGATTTGTTTTTCAGCAGGGCGGACAGCTCGCCTTGGTTGATGGCGATGGCTTGGGCAAACTTGGTCTGCTGGCCGTTGTGATGTTGTGTTATCCATTGCCGCAGGTTGTGGCGGCGCAGGTCGGTGGTATTCATGATGAGATGAAATTGAATTGTGTGTAATGGATTGTAGTCTTGTCTTTACCAAAAGGCAAACTTTGTTTGTTGAGATTTTTTATTACTTTTTAGTAATAAGTTTTAATGTTTCAGATAGCCTGGGTATGGCTTGAAATTGACGGTTTTGGGAGAATATGGGGAATGTTTTGATGATTATTTTAACGGGGGATGTTTGAAATGAAAATACTTGGGCGCGGATTGGTCGTGCTGGTGTTGTGTGCGCTGACGGCTGCGGGCGGCTGGTTTTATGCCCTGCATGGTCAGAACGAAGAACATCAGGTTTTGTCCCGTGAGGGGGTTTTGATGCAGATTAAGCAGATGAACCGCTTGGAAAGTACGGCATTTTATATCGATACGATTATCCGTACGGAGAAAAAAGGGGATTGGCGCAGGCTGTGGCAGGATTCGCAAAGCGGTATTTTTATTGTGCGCGGCAAGGTGTTGGCCGGTTTGGATTTGGACAAGTTAGGCGCGGACAATGTCAATATTGTGGACGAGAAGGTATTGATCAGCCTGCCGGCGGTGGAAATCTTGAGCGTGGATTTGGAAAATATCGAAGTGTACGATATTCAGACCGGCTCGTTTAATTTGCTGCCTATGGATAAGTCGGTATTTAAGACGGTACAGGAAGAGGCAAAACGACAGGTATTGCAAAGCGCATGTAAGGCTGAAATTTTGGAACATGCCAACCGTCAGGCGCAAATGCAGTTGGAAAACCTGTTTGCATTGACGCAGACGAAGGTATCTGTCTATCCGGCTGCGGTAGGGAAGTGCGGTTAATATGCGTTATCTTGACCGATTAATTGAACATTGTATACAAGCAAAAAAGCTTGTACCTGACCGTACCTTTGAATTTACAACGTTGGAACAATTGCCCAGTCATGGATGCTTTATTTATGTTATCCAACAGATTGAAGGCGACATTAATACAACTTTTCAGCAATTTCAAAATTTTCGCTTACTTAAAACACATGCCTGCGCAAAATTAAATCGCCCAAGTCAGGTTCTATACGTAGGGTCTTCACGCCACAGTATTCGGAATAGATTGGCACAGCATTTGGGCTTCGGGCATAAAAGTACCTATGCATTGCATTTAAATCAATGGTATCAAGGCCAATATAAAATAATGATTCATCAATATGCTGATACACTTCCCGCTGATGTGCTGCAATTGATTGAAGACGATCTTGCTGATCAATTACAGCCGGCATTTGGTAAATCAGGTACCAACAATAAATAGCACGCATATGAGTGTAGAACATGTAATAGCAAAGATTGACAGGGTTTGGCTCAATTGTTATTTTGTCGCCATTCTCCCATTTTGCTGTATTGTTCATGCCAATAGATTGCTTGAAAAGATAAGGCCGTCTGAAAAATTTTCAGACGGCCTTTGTTTCATCAAGCCATTAACCGCGTCGTAAAACGGCGGTATTGATGTATTTTTGAATACCGGTGGTAATGGCTTGGGCGCATTGTTGGCGGAAGGACTCGCTGCCGAGCAACCGCTCTTCGGTAGGGTTGGAGAGGAAGGCGGTTTCCACCAAAATGGACGGAACATCCGGCGCGCGGAGGACGGCGAAGTTGGCCTCGTCAACGCGGCCTTTGTGCAGTTGGTTGAGTTTGCCCAATTCGGTCAAGACGGAATGGCCGAGCTTGCGGCTGTCGCGCAGGGTCGCGGTTTGGGTCATGTCCAAAATCGTGTTGTCGACGTTGCGGTTGCCGCTGGATTGTACGCCGCCGATGGCGTCGGCGTTGTTTTGGGTTTGGGCAAGGAATTTTGCCGCCGAGCTGGTCGCGCCTTTGGTATTGAGCATGTACACGCCGGTACCGCGAGCGGACGGGCTGGTAAAGGCATCGGCGTGGATGGATACGAATACGTCGGCATTGCGCGCACGGCCTTTGGCAACGCGTACGCCCAATGGGATAAAGATGTCTTCGTTGCGCGTCATGAATACGTTGTAACCCAAGGCTTCGAGGCGTTTTTTGGTTTCGCGGGCGATGGAGAGTACGACGTTTTTCTCTTTGAGGCCGCTCGGGCTGATTGCGCCGGGGTCTTCACCGCCATGACCGGGATCGATCATAATCACAGGGCGGCGGTTGCCGCCGCTGCCGCGATTGCTTTTAGGGGCAGGGGTGTCGTATGCGATATTGGTATTCGGACGTTGTTTGGGAATATTGCCGTTGAGCAAGGCCATCATCGGGTCGTTGGCATCTGCGCCGTGTGGATAAAGGTCGATAACCAAGCGGTTTTTGAAGTTGCCGACGGGTGCGAGTGCAAAGACTTGCGGATGGGTGCTTTGCTTGAGGTCGATGACGATACGCACGGTGCTGGGCGTATTTTGACCGGCGCGAATGCTGCGGATAAATGGGTCGTTAGACAGCACTTTGCTGGAAATGCCTTGCAGGACGCTGTTGATTTCCGCTCCTTGAATATCCACGACCAACCGGCTGGGGTTGTCCAACATAAAATGTTGGTATTTCATCGAGTGGTTGCTCTCAAGTGTAACGCGTGTGTAGGCGTTCGCCGGCCAAATGCGGACGGCAAGGAATTGCGCAGGAGAGGCCGGTTTGGCCAATGCGGCACCAACGGGCGTGAGGGTGAGAAATAGTCCTGTGCCTTGACGGAGAATGTGTCTTCTAGTTAATTTGACCATGATTTTAAACTTTTTCGGCCTTGGTTTGTGTGGGCGGAAAAGGTGCAAGTTCTGCCCTTATCGGTGTACATCAATGTAATGGTAATGTCTGCCGGAGGCGTGAATTCCCCACCTTGCTGCGGCCATTCGATGAGGCAGACGCTGTCAGGCGCAAACAATTCGTCCAAACCGGCATCTTCCCATTCCTCGGGCATGGTAAAGCGGTAGAGGTCGAAATGGTGGAGGATAAATGTATCCAGCGGATAAGATTCGACAATGGTGTAAGTCGGGCTTTTGACTGCGCCCGTATGTCCCAGTCCGCGCAAAATCCCGCGTGTCAGCGTGGTTTTGCCTGCACCCAGCCCGCCTTCAAGATAGATGGTCAGCGGAGCGGAAAGCTGCTTGCTCCATTCTTCACCCAGTTTCAGGGTTGCTTCTTCATCGGGCAGAAAACGGGTGTACAGTCCGTTTGAGTGCATGGAATAGGCCTTGTCGTTCAAAAGGCTTAATTATGATGGAATTGGCGGCGTTTGCAAACCTGATAGACGATAAAGTTAGATAAAGATAGTGTTGAGGCCGTCTGAAAACGGAATTCAGACGGCCTTTAATGTTAAAATAAAAATATCCCCCACAAAATTGCGAGACAGCTTATGCCTTTATCCATAGACGAACAATTATTGCCGCACCGCAATGCCATCGACAGCATCGATGCGGAAATCCTCCGTTTGCTCAACGAGCGCGCCGGTCATGCGCATGCTATCGGCGAATTGAAAGGGACAGGCGCGGTGTACCGTCCTGAGCGGGAAGTGGCCGTTTTGCGCCGGATTCAGGATTTGAACCGCGGCCCTTTGCCGGATGAATCGGTCACCCGGCTGTTTCGCGAGATTATGAGCGAATGTTTGGCAGTGGAGCGTCCGCTGACGATTGCTTATTTGGGCCCGAAGGGGACATTTACCCAGCAAGCCGCCATCAAACATTTCGGCCACGCCGCACACACCATGGCGTGTGCCACCATCGACAACTGCTTTAAACAAGTTGAAACGCGCCAAGCCGATTATTTGGTGGCGCCGGTAGAAAATTCGACCGAGGGCTCGGTGGGGCGCACTTTGGACTTGTTGGCCGTAACTGCGTTGAAAGCCTGCGGCGAAGTGGTTGTCCGCATTCATCACAACCTGTTGCGTAAAGACAGCCATGAAATCGGCGGCATTACCAAAGTTTTCGCCCATGCCCAAGCCTTGGCACAATGCAACGACTGGCTCGGTCGCAACCTGCCCAATGCCGAGCGTATCGCCGTAGCCAGCAATGCAGAAGCAGCGCGTTTGGTTGCCGAATCTGACAGCCCGAATGTGGCCGCCATTGCCGGACGTATCGCCGCAGAAATTTATCAGTTGAGCTGTGCCGCCGAGTGCATCGAAGACGAACCGAATAACACCACGCGCTTCTTGGTGATGGGTCATCAAGAAACCGGCCGCAGCGGCAACGACAAAACCTCTTTGGTCGTATCCGCGCCCAACCGTGCCGGTGCCGTTACTTCCTTGTTGCAACCCTTCACCGAGTTGGGCATTTCCATGACCAAATTTGAAAGCCGCCCAAGCAAATCGGTTTTGTGGGAATACCTGTTCTTCATCGACATCGAAGGCCATCAAAGCGATGAAAATGTCCAAAAAGCCTTGCAGCTTTTGGGTGAACGCGCTTCCTTCGTGAAAGTTGTCGGCTCTTATCCGACCGTTGTTTTGTAAGGATTATTGGGCATCAAAGGCCGTCTGAAAAGTTTTCAGACGGCCTAAATCATGTTCTCAATAGTTGCCATTTATGCAACATTATTGGCAGATTGATGTCAGTAAATTTGCATGATTGGAAATGAACCTTATATAATCCGAACGTTTTTAATATTTTCATGCAAAGAAAGGAGCAAGCCATGACATGCAATACTTCAATCCGCTCAATCACATTCTTTGCAGCCCAAGCGTCGGTCTGACTTTCGGATAACGCTTTTCGCATTCCATGTCGCCCGCTTCGGGCTGCTTTCCCTACGATTATCGGCTAGAAACCAGGCCGTCTGAACATTTCGCAGACGGTGGATACCTATTGTCATCTGTTGACGGTTTCTATCCGTTTTAAAGAAAGCATAAACACATGGGCAATTATCCCCATCATATTCAAATTATTGCCGATTCAAATACATGGATTGAAGGCAACGCTGTCGCACAGCTTGAAACCACCGCCCGATTACCGCATATGCTACGCGTTGCCGGAATGCCGGATTTACACGCAGGGCGCGGTTATCCGGTTGGCGCGGCATTTTTCAGTGAACGTCATTTTTATCCTGCCTTGATTGGGAACGACATCGGTTGCGGTATGGCGTTTTGGCAGACCAATTTGCGCGCAACCAAACTCAAACCGGCCAAACTCGCCAAACAGCTGGGCAATATCGATACGCCGCTAGATAAAGACGAACAGGTCGATTTATTAGGCGACGCTGTCGATATGAGCCAATTTTCAGACGGCCTTGCCGTGGGTACGATTGGCGGTGGCAACCATTTTGCCGAGTTGCAAACCGTTGATACCGTTTATCGCGCCGACCTGCTTCCGCCCGATTTTGATGAAAACCATCTGCAACTGTTAGTACATAGCGGTTCGCGCGGATTGGGCCAGCAGATTTTGCAACGCCATATTGCCGCCTTTGGGCATCAAGGTTTGGCGGAAGAGGGCGAAGCGGCGGCAGCCTACCTTGCCGAACACCAAGCAGCCTTGGAGTTTGCCGGCCTTAACCGCCGTTTGATTGCGGCCAGAATGCTCGACCGTTGGAGCGCAGAAGGAACATGCCTGCTCGATGTCCATCATAATTTTTTGGAACAAACTGAGATTGACGGCACAACCGGTTGGTTGCACCGAAAAGGCGCAACGCCCACCGATAAAGGCTTGGTCATGATACCCGGCTCGCGCGGCGATTACAGCTATCTGGTTCAACCTGCCGAAAATTGCCAAATTTCGTTGAATACCTTGGCTCACGGCGCAGGTCGGAAATGGCAGCGCGGCGAATGCAAAGGCAGACTGTCGCACAAATATACTGCCGACAGCCTGCGCCGGACCGAATTTGGCAGCGTAGTCGTTTGTCAGGATAAGGCCCTGATTTTTGAAGAAGCGCCGCAGGCTTATAAAAGCATCGACAGCGTTATTGCCGCTATGAAAAACGCTGGTTTGATTGAATTGGTCGCGCGGTTCAAGCCTGTTTTGACTTATAAAACCGGCGGCGAGTGTGGAGCGTAAAGATGAAACAGCATACACCAGTGATTTATCTACAAATTTCCACCGCGCAAGGGCCGGCAGAGTGCCGTATATTTGCCCGTTTCGTTTTGGGCAAGCTGCTTGCCGAAGCCCAAGTCAAAGGCATTGATGCCGAACTTGTTACCGAAACCGCCGATAAGCACGGCATTTTGTCGGCAACGCTCAAGTTGGAAGGTCAGAAAACCGAAAGCTTAGCGCAAACTTGGCAGGGGACACTCCAATGGATATGCCCCAGCCCTATCCGTCCGAAACATCCGCGCAAAAATTGGTATATAGGTGTTTTCCGCTTGCCCGATATGCCGCAGAGGTATGAAATGCCGTCTGAAAACGGAATCGAGTTTCAAACCTGCCGTTCGGGCGGCAAGGGTGGGCAACACGTCAATAAAACCGAAAGCGCCGTCCGCGCCACCCATAAAGAAAGCGGCATTTCCGTGCGGGTCGAGAGCGAACGCAGCCAGCATGCCAATAAAAAATTGGCGGTAATGTTATTGGCGCAAAAACTGGCGGAGCATCATGCCGGACAGGCAGGAAATTTTGCGCAGGAGCAGCACGCGCAACTCTATCAAGTTGAGCGCGGCAATCCGAAAAGGACGTTTGTCGGAGCTATTTTTAAGGAGAAATAATTTATTTGCCGGATAAACAGGCATTTAAAACATAAACCAAAGGCCGTCTGAAAACTTTCAGACGGCCTTTTATCGTTTTATCGATTAGCGTTCGCTCAACGCTTGTTTCATACGCGTAATCGGTTTGATCAGGTATTGGAAGATGGTTTTTTTCACCGGTTTTGATGTCCACCGTTGCAACCATGCCCGGAATAATCGGCATAGGTTTGCCGTTTTTGTCTTTCAGTGAGTTGTTTTCGGTTTGGACGAGAACACGGTAATAAACTTGGTTCGGGTCAAGTTTCAAGTCGTTGGCACGGTTTTGCATAGAGTTGCTGACGGTATCGGCGCCGACGAGGGTAACTTTGCCTTCCAAACCGCCGTAGATGGAGTAGTCGTAGGCGCTGACTTTAACCAATGCAGGTTGGCCTGTGCGGATAAAGGCGATGTCTTGCGGGCGGATGTAGGCTTCGACCAGCAGTTTGTCGTCAACCGGGACGATTTGCATGATGTCTTCGCCTGCGTTCACAACGCCGCCGATGGTGGTGACTTTTATGCCTTTGACGATGCCGCGCATAGGCGCGCGGATTTGCGAGCGTTCAACCGGGTCGGCACGCATGGCAACGTTTTCTTTGGATTGCGCCAGCTCGGATTCGGCTTGCAAGAGTTCGTTGTTGGCATCGGCTTTGTAGCGGTTGTGGCGTTCGGAGATTTGGGTGGCCAAGTCTGCGGAATCGCGGCGCATTCTTAAAAGTTCGACTTCGGAAACCACGCCTTCGGCAACCATAGGTGCAGTAATGGCAATTTCGCGGTCAAGCGCGGCCTTGCTTTGGGAGAGGCCGCTGACGGCATCGGTCATGGCTTGACGGCGTGCTTTGTAGGCGGCAATTTTGCGACGGCGAAGCTCAGAGCCCACGCTGTCAGAGAAGGAGAGCTTGGTGCCGTAGGCTTCGGCTTTAAGACGGGCAACGGTCGCTTCGAGGTTTTCGACTTTGGCTTCGCTTTCACGTAAAACGGCGGAGCTGCGCGTGTCGTCGAGTTTCATCAGAATCTGATCTTTCTCGACCATGTCGCCTTCTTTAACCATGATTTCGGTTACGATGCCGGAATCCAGGCTTTGGATTACTTGCTCACGGCTGCTGGGAATGATATTGCCATTGCCACGGGTAACTTCTTCGACAGGGCTGTTGTAAGCCCAAATAACGAAGACAATCATGAGAATGAAAACAGGATGATGACAATAAACTGGCCACTGTGTTTTTCTTTTTGAAGGGCGGCATTGAGGTCGCTGATGAGGTCGAGACCTTTAGATTTGACGTTGTTTTTGCGGCTCATAATCGTGTATCTTTATTGTGTTTGGTGGATTTTAACCATTAGGGCAGGCCGTCTGAAAGAGTAAGTAGGTTTCAGACGGCCTTTTGCTTTATTGTGCTGCCGATTGAGGGGTGGCGGCAGCTTGTTGTTGCTGCTGTTTGACTGCAGCAGCTTGTTGCTGTTGTTGTTTGACGTTGGCTTCTTTGGCCTGTTTGTTTTGCATGAGTTTTTGCAATACCAGATCACGCGGGCCGTCCATCACGACTTTACCATTGTCCATCACAATAATTCGGTTGACGATTTGCAGCACTTGCGGACGGTGGGTCACCATTTGCCGCCGACCATGGAAATCACGAAGATAAACAGCAACAGGAAAGGCAAGTCGACAATAGTCAACAAGCTGGCACTGGTCATGAACTCGCGCACGGCTTCAAATTCGCGCAGGTTGCTGGCGTATGAACCGGAAGAAGCTGGACGGTCTGCCAGACGCAATGCCATCACGCGGCGGAACAGGGCGGAGCTGATGATCAAATCGACTTTTTTACCGGCAATATCGGTCAAGTGGCCGCGAATCATCTTGGTGGCAAATTCAAATAAAATCGCCAAGACCACGCCGATGCTCAATACCCACAAGGTTTCATAGGCTTGGTTGGGAATCACGCGGTCGTACACGTTCATCACATACAGGGAGCTGACGAGCGCAAGGAAGTTGATGATGGTGGCCAAGATGACTTGGTAGTAGTAGCTGCGGAAACGCCAAATGACTTTCCAAAACCATGCTTTGGGCAGATGGTATTCAGGCAACTCCGAGCGCATATCGGTAGCCATTTGGGGTTTGATAAACCAGCAGTAGCCCAAATACAGGCTGGAGAGCTGCTCATGGCTGAGTTCTTGTTCCAAACCGTCAACCTGGAGGATATGGTATTTGCGCTCTTGGCCGGAGCCTTCGATTTGGGTGATGACCGCTACTTCTTCGTTGTGCAGGATAATCATAACCGGCACGGCGAGCGAGGGGATGTCTTCCAGATTGCGTTTGGATAAGGTGTTTCAAATCCGTGGCTGCGCAGGACTTCGACCAGTGAGTGATAGTTGACCTTGAGCTTTTTGTCGCGCACGACTTCGGCGGACAAAGCGGCTTCGGATATGGGCGCACCCAAAAGGCGGGTCACTAAAACGATGTGTTCAATGATGGCTTTCATATTTTTTCGCGTAATGTTTTTGGTTTAACCAGCGGATATGGCTTTATTTTTGTACCAAACCGACCCAAGCGGAGATTTTGGCCTGGGTATTTAAATAGTCGAGCGCCGCATCGCGGAAATCGTTGCGGGCGGCAACGTAATCCTGTTCGATGGAAGATAACTCGCTGTATGCGCTCAAAACGTCGGTCAGCGTACGTCGGGCGATTTTAAACTGCAATTCGTACACTTTGATGACTTCTTTTTGGGCGGCGATGTGTTGCGCCGTCAGCGCGGTACGCTGTTCGCTTTCCTGCATATCGATGGCGGATGTTTGAACGCGTTCGTTCATGTCGCGCAGGATTTGTTCAGACTTGGCTTCTGCGGCGATCAATGATTTGGCATTGCGTTCTACATTGTGTCTTGCAGCAATATCCAACACATTTCATGCAACGTTTAAATAAAGCTGTCTGGTGTTGCGCGTCGCACTGCCTTCCAAATTGAGGGCAGGCAGGCATTAGGCTTTGGAAGCGTCCAAATCGGCACGGACGCTGTCGCGTTCGGCCAATTGTGCCTGATAGGACGGATTGTTGTTGCGGTTGGGGTTGTTGAAACGTTCGCTGATGGATTTCGCCGTGTCGTTTTTAAACGGATCTTCCAAATCGTTGGCAGTCAGCTGGCGCGAGGTATAGCGGGACAGGCGGCTCAGTGCCAAATCCATGGTGCGGCGTTGTTGGGCAATGATGTTTGCCACTTGCAGTTGGCGCACGCGCGCTTCAATCAGCTCGGAACGGCGGCCTGCATCATATTTGACGATGGTGTCCAAGTCTTTTAAGAGGTTGTTGTGGCGTGCCAAAGTCTGTTCGTTGAGGATCAGGGTTTCTTTTGCACGCAATGCGCTCAGGTAGAGGCGGCCGATATCGCTGCCCAGCTGCTCTTGGCTTTCGGTGTATTTGTGTTGATAGTATTCTTCGCGGCTGCGGTCGCGGCGGACGGCGGCTTCAATCGCACCCCATGAGTAGATGTTCACGCTGCCGCGCACGCCGATACCGTCATCCATGTCGTTGCTGTTGTATTTATTGTGTTGCGCCAGCACTTTCGTACCGGTCAGGGTAACGACAGGATAATGGCGTGCGCGCGTGGCTTTGGTCGTGCTTTGTGCTGCTTCTTGAGTGGCTTTGGCTTCACGCACAATCGGGTCGCTGATTAAAGCGTCCCTGAGGATGTCTTGCAGGCTGTATGCAGAGGCCGTCTGAAACGGCAACAGACAGCAGGCGACGGCAATGGCCGATGACAATAAACGGGGCTTTGTGGGTGAAGAATAAATATGCGACATGATTTTTAACCAAATGATTTATATATTATCGTTGTCTGTATCGGGTATCGCCTGAGGCATGACCGGGCGAATTTTGAACGAGAACACATACATTTACAAAGCATAAAGCATTTTTTCCAGCTTTTCACAATATTCTGATAAAAGGTCGAGATACATGCCTTAAAGTATATTATTGCAGAGCGCGACTATCGTATTTAATGATTTTAATGTAAAAAATCTATCAAAAAGGCCGTCTGAAAGGATTGAACTGCACCCCAAAAGTTGGACACCCCCCCCTCCAACTCACAAGGTGCAGTTTTTTTATGGGCAAATATACATTACACTTCAAATACCAAGCCGTACTCCACTACCTGCACATACGCAGTCAACAGCGTACCGCAGACCACTACGGCATTTCCCGAACCAACCTGCGACGATGGATACGCGCCTATCAAGAAGGCGGCATCGGCGCACTCGAACATCCCCAATCCAAAACCATGCCCCAACACCGCAAAAACCCCTTCATCGCCGACAAACCCGACCACGAAAAAACACAGGCAGAGCTTATCGAAGAGTTGTGCTATATGCGCGCAAAGGTTGCCTACCTAAAGGAGTTAAAAGCCCTCAGCAAAAAACAGACCGAAAAGGACAAAGCCAAACCGTCCAAACACTGAGGGCGCAACACCCGCTCAAATACCTGCTGCACATCGCAAACCTGCCCAAAAGCAGCTTTTACTACCATCATCAGGACCGACCCGACCCCAATGAAGCCGACAAAGCCCTTATCGCCGAAATCTACGAACGGCATAAAGGACGCTACGGGCAAAGGCGCATTGCAGCAGCATTAGGTTGGAACCGCAAAAAAGTGGCGCGGCTGATGAGGCAGCTAGGACTGAAAGCCCTCATACGGGCAAAAAAAGCCTACCGCCATCCCGCCATGGGCGAAATATCGGAACACCTCCTCAAACGCCGGTTCAAAGCCCGAAAGCCCAACGAAAAATGGCTGACCGACGTGACCGAACTCAAAGGAAAGGACGGCAAACTGTACCTCTCGCCGATCTTGGACCTGTTCAACCGCGAAATCATCGCCTACGCCATGAGCCGCAGAGCCGACAGTGAAATGGTGAAGGAAATGCTCGAAAAAGCGGCACCCCGGCTGACTGATAAAGGAACGATGCTTCATTCCGACCAAGGTGTGCTGTACCGTACGGCGGGGTATAGGGAATTGCTTGCGGAGTATTTCATGGTTCAAAGCATGTCGCGAAAGGCGAATTGTTGGGACAATGCACCGATGGAAAGCTTCTTTGCGGTGCTGAAGACGGAGTGTTTCTACCGTGCAGGGGAATTGACGGTGGATGAATTGATGAAACAGATAGATGACTATATGGATTACTACAACCGCGAGCGTTGCAGTTTGAAATTGAAAAAGCTGAGTCCTGTCGCATACAGAACCCGGCTTACACAGAGTGCCTGAATAGGCTTTTATGAGTGTCCAAGATTTGGGGGCCAGTTCAGATTTTCAGACGGCCTTTTTTCAACCTTAATCCTTACGTTGCAATACAGCGGCAAAGAAGCCGTCGGTTTGGTGTTCTCCGGAGTTGAGACGCAGGTATTTGCCGGTATCCAAATCGACCTTTAGGCTTTGCAGAAGTTCGGCGCAGTTGACGAGTTCAAATTCGGGATGTTCGGACAGGAAACGTTCGACCTGCAACTCGTTTTCTTCCGGCAACACGCTGCAGGTGGCGTAAACCAGCCTGCCTTGCGGTTTCACCAGTTTGGAGGCGGCATCGAGGATGCTGTGCTGCTGTTCCAAAAGGTTGGCTACGGTCTCGGCGGATTGGCGGTATTTGAGGTCGGGATTGCGGCGCAGCGTGCCCAAACCGGAGCAGGGCGCGTCCACCAACACACGGTCGGCTTTGCCTGCCAGTCGGGCGATACGGGTATCGTGTTCGCTGCTGATGCGTTCGGGGTGGATATTGGTCAGTCCGGCGCGGGTCATGCGCGGTTTGAGGTTGGCAAGGCGTTTTTCGGCGATGTCGAAGGCGTAGATTCTGCCTTTGTTCGCCATTTGCGCGCCGACAGCCAAGGTTTTACCGCCTGCGCCGGCGCAGAAATCGACAATGATTTCGCCGCGTTTTGCACCCACCAATAAGGCAAGCAGCTGGCTGCCTTCGTCTTGGACTTCCAGCGTGCCGTCTAAAAACAACTCGTGTTTGTTAAGCGCAATTTTATTTTTCAGGCGGATGCCCCAAGGCGAATAAGGCGTGGCTTCTGCATCGGTACTTTCGGCTTGCAACAGAGGTAGCACTTTATCTCGTTTGCCTTTCAAGGTATTGACGCGGATGTCGAGCGGGGCAGGTTGGTTGATGCTGCGGCCGAAGGCGAGGATTTCTTCTTCGCTCCAATGCTGTTGCAGTTGTTCCACCAGCCATTGCGGCAATTCTGCGGCGGTATTCAGGCCGTCTGAAAACTCGGTTTTACGGGCTTTCAAATTGCCGAGGAACTTTGTTTCTTCTTCATCAGGCAGGTCTTTGATTTGGCTGATATTGGTGCTTCTGCCGAGAACCAGTGCGGCAAGTGCGGCTTTGCGCGGTTGCGCGTGCGGACGGCGCAGGGCAGTGCTGATTTTTTGATAGTGTCTCAGCGCGGCAAAGGCGGTTTCGGCGATTTCATGGCGGTCTTGGCGGCCGAGCTTTTTGTGTTCGCGGAAATAGGCGGTGAGGACGGCATCGGAAGGCTGTTTGAAAGTCAGCATTTCAGCCAAAACTTTGGCGGTATGGTCGAGTTGTGCGGCGTTCATAATGCAATGGGTTCTCTTAAAGTTGGGAAAGGGTTTCAGACGGCCTTCATGATGCGTTCGATTTCGTGCCAAAAGCCGTCCGGCCGACATTCCAAAACAGCAATCAAGCCTTGATCGATATGGCGGATTTCGGTTTCGTTTAATGCTTCGGTTTCGGCAACACGCGCAGGCGCGAGGTAGGCCATACGGTCGAGCAGGTGGTAGCGCACTTCTCGGCGTTCAAACCCGTATTCCGCCCAATCTTGAATATAGACGCCGCGCCAACCGTATGGATTAAGCGGCGGCTCAAAAGCATGGAAACCGTGTGGGAAAAATCCGATGCCGCGCACGATGGATGCAGGGAGCGGATTTTCCGGCTGGCCTTGTGTCGCTAAGGTCGCTTTGCCTTGCGGCGTATGCAGCAGTTTGGATTGCTGCACCAGTTTGGCGGCTTTGTCCGTCAGCGTATCTTTAGGATTGAGGCCGTGCAGGTTTTGCACTTGGTCTCCGCCGTAGTATTTACACGCCAGCTCGATATGGTAGGGCTGTTGGTTGAGGGAAACGACAAAATCCGCAGCCCCCAAAGTTTGGCTGCCTGAAAAAACGGGCAGGTTGTATGCGTGCAGCTTGGCGTGCGGTGCGTTGGCAAACCAGAAAGCCAGCAGCTCTTCGGCATAAATGCCGAGACGGTGGCCGAACGGGGCGCATCGGGCGAGGTAATCCTTCAGCGGCGTGGGATCGGCATCCAATGCCAAAAGGTAGCGGAAACCGTGTTCCCCCAGTAGTTCGCGCACGCTCAATTCGCAACCGCTTTGCCACAAAGGCGGCGCAGTCAGCAGCGAGGCAAGGTCGCGGACGGGTTGGCTGGTGAGTTTCCACCATAATGCGTCTAGGGCGTAATTCATGCTTATCCGAATATCAGTCATGCCGTCTGAAAGTCTGGAAATGTTTTCAGACGGCCTTAATCAGTCTTTTTTATGGATACGGTGGCTGACGGTATTGAAAAAACCGCGCAGGATGTCGATGTCTTCGGTTTGCGTGTTGGCGCGTCCGAACAGGCTTTGCATACGGCGCATCAGGCGTTCTCCGTTGCGGCGGTTGAAAAAGCCGATGTCGTTCATCACGCTTTCCATATGGGCGACCATGCCTTTGATTTGTTCGTGGGTCGCGGCGTGGTCTTCCTGTTGCAGATGGGTCATGGGCGAATCGGTTTGGCTGAAGATTTCGTAGCACACGACCTGCACGGCTTGGGCGAGGTTGAGCGAGAAATAGTCGGGATTGCCGTTGATGGTCATCAGTCGGTTGCAGGCTTGGACTTCTTCGATGCTCAAGCCGAAAGTTTCGTTGCCGAAAACCAGCGCCACTTTCTCGCCGCGGTTGGCGGCCTGTAGTAATTCGGGTACCAAATCGCGCGGCGTTTGCAGCGGCGCAGTGATTTCGCGGCGGCGGCTGGTCAGGGCGCAGGCGATAGTGGTGTCGGCAAGGGCTTTGTCCAAAGAAGCGGCAATGGTGGCATTTTCCAAAACGTCCGCCGCGCCGGAAGCGAGGATGAAACTTTCTTCAGGCAGTGCAAAACTTTGCACGTCATCGGGATTGAAAACGGGCGGGTTTTCCGTCATCGGCGTTGCCATCAGATTTGGGGCGACGATGGTCAATTTGTGCAGGCCCATTGTTTTCATGGCGCGCGCGGCGGAGCCGATATTGGCGGGATGGCTGGTACGCGTGAGGATGATGCGGATGTTGTCCAGATAAGCGGGCAGGGCGGGTTTTTCGGAAGTCATGTTTTGTTTTCTGTTTGTACGGGAATCAGGTATAATGCGCCATCTTTTTGTTTTCAGACGGCCTTTTTCCATGCCGTCTGAAATGTTCTTTAACAGCATCGGAAACGATTAACAGCCTCTTGTGTGCCTTGTTCGGCGCATTAGGGCGTATTTTACCTGAATTAGGAAGAAAACCATGAATCCGTTTTTAAATACCGCTTTCAAAGCCGCCCGTAAAGCAGGGCAAATGATGATTCGCGCCGCCGGCAATCTGGATGCCGTCAAAGTAGACAGCAAAGCATTCAACGACTTCGTTTCCGATGTTGACCGCAGCTCCGAGATGATTTTGGTGGAAGCGCTCAAAGAAGCCTATCCGCATCACAAAATCACTTGCGAAGAAGGCGGCTCCCACGGTAAAGCCACCGCCGAGTACGAATGGATTATCGATCCGCTCGACGGCACAACCAACTTCCTCCACGGCCATCCTCAATACGCCATCTCTATGGCACTCCTGCACAAAGGCGTGTTGCAAGAAGCTTTGGTGTACGCACCTGAGCGCAACGACGTATATATGGCTTCCCGCGGCAAAGGCGCGTTGCTCAACGACCGTCGTATCCGCGTTTCCAACCGCATCGAATTGAACCGCTGCCTGATCGGTACAGGCTTCCCTGTTGTCGATCAAAGCATGATGGACAAGTATCTGGCGATTTTGAAAGATTTCTTGGCAAAAACCGCCGGCGGCCGTCGCGAAGGCGCGGCTTCTTTGGATTTGTGTGCCGTTGCGGCCGGCCGTTTGGACGGTTTCTTCGAGTTCAACCTCAAGCCTTGGGATATTGCCGCCGGTGCATTGATTGTTCAAGAAGCAGGCGGTATCGTTACCGATATGTCCGGTGATGAAGGCTGGTTGGAAAGCGGCGACATCGTTGCGGCCAATCCTAAAGTATTGGCGCAAATGCTGAAAATTATTTCTGAACACCAATAAGCATTTATAGAGAACGGTCTGTATTTATCTTTGCAGGCCATGTTCTCAATAATCGGTAAAAGGCCGTCTGAAACCTGAAATAGGGTTTCAGACGGCCTTTTGTTTTGTTGTTAACGGATTCGGATAAAGGCTGAAAATACGGTTTTAAAAGGAGGCGTTTTTTTAATTTTGTCTGTATTTTTTATTGCTTCGCAGTTATGATGTGGATACGTTTGGCTGAAATAATGCCGCATGAAATCAGAACCTGTATTCACAAACAACTATTTGATAAATTTTAATATTTGTGAAATATACCCTAGTTTGACAAAATTTTCAGCAGATAAATTCGTCTGCTCAAAATCTTTTGCCAAACGTCGAGACCAACCCAACCATGCAAACGTTCGTTCTACAATCCAACGTTTGGGCAGAATATGCCAAGAAATATCTTGAATTTTCTTTGAAATCTCAACAGTTAAACCCAATTGCTCCGATACTTCGCGCTCAAATGTATTCCGATAACCTGCGTCTGCACAGAAACCTTTTAAACCAGGATAGGTCTCAAACGCTTTTTTTGCTACAAAAAATACCTGCTTTTGTGTCATGGATATTGGCTGCATGAACCACAACAGACAATAGGTTACCCAACGTATCAACAGCTATATGTCGCTTACGGCCTTTGATTTTTTTACCTCCGTCAAAACCTTTATCATGTGCGCCGGAAGCTGTTTTGACACTTTGCGAATCAATAATGGCATAAGTCGGCATCGCTTGTTTTTGATGGATTAAACGTTTTTTTGAACCAATGCCGAAAGAATCCTATCCCATAAGCCTGATTGGTTGGCTCTGCGATAGAAACTCCATACGGTTGGATAAGGTGGAAAATCATTGGGCAGCATACGCCATTGGCAACCTGTTTTGGTAATGTACAAAACGGCATTCACTAATTCACGTTTATCCCATTTGTAGTGGCGTAGCCGGTTAAAATGCGGCTCAATCGCTTGCCATTGGGCATCTGTTAAGTCTGTTGGGTAGGATTTTCCAGTCATAAAGATATTTTATCATTTTGTGAATACAGGTTTTTAGAGCTGATCAGGAAGCATTGCGTATGTTTAAAAATGCTGTTTTGGCAACCGAGGAAGATTACAGCACTGAGTTTCTTGACTATATTATGTCGGTCAAAACAGTGAAAACAGTGGAAGAAGCCGTCGATTGGATTAACGGCCACACGACGCATCACTCGGAAGCGATTGTGACCCAAAGCATTGCCCATGCCGAGTTTTTCCAAGAAAGCATTGATGCGGCGGCGGTTTATGTCAATGCGTCCACGCGGTTTACCGACGGTTTTGTTTTCGGATTGGGCGCGGAAATCGGTATTTCCACCCAAAAAATGCACGCCCGCGGCCCGATGGGTTTGGAAGCGCTGACTTCGACCAAATTCTATATCAACGGCAACGGTCAGATCCGATGTTGAGAAACGTACCCTCAATTCCATCAATTTGCGTATAATGGCGGGAAATTTGATTTTCCCCGAACAACCGATTTAGTAAAAGGAACACACATGTCCTCTATCCACGATCAAATCAAAGAAGTCGTAACCACCCACCGCGTCGTATTGTTCATGAAAGGCACGAAGCAGTTCCCACAATGCGGCTTCTCTTCCCGTGCCGTACAAATCCTGAATGCGGCAGGTTGCACCGACTATGTGACTGTAAACGTATTGGAAAACGATGCAGTACGCCAAGGCATTAAAGAATACAGCGACTGGCCGACCATTCCTCAACTGTACGTCAACGGCGAATTTGTCGGCGGTTCTGACATTTTGATGGAAATGTACGAAGCCGGCGAACTGCAAGAATTGCTGAAAGCTTAATCATCTACAATATTCCGTAATGTAAAATTGTTGACAAAGGCCGTCTGAAACCCTGATTCAGACGGCCTTTCGCACGAAACATACCCTTTCCGCCATTCGTGAAAAAAAGTATAATTCACTCCGTTAACGAAACATGGAAATACAAAAAATGAACGTTACCGTCATCAATCATCCCCTCGTCCGCCATAAACTGACTTTGATGCGCGAGGCAGAATGCAGCACCTACAAATTCCGCACGCTCACTACCGAGCTGGCACGCCTGATGGCATACGAAGCCAGCCGCGACTTTGAAACCGAAAAATACATCATTGACGGTTGGTGTGGTTCTATCGAAGGCGACCGTATCAAAGGCAAAACCTTGACCGTTGTCCCTATTTTGCGTGCCGGTTTGGGTATGCTCGACGGCGTACTTGACCTGATTCCTACCGCTAAAATCAGCGTTGTCGGCTTGCAGCGCGATGAAGAAACGCTGAAACCGGTTTCTTACTTTGAGAAATTCGTTGACAGCATGGCCGAGCGTCCAGCCCTGATTATCGACCCGATGTTGGCAACCGGCGGCTCTATGGTTGCGACCATCGACTTGCTGAAAGCCAAAGGTTGCAGCAATATCAAAGCATTGGTATTGGTTGCCGCTCCGGAAGGCGTGAAAGCCGTCAATGACGCGCATCCTGATGTAACCATCTACACTGCCGCGCTCGACAGCCACTTGAACGAACACGGCTACATCATCCCAGGCTTGGGCGATGCCGGCGATAAGATTTTCGGTACACGTTAATTGAAATGTTTAAGGCCGTCTGAAAAGTGCCAAACATCAACTTTCAGACGGCCTTGTTATATGGTTTGCTTTAAAACCCACATCAGAAAGGACAATCATGAGCTTCCAAGATAATCTGGCCACCATGCCTGCCATCGACCATTTGAGCGGCTTGGATATTCTCGATAAAGAGGGCAAAGTGGTTCATCACATTCCCAATGCGCCCGGCAAACAAGGCTCGCTCAAGCTTTACCATGCTTTGGCGCAAGAGTTTGACGGCAAGCTGGACGCAGCGGCGGCAGAACGCGGCCTAACATGGTTTGCCGAACATGTTGCCGATGCCGAAGCCAATCCAGGTAAGCATCCGAATATTGATTTGCTGTTTAAAGTGAAAGCTGAAAATATCAGCCTGACTTTGAAACCATTGGCTGCTTAATGAATACAAAAAAGGCCGTCTGAAAACAAGTTTCAGACGGCCTTTTTATATGCTTAAAGCCTTAGGCGATAGAAGCTTCAACGAATGCAGTCAGTTGACCTTTAGCCAATGCACCGACTTTAGTGGCAACGTTTTCGCCGTTTTTGAACACCATCAGGGTAGGGATGCCGCGAACGCCGAATTTGGCAGGAGTGGCTTCATTGTCGTCGATGTTGATTTTAACGACTTTCAGACGGCCTTGGAATTCGGAGGCGATGTCGTCCAGGATTGGGGCAATCATTTTGCAAGGGCCGCACCATGGTGCCCAGAAGTCCAGCAGTACAGGTACATCGGATTTCAAAACGTCTTGTTCGAAGCTGGCATCGCTGGCGTGGATAATCAATTCGCTGCTCATGTTTGTTTCCTTTTAAATCGGGATTAATAAATATGTTGTTCAGAATAGTGGCAGACAGGGAAAATTTCAAGTGCCGCCACTAGGTAATAGTTTTTTTGAAATGTGCCTATCGTAATCCTTAAAGATTCAGACGGCCTCTTGAACCATGTGGCCGGAGTGTGCAATCAAATGGCGCGTATAGTCGCTGCTTGGATTGGCAAATACGTTTTCGCATTCGCCTTCTTCAACAACTTTGCCATCTTTCAACACCATCACGCGGTGGGAAATGGCGCGGATCACAGCGAGGTCGTGGCTGATGATGATGAAGGCGAGGCCGTATTCTTTTTGCAGGCTGCTGAGCAATTCAAGGATTTGTTGTTGCCATTGGACATCAAGTGCGCTGGTTGGTTCGTCCAAAACGAGGATTTTCGGACGGACGATGATGGCGCGGGCGATGGCGAGGCGTTGGCGCTGGCCGCCGGAGAAGGCGTGCGGATAGCGTTCGAGTGCATCTTCGGGCAGGCCGACTTGTTTGAGGACTTCTTCGACACGGTGGCGCATTTCTTCGCGTGGCATTTCAGGTTCGTGTACGCGCAAGGCTTCGGAAACGGTATCAAAGACGTTCATGCGTGGATTGAATGCGCCGAACGGGTCTTGGAACACCATTTGGATTTCGCGTCTCAATTCGCGTTTCCATGGCTCGCCGTTGATGTTCAGGCTGCCTTCGGAGTCGATAAGGTGCATAACGGCTTTGGCTAATGTAGTTTTGCCGCTGCCGCTTTCGCCGATGATGCCCAATGTTTCCCCCGATTTGATATCGAAAGAAACGGGGTTGAGAATGGTTTTGTCGCGTTTTTTAAACCAGCCGTCTGATTCTTTGACGGAGAAGGCGATTTGTTCGGCCTTGAGTACAGTGGCAGGGTTTTCAGGCAAAGGAGCCACGCGGCGTGTTGTGCCGGCGTTGAGCAACATTTTGGTGTATTCGTGCTGCGGATTGGCGAAGACTTCGGTTGCTTTGCCGGTTTCGAGGATACGGCCATTACGCATAACGGCGACATCGTCGGCAAAACGGCGCACAAGGTTCAAGTCGTGCGTAATGTAGAGCATGGTCATGCCGTGTTCTTCCTGCAGGCGTGAGAGCAGGTCGAGGATTTGGGCTTGAACGGCAACGTCCAAAGCGGTGGTTGGTTCGTCGGCAATCAGGAGCTTGGGCTGGGCTGATACGGCCATGGCAATCATGGCGCGTTGGCGTTGGCCGCCGGAAAGTTGGAAAGGGTAGGCCTGGGCTTTTTGCTCGGGCTGGTGGATGCCGGTTTCGTCCAGGAGTTCGATAGCGCGCACCCATGCCTGTTTTTTATCCAAACCCAAATGCAGGGACAGGACTTCGGCGATTTGTTCGCCGACGCGCATGACGGGGTTGAGGGCAGTCATGGGTTCTTGAAACACCATGCCGATTTCACGGCCGCGCAGTTTTTGTAGGGCGCGTTCAGGCTGGGTCAGCAGATCGGTTCCGCAATATTTCAGACTGCCTTCAAAGGTAACCATCGGATTGAGGCGCATAATGCCTTGCGACAATACGGTTTTGCCGCTGCCGCTCTCGCCGACCAATGCCAGCTTGCGGCCGGGTTGCAAGGTCAGGTTGATATCGTGCAGGACTTGCTTGCTCGGAAAGGAGCCGTTTAGGTTTTCGATTTCGAGTATAGGTGTCGTCATGGTCGTGGCCGTCTGAAAAGTTTGTTGATGACAGGTTTTCAGACGGCCTGCATGAATCAAGGGGCCGTCTGAAACAGTGGTTTAGTCTTGAAACTGTTCTTTGAGTTTGCGTTTTAACACTTTGCCGGTGGCATTGCGCGGCAGCTCGTCTTGGAAGATGACTTGTTTGGGGATTTTAAAGTTTGCCAACAGGTCGCGCAGGTGGCTGCGGACTTCGGCTTCTTCCAGTTTCATGCCTTCTTTGAGTTGGATAAAGGCAATGATTTCTTCATCGGCGTATTGGTCCCTCACGCCGATTACGGCAGTGGCTTCTACGGCTTCGAGTTTGTAGATGGCTTCTTCGATTTCGCGCGGATAGACGTTTTGGCCTTTGGAGATAATCAGGTCTTTTTTGCGGTCGACGATGAAGATGAAGCCGTCTTCGTCGATGGTGACGAAGTCGCCGGTTTTCAGCCAACCGTTGACAATGGTTTCATCTGTGGCGTCAGGCATATTGAGGTAGCCCTGCATTACCGAGCCGCCTTTGATGATGAGTTCGCCCACTTCGCCGCGCGGCACTTCGATCAATTCGTCATCGACGGCTTTCACGGTCAGGCCGGGCAGGGCGACGCCGACGCTGGCGGTTTTTTGGCGCTCAAACGTATTGACGGCAACAACGGGCGAGCATTCGCTTAAGCCGTAGCCTTCCAGCAATTTGGCGCGTGGGAATTTGGCTTTGAAGTCGTCAATGGTTTGTCCGGCCAGAGGCGCGCCGCCGCTGATAAACAGACGGACGCGGTTGAACCATCTGAAATACCAAGGGATTTTGGCTTTGCTCATGGCAGTGTAAATAGCCGGTACGCCGAGGAAAATGGTGGCGCGTTTGAGCAAAACCTGTTTCAACACATTGGAGAACGGGAAGACGGATTTGACCAAAATAATCGAGCAGGCTTGATATATCGGCAGTAAAACCATGGCGGTCAACGTAAAGCTGTGGAACATGGGCAAGAAGACGACGAAGCGGTCTTTTTGCGAAATTTGGAAAATTTGTTCGATGCCCGAAAGGTTGGAAAACAGGTTGTTGTAACTGATTAATGCGCCTTTGGGGTGGCCGGTTGTGCCGGAGGTGTAGATAATGTGCGCCAAATCGTTGGCTGACGGCTGACGGCTCAGATTCGGCTTGCCCGGGAATGTACGCGCGGCATCGAAATAGCTGTCATCGCCACTGGCGGCTTTGGTTTCGCCAATCCAGATGATTTTATTGACTTTGGTTTTGGCTTTGATGTTTTTGAGTTCTTTGGCCAACGGCGCGGAGGCGAACATAAAGCGTGCGCCGCAGTCATTAAGGATGTAGGAAAATTCTTCGCTTTTCAAAAAGACGTTGAGCGGGACGGCTACCGCGCCGATGGAAGTAATGGCGAAATAGGCAGCAATAAATTCGGGAGAGTTGGAAACGACAAGGGCAACCCTGTCGCCATATTGTACGCCTTCGTGTTGCAGATAGGCGGCGACGGTTTCTACTTCGCGTTTGAGGGAGGAATAGCTGATTTTTTCTTTGTCGTTGAAAATGACTGTGCCTTTACCGTTTTTTTGGCAGGCTGCAGTCAGCATAGCGTAAAAATTAGGGTGGGTGTGCATTTCGGAGTGTGTGTCCATATTGTGTCGATTGATGTACGGTTTCGATGAACTGTCTATTTCGAAGGATAGGTTTTACATCCTATCGGTAAAATAAGCAAGAGGCCGTCTGAAAATACTTTCAGACGGCCTTGCGCTTTGCTGGGCTTGGGAAAGCAATATTTTGAATTTAAACTTATTTATTGTGTTGATGGGAATATTCCCATTCTTCAAAAGTCTGCCGTTCGGAAGATAGCGCAAGCCGATTGCGTTACTGTCTCGGGTCATTTCGAGTTTACCGTTAAGTTTGAGGCAGAACCCGGCTGACGGGTAGGCAGAGCCGATGGTAGAAGCTTTAGGCTTAGCCGTTGTTCAGACGGCCATCGGGTACTTTGTTAAACAGGCGATAGAAGTTGTCGCTGGTGTTTTGTGCCAATGTTTCCAAGCTCTCGCCGCGCAGATTGGCTAAGAACTCGGCCGTATAGCGGACGTAGGAAGGCTCGTTTTGTTTGCCGCGTTTGGGAACCGGCGCGAGGAAGGGCGCATCGGTTTCTACCAAGATTCTATCGGCAGGGACGTATTTGGCGGCTTCCTGTATCAGCGGTGCGTTTTTAAACGTCACAATGCCGGAGAAGGAGATGTACATGCCCAAATCCAAAGCGGCTTTGGCAAAGGCGACGTCTTCAGAGAAGCAGTGAATCACGCCGGAGTTGGTGTGACATTCTTTCAAAATCCGCAACGTGTCTTTGGCCGCATCGCGCGTGTGGACGATAACGGGCAGGCCGCTTTCGTTGGCGGCTTGGATATGGTCGGCAAAGCGTTGATGTTGCCATGACAAATCGCCTTTGCACCAGTAATAGTCCAAACCGGTTTCGCCGATACCGACGATTTTCGGATGTTTGGCCGCTTCTACCATTTCGGCAATGGTAAATTCTTCCGCTTCTTGGCTGTCGGGATGTATGCCGATGGTGCAGTAGATGTGGTCGTTTGCCTGAGCAATGTCGAAGACTTCGGCAAAACTTTGTTTGCTGACGCTGATGGCAAGAGCCTGCTTGACGCTTTGCGCTTCCATATTGGCAAAGACTTCGGGCAGGCGGTCTTTTAGGCCGTCAAAGTTGAGATGGCAATGTGAATCGATTAAATACATGGTATTACAGGGTAAAAGTAGTGCGGTCGCTGTGCAGGTGCGGGCCAAGCTCGGCTTCGATCAGGTTTTTGGCCTGCAGGCAGCTTTCGTGTTCGGAGAATGCAAGGCCTACGCCTTTGGGGCGGTAGGCTGAAATGTGCACCGGATTGATCCAAACGACTTTGGTGGGCAGGAAGCGTTTGGGATAGTCGGCGATTTCTACGGCCAAGAGGATGTCTTCGCCTAGGGAGAATACGTCATCGGTCGGTACGAACAGTCCGCCGTGTTCTAAAAACGGCATATAGCAGTTGTACAGCAGATTGGGGTCTTTGAGTTGCAAGGCCAACATCTTCGCCGGAATGTCTTTTTTATTCATCATTTATTACCTGTTAGGGTTTGTTTTGCCAAAAATCCAAATATTCGATAAGCAGATACTCAAGCTGCATTTTAACACTCAAGGTATGGTATCCGTAAGGGTTGAGCGCGTTCAGACGGTCCAATAGGGCAAACAGCTTGCGTGAATCGGTTTTAGAGGCCGTCTGAAGCAGGGTTTGGGCATGATGCGGATAATAAAGCGGCGCCATGCTTTGTTGTGCCAAGCCGACATCCATCAGCCACTTTTGCAGCCAGTCGATGAAAACGGCCAGCGGCTGCTTTTGTTTGTCGAACGCGGCGGCGTAGTCGAGTATGGCCAACAGGCGCGGGGCAGCCAGCAGCGTCAGTAACTCTTCACGCAATGCGTCCAATTCGGGAGTCGGCGTGAATAAAGGCGCACCGCTGTGGAATGCCAATAAGGCTTCGGCATTTTCCACGCCCTGTTGGCGCAGGTATGCCGCAGCCTGCTCATGGGTAGGTGAAGGCAGCACCATTTGGCGGCAACGGCTTTTGATGGTGGGCAGGAGTTTGTCGCGCGTATGGGTAACGAGCAGGAAAACGACGTGTTGCGGCGGCTCTTCCAGAGCTTTCAACAAACCGTTTGCCGCCTGAGTGTTCATGCTTTCAGCCGGATGTACCAATACCACGCGCAAGCCGCCTCGGACAGCGGTCAGGTAAATGTTTTCCACAATATCGCGCACGGCATCGATTTTGATTTGCAGGAGTTTGCGTCCCGTTGCCTCGCCTTCGGGAATTTCCGGCGTGAGTTCGTAAAAGTCGGGATGGGTGTTTTGGTTGAACAAATGGCACGAAGCACACTCGCCGCAGGGTTCATGACCGGACTTGGGCGATTCGCACAGCAATGCCTGCGCGACAAAGCGGGCAAACTCGGTTTTGCCGGTATTTTCTTTGCCGGTAAACAGCCAGGCGTTGGGACGGTTTTGCCAATGGGCGGCGAGCTGTTGCCATTGGGTTTCATGCCATGGATAAATCATATCGTTTGGGAACTATAAGGTAGGTGGTTATTATACTCTCAGGCCGTCTGAAAAGGTTTCAGACGGCCTTTAATAAGCTGCCTAAAAATTAATCAAATATATTTTTACTTTGAAATATCAATCATTAAGATTACTTATTCACAGCCTTTGCACACGCTTGTTTGGGGAAAATGTGCATTTTGTTTGATGGTAAAGTGGTGCTTAAAATTTAGGCAGATGTGTTTTTTAATGTTAAATCAGACAGTAATCTGATTTATGCACAAGCTGTCCACGCGATTGAACAGTGAAAATGTGCATGGTGGGGATACATTTTAGACGGCCTTATTTGCTGGTTTTCAACAAAGCGGTCAAATCACCGATAAATTTCGGTTCACGTTTGATGAGGTAAACAATTAACGGAAGATTACCCACGGCAACAATCAAATACAGCAGCGTAATGCTGTCGAACAACATCAGCAAAACCGTGCTCAAAATGGCAGCCGACACCATAAACACACCATTGATGATGTTGTTGGCAGCCACAGCGTGGGCGCGGAAGGTTTCGCTGCTGGCGGTTTGCAGCCAAGTGTAGAGCGGTACAGAGAAGAAGCCGCCGAAAAAGCCGATGGCCGACATCACCAGCATAATCGGATACGCTTGAGCTTGCGATAAAAACCAGATAATGCCGTTTAACTCGGTAAAGCGTTGGCCGTGGGTCAGCCACACCAGCAATAATCCACAGACGGTTAGACCCAGAGTGCCGATGGTAACCAAGCCCAAAATCAGGCGCTCGTGGCTGAGTTTGGCGCATAACACCGAGCCGATGGCAATGCCGATGGAGAACAGCGCCAACATCAGGTTGAACACATTATCGTTGCCGCCCAAATGGATTTGCGTGAACGTCGGCAGTTGGGTGGTATAAACCGAGCCGACAAACCAAAACCATGAAATACCAATGATGGAAGTGAATACGGGACGATCGGCTGCCGCTTCACGAATCAGTGAATTTGTGCCTTTGATGATGTTCCATTCGATTTTTGTGTCCGGCATTTTAGCGGGTACAGACGGCATAAACAGGCTGGTTATTGTGCCGCCGATAGCGACCAATAACACCAAACCGCCAACAATATACGGCGGAACACCTGCGACTGCGGTGCCCAAAATTTGGCCGAGCAAAATGGCGATAAACGTACCCGATTCAATCAGGCTGTTGCCCATAATCAGTTCTTTGTCGTTGAGGTAATCGGGCAAAATGGCATATTTCAGCGGGCCGAACAAGGTTGATTGCGTGCCCATGCAAAACAGGCAGATTAAAAGTAAAGGCGCGGATTGGATGTAGAAGCCATACGCCGCCACTGCCATGATGATGATTTCCAACAGCTTGATCCAGCGTGCCAAAACGGCTTTATCGAATTTGTTGCTCAGCTGCCCTGAGAGCGCGGAAAACAGGAAGTAGGGCAGGATAAACAGCATTGCGCCCAAGTTCAGCATTTGGCTGGGCGGCAGAAAGTTGTTTTTGCCTAAACCGTAAAAACTGATCATCACGAATAATGCGGTTTTGAACACATTATCGTTAAACGCGCCTAAAAACTGCGTCCCAAAGAGCGGCGCAAAACGGCGGGTCGTGTGGAAATTCAGATTGTCTTTTTTTAAGGCTCATTGTTTGGATTCTTTGTCTTCGTCTTTTTCGATCAGTTTTTCAGTGGAGTCGTCGTCCATCAAAATGCGGTGCGCAGGGCCTTCAAGGTCGTCAAACTGTCCGTTTTTACCCGACCACCAGAAAAACCAGCCGATGATAAAGGCCAAAATAATGCTGATGGGGACAAGGATAAACATACTTTCCATTACATCGCTCCGGTCAAATCGGTCAGGATAAAGGTTTTACCGCTGATGGTCAGGTATTCGTTGCGCAACGCACCGATATTTTTATCGTCAAAAAACAATTCGATACGGTCTTTAACCACGCGCCAGTATTGCGGGATATCGGTTTGCTCAAAAGGCGACAATACCGCCGCTTCGGCTGCATCTTCGCTTTGCAGCTTGATTGCGAAGCGTCCGCTTTGCGGCGGATTTTGTGATTCATCGTCTGCCAACATAATAAAAAATCCGGCGTGTTCGCCGTCTTGAGTGTGGATACTGAAATAATGCATATCGGGAAATCTTCAAAACCGCCGTCATTTTTTTCAGACGGCCTAAAATAAAATTCCGTCCATTTTACATCAAATATTAAGTCAAGCAGCCGATTACATTTTTTGTTAGAATACGGCGTTTACTTTGTTAATCTATTCAGACCGCTACCCACTACGTCCCACAAGGGGTGCAACATAGCCGGAGCAGCAGTAAGGTCCCGACAAAAAATGCCGTCTGAAACCTCAAGGAGCATAAAATGACACAAAAATTAATCTTGGTTTTGAACTGCGGTAGCTCTTCCCTCAAAGGTGCCGTATTGGATAACGACAGCGGCGAAGTGTTGCTGAGCTGCCTTGCCGAAAAACTCAATCTGCCCGATGCCTACATCACCTTCAAATTCAACGGCGAAAAACACAAAGTCGATCTGTCTGCCAAGCCCGACCACACCGGCGCAGTTGAAGCCCTGATGGAAGAACTCAAAGCCCACGGCCTCGACAGCCGCATCGGCGCCATCGGCCACCGCGTTGTGAGCGGCGGCGAGTTGTACAGCGAATCCATCCTCGTTGACGACGAAGTCATCGCCGGCATCGAAAAATGTATTCCGCTCGCTCCGCTGCACAACCCGGCACACCTTTTGGGTCTGCGTGCCGCACAAAGCATTTTCAAAGGCCTGCCTAACGTTGTTGTATTTGACACCGCATTCCATCAAACCATGCCTGAACACGCTTACAAATATGCCGTTCCACATGAATTGTATGAAAAATACGGCTTGCGCCGCTACGGTGCACGGTACCAGCTACCGCTTCGTTTCTGACGAAACTGCACGCTTCCTCGGCAAAGACAAAAAAGACCTGCGCATGGTCATTGCCCACTTGGGTAACGGCGCATCTATCGCAGCAGTCGCCAATGGCGAATGTAAAGATACCAGCATGGGCCTGACTCCGCTGGAAGGCTTGGTAATGGGTACCCGCAGTGGCGATATCGACCCTTCAGTTTTCAGCTTCTTGGCTGAAAATGCCAATATGACCATTTCCCAAATTACCGAAATGCTGAACAAAAAATCCGGCCTGCTCGGCATTTCCGGTCTGTCCAACGACTGCCGTACCATCGAAGAAGAAGCTGCCAACGGCCACGCAGGTGCCAAACTGGCTCTGGAAATTTTCATCTACCGCTTGGCTAAATACATCGGCAGCATGGCAGTAGCAGCCGGCGGTTTGGACGCATTGGTATTCACCGGCGGCATCGGCGAAAACTCCGACATCATCCGCGAACGCGTATTGGGCTACTTGGGCTTCCTTGGTCTGCACATCGACCAAGAAGCCAACCTGAAAGCCCGCTTTGGTAACGCCGGTGTAATTACCACTGCCGACAGCAAAGCTGTTGCTGTTGTGATTCCTACCAACGAAGAATTGATGATTGCACACGATACTGCCCGTCTGAGCGGCCTGTAATCCGTCATTATTAAAACCTGCCCGTAAGGGCAGGTTTTTTTATTGTGTATAGATGAAGAAAATTTTGAGAATATATTGAAAAAAGCCGGCAAACATTGTGTTTACCGGCTTTTTAATCAGTGCAGTATTAAGATACTGATAGATAGGTTTAGAACTTATAGCTGATGGTAAACAGCAAAGTCCTGCCTCGTGCGTAGTTGTTCAAGACGGAGCGCGTTGTGCCGCCATATTTGCCATTGCATAAACCGTTGTCACATTCGACTTCTTCGTCATCTAAACCGCCTTTTCTTTCAAATACGCTGAAATAGCGCTGGGTTGCGGCATCATTTGCGGCATCCAAAGGATCGACATAGCGTTTATTGAACGCATTTTGAATATCAAAACGAAGGATCAGGTTTTTCTTCGGTTCATAATTGGCATAGAAATCAAAAATCAGCGGCTGTCTGTTGATGCTTTCTGTTTTTTTGATCACCCTTCCGCCCGTTTTCCATGAAGAGTAGGTATTGTCACCGGTTGTACCGTCAACAAATTCCTCCTCAGTAGTCGCCCGTGTACTTTTGCCGTAATAGCGCATAATACCACCGACGGTCAATTTGTTGCCCAACCATCGAGACCCTAATTCAAACCGACCGTAATCTCGGGGTAGGCGTGAAATTTTGCTTAAGCCGTAGCCCTGTTTGATTTGGTCTTCTTTAGAAGAGTTGCGGGGCGATTCGCTGGCATCGCTATAATTGGTCGGTTGGTTGGTTTTTTGATATGCGTAAGACAGGGTTGTAAAAAAGCGGCCGAAATCATAGTTCATTTCCACTTCCAAACCATTTTTATGGACAGGTTTGGCATAGTTTCGATGCTGGATAGAGTATGTCAGGCCGGTACTGGTTACCCAGCTGGGTGCTTTATCCAAATCCCACCATTTGCCATAAACATTGTGGATATAGTTGTTTATCCTGCTGCGATAGGCGACCAGTTTGAAACCTAATACATCGTCCGGCTTGAAAATCCCTTTTTTGAAGGTATTGAAGCCTATTTGGTAAGTATTGGCCTGTTCCGGCTTAAGGGCGGTATTGACGCCCGAGTCGCCGATTTGTGAAAAATACATTTCTTGAATATTCGGCATTCTATGCGTACGCGAATAGCTGATAAACGGCATAAAGTAATCATTAACATTGATGTTTAATGCCACCGAATGGTTTACCGCATGCTTTTTACCGGATTTGGTATAAACCGGTTCGTAAAGGTCGCAGCTTGGCGTGCAATGCTGTTTATAAATTTCAGAATCTTCTCCAAATGCTTTTTTAAAGTCTTCTGGGGTATTGAAGTAGTCGGTATATTCACCCTTGTAGCGGTAGTTGACCATATTGGCGCTGTAATTCA
Source organism: Neisseria flavescens (assembly GCF_005221285.1). Classification (NCBI taxonomy): domain Bacteria; kingdom Pseudomonadati; phylum Pseudomonadota; class Betaproteobacteria; order Neisseriales; family Neisseriaceae; genus Neisseria; species Neisseria flavescens. The sequence goes on from NZ_CP039886.1 coordinate 437,242, forward strand.
ATTGATAAATGCCTTTTTTCAAGGAAGTATCAAAATAGAACGTATTGAATTTTTGCTGGCCTGAAGGTTGCAATATGGTTGATTTTTGAGGAAATAATCCTTTGTCGCCTTTGAAGCGGCCTAAAAAGCTGTACAGGCCGGCATCTTGATCCGGGCCGTTGTAAAACAGGCTCAGCTCTTCCGGAAAGCGGTTTTTACTGTATTGGTTTTTAAAGAAATTGAAACCGACGGTGGCTTTTAAATCTGTTTTTTGGGGAAGTTTGAAAGAAAAGCTGTTGTTGATATCCAAAAGATTGGCTGTGTTTTTGGTTTCCAAATAATCAAGCAGCCCCCATCCCGAAAAACGTGAGTTTTTCGGATATTTTTGTTTTCCCAGATTATGGGCGGCCAATACGTTTAAATCGACATAATCGCCAATGTTTAAATTGTAATTGGCTTGGTAGTTGCGGTTTTCTACTTTGCGGCTGCCGATGCGGTTGTTCATGGTACGAAGCTGAAGGTCCAGCTTGTTGTTGTCGTTTTCGTATTCCACTTTGACCAAATGGCTGTTTGAGCGTTGTTGCAGGCTGGTCGGGTCGATAGGTGTCAGATCCCATTGCGGTGCCAAATTCTCTTTCCAGCCTCTTTCCAAGTCATCGACATAATCTCTTTGCAAAACTTCAGGATCGTTATATTTTTTGGAGAAAGGGTAGTCCCAATAGCTTTTACCAGCCGCATTGGGCTTGGAAAAGTCGCGAACCCAACGATTTTGCCCTTGGTCGAATTTTAATAAGTTGCGTTCAAAATATTCTTGTTTTTTATGGTCCAGATATTCCTCGCCAAAATTGCCGATACGCTGACCGCCGCCGCCTACTTTATAGTTTTGCTCGACATTACGGTGGCTGTAACCATATAACGCACCAAGGCGCGCACCGCTGTCAAACCATTTTTGTACCGCTCCGGTTGCCATAAAATTGCTTTTGGTGCTGTTTGTGCCGGTCAATCCTTTGGTCAAGAGGCCGAAGGTATTGTTTCCGTGTACCACATCGTCTACCCGTAAAGTACGGAAATTGGCTGTACCGGATAAGGCATTGATGCCGTTGGCACCCGTGAAACTGCCTTTGGTTACATCCACGCCGGCAATAAAATTGGGATCCAGTGCCGTACCGAATTGCGAGGAGCTGCCGCTGCGTCCGGCATCGGCAGAAGTGGAATAGAAGGTTTGGGTGACGCCGTCAACCATCGTATTGACGCGTCCCAAACCGCTATCGCCACGGATATTGACCGCCAATACCCCCGATCCCTTGTCTTGTTGGGTAAAAACGCCGGGCATGCTCCGCACGATGGCATCGATGTTTTCGCTGGATTGATAAACGCGTTCACGCGAACTTTTGGCTTGGCCTTCGGTAAAAACTTTTTTCTCTTTGGCAATGTATTTACCTTTGACTTGAATTTCATCAAGCTCTTGAGTTGAAACCTCGTCTTCTGCGTGTGCGATACTTGTTATAGCCAGTAAAGATAATGTCAGTAGATTTAATTTGAAATTCGGATTCATGATAGTTACCTCAGAAACGAAGCCGTTACTTTATAACATATTATTAAACTTTACAAATATTTTGATAATGGTTTTTTTTGTTAAAAAATAAAGCAGATTCTTGTTTCAGGAGATAATCCACCCGCATATGATTCATCTGGCTGAAAAGATAAAGCAGGCCTGAATTTGAATTTGGTTGGTCGAGAAGAAGGGAGTAATTGGATTTAAACAGCCGGAAGAAGAAAATTTGATTGCGATATGTGAATTGAGCCGTCGGTTTAAAATGAAGTCCAAAAAACATGAAATGCAAAATATAAAGTCAATATAGAATAGAAAGATTTGAAGTCATTTGAAGAAAAGGCCGTCTGAAAATGATATTTCAGACGGCCTTTATTGTTTTAAGCCTTATTCCGGACCGCGGAATGTGTCGTGGCAGGATTTGCAGGTTGCACCGGTTTCACCGTAAGCAGCTTTGATTTCTTCCAGTTTGCCGGTTTGGGCGGCGGCGTTGAGTTTCTCAACCGCTGCGACGAATTTTTCTTCTTCGGCTTTGAATGTGGCTGTGTCTGTCCAGATGGCAGGCAGGGCGCGGCCGTTGCCTTGAGGGTCGGATTCAAACAGGGTGAACGGTTTTTTGCTGTTTTCAGCAAAAGTGGCTGCAGCTTGTTTGAATTTTTCAACGTCGTAAGGCTCTTCGTCTTTGACCATTTTGCCCATACGGGTAAACTCAGGCATCATGGATTTGAACGCGGCCGTACGGTCTTCGGAAATAGGGCCTTTAGGCTGGGAAGGCGCACCGCTGCCGCCGCAGGCGGAAAGGGTAAGCACCACGGCTGCCAAGGCAACTGGGATAAAACGGGTTTTCATATGGAGTGTGTCCTATTGTGATGATATGATTATCGTTAAATTTAGAATCAGTCGGTCAAACGCTCAGGCCGTCTGATAAGGCGTTATCATACCTTAAACCCAAGTCTGAAACGAGTATAGAAAGGAAACGATATGGCAATTTTGATTACTGGAGCATCGGCAGGATTCGGTGCGGCGATGTGCCGCACCTTTGTTGCGGCAGGCTATCATGTCATCGGCGCGGCACGGCGCGAAGACAAATTGCAGCAGTTGGCAGAGGAATTGGGCGAGCAGTTTTACCCTTTGGAAATGGATGTTTCGCGTACGGAGTCGATTCAAAACGCTTTGAACAGCCTGCCCGAGCATTTAGCTGAAATCGATTGCCTGATCAACAACGCCGGTTTGGCTTTAGGTTTGGATTCCGCCGATAAAGCCGATTTTGGCGATTGGGAAACCATGATTCAAACCAATATCATCGGCCTGACTTTTCTGACCCGCCAGATTTTGCCGCAGATGGTAGCGCGCAAACAGGGCTACATCATCAATTTGGGTTCGATTGCCGGCAGTTATGCTTATTCCGGCAGTAATGTCTATGGCGCGACCAAGGCTTTTGTGCGCCAATTCAGTATGAACCTGCGCGCCGAATTGGCAGACAAAAACATCCGCATTACCAATATCGAACCGGGTTTGTGCGGCGATACCGAGTTTTCCAACGTCCGTTTCAAAGGCGACGATCAGCGTGCGGCCGAGGTCTATGAGAATGTCGAGTTTATCCAGCCGCAAGATATTGCCGATACCGCTTTATGGCTCTATCAGCGTCCTGCGCGGATGAACGTCAATTCCATCGAAATCATGCCGGTTGCCCAGACCTTCGCAGGTATGAAAGTTTACCGCGATGAGCCTGCTCTGGTGAAGGAGGAAACGTTTGAAAAACAAAGCATGTCTTTGTTTGGAAAAATTAAATCTTGGTTTAAGTAATCGGCATCAGGCCGTCTGAACATTTCAGACGGCCTCTTTGTTATCTGAAATTGAACAAACACGTTATAATGTAATTTTTTATTAACAAGGCCGTCTGAAAGGCTGTTTCAGTTATGAACGCAATCAAACAAAAAATCTTAGAACAAGCGCAGCGCGATGGTGTGCAGGTAACCGCATTGCGCGAGCAAGTGCTTGATATTGTTTTGAAACAAAGCGGTGTGATTAAAGCCTACAACGTCTTGTCGCAGATGCAGCAGCAAAGCGAGGGCGCAGTTGCGCCGCCGACGGCCTACCGCGCCCTTGATTTTTGGGCGGAGCAGGGCGTTTTGCACAAAGTGGCGGCGGTCAACGGCTATATTCTATGCAGCCACGCGCAGCACGAGTGCGACGACCATTGCCATGACCACGAAGAAGCCGAAGCGCACCACAGCGCGTTTATTTTGGTTTGTACCGAATGCGGTACGGCAGACGAGCAGACCTTGAGCCAAGAATGGGCGGCATTGCGTGCAGGCGTGGCCGAAACCGGTTTCTCATTAAAAGAAGAACATGTTGTTTTAACAGGAATTTGTAGAAAATGTCAGAAGTAAAAAAGACCAAAGCCCACCTGATTTCAGGCTTCCTTGGAACAGGCAAAACCACCGCCCTCAAAAGTCTGATGGCGCAAAAAGACCCGAATGAAAAATGGGTCATCATCGTCAACGAATTTGGCGAAATCGGCATTGACGGCGCTGTCTTGAGCGACAACGGCATTCCCGTGGCAGAAATCGCCGGCGGTTGTTTGTGTTGTACTGCCGGCGCACAAATGGGTACAACCGTACAAAAAATGCTGCGCGATGCCCAACCCGACCGCTTGATGATTGAAGCCAGCGGTCTGGCGCACGCCGCCAGCGTTATCGACGAACTGAAAGCCAAGCCGCTTGACAGTATGCTGGAAATCGGCGCCGTCTTTACCGTTGTCGATCCGCGCCAATTCATTAATCCCGATTATGCGCAACAAGCCTTGTATAAAGACCAAATCGGCATTTGCGACGTATTGGTCGCCAGCAAAACCGATTTGTGCACGCCCGAGCAGCTGGCTGAGTTTCACGATAAAGCGGCCAAGCTGTTCCCGCCTAAAGCCAAAGTGGTTGAAGTTCAAAATGCGCAACTTGACATCCAATGGCTTGATATTCCCGTTGTCGAAAAATCGCGCTACCGCCTCAAAGCTCTGCCGGACAACACCATGGGCTTCCAGTCTCAAGGCTTCACTTTCCCTGCCGGACGTGATTTCGACGGCGAAAAACTGACCGATTTCTTTAACGACCTGCCTAAATTTACAGACGGCCTCGTCCGCGCCAAAGGCGTGTTCCAAGTACTCGGTACATGGGTATGGCTGAACTGGGTGGATGGTCAATGGGGCGCAAACCAAGTTTCATGGCGTCGCGATTCCCGCTTTGAGCTGATTGCCAAATCGTTTGACGCGGATTTGATTGAGAAGAAATTGCAAGAGGCGTTGGAGAAGTAAATCATCGGCCAAACGCTTATTAATCCGTTACTATATGCCGTCTGAAGTCAGCGGTTTCAGACGGCCTTCAAATCAAAAAATAGAGGAACACTTTACCATGTGGCGTTATATCTTTCATCGTTTGCTCCTTTTGATTCCCACGTTGTTGGGGATTTTGGCGATTACCTTCGCCGTCATTCAGTTTGTCCCCGGCGGTCCGGTGGAACAGATGGTTCAGCAGCTGACGCAGGGTGCGGTTGGCGGCGAAACAGCAGGACGCAGTATGCCCGGAACTTTGGCTAAAAACGGCAACCGCATCAGTGCGGAAGATTTGGCCGCGCTGAATGCTTTGTACGGTTTCGACAAGCCGCCTGTAACGCGATTTGTGGATATGGTATGGAAATTCGCCCGTTTCGATTTGGGTGAGAGCTTTTTCCATCACCAAACTGTATTTGATCTGGTGAAAGAGAAAATGCCGGTATCGATGAGTTTGGGTTTGTGGACATTCTTCCTAACTTATTTGATATGTATTCCGTTGGGTATTGCCAAGGCGGTCAGGGATGGCAGCCGATTCGATACGATTACGGGTATGATTATTTTGGTCGGCTATACCGTACCGCCGTTTGTATTGGGTTTGGTGTTGCTGGTATTGTTTGGCGGCGGCAGCTTTTTTGCCTGGTTCCCGCAGGGCGGCTTGGTCGGCGACGATTTCGATACGCTCTCTTGGGCAGGTAAAGTCAAAGATTATTTGTGGCATATGGCTTTGCCGATTACCGCTTCGGTGGCAGGCAACTTGGCGGTGATGACCGTATTGACGAAAAACGTGTTCCTTGAAGAAATCCGCCGTCAATATGTTTATACCGCGCGAGCCAAGGGCTTGCCTGAGAAGCAGATTCTGTGGAAGCATATTTTCCGCAACGCCATGATTCCTCTGATTACCGGTTTCCCGGCCGCATTTATCGGCGCATTCTTTACCGGAAGCCTGTTGATTGAAACGTTGTTCTCGCTGGACGGGTTGGGCTTGCTGTCTTACGAGGCAGTGATGAAACGTGATTATCCTGTCGTAATGGGTACGCTGTATGTGTTCACGCTGATGGGGTTGTTGGCTAAATTGGTGTCGGATATTTCTTATTCATGGGTCGATCCGCGCATTCACTTTGGCGGACAGAAATAAGGCCGTCTGAAAATATCTTCAATCCATTATTAAAGAATGTTTCGAACCATGAAAAAGAAAAAATCTACTTCAAACCCTACTTGGCAAGCCTTTAAGCAGCATAAGCGCGGTTGGTTGGCTTTGCGGATTTTGGCCGTTTTGTTTGTCGTCACTTTGCTTGCACCTTTGTGGAGCAACGACAAACCTTTGTGGATACGCTATCAGGGCGAGTATTTCTTCCCCTTGGTAAACGAATATCACGAAACCGCATTTGGCGGCGATTTCGATACGCCTGCGGATTATCTGGATCCGCTTATCCGCCACAACATCACTTCAGACGGCAATTTTGCCCTTTACCTGCCCAATCCTTACGATGCCGATACCTTGAACGATTTTGATACGGCACCCGATCCGGCCAAACCGTCCGAACGGCATATCTTGGGAACGGACGACCGCGGCCGCGACCTGTTGGCGCGCTTGGTTTACGGTTTCCGTGATTCGATGCTGTTTGCCTTGGTGTTGACCGTGGTGACTACCGTAATCGGCGTGGTTGCAGGCGCGGTGCAGGGTTATTTCGGCGGCAAAACCGACCTTCTGATGCAGCGTTTTATCGAGGTTTGGGGCGGTATGCCGGAGCTGTACCTCTTGATTATCCTGTCTTCGTTCTTTAATCCGGGGCTGTTGATTTTGCTGGTGTTGCTGTCGCTTTTCGGCTGGATGGGCTTGTCCGACTATGTCCGCGCCGAGTTTTTGAAAAACCGCCAGACCGATTATGTTTTGGCGGCGCGCGCGATGGGCGTGGGCAACCGTGAAATCATGTGGCGCCATATCCTGCCCAACAGCTTGACGCCGGTATTGGCCTTCCTGCCTTTCCGTATTTCCGGTGCGGTACTCGCTCTGACCAGTTTGGACTTCTTGGGCTTGGGCGTACCTGCCTCACAGGCGAGTTTGGGCGAGTTGCTGGCGCAAGGCAAAGACAACTTGGACGCGTGGTGGATCGGCCTGTCTGCCGTTGCTACGTTGACGGTGATGCTGCTTTTGCTGGTCATGATCGGAGAAGGTTTGCGTCAGGCATTTGACGTACGCGCACGCAGTTAATTGCTTTTCTAAAGCTTGAAGAGGGTGGGCGGAAAAGCTTATCCTGCATTCTTAAGGCCGTCTGAAAAGTTTCAGACGGCCTCATCCATTCGTTTAAATCATTAAAAACCATGAATCAAGAAATCACATTTCTTACTCTTTTTCTGCTCGGCTTTTTTGGCGGAACGCATTGTGTCGGCATGTGCGGCGGATTGAGCAGCGCATTTGCTTTGCAGCTGCCGCCCCATTTAAACCGAATCGGGCTGATTGTATTGTTGAACTTGGGGCGCATCAGCAGCTATGTCGTCATTGGCCTATTGGTCGGTTTGGTCGGGCAGGTCGGCATTTCCTTAGACGATACGCGCGCAGTTCAAAACGGTTTGTATATTGCTGCCAATGTCTTACTGCTTTTGCTCGGTCTGTATCTTGCCGGTATTTCCACTGCCGCAACCAAAATCGAAGGCATCGGCAAACCGATATGGAAACGCCTGAATCCTTTGTTAAACAAATTGCTGCCGATTAAATCGGTGCCTGCCTGTTTCGGCGTGGGCGTGCTTTGGGGCTGGCTGCCTTGCGGTTTGGTGTACAGCGCGTCTTTGTATGCTTTGGGCAGCGGCAATGCCTTGCACGGCGGGCTGTATATGCTGGCGTTTGCATTGGGGACCTTGCCGAACCTGCTCGCGATGGGCATATTTGCAGCGCAGTTGAAAACCTTTCTGCAGAAACGTATGGTTCGTTTGTGCGCCGGATTGTTGGTGGCAGGATGGGCGATATGGCGCTTGGCCGTATTTGCGATGGGGCAAATCGGGTAAGGTAAAGGGGATTTATTTAGTTTATTTTTATTGCCATCAAAAAGGCCGTCTGAAAGATTTTCAGACGGCCTTTTCACAAGAAAGATTAATGTATTAAATTCCAAGCCATCTTGGCGGCAATCAGCAGCAACATGATGCCGAAGGCGATTTTGAGTTTTCGGGCGGGCAGCTTGTGCGCCGTTTTTACGCCGAGCGGAGCAAAGAGGATGGTGGCAACGCTCAATATGGCTACGGCCGGAAGATAGATAAAGCCTGCCGTGCCTTCAGGCAGGTTGGCAATATGCAAACCGTTGGCAAAATAGCCGATGGTGCCGGCAATCGCAATCGGCCATGCCAGACCTGAAGATGTGCCGATGGCACGGTGTGCCGGAAAGTTGCAATACAGCAGAAATGGAACGGATAGCGAACCGCCGCCGATACCGACCCAACTTGAAGCCGCCCCAAAAAGCGTGCCGACGGCTGTCAGACCGGGGAGTTCAGGCAGGGTGCGTGAAGGTTTGGGCTTGGAATCGCGTAGGGTTTTGAGTGCGATAAAGGCAAGAAATGCAATAAAGAAAACCTGCAAAGCCAGCGTCGGCATATATTTTGCCGTTGCCGCGCCGAGGAGTACGCCGAGTATCATGCCCGGCGTCATCCGGCGGACGGTCGCCCAATCGATGGCATGCTTTTTATGTTGGGCATACATACTGGAGAAGGTGGTAAACACCATGACGGCAAAGGAAGTGCCGATGGCGAGATGCTGGGCATAGGGGTGAGCGCCTATGCCTTGCAGCTGCAACGCCCATAAGACAACGGGAACAATCAACGTGCCGCCGCCTACGCCGAATAGTCCGGCAATAAAGCCTGCCGCGCTGCCGACGGCGAGCAGGGCAAGGATGATGTCCCAAGACCACATTTCAGACGGCCTTATCGTGTTTGTGAGTTTTGTGGCGTTTTTTAAACCAACGGATGACTGCCATCACATAACCGGACAGGCTGTAACCGAAGAAGAACAAGAAGAGGACGAGCGAAGGTTCCCAATTAATCAAAAGCAAAATCAATACGGCCAACACCATGCCCATAAACGGCACTTGGCGGCGGACGTTGATTTCTTTAAAGCTCCAAAACGGAATCTGCACAATCATGGAAATACCGGCAAACAGGGTAATGCCCAATGCCCACCAATGTACGCCGGGGAAGCGTTCAAAGCTGTGGTTAACCCAAATCAGGCCGACAATCAACGCAGCGGCGGTCGGGCTTGGAACGCCGATAAACCAGCGTTTATCGACTTTGCCGATGAGCGTGTTGAATAGTGCCAAACGCAGGGCGGCGCAGGCGCAGTAGATAAAGGCAACGGAATAACCGATTTTGCCAAACTGCCAAAGTTGCCATTTGTAGGCAATCAGGGCAGGCGCTACGCCGAAGCTGACCATATCGGCAAGGCTGTCGAGCTGTTCGCCGAACGCGCTCTGGCTGTTGGTCAAACGGGCAACGCGTCCGTCCATGCCGTCGAGCAGCATGGAAAGGAAAACTGCAATCGCCGCCGTTTCATAACGTCCGTGCATGGACTGGGTAATGGCGAAGAACGCGCAAAACAGTGCGGCGATGGTAAAGGAATTGGGCAGCAGGTAAATGCTGTTTTTGCGGATGGAGTTGCGTGGTGGAATCGGATTTTCTGTATTTTGTGCGTTGTCCATAATGTTTCCGTATATGCTGCGTGTGCAGATGAGGCATTATACCGCATTGGCAGGTTAAGGATTTTTAAAAGGCAGACATAGTTTCACTTTATCGGCATAAAGTTTCAGACGGCCTTTATTTTGTCAGTCAAACAACTCGCCTTGTGCCTGCTCTTTGGTCACACGTACGTCGGTTTCGCCGTCGGCAAAAGTGATGTGCAGTTTTTGACCTTGTTTCAACGTATCGGCATTGCGGATGACTTGTCCGCGAGTGTTTTTGACGACCGAGAAGCCGCGTTCCAGAATATGCTGCGGCGATACGGCTTCGAGCAATGCGGCTTGGGCGGTCAGGCTTTGACGGCGGTGGGCAAGCAGCTGGCGGAAGGAATGCGACAAGGCCGTCTGAAAGTGGGTGATATTGTTTTTGTAAACGGAAACATCAGGACGGCAATGTTTCAGGGTTTGGGTTTGGCGTTCAAAACGGGTGGTATGTGCGCGGAGGTTTTGCGTCATCGAGTAAGACAGTATCTGCGCCAGCTTGCTGATTGAGGCACGCTGCTCGTCAAGTTTTTGGCGCGGATGACGGATTTGCCGCGCCAGCCAGTCGAGTTTTTGGCTGGCATCGAAATAGCGTTGTTCCAAAACGGTTTTCAGACGGCCTTGCGCTTGGGCGAGGCGGTGTAACGATTCTTGGCGGTTGGGACTGACCAATTCTGCCGCGCCGGTCGGTGTGGGCGCACGCACGTCGGCGACGAAATCGGCGAGCGTGAAATCGGTTTCGTGTCCCACGCCGCTGACGAAGGGAATCGCGCAGGCTTCGATGGCACGCACGACCGGTTCTTCGTTAAACGCCCACAAATCTTCGATGCTGCCGCCGCCGCGACAGACAATCAGTACATCGCATTCGGCGCGTTGCGATGCGGTTTTAATCGCTTGGGCAATTTGCAACTCGCTGCCTGTGCCTTGAACGGGTGTCGGATAAACGATAACGGGGATTTCGGGCGCGCGGCGGTTTAAGGTGGTTACGACATCGCGCAAAGCCGCCGCTGCCAGACTGGTGACGATGCCGATACATTGCGGACGGGCAGGCAACGGTTTTTTGCGTTCCGACGCAAACGCGCCTTCCGCCTGCAACTGCGCCTTCAACCGCTCGTAGGCTTCGTAAAGCTGCCCCAAACCTTTGAGCCGCACCTCGTTTACGGTAATTTGAAATTCGCCCCGCGCTTCATAAATGCTGATTTTTCCTGATACTTCGATATGGTCGCCTTCTTTCAAAGGCTTCGCCAAGCGCATGGCCGCACCCTTAAACATCGCGCAACGCACCTGCGCGCGGCTGTCTTTGAGCGAGAAATAATAATGTCCGCTGGCGGCACGGGTCAGGTTGGATACTTCACCGGCAATCCACAAGCCTGCAAGATGGTCTTCCAGCAAGGCTTTGGCAATGGCGTTGAGTTCGGATACGGAAATGGAGGAGGGCGCGAAAAGTTCGGACATCACGAAACAGGAAAAATTTGGGAAAGCTGAATTATAAGGGTTTTAGAGCCATTCGTTGTATTCGTTTTCATGAAACTTGCGCCCTTTGTTTTAATATTATCAAAGCCGCATGTTCAGACGGCCTTGTCTGGGCGGGCTTGTGTTATATTATCGTTTGATTTTCGCTTCAAAAGCCGTGCGTATGCCCAAACTCCACCAAATTATCGAACGCCATTGGCAATCCCCCAATCCGTTTTTGTCTTTGCTGTTAAAACCATTGTCCAAGCTGTTTGCCAAAGTTGCAGCGAAACGGCGTGATGATTTTGTTTCAGGCCGTCTGAAAAGCGAAAAATTGCCTGTGCCTGTGGTGGTGGTCGGCAATATCCATGCAGGCGGAACAGGGAAAACGCCGATAGTCGCCGCGCTGGTGTCGGGTTTGCAGGAAAAGGGCGTTAAGGTCGGCATCATCAGCCGAGGTTACGGGCGCAAGAGCAAGGCGGTTCATGTATTGAATACAGCCAGCAGTGCGGCAGATGCAGGCGACGAGCCTTTATTGCTGTTTCGCCAAACCGGTGCGCCGACGGCGGTAGGCAGCAGCCGTGTAGAAGCAGGCAGGGCATTGCTTGCGGCGCATCCGGAGCTTGAATTGATTGTGGCCGACGACGGCTTGCAACATTATGCCTTGCAACGCGATATGGAAATTGCCGTATTCCCGGCGGCAGATACTGGTCGCACCAATTTGGATTTACTGCCCAACGGCAGCTTGCGCGAACCTTTGTCTCGGTTGGCTTCCGTTGATGCGGTCGTCGTCAGCGGGGGGCAAGCAGATACGGCATTCAGGCCGTCTGAAAATATGTTTGCCAGCCATATTGAAACAGGGCAGATTCACCGTTTGAACAGGCCGTCTGAAAAATTGGATTTGGCGGGTTTGGGAAGTCAAACCGTCGCCGCCGTCGCCGGTATCGCCAAGCCGGAGCGTTTTTTTAATACGTTGCAAAGCATGAATATTGCTTTAAAACAAACCGTTGCCTTGCCTGATCATGCAGATATTACGGCCGCGGATTTACCGAATGCAGATGTGGTGATTATCACGGAAAAGGATGCGGTCAAATTTTCAGACGGCCACGGCCTGAATCATGTGTGGGTCTTGCCTGTTTATGCGATAATTGAGCCGGACTTAGCGGCGTTTGTATCCGCGAATGTTTCAATCTAAATGCTTATAGATGTTTTACAGATGTTTTAAAGATGATCTTCAAACTACGCGATAGGAGCAAATCATGAATTTAGAACCTGTATTCACAAAAATGATAAAATATCTTTATGACTAGGAAATCCTACCCAACAGACTTAACAGATGCCCAATGGCAAGCGATTGAGCCACATTTTAACCGGCTACGCCACTACAAATGGGATAAACGTAAATGAGTGAATGCCGTTTTGTACATTACCAAAACAGGTTGCCAATGGCGTATGCTGCCCAATGATTTTCCACCTTATCCGACCGTATGGAGTTTCTATCGCAGAGCCAACCAATCAGGCTTATGGGATAGGATTCTTTTGGCATTGGTTCAAAAAAACGTTTAATCCATCAAAAACAAGCGATGCCGACTTATGCCATTATTGATTCGCAAAGTGTCAAAACAGCTTCCGGCGCACATGATAAAGGTTTTGACGGAGGTAAAAAAATCAAAGGCCGTAAGCGACATATAGCTGTTGATACGTTGGGTAACCTATTGTCTGTTGTGGTTCATGCAGCCAATATTCATGACACAAAAGCAGGTATTTTTGCAGCAAAAAAAGCGTTTGAGACCTATCCTGGTTTAAAAGGTTTCTGTGCAGACGCAGGTTATCGGAATACATTTGAGCGCGAAGTATCGGAGCAATTGGGTTTAACTGTTGAGATTTCAAAGAAAATTCAAGATATTTCTTGGCATATTCTGCCCAAACGTTGGATTGTAGAACGAACGTTTGCATGGTTAGGTTGGTCTCGACGTTTGGCAAAAGATTTTGAGCAGACGAATTTATCTGCTGAAAATTTTGTCAAACTAGGGTATATTTCACAAATATTAAAATTTATCAAATAGTTGTTTGTGAATACAGGTTCTTAAAATATTTGTTGGTCGCTTGTGCAGCTTTATTTGTATCTACTCAAAGCCTGGCTGCTAAACCAAGTGATGAATCTGCAATGAAATGGTTGGAGATTCAAGGGATAAGCAATAATTATAGCGAGAAAGTGCAATGTTCTTTGGAGATGGTGAATAAAGAAGACAATGAACGCTTGTTAACGATGACGCCCAAAGCTCAAAAAGCGCAGATGAAGGCAGTCATCAGTCGTTATATAAAAAACATGCAAGACGATTTGAGCCGCCCAGAGTTGAAAAAAACAATGGCTAGATGAAGAAAAGCGTGCCGTACAGAAAGTATTTACACAAGAAGAAGTCGATGTACTCAACCGCTTTTTCTCTTCCCCTCGGGGTAAGGGTATTTTGAAAAAAAAATCAATCATCTCAGACAGAATGGCGGAGATATTGACAATGTGCTGAGCCAAGCAGACGTGGACAGCATGGCAAAATTGTTTGAGCATGGAGCCGGTAAGTCTGCCTTTGAAAAGATGGAACGTTTCGACAAATTGAATGATGAGATTGTTGAAAAGACAATGAGCAACAACTATATCAACGCAAGCAAGAAATATACGCCTGCTTTCAAGGCGTAAACGCGCGATATTTTGTGCAAGGGCAATAAACATTCTTCGGAATGTGCCAAATAGTGTGCAGGCCGTCTGAAAATATTGATATTTATTAAGTAGGTAGAAAAAATGAAATTGAAAACTTTATTGTTGCCTTTTGCTGCTTTGGCCTTGTGTGCCAATGCGTTTGCCGCTACACCCAGCGATGCGTCGCTGGAGCGTCTGTTTGAAGTGCAGAGGATGGACGCTCTGTTGGATCAATCTTTCCAAAAGGTTGGAGGCCTTATACTTGCTAATCCGAAGATACAGAATTTTTTGAAAGATGCGCCGGCGGACAAGCGTCCTCAGTTGGAGGCAGCCTTGAAAAATCATGCAAATCAAATAGCTGCCGAAATCAATACCCCGAAAGTGCGTGCCCAATTACATAAAGCAACTATGGACGGCATAAAAACAGTTCTTACTCAGGAAGAAGTCGATGCGTTGATTGGCTTTTACGGCACGGAGGTAGGTCAATCAATACTCGATAAAATGCCGCGCTATCTTGAGGCAACGATGAATCCGACAATGAACATCATTGCCGAAAAATACGAAAAATCAAATCAAAACGAAAAATTAGTCCGAGAAATCCAGCAAATTATGTGCAGCGGCAAAAATCCTGCCCCAGCCTGCTCAACGCAACCCCAAAAACCGGCACGGAAATAATAATGCCGCTTGAGGTCGTCTGAAAACGAGCGAAACGAGTTTCGCTAAAACCATCAAACCCGAAAGTAACCCCCATGGAAAAAAAATTCTTAGACATCCTCGTTTGTCCTGTGACCAAAGGCAAACTCGAATACCATCAAGATAAACAGGAATTGTGGAGCCGTCAGGCGAAGCTGGCTTATCCGATTCGTGACGGCATCCCTTATATGTTGGAAAACGAAGCACGAGCGTTGAGTGAAGAGGAACTGAAAGCATGACCGAATTTGTCGTATTGATTCCGGCGCGGTTGGATTCTTCACGTCTGCCGGGAAAGGCTTTGGCCGATATTCACGGTAAACCGATGGTTGTACGCGTCGCCGAGCAGGCGGCGAAAAGCAAGGCCGTGCGTGTTGTCGTTGCCACCGACCATCCCGATATTCAGACGGCCTGTCAGGCGCATGGTGTCGAAGTGGTCATGACTTCCAATCAACATGAAAGCGGTACAACGCGCCTTGCCGAAGCGGCCAATACGCTGAAACTGCCGCAGCATCTGATTGTTGTGAACGTACAAGGCGACGAACCTTTAATCGATCCCGAGCTTATCAACCGTACAGCCGAAGTTTTGGTTGAAAACAATGTACAAATGGCAACCGCCGCCCACGAATTGCACGATTTTGACGAGTTTATGAATCCCAATGTCGTCAAAGTTATCCTCGATAAAAACCGCAACGCCATCTATTTCAGCCGCGCTCCGATTCCTTATCCGCGTGATGTGATGCGTGCCGAAAAACGCGAATTGCCTTCCGAAACAGCCGTTTTGCGCCATATCGGCATTTATGCCTATCGTGCAGGCTTTCTACAACGCTATTCGGAAATGGATGTTTCTCCTTTGGAAACCATCGAATCGCTGGAACAGTTGCGCGTCCTGTGGCACGGTTATCCGATTGCTGTTGAAATCACCCAAGAAGCGCCTGCTGCCGGTGTGGATACGCAGGAAGATTTGGACAGAGTACGTGTTGCGTTTAAATCTTAAGGCCGTCTGAAAGGAAAAAACATGAATGATTTCATTCATTTAAGCCGTGAAGAACAAAAATTGCTTGCCGACGTGGCGAAGCTGGTAAGAGAAGACGAGCAAGAATTCAACTATGACATGCTGAAAATAGAAGCGCCGGAGCAGGCCAGCGGCGAGTTCTGGTTCCGCATGGCAGAAATGCTCAGCACTTTGCCGCCCAACCAGTCGTTGGACTTGCGTATGAACGGCGGACGCTTGACCGTTGCCGTATCGATTTTGTCGGTATTGCTGCAAGACAATCCGGATATTCCGCAGCTTTGGGCACAAAAAATCATTGCGCTCAACTATTTGGCTCATGGCCACCAAACCCGTGCAATCGGTCTGGCGCAGCAGCCTGACAAAGCAGCCGAAGCCAATGAGGAAGAATATTTGGCGAAAGCCTTATCGCAAAACTTGCTTTCTACTTTGAAAGACGCGATAGAGCGATTCCCCGAAGACTCATGGTTTATCGAAATGCGCGACGATGCATGGAAGCATTTCGGCCCGAAAGAGGCCGTCTGAAGTTTTGAACGATAAACACAAGCCGTGTAAAATTATCTGAACATTAAATCCGTCAACCAAAAGGACTCATCATGAAAGTATTATTGTTGGGCGCACCAGGCGCCGGCAAAGGCACACAGGCTCAATTCATCACTGCTGCATTCGGCATTCCTCAAATCTCTACCGGCGATATGCTCCGCGCTGCCATCAAAGCAGGCACTCCGCTGGGTTTGGAAGCAAAAAAAATCATTGATGAAGGTGGTTTGGTACGCGATGACATCATCATCGGCATGGTTAAAGAGCGCATTGCCCAAGACGACTGCAAAAACGGTTTCCTGTTTGACGGTTTCCCACGCACATTGGCACAAGCCGAAGCCATAGTTGAAGCAGGTGTGGATTTGGATGCCGTGGTTGAAATCGACGTACCCGACAGCGTGATTGTCGACCGCATGAGCGGCCGCCGCGTGCATTTGGCTTCCGGCCGTACTTACCACGTTACCTACAATCCGCCCAAGGTCGAAGGCAAAGACGACGTAACCGGCGAAGATTTGATTCAGCGCGACGACGACAAAGAAGAAACCGTGAAAAAACGCCTTGCCGTTTACCACGAGCAAACCGAAGTGCTGGTCGATTTTTACAGCAAACTGGAAGGTGAACACGCGCCTAAATACATCAAAGTCGACGGTACCCAAGCAGTAGAAGCCGTGAAAGCAGAAGTATTGAAAGGTTTGGGCAAATAAGTTTTGCCAAAGTAAAATCATGAGGCCGTCTGAAAAAATATTTTCAGACGGCCTTTTGTGTACAAAAGCTGTTAAAATCGAAGCTATAACCGTTTATCCGCAGGCATCTTATGAATCCCTTGATCTCCGATTTCCAAACTCCGCAACAACGCACCCCCGTCATCGTCGCCCTTGATTTTGCCAACGAAAAAGACACGCTCGGATTTGTCCGCAATCTTGACCCGACATTGTGTCAAATCAAAATCGGCAAAGAGCTGTTTACCGCAACCGGGCGCAATTTGGCGGAAAGCTTAATCAATCAAGGTTTCAAACTTTTCCTCGATTTGAAATACCACGATATTCCCCACACCGTCGCGCAAGCCTGCAAAGTTGCCGCCGACATGGGCGTGTGGATGGTCGATATGCATGCCTCAGGCGGCCGCCGTATGATGGAAGCCGCCGCCGAAGCCGTTGCCGGATACGGCACGAAGCCGCTCTTGATCGGCGTAACCGTGTTGACCAGTATGGAGCAAAGCGATTTGGCGGAAATCGGTTTGAACATCGCCCCTGAAGAACAAGTCATCCGTTTGGCGAAACTGGCGCAAAGTTCGGGCTTGGACGGCGTGGTCTGTTCCGCCCAAGAAGCCGCGCCGCTGCGCCGCGAATTGGGGCAGGATTTTGTCTTGGTCACGCCCGGCATCCGCTTGGACGTTGCCGGCAACAACGACGACCAACGCCGCATTATGACACCGGCCGAAGCCTTGGCGGCAGGTTCGACTTATCTGGTGATGGGCCGCCCCGTTACCCAAGCCGCCGATCCGGTAGCCGTATTGCGCGAAGTGAACCGCGTGGCAAATGCTTAAACATCAACAAGTTTGATGCTGTTCAAAGAAACTGCCTCACTTTGATACGGTAGATAAATAACCAGAAAATTTCAGCTTAGAAAGGAATTTATCCAATGTCTCAATGTGGTTCAGATGTGAGCAATATTTTTGATTATGATGCCTTTCCGGAAGATGATTTGCTTGTAAAGGATACCCCTGTCGGATGGTATGCGATTGTGTCGCATAAAATTGTCGAAGAGGGGCTTCCTATTAAATTTATGTATCGGGAACATCAAGGGGATTTACCATTTGATAGCGGATGGCGGGTATTTTCCGGAACAGAAGATGATGAATACTCGAATAACCCTGATAACTTCTCCTTTCATAGTTTGACGCGGCTTACTCATTATCAAGCAGATGTTGGGGAGCTGTTTTGGGCGGATATAGGCAGTGTTTTTGAGAAAAAAGAAGGAGAGGATTACTTTTCACCTGTTACCGATTGGTCTCCTTTTGACTTTGAAGAATAATAAAAAGCCGGATTTTATTATTAATCAGTAAATTTGTCAGATAATTACTGAGAATACAGTGAAGTTTTCACACACAAAAAATAACTTATTTTGGAGTGCATAAAATGCCCGCCAAGTTTCAACAAGAAACCCTCAAATCCCGTTTCGCGCAAGCCAAAGTCCTGGTTGTCGGCGACGTGATGCTCGACCGCTATTGGTTCGGCGACGTGTCCCGAATTTCGCCCGAAGCACCTGTGCCGGTGGCGAAAATCGGACGTATCGACCAACGGGCGGGCGGAGCGGCGAACGTCGCGCGCAACATCGCTTCGTTGGGCGGCAGGGCA
Source organism: Neisseria flavescens (assembly GCF_005221285.1). Taxonomy (NCBI): domain Bacteria; kingdom Pseudomonadati; phylum Pseudomonadota; class Betaproteobacteria; order Neisseriales; family Neisseriaceae; genus Neisseria; species Neisseria flavescens. The sequence goes on from NZ_CP039886.1 coordinate 455,544, forward strand.
GGGCTGTTGTCGGTAACCGGCGACGACGAAGCCGCCGACGCGCTCGACGCGCTGATGGTGCAGGACGGCGTTACCTCCTATCTGATGCGCGACAAACAAATCGCCACCACCGTCAAACTGCGCGTCATCGCCCGCAACCAGCAGCTTATCCGCCTTGATTTTGAAGAACATCCCAACCGCGAAGTGTTGGAGCAAATCAAGCGGAAATACCGCGAAATCTTGCCCGAATACGACGCAATCATTTTTTCAGACTACGGCAAAGGCGGCCTGTTGCACATCTCCGATATGATCGATTGGGCGAAACACGCGGGCAAAACTGTATTAATCGACCCCAAAGGCGACGATTACGAAAAATACGCCGGCGCCACACTGATTACGCCCAACCGCGCCGAATTGAAAGAAGTGGTCGGCAGTTGGAAAAACGAAAATGATTTGACCGAAAAAGCCCAAAACCTGCGCCGCCACCTCGACTTGACCGCCGTTTTACTGACCCGAAGCGAAGAAGGCATGACCTTGTTCAGCGAAGGCGAACCCATTTACCAGCCCACCCGCGCCCAAGAAGTTTACGACGTATCCGGTGCAGGCGACACCGTTATTGCCGGAATGGGCTTGGGGCTGGCGGCAGGCTGCACGATGCCTGAAGCCATGCACCTTGCCAATACTGCGGCAGGGGTTGTCGTGGCGAAACTCGGTACGGCGGTCTGCTCGTTTGACGAGTTGAACAAGGCATTGGAAGAGCAGTAATTGCTGTTTCAGACGGCCTCAAAAGTTTAAACGCCGTCTGAAGCCGGTATAGGCAAATCATTGAGGCAACAAATTTTTATTTCCGGGCGGCAGGGTGTTTTCCAACGCCGTCTGAAAAGTCAAAACAAAGGAAACCCAATATGACCATCATCGTAACAGGCGCGGCCGGCTTTATCGGCAGCAACATCGTCAAAGCACTTAACCAGCGCGGTATTACCGACATTGTTGCCGTCGATAATCTGACAAAAGGCGAAAAATTCAAAAACCTTGCCGAGTGCGAAATCGCCCATTATCTCGACAAACACGAATTCATCCGCCAAGTGAGGGAGCACATTTTACCTTATCAAAATATCGAAGCCGTGTTCCACCAAGGCGCGTGTTCCGATACCATGAACCACGATGGTTTGTATATGATGGAAAACAACTACCAGTACACGCTGGATTTGCTGGACTGGTGTCAGGACGAACGCATCCCTTTCCTTTATGCTTCCAGTGCCGCCGTGTACGGCAAAGGCGAAATCTTCCGCGAAGAGCGCGAACTGGAAAAACCGCTCAACGTGTACGGCTACTCCAAATTCCTGTTTGACCAAGTATTGCGCCGCCGCATGAAAGAAGGCTTGACCGCCCAAGTTGTCGGCTTCCGCTACTTCAACGTTTACGGACAACACGAACAACACAAAGGCCGAATGGCATCCGTTGCCTTCCACCATTTCCACCAATACCGCGAACACGGTTACGTCAACCTGTTCGGTTCAAACGACGGCTACGGCAACGGCGAACAAACCCGCGACTTCGTCAGCGTCGAAGATGTCGCCAAAGTCAACCTCTACTTCTTCGACCATCCCGAACTTTCCGGCATCTACAACCTCGGCACCGGCCGCAGCCAACAGTTCAACGAACTCGCCGCCGCCACCGTCAACGCCTGCCGCGCCGCCGAAGGCAAACCTGAAATGAGCTTGAAAGAGCTGGTAGAAGAAGAACTTATCCGCTACATCCCATTTCCCGACGCGCTCAAAGGCAAATACCAAAGCTTTACCCAAGCCGACATCACCAAGCTGCGCGAAGCCGGGTATAAAGAAGAATTCTTGGATGTAAAACAAGGTGTCAGCCGTTACGTTAAATGGATGCTGGAGAACTTGGTTTAATTCCTTTTGCTTAAATGATGAGGCCGTCTGAAAAAGAATTTTCAGACGGCCTCATCATTTTGGGAGATTTTAAAATTATAAATTTGCCTTTATTCGATAAAAATGGAAATAACGTTTTTTAAAACTAAGTTTTCATTAGGGTAGAAGTGTATCTACTGGAGTATGAGAACGGGATTGGTCAAAAGTTTACCCGGGTTGCCCGTCCGCAGACCAACGGTAAGGCGGAATGGGTTATCCGTACCCTGATGGAGATGTGGCATGAGAAACAGTTGTTTGACAGTCCGGAACACCGGCGAAAGGAGTTGTGCCGCTTTGTTAATTTCTATAACACTGTGAAGCCGCACCGCAGTTTGAACGGCGATACGCCGTTTGAGGTCTTGCAGGCTTATTTTTCTCAACCTGTGGTGTAAACAACGCGACGTTTTCCTACACCTGATACGCTCGTCCGCACGCAGGCTGCGCCGCTGCTCGTCCCTTTGGTGGAAGAGGGCTGGTTGGAACACGAAGTTACCCGCCTGACCGTATGCGAATACCTCAAACCATTGCTTGCAGACGGCATCGATACGCTGGTGTTGGGCTGCACGCACTTTCCCTTGCTTAAGCCCTTAATCGGCAGGGAGGCGCACAATGTCGCGCTGGTCGATTCCGCGATTACGACTGCCGAAGAAACCGCACGCGTCCTTGCGCAGGAGGGATTACTCAATACCGACAACAACAATCCCGACTACCGTTTTTACGTCAGCGATATTCCTTTGAAATTCAGAACCATCGGCGAGCGTTTCTTGGGTAGGACGATGGAGCAGATTGAAATGGTGTCTTTGGGTTAGGCAAGGTTTGCTCAAGCACCCGCATATCCGAAGTAAGGATGTGCGGGTGTTTTTTTGTGAAAGTACGTCAGAAAATGTTTGCGAATTACATTTTAATTTAATACAATACAAACTATTATCATTTTTAAAAAAGTTAATATGAAAAAATCACTTATTGCCCAAGCAGCCGGCATCCTGCCTGTGCTGCTGCTTTCTGCCTGCGCGGGCGGCGGCAGTTTCGATTTGGACAGCGTGGAAACGAAACCGCACAACCCGCAGCCCGAAGCACCGAAATATCAAGACGAACAGACCGAAAAACCGGCAAAACCCGATGAGGCGCAGGCGGCGGAAAACGAACGTTCTGCTTACGGTTTTGCAGCCAAAATACCGCGTCGGAACTGGTACAAAAATAAAGAAGATCATAAGGCATTATCAGAAGCGGATTGGGAGAAATTAGGTGCGGGTGAGCCGGGTGAGTTTCGCCAAAAGAATGAGATTTTTGCGATGGATAAGGGTACGCTGAACGAATCCATCACAACGGGCGACGGCAAAAGCCGTGTGGAAGGATACACGGCTTTCAAGTATGTCGGCTCGGGCTATATCTACCGCAACGGTGCCAATAAAATCGATCTCAAAAACGATATCGCCCTTTTCGGTCCGGACGGCTACCTTTTCTACAAAGGCAGTAATCCTTCCCAAGCTCTGCCGACGGGCAAGGCGATTTATAAAGGTACTTGGGATTATGTAACCGATGCCAAGGGAAAACAGAAGTTTCCCCAGTTGGGTAGTCCGCCAGCGGGGGATAGGTACGGGGCTTTGTCTGCCGAGGAAGCGGATGTGTTGCGCAATGAAAGCGAGGCACCGGAAGGTCAGACCGATTTCGGGCTGACCAGCGAGTTTAAGGTGGACTTCGCCGCCAAGACCATGACCGGCGCGCTCTACCGCAATAACCGGATTACCCATAACGAAACCGAAAATAAAACCAAACAAATTAAACGGTACGACATTCAGGCTAACCTGCACGGCAACCGCTTCAAAGGTAAGGCGTTGGCCGCGGATAAAGATACTGGGAACGGTCATCCCTTCGTTTCTGATTCTGACAGTCTGGAAGGTGGTTTCTACGGGCCTCAGGGCGACGAGTTGGGCGGTAAGTTTTTGGCAAAAGATAAGAAAGTGCTTGCCGTATTCAGCGCGAAACAGAAAGACGGTGCAGAAAAACCATTGGCTGAAACCTTTATGGACGCTTACCGCATCGGTGCGGATTTTGTGAAAAAACAGATAGACAGCTTCGGCAACGTGGCCAAACTGCTGATTGACGGCGTGGAGCTTTCACTGCTGCCGTCTGAGGGCAATAAGGCGGCATTTCAACACGGGATTGAGCAAAACGGCGTGAAGGCAACGGTGTGTTGTTCCAACTTGGATTACATGAGTTTTGGGAAGCTGTCAAAAGAAAATAAAGACGATATGTTCCTGCAAGGTGTCCGCACTCCGGTATCCGATGTGGCGGCAAGGACGGAGGCAAACGCCAAATATCGCGGCACTTGGTACGGATATATTGTTAACGGTACGAGCTGGAGCGGCGAAGCCTCCAATCAGGAAAGTGGTAATAGGGCAGAGTTTGACGTGAATTTTGCCAAGAAAACCCTCAACGGTATGCTGACGGCGAAAGATCGCATTGACCCTGCATTCACCATCACTGCCCAGATTCAGGGCAACGGTTTTTCAGGTGTGGCGAAAACCGGTGAAAAAGGCTTTGCATTGGATCCAAAAAGTACCATCGATCCGGTCTATACGCACATTCAGGCGGATGTATCCGGTGGCTTCTACGGCAAAAACGCCATTGAGATGGGCGGATCGTTCTCCGGAAACACATTGGGGGGAGAAAACGGCAAGGCGGCAGTGGTATTTGGTGCGAAACGCCAACAGCTTGTGCAATAAGCACGGCTGCCGAACAATCGAAAATAAGGCTTCAGACGGCACCGTTCCTTCCGATGCCGTCTGAAAGCGAAGATTAGGGAAACACTATGCAACAGCAACATTTGTTCCGATTCAATATTTTATGCCTGTCTTTAATGACTGCGCTGCCCGCTTATGCAGAAAATGTGCAAGCCGGACAAGCACAGGAAAAACAGTTGGATACCATACAGGTAAAAGCCAAAAAACAGAAAACCCGCCGTGATAACGAAGTAACCGGGCTGGGCAAACTGGTCAAATCTTCCGAGACGCTAAGCAAAGAACAGGTTTTGAATATCCGAGATCTGACCCGTTACGATCCGGGTATTGCCGTGGTCGAACAGGGTCGGGGCGCAAGTTCCGGCTATTCAATACGCGGCATGGATAAAAACCGCGTTTCCTTAACGGTGGACGGCGTTTCGCAAATACAGTCTTACACCGCGCAGGCGGCATTGGGCGGGACGAGGACGGCAGGCAGCAGCGGCGCGATCAATGAAATCGAGTATGAAAACGTCAAGGCTGTCGAAATCAGCAAGGGTTCGAATTCATCAGAATACGGAAACGGCGCATTGGCAGGTTCGGTCGCATTTCAAACCAAAACCGCAGCCGACATTATCGGAGAGGGAAAACAGTGGGGCATTCAGAGTAAAACTGCCTATTCTGGAAAAGACCATGCCCTGACACAGTCCCTTGCGCTTGCCGGACGCAGCGGCGACGGCGCGGAAGCCCTCCTTATTTATACCAAACGGCGGGGTCAGGAAATCCATGCGCATAAAGATGCCGGCAAGGGTGTGCAGAGCTTCAACCGGCTGATGCCGGTCGAGGATACCAATACGTACGCAAATTTCATTGTCGAAGAAGAATGCCCCAATGGATATGCGGCCTGTAAAGACAATGCGAAAAAAGATGCTTTGGCCAAAGATGAGCGCAAAACCGTCAGCACGCAGGATTATACCGGCCCCAGCCGCTTCCTTGCGGACCCGCTTGAGTATGGCAGCCAATCATGGTTGTTCCGACCGGGTTGGCATTTGGACAACCGCCATTATGTCGGAGCCGTTCTTGAACGTACGCAGCAGACCTTTGATACACGGGATATGACTGTTCCTGCCTATTTTACCGAGGCCGATCTGAATGAAAGTGTCCGGAGAAACGGTACGCCGAGCGGCTTTGGCAAATATTCGGGCAATAATAAGGCCGAAAGGCTGTTTGTTCAGGGAGAGAGCGGTACATTGCAGGGTATCGGTTACGGTACCGGCGTGTTTTATGATGAACGCCATACTAAAAACCGCTACGGGGTCGAATATGTTTACCATAATGCTGACAAGGATACCTGGGCCGATTACGCCCGACTTTCTTATGACCGGCAAGGTATAGATTTGGACAACCATTTGCAGCAGACGCATTGCTCTCACGACGGTTCGGATAAAAATTGCCGTCCCGACGGCAATAAACCGTATTCCTTCTATAAATCCGACCGGATGATTTATGAAGAAAGCCGAAACCTGTTCCAAGCAGTATTTAAAAAGGCATTTGATACGGCCAAAATCCGTCACAATTTGAGTATCAATCTAGGGTACGACCGCTTTAAGTCGCAATTGTCCCACAGCGATTATTATCTGCAAAACGCAGTTCAGGCATATGGATCGAAAACTCCGGAAGGGGCGCAGTCGCCCAACGGAAGCCAAGGCAAACCGTATTGGGTGTCTATCGGCAAGACCACGGTCAATACATCGCCGATATGCCGTTTCGGCAATAACACCTATACAGACTGCACACCGAGGAATATCAGCGGCAACGGTTATTATGCAGCCGTTCAAGACAATGTCCGTTTGGGCAGGTGGGCAGATGTCGGAGCAGGCATACGTTACGATTACCGCAGTACGCATTCGGAAGATAATAGTGTCTCTACCGGTACTCACCGCAACCTTTCTTGGAACGCAGGCGTAGTCCTCAAACCTTTCACCTGGATGGATTTGACTTATCGCGCTTCTACGGGCTTCCGTCTGCCGTCGTTTGCCGAAATGTACGGCTGGAGAGCCGGGGAGTCTTTGAAAACGTTGGATCTGAAACCGGAAAAATCCTTTAATAGAGAGGCAGGTATTGTATTTAAAGGGGACTTCGGCAATTTGGAAGCCAGCTATTTCAACAATGCCTATCGCGACCTGATTGCATTCGGTTATGAAACCCGAACTCAAAACGGGCAAACTTCGGCTTCTGGCGACCCCGGATACCGAAATGCTCAAAATGCACGGATAGCCGGTATCAATATTTTGGGTAAAATCGATTGGCACGGTGTATGGGGCGGGTTGCCGGACGGGTTGTATTCCACGCTTGCCTATAACCGTATCAAGGTCAAAGATGCCGATATACGCGCCGACAGGACGTTTGTAACTTCATACCTCTTTGATGCCGTCCAACCTTCACGATATGTATTGGGTTTGGGTTACGACCATCCTGACGGAATATGGGGCATCAATACGATGTTTACTTATTCCAAGGCAAAATCTGTTGACGAACTGCTCGGCAGCCAGGCGCTGTTGAACGGTAATGCCAATGCTAAAAAAGCAGCATCACGGCGGACGCGGCCTTGGTATGTTACGGATGTTTCCGGATATTACAATATCAAGAAACACCTGACCCTGCGCGCAGGCGTGTATAACCTCTTCAACTACCGGTATACCACTTGGGAGTCTGTGAGGCAGACCGCCGAAGGAGCGGTCAATAGGCACAATAATGTCGGCAGGTATAACCGCTACGCCGCACCGGGACGAAATTACACTCTTACTTTAGAGATGAAGTTTTGATCTAAGCAGCCGTGCGTCAAGGCAATAGGAGACCCTTGCAAAATTCCCCCAAATCCCCTAAATTCCCACCAAGACATTTAGGGGATTTCTCATGAGTACCTTCTTCCGGCAAACCGCACAAGCCATGATTGCCAAACACATCGACCGCTTCCCACTATTGAAGTTGGATCAAGTGATTGATTGGCAGCCGATCGAACAATACCTGAACCGTCAAAGAATCCGTTACCTCCGAGACCACCGCGGCCGTCCCGCCTATCCCCTGTTGTCCATGTTCAAAGCCGTCCTGCTCGGACAATGGCACAGCCTCTCCGATCCCGAACTCGAACACAGCCTTATTACCCGCATCGATTTCAACCTGTTTTGCCGTTTCGACGAGTTGAGCATCCCCGATTACAGCACCTTATGCCGCTACCACAACCGGCTGAAGCAAGACGACAACCTGTCCGAATTACTGGAACTGATTAACCGCCAACTGACCGAAAAAAACCTAAAAGTAGAGAAAGCATCCGCCGCCGTCATTGACACCACCATTATTCAGACCGCCGGCAGCAAACAGCGTCAGGCCATAGAAGTTAATGAAGAAGGACAAGTCAGCGGCCAAACCACACCGAGTAAAGACAGAGATGCCCGTTGGACAAAGAAAAACGGCCTCTACAGACTCGGTTACAAACAACATACCCGTACCGATGCGGAAGGCTATATCGAGAAACTGCACATTACCCCCGCCAATACCCATGAGTGCAAATACCTGTTGCCTTTGCTGGAAGGGATAGCCGAAGATACGACCGTCTATGCCGACAAAGGCTACGACAGTAAGGAAAACCGGCAGCATCTGAAAGAACATCAGTTACTGGACGGCATTATGCGCAAAGCCTGCCGCAACCGTCCGCTGACGGAAAATCAAACGAAGCGTAACCAGTATTTATCGAAAACCCGTTATGTGGTCGAACAAAGCTTCGGTACGCTGCACCGTAAATTCCGCTATGCCCGGGCAGCCTATTTTGGTCTGCTCAAAGTGAGTGCGCAAAGCCATCTGAAGGCGATGTGTTTGAACCTGTTGAAAGCGGCCAACAGGCTAAGTGCGCCCGCTGCCGCCTAAAAAGCAGCCCGGATGCCTGATTATCAGGTATCCGAGGAGGATTAAGGGGGTATTTGGGTAAAATCAGGAGGTATTGGGGGAGAGAAACAGCCGAAAACCTGTGTTTGGGTTTCGGCTGTTGGGGAAAAGGAATTTTGCAAAGGTCTCATTAGGGTAGAAGTGTATCTGTTGGAGTATTTGTAAAAGCTGTTGAGGTATTTAGGTGTGAATAGATGAAATGAGACGATGCTATAACCAGTAAAATAAAAATGACTGGAAGTTTTTTAGTCTATTTATATTTATGTTTTTTAATTGATGGTTTGAGATTGGAATAGACAAAAAAATAACCGCTTAAAAGCGGTAAATGGTGCCCGGAGCCGGAATCGAACCGGCACGGCCGGTTTAGGGCCGACGGATTTTAAGTCCGTTGTGTCTACCTATTTCACCACCCGGGCGTAGACAATAAATTGAGAGATTGGTGGCGGGGGCGCGGATTTGAACCGGCCTGTATAAGGGTTGCACCCCTTATAGCATAAACACTCTGCCACCCCGCCATGAAATGGATGGAGGCGAGAGTCGGAATCGAACCGGCGTAGACGGATTTGCAATCCGCTGCATAACCACTTTGCTATCTCGCCAAATAAACTACTTTGGAGTGTTTGTAGTATTGAAACTGGAGCGGGAAACGAGTCTCGAACTCGCGACCTCAACCTTGGCAAGGTTGCGCTCTACCAACTGAGCTATTCCCGCGTATTCGGATGCATGATTTAATGGAGCGGGAAACGAGTCTCGAACTCGCGACCTCAACCTTGGCAAGGTTGCGCTCTACCAACTGAGCTATTCCCGCATTTGAGTGCATCTGAAATTAAACTGGAGCGGGAAACGAGTCTCGAACTCGCGACCTCAACCTTGGCAAGGTTGCGCTCTACCAACTGAGCTATTCCCGCTCTGATATTTGTTGCTTCGTATATCGAAGAAGACGCAATTATTATGGATTTAATCGTGTGCGTCAAGTGTTTTGTTTTTATTTTTTTAAAAATTTTATTTGAATTCTTTCCACGCCATTTTCAGGTAGTAGCACATGGACCAGATGGTCAATACAGATGCTATAAACATCAATATGTTACCAATGAGATAGAAAGGGTCGTTATATTTGTCCGTGCCGATAAGCAAAAGGAAGATGGCGATCATTTGGGCAGTGGTTTTGAATTTGCCGATAGTGGCTACTGCAACGCTGCCGCGTTTTCCCATTTGTGCCATCCATTCGCGTAGGGCGGAAATGGTGATTTCTCGGCCGATAATAATCATGGCGAAGATGGCGTATGTTCTGCCAAGGCTGACGAGCAGGAGTAGGGCAACGGCAACCATAAGTTTGTCGGCAACGGGATCGAGGAATGCGCCAAAGTCGGAGGTTTGTTTCCAGCGACGTGCCAAAAAGCCGTCAAACCAGTCTGTAATAGCTGCAAGTGCAAAGATGATGGCGGCTGTCCAATTGACGGTTTGTGGTTGAATCCATGTGTTCGGTAAATAGAATAGGATGGTGAACACGGGGATTAATAGGACGCGCATCCAGGTAAGTAAAATAGGTATGTTCCAAGGCATGGTTGGGGACCTTTTGGATGATGTGTCGGATTGTCCATTATAGCTTATTTGCTCGTTGGGCTTTTTTGAGTGTTGTTTTTTGCCGACAAGTAACGTGGGCATAGGGCTTTGTTATGCGGGTTGTGAAGAAAGTCTGTTAAGGCTGTCTGAAAAATGGGTTGTTGAGGGGTGTAAATATTTTTGGGCAGGTAAGTGGATGCAAAATAGTGGGCAACGAGGTCGGCTTGCTGCTCGATATTGAGTTGGTTGAAGTGAGGCAAAGGCATGGGATAGGCGTAAGCTTTGTGTTTCCTATATCCGCCTTTGAGCATAATGAATAAACCGGATAACCAAACTTTGTGACCGCGCTGGTGTTGCCAGACGTGTGTCAGCTCATGAATCAGCCAGATTTTGTAAGCGATGCCGGCTTGAGTGAAATCATCAGGGCAGTGTTTGAGCGGGAAATATATATTTCCATTGGGGGCAATAGCGGTATTAGGGTTGGGCAGGAAGGGGATGCCGCGATATATTTTAATGCGATTGAAGTCTATACCGTCGGAAAAAACCTGTTTTGCCATACGGACTTCGTTTTTGGTCAGTCTGCGCCAATTGGAAAAAATCATATTTTAAAGAATGATAGAGGATAAAAAGATGTTCAGGCCGTCTGAAAGTTTCAGACGGCCTGAGTATGGGATTTATTGTTCTTCTGAAGCAGCTTGTTTGCCGTTGTTGAACAATTTGTCCATAGGCGTCAGATTGACTGCATTGCCTTGGCTGACTATCCATTTGTTTTCAACACGCCACACGCCTGAGGTATCTTCAACTCGTAAATACCAATGGTTGGTTTGATGGAGAGGTTTGAAAATGGCTTCGTATTCCATGCGGCCGTTTTGTGGTTCGGACGTTACGGCGCGCAGCTTGACGGTTTGGTCGTCAGCTTTGCGTGTCGGGTGCATCAGCAGCAGGTTTAATGGCTGTTTGGGATCGAATTGTCCACTGACGAATACTTTGGCGGCATTCATATCCGGACTGATTAAAACCTGCACTTGAATCTGCCTTTTAACGGCTTCTTCATCGCGGTGAAGCTGGATTTCGATGTGTTTGCCGTCTTTATAGTAATCGTCGGAAACCAAGTCTGTCGTATGTTCTTTTGCGACGAAGAACATAGACACGCTGGCGATAACGACAAAGATTGGACCTGCCATCAGCACCCAAGGCCAAATGTGTTTATACCAAGGCTTAGTGGGATTGGGTTTGGACACCGTTGTTATTCTCCAATAAAGGTTGCTTTTTCATTCAAGACAGTCGGTTCGGCATCAGCGGCATTGGTTTCACGATATGCGAAAGTGAATTCAATCGGCTGGCTGCCTTTTTCGGCGTACTCGGGGATAGTGGACACTTGAACCGGAATGGTCACGGTTTCGCGTGGCGCAATTTTAATACCGTTTTCTGGCAAGCCGGTCAAGGCGATATCATCAAAACCTTTGACTGTTGCAGTAACGGTCTGTTCATGTTCACTCTTATTAATAATGCGCAGGTTGTAGGCATTTTCCAACCAGCCTTGGCTGTTTTCACGAACCATCACGCCACGGTCTTTCAGAATATCCACTTCGACCATTTTACGGGTGGCAATACCGGTTAAGAAAGCAATAATAACCACAAACAATACTGCACCATAACCTGCAACGCGAGGGCGTTTCAGGCGTTTTTTGATGTCGCTTTCAGGGTATTCATGCTCCATTGCGCCTTCGGTGGTATAACGGATCAGGCCACGCGGATAACCCATTTTGTCCATGATTTCATCACAAGCATCGATACAGGCTGCACAACCGATGCATTGGTATTGCAGACCGTCGCGGATGTCGATACCGACGGGGCAGACTTGTACACACATGGTGCAGTTGATGCAGTCGCCCAAGCCGCTGTCTTCTTTGTTGGCGGTTTTTTTGCGTGCACCGCGAGGTTCGCCGCGTTCGGTATCGTAGGAAATAATCAGCGTGTCTTTGTCAAACATTGCACTTTGGAAGCGTGCATATGGGCACATATGCAGGCACACTTTTTCGCGCATAATGTGGGCAAAGAAGAAGGTCATGAATCCATAAAACGCTGCAGCAAACATTGCGCCGCCGCCTGCTGCTCCGGTGAATAAATCGGGAACAAACTGGCGGATAGGGACAAACCAGCCTGCAAAAGTTATACCTGTCCATGCACAGACAAGGAAAATCAGTAGGTATTTGGTGACTTTAATGCGGATTTTAGTAAAGTTCCAAGGCGATTTTTCCAGTTTTAAACGTTTGTTGCGGTCGCCTTCAACCAAGTTGTCGATCCAAAGCATGATTTCGGTGTAAACCGTTTGCGGGCAAGAATAGCCGCACCACAAACGACCGGCAATGGTTGTCCACCAAAACAGTCCGAAAGCACAAATCATCAACAGCAAGGCAAGGTAAATCAAATCGCCCATGCCCAGTGACAGGCCAAAAATGAAAAAATGACGGTCAGGAATATCAAATAAAACTGCCTGACGGTTACTCCAGTTAAACCATGGAATTACGTAAAATACAAACTGGGTCGCCAATACGGCGGCAATACGCAGTTTGGCAAAGCGTCCTTCTGCTTTTTTCGGATGGATGCGTTCGCCTTCGGGATGAATTTGAATTACGCTGGATTTTGGTTTGGAAGGTTTGGGCGGAGTGGCTTTTGCCGTTTTTTCTGTTGAGTGTGTGGTGTTTTCCGCTTGGTTTTCGGGTGACATAATCAGTGTTCCTTAATCGAAGTGCACACAAGCCTTTTGTCATGGTAGTAGTTTGATGCGAGTATTTTCAGACGGCCTTGGACGTGCATATAAAATCATAACATTTGGCTCTATGCAAAGCAAAAGCAGGGTTTGGCCTTAACAATAGTTGCGGTACTCCTGCCTCATACAAGGCCGTCTGAAAAGAGCAGTATTCAAAGACTTACGGAATAAGCGTAGGTTTATACTTATAGTGATTTCCTATTTATCCGATAAAAAATTTACAACATACTGTTTCAAAACGAAATAACAGTTAATATCATCTATCCCGTCCGTTTCAGACGGCTTATTGGAAATCATGCCGTCTGACAATGCAAATATCAAAGGCTATTCTTGAAAGCACGGCTGATTCAGGCGATAATCGGCACACTTTTCTCATATTTCCAATCTTGTCCAAGGAAGGTCAAACCATGTCTCAACTGGCAAACGCAATCCGCTTCCTCTCGGCCGATGCCGTTCAAAAAGCCAATTCCGGCCACCCCGGCGCGCCTATGGGTATGGCGGAAATGGCGGAAACATTGTGGACGAAATTCCTCAATCACAATCCCGCCAACCCCAAATTCTACAACCGCGACCGCTTCGTCCTCTCCAACGGCCACGCGTCCATGCTGTTGTACAGCCTGCTGCACCTGACCGGCTACAAGCTGGGCATTGATGATCTGAAAAACTTCCGCCAACTGCACAGCAAAACCCCCGGCCATCCTGAATATGGCTACACTGACGGCGTGGAAACCACAACCGGCCCATTGGGACAAGGTATTGCCAACGCTGTGGGCATGGCTTTGGCCGAAAAAATCCTGGCTGCCGAATTCAATAAAGACGGTTTGAATATCGTTGACCACCACACCTACGTCTTCATGGGCGACGGCTGCCTGATGGAAGGCGTATCGCATGAAGCCTGCTCACTTGCCGGTACTTTGGGCTTGGGTAAACTGATTGTTTTATATGATGACAACAATATTTCCATCGATGGTAAAGTGGACGGTTGGTTTACCGAAAACATTCCGCAACGTTTTGAAAGCTACGGCTGGCATGTGATTCCAAATGTAAACGGTCATGATACTGATGCCATTCAGACGGCCATTGAAGCGGCCAAAGCCGAAACCGGCAAACCTTCCCTGATTTGCTGCAAAACCTTAATCGGTAAAGGCAGTGCCAACAAAGAAGGCAGCCATAAAACCCACGGTGCGCCTTTGGGTGCGGACGAGATCGAAGCCACGCGCAAACATTTGGGTTGGGATTATCCTGCGTTTGAAATCCCTCAAGAAATCTATGCTGCATGGGATGCAAAAGAAAAAGGCGCGAAACTTGAGGCCGAATGGAACGAACTCTTCGCTCAATATCAAGCCAAATATCCTGCAGAGGCTGCAGAATTCGTGCGCCGCATGGATAAAAAACTGCCTGAAAACTTCGATGCTTATGTTCAAGCCGCATTGAAAGAAGTGTGTGTCAAAGCAGAAACCATCGCCACCCGTAAAGCCAGCCAAAACAGCATCGAAATCTTGGCAAAAGAGCTGCCTGAATTGGTGGGCGGTTCTGCCGACTTGACCCCGTCTAACCTGACTGACTGGTCAAACAGCGTTTCCGTTACCCGCGAACACGGCGGCAACTATATTCACTACGGTGTGCGCGAGTTCGGCATGGGCGCAATCATGAACGGCCTTACCCTGCATGGCGGTGTTAAACCATTCGGCGCGACTTTCCTGATGTTCAGCGAGTACGAACGCAACGCCCTGCGTATGGCTTCACTGATGAAAATCAACCCTGTATTTGTGTTCACCCACGATTCCATCGGTTTGGGCGAAGACGGCCCGACCCACCAACCTATCGAACAAACTGCCACTCTGCGCCTGATTCCGAATATGGATGTATGGCGTCCATGCGATACCGTTGAATCTTTGGTAGCGTGGTCTGAAGCCGTTAAAGCGGCCGATCATCCGTCCAGCTTGATTTTCAGCCGTCAAAACCTGAAATTCCAAGCGCGTGATGAGCAACAGCTGAACGACATCAAACGCGGCGGCTATGTCATCAGCGAAGCCCAAGGCAACGCGCAAGCCGTCATCATTGCCACCGGTTCCGAGGTTGGATTGGCTTTGGAAGCGCAAAAAGCCCTCGCCGCACAAAACATCGCCGTGCGCGTCGTTTCCATGCCGTCCACCAACGTGTTCGACCGCCAAGACACCGCCTATAAAGCCGCCGTCCTGCCCGAAGGCCTGCTGCGCGTTGCCGTAGAAGCCGGACACGCCGACGGCTGGTACAAATACGTCGGACTGAACGGTGCAGTGGTCGGTATCAACCGCTTCGGCGAGTCTGCACCTGCTGACTTGCTGTTCAAAGAATTCGGCTTTACCGTAGACAATGTGGTTGCCACTGTTAAATCCGTTTTGTAAATCAGATTTTTGATTGAGATAAAAAGGCCGTCTGAAATTTCAGACGGCCTTTTATTTTTTAACCGGTTAAACAGTTTCTGCTTCAGGTTTGACCTTGCTTTTCTTAAACTTCAACACGGCTTCTTCTTTTGCTGCATCCCAGTCTATCAGCACAAAGCCACCGTCGGCGAGTTTTCCGAACAGGAGTTCGTCGGCGAGTGGTTTGCGGATTTTTTCCTGAATCAGGCGGTTCATTGGGCGTGCACCCATTTGTGGATCGAAACCTTTTTCCGCCAGATATTTGTGCAATGCCGGCGTGAATTCGGCTTCGACTTTTTTGTCGAGGAGCTGGTGTTCGAGCTGGAGCAGGAATTTGTCCACGACTTTGACGATGATGGGTTCGGACAAGGGTGCAAACGGGATAATTGCGTCCAAGCGGTTGCGGAATTCGGGCGTGAAGAGTTTGTTGATCGCCTGCATTTCGTCGCCGCGTTCGCGTTTGGCGGTAAAGCCGAGGCTGGGGCGGCTGAGGCTTTCCGCGCCCGCATTGGTGGTCATAATCAGGATGACGTTGCGGAAATCGGCGCTCTTGCCGTTGTTGTCGGTCAGTTTGCCTGCGTCCATGACTTGCAGGAGGACGTTGAAAATGTCGGGGTGGGCTTTTTCGATTTCGTCCAAGAGCAACACGCAATGCGGCTGCTTGTTGACGGCTTCTGTCAAAAGGCCACCTTGTTCGAAGCCGACATAGCCCGGCGGCGCGCCGATAAGGCGCGATACGGCGTGTGGCTCCATGTATTCGGACATGTCGAAGCGTTGCAGCGGTACGCCCATCGAGTAGGCAAGCTGCTTGGCGACTTCGGTTTTGCCGACGCCGGTCGGACCGGAGAAGAGGAAGCTGCCTATGGGTTTGTCGGGCAGGGCGAGGCCGGAGCGCGACATTTTGACGGCGGCAACCAGCGCGTCGATGGCGTTTTCTTGACCGTAAACCATGTTTTTCAAATCGCGGCCGAGGAATTGCAGCACTTGTTTGTCGTCGTGCGACACGGTTTTTTCAGGAATCCGTGCGACTTTGGCGATGACGGTTTCGATTTGCGCTTTGCCGATGACTTTTTTCTGTTTGGATTTGGGCAGAATCCTTTGCGCAGCGCCTGCTTCGTCCATTACGTCGATGGCTTTGTCGGGCAGGAAACGCTCGTTGATGTAGCGGGCGGAGAGTTCGGCGGCGGCTTCGAGCGCGCCTTGCGTGTAGCGCACTTGGTGGAAGCCTTCGAACATCGGCTTCAAGCCGCGCAGGATTTGCACGGTTTCGGAAACGGTGGGTTCGACCACGTCGATTTTTTGGAAGCGGCGGCTTAAGGCGTGGTCTTTGTCGAAAATGGTGCGGTATTCGTCGTAAGTGGTCGCGCCGATGCAGCGCAGCGAGCCTTTCGCCAGCGCGGGTTTGAGCAGGTTGGACGCATCCATTGTGCCGCCGCCGGTGCTGCCCGCGCCGATGATGGTGTGGATTTCGTCGATAAACAAAATCGCGTGCGGGATTTTTTCGAGCTGTTTCAAGACGGATTTGACCCGCGCTTCAAAGTCGCCGCGGTATTTTGTACCCGCCAAAAGCGAACCCATATCCAACGCGTACACTTCGGCATCTTTAAGCGCGTCGGGAATGTCGCCGTTGACGATTTGGTGTGCCAAACCTTCTGCCAGTGCGGTTTTGCCCACGCCAGCCTCGCCGACCAAAAGCGGATTGTTTTTGCGGCGGCGGCACAGGATTTGCACCAGCCGTTCCATTTCGTGTTTGCGACCAATCAAAGGGTCGATACGGCCGGCTTTGACTTCGGCGTTGAGGTTGACGGTGTAGTCGGAAAGGGAGCCGGTTTTCTGTTCCGCTTCTTCGCCCTCGCGTCCCAGGCCGTCTGAATCATTGCCATCTTCGTCATCGGGCGAGCCATGGGCAATGCAACGCAAGACTTCGAAGCGCGTAATGGATTGCAATTTGAGGAAATAAACGGCATGGCTTTCGGATTCGCTCATCATGGCAACCAAAATATCCAAAGGCTCTACTGCGGCTTTGCCGGCAGACTGGGTATGCACCATCGCCCGTTGGATGACGCGTTGGAAGCCCAATGTCGGCTGGGTTTCGACCGTATCCAGAAGATGATCGGGAATTTGCGGCGTGTTTTCAGCAACGCTGGCCGCAAGCTGCTCGGACAGGATTTTTAAATCCGCACCACACAGTTTCAAGACGTTCGGTACAGCCGCATCTTCTTCTATCAGCACCAAAAGCAGGTGTTCCAAGCTGATAAACTCATAACGGGCGTTGCGTGCTTCACGATAGAGCAGTTGCAGGATGTGTTCCAATTCGGGTGAAAGCATGATTTAAACCTCTTCGACTATACATTTGAGCGGATGCCCTTCAGCTTTAGCACGTTCCATGACCTGATGCTGCTTGGTCTGCGCAATATCGCGCGTGTAGGTGCCGCACAGGCCTTTGCCTTCGTGGTGCACCAGCAGCATGACGGCCACTGCCTGTTCCTGTGCAAGCATAAAGACTTCGGTCAGGATTTCGACGACAAATTCCATGGTGGTGTAATCGTCGTTCAATAAAAATACGCCGTAACGTTTCGGCGGCTGTGTGTTGATATCGCTGAGCAGGGTATCGGACTGGTGGTCGGTATTCGGATGGTTCATAATCTTAGGTTTCAGTTTTCAGACGGCCTGTTTTAGAATGTAAACCGTTTTCTGTTGTATTTCGACAATTTTTTTCTATTTTCCCACTTTTTTGAAAACATAGCTTGACGTTTTGTCTTAACAAATGTAAAAAGACGGTTAAGCAGAAGTTGGCACTCGACCGCGTATACAATACGTGGGAGAAACGCTGAACGTTTTAGTTTGCTGTATGCCTTGTTTTGCTGATTTTGTTAATTTTTAAGTATAGGAAGTTTCTAATGGCAACCGGTATCGTAAAATGGTTTAACGACGCTAAAGGTTTTGGTTTCATCACTCCTGATGAAGGTGGAGAAGATTTGTTCGCTCACTTCTCAGCGATCAACATGGATGGTTTCAAAACCCTGAAAGAAGGTCAACGCGTATCTTTCGACGTAACCACCGGCCCTAAAGGCAAACAAGCTGCTAATATTCAAGCTGCTTAATCAAATGCGCGGCGTAAGCCGTAAAATCATGGCGGGGTTTCCCGCCATTTTTTATGGGCGTTTGGGTCAAAAATTATGAATCAAAATTCATCTTATCAAAATGCTTTAAACCAGTTGGACGAGCTTATCCGTCATTTTCGCAGCGAAGGAGAGGTCAGCTGCGCCGTTGCCGAGCGTGAAGACCAAATCTTGATCCGCCTTGCCGATTTGAAACTGGATTTGCGCCCTGAAGATGAAAAAGCCATTGCCGATATAGACCGCTTTTACCGTCGCCATGTTTTAAGCGAATAAACGTTTCAAAACCATTTGCCGTTTTATTTTTTAAGCATGCCTGATAAAATAGGCCGTCTGAAAAGTTTGTAAAGAATCAGCACAATGAGTATTGCCAATAATAAAAAAGCCTTTCACGATTTCTTTATCGAAGACCAAATCGAAGCCGGTATAGTATTGGAAGGATGGGAAGTCAAAGCCATCCGCGCTGCACGCGTACAATTAAAAGAAAGCTATATCTACTGGAAAAAAGACGCATTTTATTTAGTGGGCTGCCACATTACCGCATTGCCCACTGCCTCGACACACGTAAAACCCGATCCTGTCCGTCCGCGTAAGTTGTTGTTGAAACAATCGGAAATCAACAAATTAATCGGTAAAACCGAACGTGCCGGTTATACGATTGTGCCCTTAAATCTGCATTACACACGCGGTAGAATCAAAGTGGAAATCGGTTTGGCCAAGGGTAAGAAACAGCATGACAAACGCCAAAGCCTGAAAGAAGCGGATTGGAAGCGTGAGAAACAGCGTTTGATGAAAAACGTACGTTGATTTTTTCAGACGGCCTTTTTATAAAGGCCGTCTGAATATTTATTGTTTGAAAATTTTAAAAAGGAAAACAGATGAAAACCATGATTTTAGCGGCGGCTTCAGCCGTATTGTTGCTGGGCGCGTGTTCCACTACGGAACAAAGAGTATTGAAACCTGAAGAGCTGACCGGCATCAAACATGTCTGCATCATTCAAAATGCAAAAGTAAGGCCGCATGATTTGGATCGTGCTTTGTCCAAAGCTTTGGCAAAACGCGGTATTGGCAGCACGATTGTGACAGCGGATAACCGCGGCAAACTGTATGATTCTTCTTGCCCGTATAACCTGCGTTACAAAACCAAAGGCAATAACGAAATCTTGCGTAAAGGCGTATTTGTGTTGCGAAGCACGAAGTATGCGGTTTCTACGGTCAGCTACTCTTTGAACGATGAAAACCACTTCCGAACCGATCCTGATTTGGTGAAACAGGCTGAAGGCGTTGTAGCCAAATTGTTGGAAAAAAACAGCAAATAAAAGCCGGAATAAAAAACCGGCTTGCCGTGATATGGAGAATATCGGGCAAGCCGGTTTTATTTTTAGACGGCCTTAAATGGATTTGATTTTTTCCCAAAGGGTTTTGATCGTACCTTGATAGTAGGTTTCGGAAGTGCAATAGACTGTTTCTAAAGCACATTGTCCTTGTGAGCCGTATTTTTTGATGCATTGGTTCAAGGCAATTTGATGCACGGTTTTGAAACGTGGAGATGTGATGGCGACTACGTTTTGAGCAGTCAATTTGCCCATGGCTTTAGGGTAGGCAACAGCAATACAGGTGTTGTGCAGAGGGACAACCGTTTTACAGCCTGTTGCTTGGTCTGCGCTGATACCGGCTAAGGCATCTTGGCCTTTACAGAATGTTTCGAGTTCGGCTGTCGCATCCAGTTGGGTGGCATTTTCTTTGGTGGTTTTGATTTGCAGCGCTTCATTGCTGTCGGAAGGGTTTTGCCACATGGCCAGGTAGCCGTAAGTATCGGCAGCCAGGGCGGCAGGAGTCAGTGCGCAAAGGATAAGTGTCATTAGTGTTTTTTTCATGTTTGTTCCCTGTTTGTTAGGTATTTGTCGTTATTATAAAGCAAAAGTTCTTATTTGATATAAATTTGCTTTTAAAATGAATATTTGAGTGTGGTAGATAGATTATAGGCCGTCTGAAATTTCAGACGGCCTTTTATTATGTTTTAAAGAATAGGGCGTAGCTTAGAGGCTTATACGCCGTGGCGGTCGAGCCAACGTTCGGCATCAAGCGCGGCTTGGCAGCCGGAAGCTGCGCTGGTGATGGCTTGACGGTAGGTATGGTCTTTGACGTCGCCTGCCGCCCATACGCCTTCGATATTGGTTGCGCCAACATTGTCACCGGTGCTGCCTTTGGTTTTCAGGTAGCCGGTTTCATCCATATCGAGTTGGCCTTTGAAAATATCGGTGTTGGGTTTGTGGCCGATGGCGATGAATACGCCTTTGACGGCGATGTCTTCGGTAGTGCCGTCGTTGTGTTTCAGGCGTGCACCGGTAACGCCGCTTTCGTCGCCCAAGATTTCATCAACCGAGCTGTTGAGTTTGAGGATGATTTTGCCTTCTTCGACGCGTTGCATCAGTTTGTCCACCATGATTTTCTCGGCACGGAAGCTGTCGCGGCGGTGAATCAGGGTAACGGTGTTGGCGATATTGGCAAGGTAGAGGGCTTCTTCTACAGCGGTATTGCCACCGCCGACTACGGCAACATCTTGTTTTTTATAGAAGAAACCATCGCAAGTCGCGCAGGCGGAAACGCCTTTTCCGGCAAAGGTTTCTTCGCTTGGCAAACCTAAATATTTGGCGGATGCGCCGGTGGCAACGATGAGTGCATCGCAGGTGTATTCGCCCATATCGCCTTTGAGGGTAAACGGACGGTTTTGCAAATCAACGGTGTGGATTTGGTCGAAAATCATTTCGGTACCGAAGCGTTCGGCATGAGCTTGGAAACGGGCCATCAGTTCCGGACCTTGTACGCCTTCTACGTCGGCAGGCCAGTTGTCCACTTCGGTGGTGGTCATCAATTGTCCGCCTTGCTCAACGCCGGTAATGATCACAGGGTTGAGGTTGGCACGGGCGGCATAGACGGCGGCAGTATAGCCGGCAGGGCCGGAGCCGAGGATGATGAGTTTATGATGGTTGCTCATGATGGTTTCCTTGCTGATAAATGATTGAATTTTGTCGTATCTAAGCTTTCAGACGGCCTGAATTTTACTTGAATCTGCAGCCGTCTGAAATATGTTTGTTGCTTGGGTTTAGTGGCTGTCTTTCCATTGATAGTATTTTGAACCGAGGAAAGAGCCGAGTTTGCGCAGGAAAGGCTGGGTAATGATGTTGCTGTGGCGCAGTTGCTCAAAAGGTTTCAGACGGCCGTCATCGCCCATGACGGCTTCGGCAATCGCCAAACCGGCAATGCCGGTAATCGCCATGCCGTGTCCGGAATAGCCTTGGGCGTAGAAAACGGTAGGGGCGAGGCGGCCGAAATGTGGTGCGAGGTTGCGCGTGATGTCGCATTCGCCGCCCCAAGAATGCTCGATTCTGACATCGGCAAGTTGCGGGAAAACTTTCAGCATGTCTTGGCGGACGAGTTCGGTCATGCGGTCAGGATCGTCGATAAACTCGTTGTCTTTGCCGCCGAAGAGCAGGCGGCTGTCGGCGCTGAGGCGGTAGTAGTCGAGGACGTGGCGGTTGTCGCAGATGGCCATATTGTTGCGGATCAGGTCTTTGGCGCGTTCGCCCAGGGGTTCGGTGGCGATGATAAAGGTGCTGACTGCAATGGCTTTTTGTTCCAATACTTTGAATTTCGGGTGCAAACCGGCATAAGTATTGACGGCATAAACGAGGTTTTTGCACTCAATGCTGCCGTTAGGAGTATGCACCAGCCAGCCGTTATCGCATGGCTCGATACGCGTCATCGGGGATTGCTCAAAAAGTTGTGCGCCTGCATCGGCTGCCGCTTTGGTAATGCCTAGGGTGTAATTGAGTGGGTGTAAGTGGCCGGATAAAGGATCAAATTGCGCGCCTTGATACATATCGCTGGCAAGTTGCTGCTTCAGCGTGGCTTTATCCCAAAGCTGGTAATGGCTTGCGCCATAATGTTTTTGGGCGTGCTCGTGCCATTGTTGCAATTCTTCCCAATGCTGAGGACGGACGGCGACAGTAGCGTAGCCGCGTTGCCAATCGCATTGGATATTGTGTTTTTGAATGCGCGAGTCAACCAGTTCAACGGCTTGCAGAGATTGCTGCCAGAACCATTGTGCCTGTTCCAAACCGACTTGTTTTTCGATTTCTTCCATGCCGCAGGCAAAGTCGCTGATGACTTGTCCGCCGCTGCGGCCTGATGCGCCGAAACCGATACGGGCGGCTTCAAGTACGATGACTTCATGGCCGTTTTCGGCAAGCGGTAGGGCGGTGCATAAACCGGACAGGCCGCCGCCGATAACGCAGGTTTCAGTTTTCAGACGGCCTTCAAGTATCGGATAAGACGGATGGGGATTGGCCGTGCTGACATAGTAGGAAGGAAGGTATTCTTTGAAGCTGGGATTAATCATGATTTGAGCTTTAGGTTGGTTTTCACTTCATTGAAATTGTTTTTCAGACGGCCTGGAATATGGGTTGGGTTCAGGCCGTCTGAAAGGATAAGATGCAGTTAATAAAACAGGCTGTTCCGACGCTTTATCGGACAGCCTGTCTGCATATTAGGCGGCTTTCTCGGCTGCCAATTTTTCTTGGCGGTAGGCTTCGGCAGCCTCGCGTTCCCGTTTGGTTGCCTGACGCATCATCCAGTAGTTGACGACAATCACCAGCGTACCGATGATACCGATCAGGATGGTTGCCAAAACGTTCATCTGAGGGTCA
The DNA here is from genome assembly GCF_005221285.1 of Neisseria flavescens. NCBI lineage: Bacteria > Pseudomonadati > Pseudomonadota > Betaproteobacteria > Neisseriales > Neisseriaceae > Neisseria > Neisseria flavescens. Next base: position 478,682 of record NZ_CP039886.1, read on the forward strand.
AGACCGAGTTTGATTTTGGAGAAAATCACTTGCGGCAATGTCGATGAACCCGGGCCTGACAGGAAGGAGGTAATCACCAAGTCGTCCAAAGACAGGGTAATGCCCAAGAGGAAGCCGGAAGCAATCGCAGGGGCAATCAGCGGCAGGGTAATCACGAAGAAAATCTTCAGCGGACGGGCACCCAAGTCCATAGCCGCTTCTTCCAAGGATTGATCCAATTCCACCAAACGCGAGCGGATAACGACGGTAATGTACGCCATGCAAAGCGTGGTGTGGCCGAGGAAGATGGTGAAGAAGCCGCGATCAAAGTAGAGCGATTGCAGCAATTCACTGCCTTGTAGGAACATTTGCACCTGAATAATCAACAGCAGCATGGATAAACCGGTAATCACATCAGGCATCACCATAGGCGCGGAAATCATACCGGCAAACAGGGTGCTGCCGCGGAAGCGTTTGATACGCGCCATGGCGTAGCCAGCCAATGTGCCGAGTGCCACGGCGGCAAGCGAGGAAACGATGGCAATACGCAATGACAGCCAGGCCGCTTCCAAGATGGTGTCGTTTTCCATCAATGCGCCATACCATTTGGTTGAAAAGCCACCCCAAACGGTAACCAGTTTCGATTCATTGAAAGAATAGATGACCAAAACCACCAGCGGAATATAGAGGAATGCCAGCGAGAGCAGGAGCATCAGTTTCAAGAACCAGGATAATTTGGTTTTCTGCATTATTTGCCTCCTTCTTCCAATTCGCGGTTTTCATAGTGCTGGAACAGGGCAATCGGTACAACCAGCAGGGCAACCATAACGACGGCAACAGCAGAAGCCAGCGGCCAGTTGTTTTGGTCGAAGAATGCCTGCCACAATACTTTACCGATCATCAGGTTTTCAGAACCGCCCACCAATTCAGGAATCACAAATTCACCGACGGCCGGCACGAAGACCAGCATAGAGCCTGCAATGATGCCTGTTTTGGATAAAGGCAGGGTAATGGTAAAGAAGGATTTGATCGGACCTGCGCCCAAGTCGGAAGCGGCTTCGAGCAGACGGTTGTCCAGTTTTACCAGTTGTGTGTACAGCGGCAAAATCATAAACGGCAGATAGGCGTAAACCATCACCAAATTCAGCGAGAAAGCATTGTAGAACAGGTTTAAAGGCTCACTGATGATTCCGTATTTGATTAAGAAATTGTTGATGATGCCGTTGTGACCCAATAAGCCCATCCATGCGTAAACACGCAGCAGGAAAGAGGTCCAGAAAGGCAGCATGATTGCCAACAGCAGGCCGTTGCGCGCAGCCGGATTGGCGCGTGAAATGGCATAAGCGGTCGGATAACCAATCAGCAGGCAGATGATGGTCGTCGTCAGCGCGGTCTTAATCGAAGACCAGTAGGTCATCAAATAGATATTGCTGTTTTCACTGTCGCCAAACGGATTGAGCGTATTCCAAAAATTTTGGAAGATATCGGCGTAGTTCTGATAGCTGATGGCAATGTTCAGACGGCCTAAGTCTTCATCAATCGTTGTCAACGGCGTAAATGGCGGAATGGCGATTTCTTGTTCGGCAAAGCTGATTTTCAAGACGATGGCGAACGGAATCAGAAACAGAATCAAAAGCCAAATATACGGCACGGCAATCACTGCACGCTGGCCAGGGCGGCGGAACAGTTTATTTTTCAGTTTTTTAAGGTTCATCGCATTTCCCTCAAATTAACTGAACAGAGGTGTCGGTTGGTTTTCAGGCCAGCTGATATAGACGGTTTCATCCCAAGTCGGCGGCGTAATGTTGCGCACATACCAATAAGGTGCGGGAACTTGGCTTTTGACGACACGGCCGTTGGCGAGTTTGATATGGTAAATCGCAAAGCTGCCCAGATAGGCAATCTCTTTGACTGTGCCTTGAGCCCAGTTGTGCGCGCCTAAGTGTTTCGGTTTTTCTTTGTGCAAATCAATGTCTTCAGGGCGGATGCTGATCCAAATTTCATGGTCGTTCGGAACGCCCAAACCGTGGTCGATGCGGACGTGGTTTTCCAAACCGTCACATTTGACGATGGAGAAATCGGCGCGGTCATCAACAACGACGCCGTCAAAAATATTGGTTTCGCCGATAAATTCAGCAGTAAAGCGGCTATTAGGATAATCGTACACGTCGCTAGGCGTACCGACTTGGCGCAATTGGCCGTCGGACATAATGGCGATACGGGTAGCCATGGTCATCGCTTCTTCTTGGTCGTGGGTAACCATGATGCAGGTTACGCCGACTTGTTCCAGTGTGTTGACCAATTCCAGTTGGGTTTGTTGACGCAGTTTTTTATCGAGTGCGCCCAAAGGTTCGTCAAGCAGCAGGATTTTAGGACGTTTCGCCAGGCTGCGTGCCAAAGCGATACGTTGTTGCTGGCCGCCGGAGAGTTGGTGCGGCTTGCGTTTGGCGTATTTGGTCATTTGCACCAGGCGCAACATTTCTTCCACACGGGCATCGATTTCGCCTTTAGGCATTTTGTCCTGTTTCAGACCGAAAGCGATGTTTTGTTCAACGCTCATGTGCGGGAACAGGGCATAGCTTTGGAACATCATGTTGATTGGGCGCTCGTACGGAGCAAGCTTGGTAATGTCTTGGCCGTCGAGAATAATTTTGCCCTGATTGGGGCTTTCCATGCCTGCCAACATGCGCAGCAGCGTGGATTTACCACTGCCTGAGCTGCCCAAAAGGGCAAAGATTTCATGTTGGTAAATGTCCAAGTCGATGTTATCGACAGCGTAATTGTCACCAAACTTTTTCACCAAGCCTTGGATTTGCAGATAAGGTTTGGCTGAAGACGCAGTGGTTGCGGTCATAATGGCAATACTCCAAAAAGAAAGACGAGTACCGGCAAAACGGATTTTCGAATGGGTGATAAAAAGCTGTTTGATTGCTGGCGGGAGTCGAACGGAGGCCGTCTGAAACTCTTGTAAAGCGCACGGGCAGCGTGGATAGAAAGCAGTTTAAGCCTAAGCTTTTGCTCTCGGCAAACTCGGTATTATATTAGCCTAAGCCTCATAGGGGCAATATGAAATTGCTTGTATCGGCTGATTTGAAACAAATATGAAAGGAAAGGCAGGCAGGGAAACAGGATAGTAAAAATGGGTAACGTTGTTTTTCTGTACAAAGTGGCTTAATTATCATTCATATGTCTTAAATAATTATTCAAAATAGAATAAAATACGAAAATTGGATTTATTTGCTAAAACCATAATGGATGACGTTTTATATCGGGAGAGGCGGTTTTGCTCGAAATTGAAACTAAATCCGCTATATGAATAAAAGGGAAAACATGAGTATCAAAGAATGGCCCGAAGGGGAACGGCCGCGTGAGAAGCTCTTGGCGCACGGTGCGGCGGCGTTGAGTGATGCGGAGTTGCTGGCGATTTTGCTGCGTGTCGGAACGCGCGGTATGAGCGCGGTTGATTTGGCGCGTTATTTGTTGGGTGAGTTTGGCAGTTTGGGAAAGCTGATGAGTGCGGATGCCAAAACACTCGCTGCTTATAAGGGCATGGGTTTGGCAAGCTATACTCAATTTGCCGTGGTCAAAGAAATCGGGCGGCGGATTTTGGGTGAAGATTTGCAGGAGCAGATTGTTTTGTCAAACCCAAAATCGGTTGCGGATTATCTGCGCCTGCACCTTGGGCATGAAAAAATTGAGGTCAGCGTTGCTTTGTTGCTCAACCGTCAAAATCAATTGATTGCGGTACGGGAATTGTCGCGCGGTACGGTGGCGGAAAATACGGTTTATATTCGAGAAATCGTTAAATTGGCATTGGATGAATATGCCGACAGTTTGATTTTGGCACACAATCATCCGGGCGGTTCGGCAAGGCCGTCTGAATCTGATGTGCAGTTTACAGAGCGTTTGAAACAGGCTTTAAGTTTGGTCGATATTACGCTGTTGGACCATTTTATCGTGACGGCAAAAGAAACCTGCTCTTTGCGCGAACAGGGCTATATGTAAGGATGAATGTTCAGGCGGCCTCAGTAGGATTGGTTTTCTTACTGAGGCCGTCTGAAGGATTATTGCGTTACTTCGTTGGAGGACTCTTCCTTATAGATGATTTCTTCCGATTTTGGCTTTTCTTTGCTCTTTTCTTTTTCTTTATCCTTGTCTTTTTTACCGTCGGGAATGGCGGCATCAATCACTGCCCCCGTTCCTTTGACAACCAATTTTCCGGCAGTCAGGACGGTTGTGGCGGCCAAATCGACAGCTGCGCCTACAACTCAGCCGTTAAGCGTCAGACAAAGGGCAAGTGCCGGAATCAGGCGTTTTGTGCATCTCAATGACTGCATCCGCAGTGTCCTTCGTGATGATGGCCGCATCCGAGTGCTTCTTGCCAAGCATCATCATCGCCGTCAAATTCTTCAACTTCGTCAAATTCACCGTTTTCTACCATGCTTACCAGCTCTTCCAGGCTTTCTGCGCCTTCCACCCAAAAGCAGGGAATATCGGGTGGTGTGTCGGGGGCAAGCAGAGCAGCCTGTTGGTCGTGCCAAGCAATCCAATAGCCGTTTTGCGTTTGTACGAATACGGCATCAGGATGAATGGTTTCGTTTTCGGTATTGACCAGCATTCTGTCAGCGATATCGGTTTGAAAAGGTAAGGTTTGCATGATGGTTTGAGAATGTGAGAAAAGAAAGTATTGTAACATGGCAAAAACAAACGCACCGTCTTAGTCAGGCGGTGCGTTTGTGTCTCGGCAATTTGGGTGCGGTCAGTTTAGGGTGTCAGCCGCACCTGGAATGTCATTCGGTTAAGATTATTTGTCGTTGTTAGCCAAAACGAAGCGGTAAATAGCCGCGCCAACTGCTGCGCCGGCAATGGAAGCCAACCAGAACAACCACAGTTGTTCAACAGCCCAGCCGCCTTGGAACAAGGCAACACCGGTAGAACGTGCAGGGTTTACGGAAGTATTGGTTACAGGAATGCTGATCAAGTGAATCAGGGTCAGACCCAGGCCGATGGCGATAGGGGCAAAGCCGGCTGGAGCCGGTTTGTCGGTAGAACCCATGATGATCAGGAAGAATGCGGTCAGTACGAATTCGATCAGCAAAGCAGCCATCATGTCGTAACCGTTAGGAGAGTGTTCGCCGAAACCGTTGCTGGCAAAGCCGGAAGCAACAGCATCAAAACCGGTTTTACCGGAAGCAATCAGATACAGAACTCCAGCAGCGGCAATCGCACCGATAACTTGGGATACGATGTAAGGCAACAGGTCTTTACCGTTGAAACGGCCGTCAATGAAAAGGCCGACGGAAACGGCAGGGTTGAAGTGGCCGCCGGAAATGTGGCCGACGGCGTAAGCCATGGTCAGTACGGTCAAACCGAATGCTAAAGCGACACCGGCAAAGCCAATGCCAAGTTCAGGGTAGGCTGTTGCCAAAACTGCGCTGCCGCAGCCGCCGAATATCAGCCAGAAAGTGCCGAAAAATTCTGCAAAATATTTTTTCATTTGTTTTTCCTCGTAAAGGGTGGGGTGTTGCCGAAGGCATGAATCATAATAATATTGCTTCTAATCGAAAAATGGATTTACCTGTTTTTCCGGTCTTGACGAAAGGCCGTCTGAAAATGGCGACAAATGGATAGAGGGATATATCTTGCAGGTCAAATTTTGTTTATTGAGGCTGGGTTTATTTAATAGCGAAGCAAATGCCACTAATGCAAAAGCATTTTTTTTGTAAGAAATGCCGTTTACAGATTACTTATTTGCTTGTTTATTTAATTGGAATCTCTGAACCCATTATCTGATTTAAAAAGGCCGTCTGAAAAGTTTTCAGACGGCCTTTTATTGATGGAGATAAGTTAATCTAAATGCTCGCTGCTTTGCGCCAAGATGGTGCGGTTGCCGTTGTTTTCCGCCGGGGAAACAATACCATCGGCTTCCATTTGGTCAATCAGGCGGGCGGCGCGGTTGTAGCCGATGCGCAGTTGGCGTTGGATATTGGAAATGCTGGCCTTACGCGATTTTAAGACAACAGAAACGGCTTCGTCATACATGGGGTCGAGGTCGCTGTCGTTGCTGCGGCCGGTACCGGTAAAGTCTTCAGTGGAACCGTTGCTTAAAATATCGTCAATATAGTCAGGCGTGCCGAATTGTTTCAGGTATTCCACTACGCGGTGTACTTCATTATCGGATGCGAACGCGCCGTGTACACGCTGCGGATAGCCGGTGCCGGGCGGCAGGAACAGCATATCGCCTTGGCCGAGCAGGTTTTCCGCACCCATCTGGTCAAGAATCGTGCGGCTGTCGATTTTGCTGGACACTTGGAAGGCAATGCGTGTCGGAATATTGGCTTTAATCAGGCCGGTAATGACATCCACGCTTGGGCGTTGGGTAGCAAGAATCAAATGGATACCGGCTGCGCGGGCTTTTTGGGCAAGACGGGCAATCAGTTCTTCAATTTTCTTGCCTGCAGTCATCATCAGGTCGGCAAACTCATCGACCACGACCACGATAAACGGCAGTTTCTCCAATGGCTCAGGGTTTTCAGGCATGAAGCTGAACGGGTTGCCGATTTTTTCGCCACGTGCGGCGGCTTCGGCAATTTTTTGGTTGAAACCGGCAAGGTTGCGCACGCCCATAAAGCTCATCAGGCGGTAGCGTTTTTCCATTTCGTTGACGCACCAGTTCAGGGCGTTTGCGGCCAGCTTCATATCGGTCACGACAGGGGCGAGTAGGTGCGGAATGCCTTCATAAATGCTCAGCTCCAGCATTTTCGGGTCAATCATAATCATGCGCACGTCTTCAGGCGTTGCTTTGAAGAGCATGGACAGAATCATGGCGTTCACGCCTACGGATTTACCTGAACCGGTCGTACCGGCAACCAGAAGATGCGGCGCTTTGGCCAAGTCTGTCACAACAGGCTGGCCGGTAATGTCTTGGCCGAGGGCAAGGGTCAGTTTGGATTTGGATTCGGTAAACGCAGGAGAATTGAAGATTTCGCTCAGGCGGATCATTTGGCGTTTCGGATTAGGCAATTCCAAGCCCATGCAGGTTTTGCCGGGGATGGTTTCCACCACGCGGATGGAAGCCACGCCAAGCGAGCGCGCCAAGTCTTTTTCAAGGTTCAAAACGGCACTGCCACGCACGCCGACATCAGGCTCGATTTCGTAGCGTGTAATGACCGGGCCGGAATAGGAGTCCATCACTTTGACTTTAACTTTGAACTCGGCCAGTTTTTCTTCGATGGTAATGCTGTTTTCCAACAACTGTTCTTCAGTTTGCGATGCGCTCGGGTCAAATTGCGGCGGCAGAAGCAGGGCGGTAGTCGGCCGGTGTGCTTCGGTAAGTGTTGCCGAAGTTGGAATAGCTATGCTTGGCGTACTCTCTTGAACGCTTGGTTCTACGGTTTGAACAGGCGTTTCAATGGCTGTCTGTGTATATTCAGACGGCCTTGCGATTATTTCAATAGATTCAACGGGTTCAATGGTTTCAACTGCTTGAATAGCTTCCAGTTGTACAGGATCTTCCGGCTCACCATCAAACTCTACTTCTTCGACGGCAGATTCGCTGATTAAATAATCGCAGATGCTGCGTTCAGGCTGATTGCTGACATGCGCATTGACTTGTGCATCAAAAATCGGTACTTGGATTTTATGTTCAAAAGTAGGCGGCTCGGTGATATCAATCGGCGCAATGGAGGTTTGGAAAACAGGCGGCTCGGGAATATCGGTTTTAGCCATATGGACAACCGGTACGGCAGGCGGCTCGACTACGGTTGTGTTTGGCGCGGCAGGTCGGGAGATATAAGGGGATTTTTTAACAGGCGCAGCTGGTTTCGGACGGGATGGTGTTGCCGGTGCGGCAGGTCGTGGTGCAACAGCTTCCGTGGCAGCTTGTTTACGCGCCCATCTTTCGGCGGCCGCTTCGGTATGGCGAACTTGACGGCGCAAGCTGGCAGGGCGGCTGATTTGTCCCAAGTTGGCCAGAATTTCGTCATTTTCGATGGTGCGCGGAGAGTAGTCGCTCAATGGGGCGACGGCCTCGGCCAGTTTGTGGCGGGCGGCGGTGCGGCGGGCAAGGTTGTTGTGAATATCTTCCGCTTGGATTTCAGAAGGGAATGCCTGCATGGAAGTATAGGGGAGGATAGCTTCTTTTTCGGCAGTTCTTAAGGCCGTCTGAACAGTTTCGATATGCGGCGCATTGGCTTCTGCCACGCGGACATTATTGGCACGCGCCAAGGCACGCTCGCGTGTGCGGCGCAAGATAGGGTCGTTATAGTCGATGATTTCCATGCCGGTCATCGGCAGGGATGAAGCGCGCAGTAATGGGGTTTCGACTTCGTCTTTGTAAATCGGCGCATTTTTTTCGGCTAAATGCTCGTTCCATTCTTCAACCGCTGCTTCATGTAGGGAACGGGTGGCTTCTTCTAATGTGATTTCTTCAAAATTGCTGTTTTGCACCAAAGACGGGCTGTATTCGGGCGTTTCCATTTGTGCAAACGGCGTGATTTTAGGAATACGTTCCGGTTTGGCAGATTTGTGGGTTTTAGGCGCAATTTTGATTTCTTCTTCGGTAGCTGCGATGTGTTCCGGCTCTTCGGCAACTGGCTCTGCTGCGTGCTCTTCTTCTGTTTCGGCGCGTTGCATTTTGTTGTGTTCGAGCGCGGAAAGCAGGCGGATGCGGGCGATTTTATGGTTATCGGCAGTGCGCTTGTTCATGCTGAACAAACGTTTCAGGCTGTCCAGTTGGTCGGAAAAACCGACCGGGCTGTCTTCTTCGTTTAATTCTTGCTCATCGCCACTGAGCCGAGCCAATTCTTGGCGCCACTTTTGCTCTTGTTTCTGGCGCCACCAGAACAAGCCGGCTATGATAGCCAGCAGAATTAAAGCCAATATTGTCCAAAGCATGCGTCCATCCCCTTAATTAAACGGCAAAGTCCGTTATTCTAACGCTTTTTTCGGGTAAACAAAACCAGCCGAAACAAGCTTTAACGGCAAAGGCAGACAGGATTGCCAAAGCTGTGGCTTGAGACGCGTATAATAGGCCGTCTGAACATTTTGCGGATGAGATGATGATTTTTCAAAACGGATGGTTTCCCGATGGTGTCGTGATGGCGGCATGGTCTGTGTTGCTGGTGATTTTTGCTTTGTGTGCAAAGCAGGCATGGGTGTCGGTATCGCAGCATCGTTCCGCATTTTTGGTGGCTGCCGTGGTGTTGCCGCTGGCTTGGAGTTTGAATGCTTCCCCGGAAAGCGGACAACTGGCCGGCATGAGCTATCATCTGCTTGCTTTAAACCTGACGGCTTTAATGCTGGGCACCTCTGCCGCTTTCTGCCTTGGCGTTTTGCTGTTTTTTCCATATTTGTGGCTTTGGGGCGATTGGCATATGTTTCCCATCAACGCCTTGTCCGTATTGCTTCCGCCTTTGTTGGTGAACTTGGGTTTCCGCCATTGGGTATCGCGTTTGCCTGCCAATATCTTTATCTTTATTTTTCTGAATGGTTTTTGGGCCGCGGCGGTCGGAATGGTGTTTACCGGTGTGGTTTTGGTCGGTTTGTTGGACTGGGCGGATGTGTTTGATACGGCGGTATTATGGAAAACCGCTTTTCCTGTTTTCTTCTTAATCGCTTGGGCGGAGGCATTTTTGAGCGGTATTTCAACAGCCATTTTTATCGCGCTCAAGCCGCAATGGATTTGTACTTTCGATGACGACAGGTATTTGAAATCCGCGCCTAAGATTTGGCAATAAGATATGAAGGCATCTTTGCTTGATTTTCAGACGACCTAATGACCGGATGGCCTGTTTTTTGAATTGAATGTTTAACTTATTATGTTTGCTTATATTTTTCCCATTGTTTGCGGTGCTGCTGTCGGGGCTGTATTGCGTTGGTTGTTTGGCTTGGTGCTGGTGTCTTCTGCGCCTTTTTCTATTGGTACTTTGGCGGCAAACTGGCTGGGTGCGCTGCTGATTGGTGTGTTGGCGGAACTTTTAACCGATCCTCAATGGCGTTTGCTTTGGATTACCGGTTTTCTCGGCAGCTTGACCACATTTTCAGGTTTTTCAGTGGAAATGGTGGGTTTGATGCAGGCGCAACGTTGGGGCATGGCTTTGATGGCAACCTGTTTGCATGTTTTCGGCTCGTTTGGTTTGACGGCGCTGGGGATTAAATTGGCGCAGATTTGGAAGTAAACAAAAACAACAGGGTACAATTTTTCACCCTGTTGTTTTTTATAGGCATTTAATCAATGCCAATAGGCAAACAGACGGTTTCTTGACAATAGGTTTTGCCGGACTCGCTTAAGTGTGCCGGTTTGTAGGCGGCAAAGGTGTAGGTCAGGTCTGCGCGGAATGTATCGGGATCGGCTTCGGCGGTGTCGCAGTTGAGGCCGGTGGGAATATCGAGGGCGACTTTCAGGCCGTCTGAATGATTGAGTTGGCGGCAGAGAGTGGCGATTTCTGCAGGAAGTGCGCCGCTGAAGCCTGTGCCGAATATGCCTTCGATAATGATGTCGTAACCTTTTTTCAGACGGCCTTCCAGTTCTTGGACGGATATCAATTCAATATGAGGTAAACCATTGAGGCGTTCGCGATTGGTTTGAGCCAAGGGGGAGAGGTTTTCTCCGAGTGAAAACAGAATATCGATGTGCCAACCTTGCGCCTGCATATATCTTGCCATGACTAAGCCGTCGCCTCCGTTGTTGCCTTTGCCGCAAACGATCAGGGAGCGCCCGGCCTGGGGATAACGCTGCATGAGGTCTCGGGCGGCAGAGCTGCCGGCGTTTTCCATCAGTTGGTCGAAGCTTGTGCCTTTATCGACGGCTGCTTGCTCGCGTTCGCGCATCTGGGCGGCGGTATAGACTTTCATGATTGGCTCTCTTTGCAGGAAGTTATTTGTCGGCGGTATTCATCAGGCGCAAGGCTTTCAGACGGCCTATTTCTTTTTGATATTCCACCAGTCCGATAAATGCGCCGTCTCGGCTGTACACACGGATGGGCTGCTCGGCGGAAATGTCTTCGGTAAACTGGGGGCGCTGGCCGTGTTTGAGCATGGTAACGGCGTAGTCGTTCAGCTCGAGTTTGGGGAAATGTTGCACCAAGACATCGCAAGGCAGCAGCAGGGCATCGCGTTCGGCTTCGTCCAGTTCTGCTAAAGCTTCGAGCGTGTGGCTTTGGGCAATGGTAAAGCCTGCGGTTTCGGTACGGCGCAGGGCGGTCAGGTGGGCGAATGTGCCGATGTGTTTGGCGATGTCTTCGCTGAGGGTGCGGATGTAAGTACCCTTGCTGCAACGTACGTCTATCACGGCTTTGGGTGCATTAAACTCAGTAATATCAATGGAGTAAATCGTAATATCACGCGCTTTGCGTTCAATAACGATGCCTTTGCGTGCGTATTCGTACAGCGGTTTGCCTTCGTGTTTGAGGGCGGAAAACATAGGCGGCACTTGGCGGATGTTGTCCGTCAGGGCTTGGCAGGCCGTCTGAAATTCGGACAATGAAATATCGGCGCGTGCGGTAGCAACGATTTCGCCTTCTGCATCGCCCGTGCTGCTGGCTTCGCCCAGTTTCAGTGTGGCCGTATAGGCTTTGTCGGCATCAATCAGATATTGGGCGAACTTGGTCGCTTCTCCAAAACAAACAGGCAAAAGCCCTGTGGCCAAAGGATCGAGTACGCCGGTATGCCCGGCTTTTTCGGCACGGAACAAACGCCGCGCTTTTTGCAGGGCGGTGTTGCTGGAAAGGCCTTCAGGTTTGTCGAGGAGAAGAACGCCGTTGACCGGGCGTTTGGCGGGTTTATTGGTCATATTAATTAGGGAATATTAATGTTCAGACCGTCTGAAAGGGTTCAGACGGCCTGCGTGTTAGCTTAATTCTTCATTCAATAATTCACGAACAGAGTGTTTTTCATCAATTAGATCAACGCTGATTGCATCAAAGCCATTTCGTTTTAATGAGTCAAAACTAATGACGCGACCATCAATTAAGGGAACTTGTCCTTCAGAATTGACGAAATCTTCATATTCATCTTCATAGTCTATATTGTAATAAAGATGAATCAGAACTCGGTAAGTATACTCATCCAAATCAGTTAATGTTCTGTTTTGCTTTTGATTTGGGCTATATTTGTTGTAAAACATAGCGTTATAGCCATGTTCCGCGCCATCAAACAATACGATTTCATCGCCGCTTACAGCTTCTACCGCCACAATTTTTACCGGAGTCTTATCAGTATCGGTAATCAATCCATCAAAAGGCTCTCCATAGTAACGGATGTGGAAAGTATCTCTACCTTGGCAGGATAATGAAAAGCAACGATGCCCGCCTTCAATTTGCAGGCCATCACTATGTACATAGGCGGCTAAATGTTCGGGAATCAGATTGTTCATTCTGGCAGTATCAGTCTTCAACCGGTTTTTCCGCCGCCACTTGGTCGATAAGGGCGGACAGGTTCATACCGCGCTCCAAAGATTCGTCGTATTTGAAATGCAGTTCGGGGATTTTGAACAGCTTGATGCGTTTGGCCAATTCGCTGCGGAGGTGTCCGCGCGCGTGTTCCAGCACTTCTTCCGTAATTTCGCGCGTGTCTTGGTTTAAAACGGTATAGAACACGGTTGCGTGGCTGTAGTCGCGGGTGACTTCGACTTCGTTGATGGTGATGAAGCCTGCGCGCGGATCTTTCAGTCCGGTACGGACGAGTTCGGCAAGCTCGCGCATGATTTGTTCTTTGACACGGTCTTGGCGGGCGTAGCCGCGTTGGGGTTTTCTCATGGTTTTCCTTGATGTATGGCAGGCTGTCGTTTTCAGACGGCCTGCGGTTTGAATTTTGAAAAGCTGCCTATTATAACGGAGTGCGGTTTATTGTGCTTGAACCGAGAAAGGCATATCGATTTTTTGCCATTGCGCGCTTTCGTAGTCCAGCGCATCGGCGATGAGGGGGTGTTGCTCCAGCCATTGGGCGTTGATGCGCAAGATGAAGCTGTGGTTGTTTTCATCGACACGAAGCTGGGTTTGCGGCGGCAAATCAAGCGGCAGGCGTGAGCGGCAGAAGAGGGCGGCCAGGCGCAGGGACAATACGGCACACCACATGATTTCGTTGTTGCCGATAATGTCCGCCATTTTCTTAAGGTCACCGCGATGGCCGATAACCAGTTGTGCCAAAATGGTTTGCTCTTTGCGTGAGAAGCCCGGCATATCGGCGTTTTCGAGAATGTAGGCGGAGTGTTTGTGATAACCGGTATGGGCAATATCCAAGCCGATTTCATGCAGACGGCCTGCGCGGCTGAGGTATTGGTTCCACAGGGCAAGCTCTTGAACGGTTACGTTTTTGGCGTGGCACAGGCTGTTCATGAAGGCTTGCGCGGTATCGGCAACCCGTTTGGCTTGGTTGAGGCTGACGTGGTAGCGTTTTTGGAACTCTGCCGTTGTCTGTTCGCGCATGTCGACATTGAGGCTGCGGCCGATTAAGTCGTAGAACACGCCGTCGCGGAGTGCGGCTTCGGTAACGGTCATTTTGGTCAGCGAGAGTTCTTCAAAAGCGGCCATCATCACGGCCAATCCGCCTGCAAAAACTTCGATGCGTTCGGGTTTGAGGTTTTCAAATTTGGCTTTTTTAACCGAACCGGCTTCGATAATCCTATCGGCAAGATAACGCATGCCTTGGGCGGTAATGTCGGCTTCTTGCGTCAATTCGGCCGCCAAAACGTCGCGTATGGATTTTGCCGAGCCGGACGTGCCGATGGCGAAATCCCAACCGGTACGCTTCATCAGTTTGCTGATGCGCTGGATTTCGATACGCGCGGCGGAAACGGCGGCTTGGAAATCTTTGGCGGTCACTTTGTTTTGGAAGAAGCGCATGCTGTACGTTACGCAACCCAAAGGCAGGCTTTCTGTAGTCAGCGGTTGCAAATCCGAGCCAATGACAAATTCGGTCGAACCGCCGCCAATGTCGATAACCAGCATTTTGTCGCCTTTGGGCGGCAGGGTATGTACTACGCCGGTGTAAATCAGACGCGCTTCTTCACGGCCGGCAATGACTTCGATGGGGAAACCCAGCGCCGCTTCAGCACGGGGCAGGAATTGGGCGATGTTTTTGGCGACACGGAAAGTGTTGGTGGCCACCACGCGCACATTTTCAGGCTGGAATCCGCGCAGGCGTTCGCCAAATTTTGCCAAACATTCCAAGGCTTGTTCTTGAGAGGCTTCGCTCAGGTTTTTTTGTTCGTCCAAGCCGGCGGCAAAGCGAACCATTTGTTTGAACGAGTCGATGACTTTCAGCTGGCCGTTGTTGTTTTCACAAATTTGCAGGCGGAAACTGTTGGAACCCAAGTCGACGGAGGCTAAAACGTTGGCGGGAGTGGTGGTCATAAAAAATACCGGTTGATTAGAAAAACCTAAATGTTACTTGAGGCGGTATCACTTGACAATAAAAGGTATACAGCTCTTTGATTCTGCTCATAGATGTATTTTATAATGCTGATTTTAAGCCAATATATCAAAGGCCGTCTGAACTTTTCAGACGGCCTAAAAAGAGAAAATACATGAAATCGGAAAACCAAGATTCCTTATTTTTATCGCGCCGCCGTCTGTTGCAAGTCGGCGGAGCCATGCTTTTGACGCCTGCGACCGCATGGGCGGGGGCGCAACGTGAAGAAACGCTGGCCGATGATGTGGCTTCCGTGATGCGCAGTTCGATCAATAGCGCGAGCCCTGCGCGGCTGGTGTTTGCCGATTCGAGGGAAGGGGAGCGTTGGTTGGCGGCGATGTCTTCTCGGTTGGCACGTTTCATTCCCGATGAGGGCGAGCGCCGCCGCCTGTTGGTCAATATTCAATACGAAAGCAGTCGTGCCGGACTCAATACCCAAGTGATTTTGGGCTTGATTGAAGTGGAAAGCGCGTTTCGCCAATATGCGATTAGCGGCGTGGGCGCGCGCGGTTTGATGCAGGTGATGCCGTTTTGGAAAAACTATATCGGCAACCCGTCGCACAACCTTTTCGATATCCGCACCAATCTGCGCTATGGCTGCACTATTCTTCGTCATTACAACAATATCGAAAAAGGCAATATTGTCCGCGCTTTGGCAAGGTTTAACGGCAGCTTGGGCAGTAACAAATATCCGAATGCCGTGTTAGGCGCGTGGCGAAATAGATGGCAGTGGGGTTGATTGGGGATAATGGGATAGGGCAGATCTTGCGTGACGTTGTTTTTTGTTAAAACCGTTTTATACCAATGAAGCAGGTTTGTGATAAACGGCTTGTGATTTCACCCCATGCAATTCCTTTGAATCCTGTATAATCAGAAAATCTGTTAATTCACACTTTCAGACGGCCTTTCGCAAACTTAAGGCCGTCTGAAACATTATTTATGGCAAGAGATAACCGCATTCAAATGTTTCCGCACGAGTGGCGTGCCAGTACCTCACTTTCCGGCGTTTACGCACTGCGTATGTTGGGGATGTTTTTGGTGTTGCCTGTTTTGGCAATGTATGCCGCTTCGTTGCCCGGCGCAGAAAACAATAAAGCTCTGGTCGGTATGGCGATGGGTATTTACGGGCTGACACAAGCTTTGCTGCAACTGCCTTTGGGCATGGCTTCTGACAAATTCGGCCGTAAAAAAGTGATTTATGCCGGCTTGATTGTGTTTGCAGCAGGTAGTTTTTTGGCTGCAGTTGCCGACAGCCTGCAGATGTTGGTTGCCGCTCGTGCCATTCAAGGTGCGGGTGCCGTCAGTGCGGCGGTAACGGCTTTGCTGGCGGATTTGACCCGTAACGAAGTGCGGACGCGTGCGATGGCGATGATCGGCCTGAGTATCGGCTTGACCTTCTCCGTCAGCCTAGTGCTTGCCCCGATGATTGCCAGCTTTATCGGCGTATCCGGCCTGTTTGCGCTGACCGGTATTCTGACTGTAATCAGTATCGGCGTGGTTGCCTGGATGACGCCTGATCCGGAAGTGTCAAAAATGCACGAAGACACGCAGGCGCAGCCCTCGCGTATGGGCGAGGTATTGAAAAACCGTCAACTGCTTAATCTCGACTTTGGTATTTTTGCCTTGCATGCGGCGCAAATGGCTTTATTTACCGCATTGCCGTTTGCCATGACGCAGTTGGGTTTGGAAAAAATTCATCACTGGCAAGTTTATCTGCCCTCAACCATTACCGGCCTGATTATTATGGTGCCGCTGATTATCGTCGGCGAAACGAGCAACAAACTCAAACAAGTGTTTATCCTTGGGATCGTCTGCATTGCCGCGGCGCAAATAGGTTTGCTGTTTGGAATGCACTCGGTATGGTTGATTACCGCTTATCTGATTGTTTATTTTATTGGTTTCAATGTATTGGAAGCCAGCCTGCCGTCTATGGTGTCGAAAATCGCTCCGTCCGATTTGAAAGGTACGGCGATGGGCGTGTATAACACCATGCAGTCGGTCGGCTTGTTTGTCGGCGGCGCAACCGGTGGTTTATTGTTCCAAAAATACGGTTTTGCAGGCGTATTTGCCTTTTGTAGCATATTGATGTTGCTGTGGCTGGTATTGGCAGTCATTTCGCCGGCACCGAAACCCGTCAAAAACCTCAGCTATCCGTTTAACGCCGAATGGCAACAAAATCCGGATTTGCTCTACCAAAAATTGACCGAAATTGAAGGCGTTGAAAGCATCAGCTTTAGCGCAGACAAACAAACCATTTATATCAAGGCCTTGCAAAAAGGATTCGACCAAGAGGCCGCCGAAAAAATTATCACAGGAGTGTAAAATGTCATTGAATAAAGTTATTCTCATCGGCCGCCTCGGCCGCGATCCGGAAGTCCGCTATATGCCCAACGGTGAGGCCGTCTGTAACTTCAGCGTTGCCACCAGCGAAACGTGGAATGACCGCAACGGCCAACGTGTAGAACGTACCGAATGGCACAACATCACCATGTACCGCAAACTCGCCGAAATTGCCGGTCAATACCTGCGTAAAGGCAGCCAAGTGTATCTGGAAGGCCGTATCCAAAGCCGTAAATACCAAGGCAAAGACGGCATCGAGCGCACCGCTTACGACATCATCGCCAACGAAATGAAAATGCTCGGCGGCCGCAACGACAACAGTGGTGGTGCACCATACGATGACGGCTATAATCAAGGCGGCCATTCAAGCCAAGGCAGTTACCAACAAGCGCCACAACAGCAATACCAATCTGCTCCGGCTCAAGAACCCCCAGCCGCCCCAGCCCGTCGTCCTGCCCCGGCACAACCGACCGCTCCGGTTGATGATATCGACGACGATATTCCGTTCTAATCATTGAACAAATACAAAGGCCGTCTGAAAAATATACTTTCAGACGGCCTTTAAAATGATTTAAAAGAAAATACTACATTTGCACCGAGCCGCTGACGGTCAGGCTGATTTCTTCTGAACCCGGAGAGGCTGGTACGCCATCTTCTATTCCTGCCTCCATCTCTGCGGCGGGGACTGCACGCAGCATTTTGGCTTGTGCAAAGTCACCGCCGACTTGGCGGTTGCCGATGTGGCCCAGGTTGAGTTTAACGATTTTGTAGCTGGAGAAGCCGAGCGTTTGGGCGAGGTTTTGGGCTCGGTCTTTGAAGCGCAGTATGACGGCTTTGCTCAGTTGGTCGACGGTTTCTTCGCGTTTTTCTTTGGATACGGAAAATGAGGAGCTTTCCAAAACGGCGAAATTGATGCTGTCGGCAATCAGGCGGTTGAGTGCTTCAAAGTCTTTGCTTTCTACTTTGAAGTAGGCATGTTCTTCCCAGCCGGTTTGGGTGCGTTTGCCGTTGGTGTATTGATAGCGCGGGGATGCGTTGCGCTCCATCAGCTCTGCTTTAAATTTGCTGTTTTGGGAGATTTTGTTGAACTGGTTGAATTTCTTCATGAAGGCTTGGTTGACGGCTTGACGGTCTTTGCCTTCTGCGTTGACGCTGAAATGCGCGGTCATGGTGTCCCGCGGCACTTCCATATTCGCGGATTCGGAAAATTCAACGATGTTGTAGTTGAGGCTTTCTGCTGCAACGGGCAGGGAGGTGGCTAGCAGTAGTGCGGTAAGGGCTGGGCGGATCATTTTGGTTTTCCTTGTAATGCGGATTTCAAAAAAGTAATTTAGCATGAAAGATGGAAATGTTGGTTTTGGCAAGCGTAAGGATTTGTATGGGGTGAGGCCGTCTGAAAAGAATTTACTTTGTATCCATCAAGCCGACTTCATGGGGATTGAGGCGGGCTTTTTCTTCTTGGCCTAAGCCGACCAATTTCCGTAGGCGGGTCATGTAGGCGTTGACGTCAAGGCTCCGTCCGTAGCGTTGTGCTTCCCAGATGGTTTCTGCCAAGGCTTCCATCATATCGTGTTCGGCTTTGACCCAGTCGCCGTTGTAACGGGCGCAAAGTTGTTGGTGGATGGCACGGATGCCCGGGGGCTGATCAATGGCGCTTTGTTCTTGTAGGGAAAGGTGTAGCGACATGTGCAGGAATGGGTTGCTTTCACCGTCTTCGGGCAACCATTCTTTATCTAAATATTGTTCGATGTCTTCGAGATAGTGTCTGTATTCGGGATGGGCTTCGATAATGCGCAAAGCTTTTTGTTGCAGGCCGTCCAATTGGAGCGGTGCGAGCCTGTGTTGCCAGACGTGGGCAAAGAATCGGCGGACATCGTGGGTGTTTACGTCATACATGATGGGTGTGATTTGATTTTGGGATATGTGATTATATAGCGATTGCGATAAAAAAGGCCGTCTGAAACATATGTTTTCAGACGGCCTTTGTTTTGCAGGGTTTAGCGGCGGTCGATGATTCGGTAATACACTTCGCCGTCTTGGACATAGCCCAATTCGACGCGGGCAATTTCGGCGATGGCCTCTTGTCCGTGTGCCAAATCTTCAACTTCTGCATTGAGGAAATTGTTGCGTAAAGTGAGCGTTTGGTTTTTTTCCTCCTGACGGACGAGCTGCTCCTGCAATTCTTCCGTATGCCCGACGCTGCCTTTACCAAACCAAAGGCTGTACTGACAGCACAAAAGTGCGAAGGTTAAAACAAAAGTTACCCACTTCATACAATCAATATCCTATATTCTGCTTATTTGCCCAATTGGTAGAATGCGGCTTTGCCAGGGTAGTAAGCGGCTTCGGCCAATTCTTCTTCAATGCGCAACAATTGGTTGTATTTCGCCATGCGGTCAGAACGGGACAGGGAACCGGTTTTGATTTGCATACAGTTGGTGGCAACTGCCAAGTCGGCAATGGTGCTGTCTTCGGTTTCGCCGGAACGGTGGCTCATGACGCTGGTGTAGCGGTTGCGTTTTGCCAAGTCAACGGCTTTCAGGGTTTCGCTCAAAGTACCGATTTGGTTTACTTTGACCAGCAATGCGTTTGCTACGCCTTTTTCGATGCCTTCAGCCAAGATTTTTGGATTGGTTACAAACAAATCGTCGCCGACCAATTGAACTCGGTCGCCCAATTTTTCGGTCAGCAGTTTCCAGCCTTCCCAGTCGTTTTCGTCCATACCGTCTTCGATGGAAATGATTGGGAATTCGTTAACCAGGCCTTCGAGGTATTCGGCAAATTCTGCGCTGGTGTAAGAACGGCCTTCGGCTTCCAGATGGTATTGGCCGTCTTTGTAGAACTCGCTGGATGCGCAGTCCAGGGCGAATAATACGTCTTCGCCTGCTTTGTAGCCGGCAGCTTCGGTTGCTTCGACGATCAGTTGCAGGGCTTCTTTGTGGCTGTTCAGGTTAGGTGCGAAACCGCCTTCGTCGCCAACAGTAGTTGGGAAGCCTTTGGCATCACACAGTTTTTTCAGTGCGTGGAAGATTTCGGCGCCGCAACGCAGGGCTTCGCGGAAAGATTTTGCGCCGACAGGCATAATCATGAATTCTTGGATGTTCAGGCTGTTGTTGGCATGTTCGCCGCCGTTGATAACGTTCATCATCGGAACAGGCAGAGCCATTGGGCCTGCGCCGCCCAAGTAACGGTACAGAGGCAGGCCTGCATCTTCAGCGGCTGCGCGTGCTACGGCCATAGAAACGGCCAAAGTGGCGTTGGCACCCAAGTTGCCTTTGTTTTCAGTACCGTCCAATTCGATCATGATTTGGTCGATATAAGATTGCTCGTTGGCATCGATACCGATGAGGGCTTGCGCGATTTGGTTGTTGACGTGGTCAACGGCTTTCAATACGCCTTTGCCCAAGTAACGGGATTTGTCGCCGTCACGCAGTTCCAAAGCTTCTTTTTGGCCGGTTGATGCGCCGCTTGGTACGGCTGCGCGTCCCATGACGCCGGATTCCAACAATACGTCACACTCTACGGTAGGGTTGCCGCGGGAGTCCAAAATTTCGCGTGCAAAAATATCAACGATTGCGCTCATGAATATCTCCAAATAGGATGGTAAAAGAAAAGTAGCTTTGTTACGTTTCAGACGGCCTTAAGGATGATTGCCAAAGTCTGATGAATGCAGACATTATACCGCCTTTGCCAAGTATGGTATCAGAGTCGGTATGAAACCGACTGTAAGTTTGTTTCACGTCAATATCGCTCAAACAAACATAAGCCGTATAGTGTAACATTTTTTACCCTTTTTAGGGTGAAAAGCTGATTAAATAAGGCATAAGGCCGTCTGAAAAACGGATTAGCCTTCGCCCAAAATCATTGAGCCTACGCCGTCATCGGTCAGCACTTCCAAAAGCAGGGCGTTTGGAACGCGACCGTC
Source organism: Neisseria flavescens (assembly GCF_005221285.1). Classification (NCBI taxonomy): domain Bacteria; kingdom Pseudomonadati; phylum Pseudomonadota; class Betaproteobacteria; order Neisseriales; family Neisseriaceae; genus Neisseria; species Neisseria flavescens. The sequence goes on from NZ_CP039886.1 coordinate 499,335, forward strand.
TATGATATGCGTGGCTTTGACGCCGCTTTTGGCGGCTTCGACGGCAGAGGCAATTTTAGGCAGCATACCGCCGTACAGCGTGCCGTCTTCAATCAGTTCGTCAATGCGGCTTGGCGTCAGGGTAGTCAATAATTTGCCTTCTTTATCCAGTACGCCGGGGATATTTGTCATCATCAGCAGTTTTTCGGCTTGAAGTTTTTCAGCCAGTTTGCCGGCAACCAAGTCGGCATTGATATTGAACGCTTCACCGTTTTGACCTACGCCGATGGGTGCGATGACAGGAATGCAGCCGCGCTCGACCAAACCTTCCACCAAACGGGTGTCGATGTCGGCCACTGTGCCGACTTGGCCGATGTCCACGCCTTTTTGTTCGGGCGTGTCGATTAGGAGTTTTTCCGCTTTGATGAAGTGGTTGTCCCGACCGGTAATGCCGACGGCGCGACCGCCGAAGGAGGTAATCATGGAAACGATTTCTTTATTGACGTGTCCGCCCAAAACCATTTCTACAATGTCCATGGTTTCGCTGTCGGTCACGCGCATGCCTTGAACAAATTCACCTTTTTTACCGACTTTTTCCAACATTTCATTGATTTGTGGGCCGCCGCCGTGAACGATGACGGGATGCAGGCCGATTAGTTTGAGCAGGACGACATCGCGTGCGAAACCCTCTTTTAAGGCAGGTTCGGTCATGGCATTACCGCCGTATTTGATGACGATGATGGAGCCGGAAAAACGACGGATATAAGGTAAAGATTCGGCAAGGACGCGTGCCTTGATGGTAGGGGAGACAGATTGTTGCTGGGTCATGGTTTCTACCTTGTTTCATGATTTCGGCCTTTATCTTAATCCCAAAGGCCGTCTGAAACAATATTTCCAGACGCTTGAAATCCTGTTAAATCAGTTAAATGGTTGAAACCAGCCTAATGCAAACGGTAAAATGACGGTTTGCTTCGGCCTCTTCGCCGATTACTAAGGATACCCATGATGAAAATCAGCACCCAATTCGATGCCGGTTCGGTCGTTGTCAAAGACTTGAGCAACCCTGCCGATATCCGCCTCGCCCTGCGTCCCGACAATGCTTCGGAGTTTGCCCAATGGTTTTACTTCCGTTTGCAGGGTGCGGCCTATCAAAACTGCGTGATGCATTTTGAAAATGCGGCGGACGCTGCGTATCCTTTGGGCTGGGAGGACTATCAGGCTTGCGCTTCTTACGACCGCCAAAATTGGTTCCGTGTGCCGACCAGCTATGAAAACGGCGTGTTGACCATCAATCATACGCCTTTGTCCAACAGCGTTTATTACGCTTATTTCGAGCCTTATTCCCACGAGCAGCATTTGAATCTTTTGGGCGATGCTCAGGGCAGCGGTTTGTGCCGTATCGATGATTTGGGCAGTACCGTTCAAGGCCGCGATATCAATCTTCTGACCATCGGCAACCAAGTCGAAAGCGACATGAAAGTTTGGATTATCGCCCGTCAGCATCCGGGCGAAACGATGGCGGAATGGTTTGTCGAAGGTTTGCTGGGCCGCCTGCTTGATCCGCAAGATCCGACCGCGCGCATGCTGCTTGACCGTGCGACTTTTTACATTGTGCCGAATATGAATCCGGACGGTTCGGTTTTGGGTAATCTGCGCACCAATGCCGCCGGTGCCAACCTCAACCGCGAATGGGAAAACCCGACTTTGGAGCGAAGCCCCGAAGTCTTTACCGTCCGCGAAAAAATGATGGAAACAGGCGTGGATTTGTTCTTGGATATTCACGGCGATGAAGGCCTGCCGTTTGTCTTTGTGGCCGGTACCGAAGGCGTGCCGAACTACAACGAGCGCATCGAAGCCTTGGAAGACCAATTCAAACTGGCGTTGCTCAATGCCAGCCCCGATTTCCAAGACGATTACGGCTATGACAAAGATGCGCCGGGTCAGGCAAACATGACTTTGGCGACCAACTGGGTCGGCAATCATTTCAACTGCCTTGCCTATACTTTGGAAATGCCGTTTAAAGACAATGCCAACCTGCCGAATGACGATTTCGGCTGGAACGGTCAACGCTCGCTTCGCTTGGGCGAGGCAATGTTGTCTGCGATTTTGAATGTGGTTGGCGATTTGCGTTAAACCATCCGACACCGCATACAGGCCGTCTGAAAGTTCAGGCTTTCAGACGGCCTTTGAGATAAGGAACACACATCATGATAATACATCCCCAGTTTGATCCGGTGCTGATCAGTATCGGCCCGCTTGCCATCCGCTGGTATGCCTTGAGCTATATCGTCGGCTTTATCCTGTTTACGATTTTGGGCCGCCGCCGTATCGCGCAGGGCAATTCTGTGTTTACCAAAGAAATGCTCGACGATTTCCTGACTTGGGGTATCTTGGGCGTGATCTTGGGCGGCCGTATCGGCTACGTTTTGTTTTATAAATTTTCCGATTATCTTGCCAACCCTTTGGATATTTTCAAAGTTTGGGAAGGCGGCATGTCGTTTCACGGCGGCTTCTTGGGCGTGGTCGTTGCCATGTGGCTGTTTGGCCGCAAGCACAACATCAGTATCTTGAAATTGATGGATACCGTTGCGCCGCTCGTACCGCTGGGCTTGGCTTCCGGCCGTATCGGCAACTTTATCAACGGCGAACTTTGGGGACGCGTGACCGAACTCAATGCTTTCTGGGCGATGGGTTTCCCTCAAGCGCGTTACGAAGATGCAGAAGCTGCGGCGCACAATCCTTTGTGGGCCGAATGGCTGCAACAATACGGCATGCTGCCGCGCCATCCGTCTCAGCTTTACCAGTTTGCCCTTGAAGGCATTTGCCTGTTTGTCATCGTTTGGATTTTCTCGAAAAAACCGCGTCCGGTCGGTCAAACGGCGGCATTGTTCTTGGGCGGTTACGGTTTGTTCCGCTTTATTGCCGAATTTGCCCGTCAGCCTGACGACTATCTCGGCCTGTTGACTTTGGGTTTGTCCATGGGTCAATGGTTGAGCGTACCGATGATTGTATTGGGTGTGATTGGTTTTGTTTGGTTTGGCCGTAACAACAGCATTGCCAAAGCATAAATAAAATAATGAATAAAGGCCGTCTGAAAATCTTTTCAGACGGCCTTTTTATGGCTTCAAGCAAACGGATTTCGGGTTTAACCGAAAAAGCCCATTTTGACTTGAATGAGTTTTTCCAGCTCCGGCAGAACGCGGCGGCGTGAAACGAAGAAGATAATGTGGTCGCCGTCTTGCAGGATGGTTTCGGTGTGGTGTCCCATGATGACTTCGCCGGTTTCGCCGCGGACGATGGCGGCGATGTGGCAGTCGCTCGGCCATTTAATACCACTGATACGGCGGCCGACGATGGCGGAAGTATTTTTATCGCCGTGCACCACTACTTCAATGGCTTCGGCCGTACCGCGCCGCAAAGGATGGATGGCAACGATGTCGCCGCGGCGGATGTGGGCGAGGATGGAGCCGATGGTAATCAGATGGGGGGAAACAACGATATCGATTTTGTTACCCTCGAGCAAATCAACGTAGCTTGAGCGGTTGACGATGGTGATTACGCGTTTGGCACCAAGGTTTTTCGCCAACAGGCTGGACATGATGTTGTTTTCGTCATCGTTGGTCAGCGCACAAAAGACGTCGATTTCGTCGATGTATTCTTCGTCCAGCAGGGTTTCGTCGGTAGCAGAGCCTTGCAGGACGAGGGTGTTGTCCAGATTCTCGGCCAGCCATTCGGCGCGGTGGGGTTTGTATTCGATGATTTTGATGTCGTATTTGGACTCGAGCTGCTTGGCGAGGCGGTAGCCGATGTTGCCGCCGCCGGCAATCATGATGCGGCGGGTACGCGCTTCTTTCGGACGCAATTCTCGCATGATCGCTTCAACGCTGTTGATGTCGGCGGCAAACAGGACTTCATCGCCTTCGATGATGACGGTTTGCGGCGTAGGGACGATCAGGCGGTTGTTGCGGTAGATGGCGCAGATTTGGCAGTCCACGCCTTCAAGCAGGTGCTGGTTGATGTCGGCAATTTCACGACCGATCAGCAAACCGCCTTTGCGTGCTTGAACAATCACCATGCGGACTTGGTCGTTGGCAAAGCTGAGTACCTGCAATGCGCTGGTGTAGCTGAGCAGTCCGACGAGTTGCTCGGTAACCAGTTGTTCGGGGCTGATGGTTTCGGTAATGCCGAAGATGTTGAGGCTGCCTTCTTCGGGTTTGTCGCTGCCGTCAACCGGATATTCGAGGTATTCGCTTGAGCGCACACGTGCGATGCGGCTGGGGATATTAAATAGGTCGGCGGCGATTTTGGAGGCAACGATGTTGGTTTCGTCGCTGCGGGTCAGGGCAAGTAAGAGGTCGGAGTCTGCCGCACCTGCCTGTTCGAGGGTAAAGGGCGATGCGCCGTTGCCGACGATGGTTTGGACATCGAGACGGCTGCTGATACGGTTGAGCGCTTTTTCGTCGATGTCGATAATAGTGACGTCGTTGCTGGGAACGGAGGCAAGGTTTTGGGCGACGGTCGAGCCGACTTGGCCGCTGCCAAGGATGAGTATTTTCACGGTAATTGAGTGTGTTCGGTAAAAATGAAATTGTAACAAAAGGCCGTCTGAAATTGGAGTTTTCAGACGGCCTGAGTTTTAAATAAGCTAAAGGGTTACCAGTAGCCCAAAACTTTCCACCATAAGATACCGACAGTGCCGAATATCAGGATTTCAAGCACGCTCATGATGAAGCCGGCTTTCCACCATTCGGTCATGGTCACATAGTTGGAGCCGTAAATGACAGGAGCGGAACCAGTGGCGTAGTGGGTCAGCGACATCATGATGCCGGTAGCGGATGCCATAACCAGGGCAAACAACATCGGCGGTGCACCCAAGGCCAAGCCTGCGCCGTAGAATGCGCCGAACATGGCGGTAACGTGTGCCGTGCCGCTGGCGAAAACGTAGTGGGCGTAGAGGTAGGCAAGCATCAACAAGGCGCAGCCTGCTTCCCAACCCAAGCCCATGTGGGCGATACCGCTTTGCATGGAGTCGGATAACCAGCTGATGAGGCCCAGTTTATTGAGGAAGTTTGCCATCATCACCAAGGCTGCAAACCAAACGATGGTGTCCCACGCGCTTTTTTCTTTCAGCGCATCTTCCCAAGTCAGTACGCCGGTCAAAAGGCACAGGCTCAAGCCGAGGAAGGTGGTGGCGGTAGCATCAACTTTCACGCCGAACGGCATCTCGGGAATACCCGCCCACAACAGCAGCAGAACCAAGAAAATACCCAGCATGATTTTTTCTTCACGCTTCATCGGCCCCATGGCAGCCAAATGCTCTTTTGCCAATGCAGTGGCGTTAGGGGTTTGTTTGATTTCAGGCGGATACAGGAAATACAACACCAGCGGCATCAGCAGCATAGCAAGCAGGCCGGGTACGACCATCGCCAAGAACCATGTGCCCCAAGAGAGTTGGATTTGCGAATTGGTGGCTTTGGCAACCAATTCGACGACCAGCGGATTGGGTGCGGTGGCAGTGATAAAAATCAGACAGGTAATCACGTTGGAGTGGAAGTTGACCAGTGAAAGGTATTTGCCGATTTTGCCTTCCGTACCTTTTTCGGGATCGGAGTCGAAGCTCAGTGCGATGGATTTCATAATCGGATGCACAATGGCACCGCCGCGCGCGGTGTTGCTCGGCGTTACCGGACCGATAACCAAGTCGGTTAGTGCCAAGCTGTAACCTACGCCTAGCGTGCGTTTGCCGAAAAGGGAAATCAGAAGGTAGACGATACGCATCCCCAAGCCGGTTTTCAACAAACCGCGAGAGATGATGATGGCGATACCGATCATCCAGATTAACGAGTTGTTGAGGCTGCTCAGAGCGTCTTTGGTTGCGTCGGCGGCTTTTTCGTTGGTCACGCCGGTCAGTGCGACCAAGGTAATGCCCAAAATCGCCATTGCGCCGATGGGCATGGCTTTGCCGATGATGCCGGCAATGATGCCGACGAACAACGCCAGAAGATGCCATGCGTCGGGCGATACGCCCTGCGGCACGGGTATGACGAACCAGATAATCAGCGTCAGCGCGAGCGCAACCGCAGCAGGAATTGGCTTGAAGCCCATGTTGAGTCTCCTAGTTTGAAGTATTGGGGAAATCGGATTTCAGACGACGTGTGCCTGATTTTGGTGGGAGAGGTCGTCTGAAATGTATTTGAGTGTGGTTGTTTTTATGTTTTTCTTTTGGGTGTTTGGGTAATGCGTACTTTTGTGTTGCCATCTTTTTCAGATGACGTTTCTTGAGCTTTTACGTTTTTTGCCCTCTCCCTAACCCTCTCCCACGGGGAGAGGGGACAGATTGCAGAAAGTCCGATAATGGTCAATTTTCAGCACCATCATTCCCTCTCCCCGTGGGAGAGGGTTAGGGAGAGGGCAAAACCTCAAGATACACCGTATCGTTTTTTCTGCTGGCGAAGCATCTGGTAAGTAGTTTGGGAAGGTTCGGTTGTGAAACCTAACAAATACTACAGGTATTTTTCAAACGACCTCCTATATAGAAAAGGTCGTCTGAAACGCCGTATCGGATTAATCCTGCTCCGCCGGCAGTCCGTACTCTTCGGGGAAGGTACGCATCGAGCTTTGCAACACGGTAACCGCGCCGTCAATCAGGCCGCAGCGGCCGCTTCGGGGCAGCAGTTGGCACAGGCTTTGCAGGGCGCGGAGGTCGTCTGAAGTGCCGATGCCGGTATCCACGCGGTTGAGCAGGCGCGAGAGTTGGAACGTGCCGCCTTTGCACGGCGGGCATTGACCGCACGAGTTGGATGCAAAAAATTCCACATATTCGGACACTTTACGCACCACGCTCGTGCCTTCGGAAATCACAATCATCGCGCCCGTACCGAGGCTGGATTTGCGTTCGCGCACGGACACGAAGTCCAAAGGCACGTCCAAATCTTTTACGGTCAAAAGCGTGTTTGACGGGCCGCCGGTAAACACGGCTTTAAACGTGCGCCCTTCGAGCATACCGCCGCCGTGGTCGAAAATCAGCGATTGCAGGGTCGTGCCCATCGGCAGTTCGTACAGGCCCGGATTCAATACGTCGCCGGAGAGCGAGTAGAGTTTCGTACCTGCCGCATCGCCCAAACCCAGCGATTTGTACCATTCCGCGCCTTTGGCAAGGATTTGCGGAATATTGGCGAAGGTTTCGGTATTGTTGATCAGGGTCGGCTCGCCGTTGACACCGCTTTCGGCTGGGAACGGCGGCTTGCGGCGTGGGAACGGGAAACCGCCTTCCAGCCAAGAAATCACGGCGGTTTCTTCGCCGCCGATGTAGCGGCCTGACGTTTCGACCAGTTGCAAGTCCAAAGGTTTGCCCAAGTAGTTTTCGATACGGATGAACAAATCGCTGTTTTTCCATTGCTCGATGGCGGGTGTGATGGAGGCGATGGAGTCGGTTTGATGAGGGTTGACGTACAAAACCGCTTTGTTGGCGCGGCAGGCGACGGCGGCAATCAATACACCTTCGATGACTTGGTGCGGCGTTTTCGCCAGCAATACGCGGTCTTTGAACGTACCCGGTTCGTCTTCGTTGGCATTGCAGACGACGTATTTGTCGCCGTGTTTGCTCTGCGCGGCAACGGCAGCCTCCCATTTGCGCCAGGTCGGGAAACCTGCACCGCCCATACCGCAAAGATTGGCTTCTTGCAGTTTGGAAACAATGCTTTGAGGATCGGCAAGTGCCGCCAGCAGGCCTTCGCCGCCGCCGACTTTGCGCCACGCGGTCAAATCCGCGCCGACTTGGCGGGACGGGTGCAGTAAGTTTTGATTGGCTTGGTTCATAATTGTTGCTCCTGCAAACCGGCGTGTTCGCGCAAATCGAATTTGCCGTAGTCGGGATATAAAACGGGGGCTTTGATGTCGCCGGTTAGTCCGGCGCGGGTCATTTCGCGTTGCAGGTCGTGAACGTGTCCGACACCGCCACGCACTTTTTTCAGCGGCAGGCCGCAATTTGCCGCAGCTTTACCGGCACGGCGGCCGAAGCTGATGATGTCCAAAAGCGCGTTGCCCATCAGGCGGTTGCGGCCGTGGATGCCGCCGGTTACTTCTCCGGCGCAATAAAGTCCTTCCACACAGGTTGCGCCGTCGCCGTTGATTTCGACACCGCCGTTTTGATAGTGCAGGGTCGGATGAATCATCACGGGTTCGACAGCGGGATCGATGCCGCATTTGTGGGCGACGTGTCCGAGCGTAACCAAACGGTTCAACACATCAGGATCGTTGGCAATCAGGCGCGGGGTGTCGAGGAATACGCCGACTTGTCCGTCGCGTACCACGCCACGGCCTTCGCGGCATTCGCGCAAAATGGCGGCGGCAACCACGTCGCGCGGCTGCAATTCGTCAACGAAACGCTCGCCCAAACCGTTGATTAGTTTGGTGCCTGCGGAACGGACGGCTTCGGAAATCAGCGCGCCTGCCAAGTGCGGCGGATGGGCAACGCCGGTCGGGTGGTATTGGAAGGAATCGACATCGCGCAGTTTCGCGCCGATGCGGTACGCCATTACCAGGCCGTCTGCGGTTGCGCCGTAGTGGTTGGAAGTGGCGAAACCCTGCAAATGCAGCCTTCCGCTGCCGCCGGTAGCCAAGACCACGGCTTTGGCGTGCACCAATACCAAAGAGCGTTTTTCCAAATCGTACAAAATCGCGCCGACGCAGCGGCCGTGTTCGTCCGACAATAATTCGATGGCGGGGTGGCGGTTGAGCTGGGTGATGTTTTCATCGAGTTCGACCGCCTCGCGCAGGACGCGCATCATTTCGAGGCCGGTAAAGTCGCGGTAACTCAAAATACGCGGCACGGTCGTACCGCCCGCGCGTTTGCGGCTCAACATACCGTTGCTGTCCGCGCCATTGGTAAGGTCGAAGGTCATACCCAAACCGATCAGCCAGCGGATGGCAGATGGTGCATCGGTAACCATTTGCGCCACCAATTCTTTTTTGCCGACGTTGTGGCCGCCTTTGACGGTGTCGTCAAAGTGTTGTTGCAGGCTGTCTTCCGCGCCGACTGCCGCCTGAATGCCGCCTTCCGCCATTACGGTATTGCTGTCGCCGATACGCAGCTTGTTCGCCATAATCACGCGCGCGCCTGCTTCGGTTGCAGACAACGCCGCCGCCGCACCCGCGCCGCCGCCGCCGATGACCAATACGTCGGTGTTCAAATGTTCCGCGCCCGACAAATCATAATCGTCAATCAGCGGCCGGCTGATTAAGAGTTTCGCCAAATCAGGATGGCAGTAATCGCCGGCGTTCGGGCCGATGGGCAGCTTCACGCGCGCATTTGCCTGATAATCGGGATGGAATTGGCTCAGTAATTCGTTTTTTTCAGGTAAATCGCCGCGCAGTTCCAATGAGGACACGCGCAGGTTGGCAAGGGCGGTTTCGTAGTCTATGCCTTGGATTTTGTTCGCCATTACATTGCCTCCTCTTCAAATTCGACTTTCATTTTGCCGCTGTCGATTTCGCGCAGGCGGCGCATCAAATCCACAGGACGCAATGTGCGCGCCGCTTTCATACGGCGTGCGAACAAGCCCAAGTGGTTCGGACGGATGTGTTCCGGGCAGGAGAGGGTGCAGAGGTTGCACATCACGCATTGGTCGAAGGTCAGCGCAGCCGCACCGAAATCGCCCGATACCACTTGCGCCACGCCGTTTTCCACTTCCAAACCTTTGGGGCAGGCGCGGTTGCAGCCGCCGCAATGGCGGCAGTTTTGCGCTTCGGGAAAGGCTTTGGCGGTGTCGTCCAGCCAGTTCCAGCCGTCGCCGACTTCGCCCACGTCGTAATACTGGATGTGTTCCGGAATAAAGTAGTCCAAGAAGCTGACCTGCATCCCTTCTTCGACTTTGGTCTCGCATGCCAGCGCGGTGGTTACTTCACGTTCGCCTTCTTTACGGATCATGCAGCGGCACGAACCGCACACGCCCTGCCCCATGCAGCCGACATTGGCAGTAACCGCACTGCCCGACCGGGCATAGGCTTGGATGATGGATGAATCGGCGGAAGCCTTGACTTCGCGCCCGTCTATGGTCAGGGTTAACAAATTTTCACTCATGGTTTGTTCCTGTGAAATTGGAAGTTTGGAATAGTGGGTAATTTGATTAATTGTATTTTTATTACATCTATTGTGCGTGAGGAAATATCCAAGTGATTTACTCAGAAATTCTTTTAAAATCAATATCTATTTGTGTAAGTCGAAGTGTATCAGAATTTAGAGGTTTTGATGATAGGGGCAATCTAAGGTTTTACAGAGGAAAGATTGCAAACAAAATATGCCTATTATTTGGACAAATTTATCGCACTTATTTGATTTTAAATGTAAAATAAAATTACTTTTTTGGTATAATTTTTAAATATTCATCTATTTGCTAGTAAAAATCATTATTATATATTAGATAATTTTCCATATCTTATTGTATATATTGAATAATATTTAAGTATGTAGGCAAGTGAAAAGATTGTTATAAAATTTCAGAAAATCAAACAAGTTTGATATCAGTCAAGAAGATTAAGAGAGAAAATGACACAGATTTTACAATTGTGTATTGTATTGGAAAATAAGAAAGGCCGTCTGAAATTTAGATAGTTCCCTTTTAAATACAAGCTACTAAATTTCTTTCTCAGATATTTAAGGCAAATATGTTCAGACGACCTTGCAATAAGATTATCATTTAAAAATAATGTAATTTTATTTCTATGTAAGTGAATGGTTAGTAGATATAGATTATCAATAACCAAGTGATTTAATACGATATTAAATTTCATTTAAATCAATAGGGTATGAAAATGATATTGTCTGGGTCATTCATTTGAAAGCACTATTACACTATTGAAGGCCGTCTGAAAAAAATCGGTCTCTTAAGAAATAAACAAATCCTCCCTACCATGACTCCGAAAAGGAACACAATCATGACCGTCATCAAGCAAGAAGACTTTATTCAAAGTATTTTTGATGCTTTCCAATTTATCAGCTACTACCATCCTAAAGACTACATTCAGGCTTTGTATAAGGCTTATCAAAAAGAAGAAAACCCTGCCGCCAAAGATGCGATGGCGCAGATTTTGGTCAATAGCCGTATGTGTGCTGAAGGCCATCGTCCGATTTGTCAGGATACCGGTATTGCGACCGTATTCTTGAAAGTGGGCATGGATGTACAGTGGGATGCCGAGATGAGCGTACAGGAAATGGTTAACGAAGGCGTACGCCGTGCATACACCTATCCTGACAACAAACTGCGCGCCTCTGTATTGGCCGACCCGGCTGGCAAACGTCAAAATACCAAAGACAATACCCCTGCCGTTGTACACATGGAAATCGTAAAAGGCGACAAAGTCGAAGTCACTTGCGCAGCCAAAGGCGGCGGTTCTGAAAACAAAACCAAAGTTGCTATGCTCAACCCTTCAGACAATATCGTTGATTGGGTATTGAAAACCGTTCCTCAAATGGGTGCGGGCTGGTGTCCTCCGGGCATCTTGGGTATCGGTATCGGCGGTACGCCTGAAAAAGCAGTGTTGATGGCCAAAGAAAGCCTGATGAGCCATATCGATATTCAGGAGCTCAAAGAAAAAGCCGATTCCGGTGCAGAATTGTCTACAACCGAAGCCCTGCGCTTGGAACTCTACAAAAAAGTAAATGCCTTGGGCATCGGCGCACAAGGTTTGGGCGGTTTGAGCACCGTGCTGGATGTCAAAATCCTTGACTACCCAACCCACGCGGCTTCCAAACCGATTGCCATGATTCCAAACTGCGCGGCAACCCGCCACATCGAATTTGAATTGGACGGCTCAGGCCCGGCCAAACTGGAAACCCCATCTTTGGAAGACTGGCCGGATCTGACTTACAGCCCTGACAACGGCAAACGTGTCGATGTCAACAATCTGACCAAAGAAGAAGTGGCCACATGGAAGACCGGCGACGTATTGTTGCTGAACGGTAAAATCCTGACCGGCCGCGATGCCGCGCACAAACGTTTGGTTGACATGCTCAACAAAGGCGAAGAATTGCCGGTAGATTTCACCAACAAACTGATTTACTACGTCGGCCCGGTTGATCCAGTCCGTGACGAAGTTGTTGGTCCGGCCGGTCCGACTACTTCCACCCGTATGGATAAATTTACCCGCCAAATGCTGGAACAAACCGGCCTCCTGGGTATGATCGGTAAATCCGAACGCGGCGCCGCAACTTGCCAAGCCATTGCAGATAATAAAGCTGTTTACCTGATGGCTGTCGGCGGCGCGGCATATCTGGTTGCCAAAGCCATTAAAGCATCTAAAGTCTTGGCGTTCCCTGAGTTGGGTATGGAAGCCATTTACGAATTTGAAGTCAAAGATATGCCTGTGACCGTTGCGGTGGATAGCAACGGCGAATCGGTTCACGCCATTGCACCAAAACAATGGCAGGCCAAAATCGGTATTATTCCGGTTGAAGCTTGATATTTGACCGAATAATCAAAGGCCGTCTGAACGATTTCAGACGGCCTTTTTTGCTTACAAATAATTCAAATGTTTTCAAACGAGTAAAGTTCCCTTTCTAAAAAGCACTTGTCAAAATCAGCGTTTGAAACTAGAATTCACAGCTTATCGAGTCGGAGTGTGGCGCAGTCTGGTAGCGCACTTGCATGGGGTGCAAGGGGTCGAAGGTTCGAATCCTTTCACTCCGACCAAAAAATTGGAAAGAGCCGTTTTAAAAACGGCTCTTTTTTCGTTTGGATGATTTATCTGAATAATGTGTCCGAATGGATTTTAAAACTTGATACCAATGCCGTCTGAAACAAAACCTGCTTTCTCAAAGCAGGTTTTGTTGTTTATAAAGCAGAACTATTCGGCACTATCTTTCAGCGTGTCTTTATAAGTATAAAGATAAGATGCGCCGACAAAGGATGCACCACCGACGACATTGCCCGGGAATACGGGAATCATATTGAAGAAAAATTGTCCCCATGTGATGTTCGCGCCTGCCAAAATACCCGCTGGGATAACGAACATATTGGCGACAAGGTGTTGGAAGCCGTTTAATACGAAAATCATGACGGGGAACCAAATGGCCAGCATTCATCCGGTTGTGTTTTTAGCAGTAAAGTGCAGCCACGCGCCCATGCAGACCATCCAGTTACATGCGACCGCCGATACAAAAGCGCGACCGAAATCCATATGGACTTTTGCTTCCGCGACGACAATGGTTTTTTCTGCTACGCTGCCTTCAATCATGCCGACATAGTATCCGAGGGAAAACGCCATCGCCAGCGTACCCACCAAATTGCCCATGCAGACGATAACCCAGTTGCGCAGCAGCATTTTGGAGGAAATCCGTCCGGCCAATCTGCCTAAAGACATAATCATCATGTTGCTGGTTACCAGTTCGCCGCCGCCAAGTAGGATACAAATCAAGGCGATAGGGAACACGGCTGCGCCGAGTAAAGTGGCAAAACTGCTCCATTCGTGCGGAATGCCGCTGACTACTTTCAAATAAGCAAGATAACCGAAACCGATGTATCCGCCGGCCAAAACGCTCAAGATTGCCAGAGTGGGAATGCTGAATTATGCTTTGGCGCAGCTTTTGTCGAGAACAACCTGTAAAATTTCCTGTGGGTATAAATCGCGCGAAGCCATGATGCTCCTTAAAGTAGGTTGAGGAGGAAACGCCGTTTTAAATGTGGCGCAAACTGTCGCGGTAGGGTAGTGTTATAGGAAGCCGGTGTACGGTCTTTGTTTTATCAATCAGCCTGAATTAAACCTAAAAAACAGATACTTCGCCTTGCTTTGACTCAAAAGAAATATTATTACATTTTGCTTCTGTATTAAAAAAGGCCGTCTGAACGTTGAGGTTTCAGACGGCCTTGTTTTGATTTTTAAACTTACAAATGTGCCAGCTTTGCATTGCCTTCGCGAGGAATAGGGCGCGGATTGCCTTGTGAATCGATGGCGACGTAAGTAAACACGGCTTCGGTGACCAGTTGGCGGTCTTCCGTTACCATATCGTTCATCAAAGTCTTCACCCACACTTCGATTTTCAGTTGCAAAGAAGTATTGCCTACGCGGACGCAATGACCGTAGCAGCACACGACGTTGCCGACCTTTACCGGTCTGATGAAATTCATTTCTTGAACGGCTACGGTTACAATTCGTCCCTGTGCGATTTCTGCCGCCAAAATACCGCCGCCCAGATCCATTTGCGACATAATCCAGCCGCCGAAGATATCCTGATTAGGATTGGTATCGCGCGGCATGGCTACCGTACGCAATAAAAGTTGCCCTTCGGGTGCAGCATGTGTTTGTTTGTTGTCAGACATAAATAATCCTGTCAAAAAAGTGCTATTTTACGCCATTTGTAGCGATAAACCTATGTAGGCCGTCTGAAAAATCAGAAGGTAAAGTGTTACAATCAACATATTCATCAGACAAAGGAGAAAGCTCATGCATCCGATTCAAGAACCAAGAAATAGCGGCCTTTTGCGCGTATCCGACATTCACGAAATCTACTGGGAAGAATCAGGTAATCCTGATGGCCACCCCGTGATTTTCCTGCATGGTGGCCCCGGAGCAGGCGCATCACCTGCCTGTCGCGGCTTTTTCAATCCAGAGCATTTCCGCATCGTCATTATCGATCAGCGCGGTTGCGGACGTTCCAAACCCTATGCCTGTATCGAAGACAATACCACATGGGATTTGGTTGCCGATATTGAAAAAGTACGCGAAATGCTCGGTATTCAAAAATGGTTAGTCTTCGGCGGCTCATGGGGCAGTACCTTGTCGCTGACTTATGCCGAAACTCATCCCGAACGCGTCAGCGGCTTAGTTTTGCGCGGTATTTTCCTATGCAGGCCGTCTGAAATGGCATGGTTGAACGAAGCAGGCGGCGTCAGCCAAATTTATCCGGCTCAATGGCAAAAATTTATTGCCCCCGTGGCCGAAAACAAACGCCAAGCCCTAATTAAAGCCTACCATGAAATGCTGTTCAGCGAAGATGAAGCCACGCGCCTCAAAGCGGCCAAATCATGGGCAGACTGGGAAAGCTACCTTATTCAGTTTGAACCTAAAGACGTAGATGAAGACCCTCAAGCCTCCCTTGCCATCGCAAGAATGGAAAACCATTACTTCGTGAACGAAGGCTGGTTGCAGGGCGATAAAGCCATTTTGGCAAATATCGACAAAATCCGCCATATCCCAACCATCATCGTCCAAGGCCGCTACGACCTATGCACCCCGATGCAAAGCGCGTGGGAACTCTCGCAAGCCTTCCCTGAAGCAGAATTGAGAATCGTCCAAGCAGGCCACTCTTCTTTTGATCCTTCTCTTTCCGAAGCTTTAGTGAAAGCAGTGGAGGATATTAGCAGCAAGTTATAAAGATTAATCAATGACAATGCCGTCTGAAAAAGTTTCAGACGGCATTTTTTCTATTTACATATTAAATTTAATATCATATTATCATTGCATGATATCAGTTTGAATTTTTTTAGAATTTCAATATGAGATCCCTAATTTACTACGCCCATTCCGCCGAAGATGAACTCGGCAACCTCTTACCTTACGAACATTGGCAAACCTTGAAAAGCCATTCGGTAAATGTTGGGGAAATGGCGGCGGAGTTTGCTCAGGTATTTGGTGCGCAGGAAATTGCCTGCCAGACGAGACAGCTGCATGATTTGGGGAAATTTCAGGAGCCTTTAACCATCGATTGCATGGTGCCCCATCAGTCGATCATGCTACTGCCGGAGCAAAAATTGCCGTTGAGAGTTGGGGAGGTGTTATCGGCAAGCTGATGGCATTTTGCATCGCGGGACATCATGCAGGGCTAGCCAACGGGAGCGGTGAAGGTGATAACCGCCGCACCTTAAAGCAGCGTTTAGCGTTGCAATTCGGCACAGATATCCCCGCTCTTGATAACCTGTGGCAACAAGAAATCAAGCTCCCTCAAAACCTGTCCGCCCCACCACTCAAAGCCGACGCTCATCATCCTTATTTCTCCTACGCCTTTTTCACCCGAATGCTCTATTCCTGCTTGGTGGATGCCGATTATCTCGACACCGAAGCCTTTTATCTAAATCTAGAAAACAAAGCCGTCGAGCGCGGCGGCTATCCCGATCTAAACGCCTTACAACACAATTTCAATCAATTCATCAACGCTTTCAGACGACGTGTCTCCCAAGCTTTAGCGCAAACCGAAGCCGAAAAACGCAATGCTGCCTTAAACCGCCTACGCAGCGAAATTCTGGAGCATGCCGTAGAACAAGCGGCACAACCGCAAGGATTGTTCACGCTCACTGTGCCGACGGGCGGCGGCAAAACTTTCACTTCCATGGCATTTGCGCTGGAACACGCCAAACTGCACGGTATGCGGCGCGTGATTTACGTCATCCCCTTCACCAGCATCATCGAACAAAATGCCGCCGAATTTCGCAAAGCCTTTGGCGAATTAGGCGAACAAGCCGTGTTGGAACACCACAGCACTTTCGACGACGGCAAACTGCAAAATGAGGCCACCAAAGACAAATTGCGCCTTGCCTCGGAAAACTGGGACGCGCCGATTGTCGTTACCACCGCCGTGCAATTCTTTGAATCCCTCTTTGCCGACCGCTCCTCTCGCTGCCGCAAGTTGCACAACATCGCAGGCTCCGTCATCATTCTCGACGAAGCGCAAATGCTGCCGCTTAATCTGTTGCTGCCTATCATGCAAGTCATCAAAGAATTGGCGCAAAACTATCATTGCTCTGTCGTCATGTGCACCGCCACCCAACCGGCCGTGCAAGCCGAAAACGGTTTCTATCGCGGATTTGAAAACATGCGCGAAATCGCCCCAAAATCGACCGCACTTTTCGACAAACTGCGTCGCACCACCGTGCAACACATCGGCACACAAACCGATGCCGACCTGCTCGCCAAATTTGGTAAACACCCGCAAATGCTTGTTATCGTCAACAACCGACGCCACGCCCGTAGCCTTTACGACCAAGCCAAACACCTTGACGGCACGTTCCACCTGACCACCTTAATGTGTGCCAAACACCGCAGCCAAAAGCTCGATGAGATTCGAGGTCGTCTGAAAAAGGGCGAACCCTGCCGCGTTATTGCCACCTCCTTAATTGAAGCCGGCGTTGATGTGGATTTTCCGCTGGTGATGCGCGCCGAAGCAGGGCTGGACAGCGTTGCCCAAGCTGCAGGACGCTGCAACCGCGAAGGCAAAAGGCCGTCTGAAAACAGCTTTGTCTGGATATTCTCGCCTGAAGATAAATGGAAAGCCCCGCCTGAACTCGCCGCCCAAGCTGCCGTTATGCGCCTGACCGCCGACAGCTTTTCAGACGGCCTTTTATCCACCCAAGCCGTCGCCGCCTATTTCAAAGACCTTTACGACTTAAAAGGCAAAGAACTGGATAACAAACAAATCCTGCAAATGCACCGCAACGCTGGACAAAGCCTCGATTTCCCATTCCAAACCATTGCCGATAAGTTTCGCATGATCGAAAGCCATTTGCAGCCGCTGATTATTCCGTTAGATGTTGAGGCTGAAAACCTCATTAGCAGCCTGCACCACGCCGACCACATTGGTGGACTCTTACGCAAACTGCAACCCTACACCGTCCAAATCCCCGAAAAAGCCCTCGCCGCTTTGTATAAAGCAGGGCGTATCGAACCGATTAACGAGAAAAACTTCGGCAAACAGTTTTATACTCTGATTGGATTGGATTTGTATGATGAAGTGGCGGGGTTGAGTTGGGAGGATATGGAATTTTTGAAGGGGGAGAGTTTGGTATTATAATGTTACCCCTTTATAAGATTTGAAGGAGCTTACCTTTATGAAAAACTTAATATACCTAAGAGGATTAAAATGGAAATAATAAAAGATATTATTGATTGGTTCAAGTGGTTCAATTCGTTGGGATGGCTAGCTAATATAATTACTATAGGCATTCCAACATATGGAATAATTTTACTTTTACTGAAGAAGCCAAACAAATGGATATTAAAAAAATTTAGAAAAGCTAAACTATCCATGCAATATCACACTATATTTGAGTTTATTCAGAGACAAGGTTTAGAAAATAAGTCGTATATTAGCACTAAAGAACTAAATATATTAATACTTGATGATGAGCCACAAAATTATCCAATTGAATATCTTAGAAATTGCAAATATAAAATTAACCATAGAGGAGAAATATCACTCTCAAATATAGATGAAATTTTAGATTTTGATTTAATTATTTTAGATATTACGGGGATTGTTAAAGAGGATAAGCATAAAGGAGGATTTGAACTATTAAAAAGGCTCAGAAAGGAAAAACCTTTAGGTCAAGCGATAATTGCAGCTTCGTCTAAAAGATTTGATTTAAGCGTTGCTGATTTTTATGAAATGGCTGATGTGAAAATTAAAACGCCTATTGAGGGGATAGAAATGGAAGAGGTTCTTGAGCAAGCTATGAAATTGAAATTTAATGTACTAGAGCTTGCTAAAAAATTAGATCATACTATAGGGCTTGTCCAAAATATACCCCTAAGAGATACTATTATGAATGAATCTATTTTATATTTGGATAATAAGGGTGATTATAATTTTTTATCTAAAAAATTAGAGAGTGTTTTTCAAGAAAAACAAAAGAGAGAATTTATGGATGGCATTAAATCTCTTGGTGAGCAAATAAATCATGATTGAAATAGTAAGGTTGTATTTAAAAAATAATTTGCAGTTAAAACAAGTTCCCTTGGCTGTTAATAGAAAAATTATTAATGGTGAAGTTTTAAGAAATCCTGTCTGTTTAAAATGTATGGAAAAATCTTGTGTTAAACAAAATACGACAGGAGAGTTTGTTTGCGACGATAAAATATCATCTTATCATGTTAAACTACATGATCTTGAGATTAGCACATTTGGTCATTTAGGTGATTTGTCTAAACTAAAACAGGGTCATTATGCATATAAATCTTCTAGTAAGATGAAATATAATCAATTTGAGAAAATTATAAATGATCAATTGAAACCTTTAATTTCATCATGTGAAGCTTTTGAAACTAGCACTAGGACAGAAGTTCTCAATTCATTTCATGATGCTAGCAAATGGGCTAGACAGATGTCTATTAATGCTGAGAACCTTTTAAGAAAAAGTGAGGGAGATTCAATTGCTGAGAAATTTAGAAATTCTTCTTCAGATCTAAAATCAATATACAAATGTTCTACATTGTTAAATGATGCATTACAAGCATATGAAATATTTATTAATCCAAGGAATGTAGATTACGGACCGAAACGTGATACTCAAATTTATCAATTATTTGATAAATTTCAGGCTATATTATTTAACTCAGAAGGAAAAGCAAATAACAAATCTTTTAAATTGGAAGGAGAGTTATACGTTAAAATACCTACATATCAATCATTTACTACAATTCCTCTGAGCTTGTTGCATAATGCTCTAAAATATACTTTTGGCAATGCAAAAATAATAATTAAATTTCAGGAAATTCCAGGTGATAAATTAATTATTAAAGTTATTTCTGAAGGGCCTCATATTGATGATAGTGAAAAAAATAAGATATTCGATAAAAATTTTAGAGGAAAACATGCATCAAAATTACATCATGATGGGTTAGGGATTGGTTTATATGTAGCAAGTATCGTGGCTAAAAAGCATAATTCAACTATTAGCGTTATTAGTGAACCTCTCCAGTATGAAAGAGAAGGAATTCTAATTGCTATGAATACGTTCACATTAACCATGAACATAAAGTAAAAGAAGATTAGTCAGCTAATCTGCCCCTTCTGTATGAAGGGGCGTGTGTACAAAAAGGAGAACCAAATGAACCAAATCCGCCTACATATTTGGGGCGATTACGCCTGTTTTACCCGTCCGGAGATGAAGGTGGAGCGGGTGTCTTATGATGTCATCACGCCGTCGGCGGCGCGCGGGATTTTGGCGGCGGTGCATTGGAAGCCGGCGATTCGGTGGGTGATAGACCGGATTTATGTGCTGAAACCGATTCGATTTGAGTCGGTACGGCGCAATGAGTTGGGCGGCAAGATTTCGGCGGGTAAGGTCAGCGGCGCGATGAAGCGCAAGAGCGTTGCCGATTTATATACGCTGATTGAAGACGACCGCCAGCAGCGCGCGGCGACGGTGCTTAAAGACGTGGCGTATGTAATTGAAGCTCATGCGGTGCTGACGGCAAAAGCGGGGGCGGATGAGACCGTTACCAAGCATATCGAGATGTTCAAACGCCGTGCGAAAAAGGGGCAATGCTTTCAGCAGCCTTGTTTGGGCGTGCGTGAATTTCCTGCTGATTTTGCGTTGATTGACGAAGGCGAGCCGCTGCCGCCATCGGCATTATCGGCAAGCGAGGCAAGCCGCGATTTGGGCTGGATGCTTCACGATATTGATTTTGACCACGGCAACACGCCGCATTTTTTCCGTGCACAAATGAAAGACGGCGTGATTGATGTGCCGCCGTTTTACGCCGAGGAGGTGAAAGCATGATTCTTGCATCCCTTGACCGCTATTACCGCCGTTTGGCAGCAGAAACCGATGAAATGGGCAATCCAAAAGTGCCGCCTTATGGCTTTAGCGAGGAAAAAATCGGCTGGATTTTGGTGTTGGATAAAGAAGGCCGTCTGAAAACCGTTGTGCCGAATCTGACTGCCGATAAAAAGCCGCAGCCAAAGCTGATGAGTGTGCCGCGCCCTGAAAAACGCACGTCGGGCATCAAGCCGAATTTTTTGTGGGATAAAACCGCCTACGCGCTTGGCGTGGAAGCCAATAAAAACAAGGCTGAAGCAAAAGAAAAACCGTTTACGCCGTCTGAAAAAACCTTTGACGCCTTCAAGCAATATCATCTCGATTTATTGCAAAACAGCGCCGATGAAGGCCTCCAAGCCTTGTGCCGTTTTCTGCAAAACTGGCAGCCTGCACATTTTGCCGCCGCAAATCTGCCTGCCGAAATGCTGGATGCCAATATTGCATTTTCTCTTGAAAAACCGACCGCACTTATCCATAAACGCGAAGCCGCGCAAATCTTATGGGCAGGCTGTCTGAAAAGCGACGAGGCGCTTGAGGGCTTGTGCCTGATTAGCGGCGACACCGCCCCGATTGCGCGGCTGCATCCTGCGATTAAAGGTGTGTTTGGCGGGCAAAGCTCCGGCGGTTCGATTATTTCGTTTAACAAAGAAGCCTTTGTCTCTTTTGGCAAGGAGCAAGGCGCAAATGCGCCTGTTTCCGAACAATCCGCGTTTGCCTACACCACCGCGCTGAACTATCTGTTGCGCCGCGAAAATAATCACTGCCTGACCATCGGCGACGCCAGCACAGTCTTTGGGGCGGAAGCGGACGATAACGCTACGGCGCAGGCTGCCGAAGGCTTCTTCGCGCACATATTCACGCCGCCGGATGGCGAACAAGAAAGCACCAAAGTTTTCAACGTATTGGAACAAATCGCCAACGGAAGACCGTTACAAGATATTGCGCCCGAACTCTCTCCCAATACCCGTTTTTATATTTTAGGGCTTGCCCCCAATGCCGCACGGATTTCTGTTCGGTTTTGGCTGGACACCACTTTTGGGCAGTTGGCGGAAAATTTGGCGCAGCATTGGCAAGATTTAGCCCTTGAGCCTTGCGCGTGGAAAACGCCGCCGTCGATTTGGCGACTCTTGTTGCAAACTGCCGTGCTGGGCAAAAGCGAAAACATCCCGCCCGTATTGGCTGGTGAAATGACCCGCGCCGTGATTTGCGGCACGCCGTACCCCTTGAGTTTGCTGTCGCAACTGATTACCCGAATCCGCGCCGACGGCGACGTGAACGGCTTGCGCGTGGCAATGATGAAAGCCGTATTACAGCGGCGTTTTAGAAAAGGTTTTATCAAAGAAGGAGTTCCTATGAGTTTGAACAATGAAAGCCCGAATCGCGCCTATCTTTTAGGGCGGCTGTTTGCCGTGTTGGAGCGCATTCAATATCAGGCGTTGGGCGAATTAAATGCCGGCATCGCCGACCGCTATTACGGCTCTGTCTCCGCCGTACCGTTTTCCGTTTTTCCGCGCCTTTTGTCGGGTGCAAAACACCATTTGTCGCGCTTGCGTAAAGACAAAGCCGGTATGGCGGTAAATTTGGATAAAGATTTGGGCGAAATCATTGCCAAACTGCACGAAACCTTTCCACGCCATTTGAGCATTGACGAGCAAGGCCGCTTCGCCATCGGCTATTACCACCAAAAACAAAGCTATTTTGCTAAAAAAGAAACCGCTGAAACCATTGAAAACTAAGGAGCCAGAAAATGTCTGCCATTCAAAACCGTTATGAATTTGTTTACTTTTTTGATGTAACAAACGGCAACCCAAACGGCGATCCCGATGCGGGTAATATGCCGCGCCTCGATCCCGAATCCAGCAAAGGCTTGGTAACCGATGTCTGCCTGAAACGCAAAATCCGTAATTTTGTCGAAATCAGCAGCGAAAACGAAGCCGGTTACGAAATCTACGTGAAAGAAAAAAGCGTGTTAAACCTGCAAAACAAACGCGCTTATGAGGCTTTAGGGATTGAACCAAATACTAAAGAAAAAAACTGCCCAAAGACGAAGCCAAAGCCCGCGATATTACCGCTTGGATGTGCAAAAACTTCTTTGATATCCGCACCTTCGGCGCCGTGATGACCACCGAAGTCAACAGCGGACAAGTGCGCGGCCCGGTGCAACTGGCGTTCGCCCAATCCATCGACCCGATTGTGCCGCTGGAAGTTTCTATCACCCGCATGGCAGTCACCAACGAAAAAGACTTGGAAAAAGAACGCACCATGGGGCGTAAATACATTGTCCCTTATGCGCTCTACCGCGTGCACGGTTTTATCTCCGCCAACCTTGCCGCCAAAACTGGTTTTTCAGACGACGACTTAGCCAAACTCTGGCAAGCCCTGACGCTGATGTTTGAGCACGACCGCTCCGCCGCCCGTGGCGAAATGGCGGCACGCAAACTGATCGTTTTCAAACACGACAGTGCGCTCGGCAGCCAGCCTGCACATAAATTATTTGACGCCGTGAAAGTCGAACGCATAAACGGCGAATCAGGTACGCCGGCAAGCGGTTTTGGCGATTACAAAATCAGCGTGGTTTCAGACGGCCTCAATGGCGTGAGTGTGGAAGAACTGCTTTAAAAACACTTAAAAAGATGACCGCTTGTATTGCAGAAGTCAGTAGGGTGGGCTTCAGCCCACCGTTTCAACAAATATAAAGGATTGATGGGCTAAAGTCCGTCCTACGAAACTAATACAAATAAATTTCATAAACTCCATTCTTTAATATTGAACATATATTGTATTATTTTTTTGCTTAAATTTGTGTTATTTATTGGTATAATAGCTTCGTTAATATAAAAGGAGCATTCAGTGAAAAATTTTATTCAAAACCTAGAAAACGAGTTTGTTGAAAAAAATCAGGAAAAAACAACGTTCAGTATTCGCCTTTCTGTAAAAGAAGATTTGATTTTGCAGGAAATTGCTGAAAGTTTTGATCTTTCACGTCAGGAACTATTGCATCGTCTGATTACAGAGCAAATTATCGTTCCGTGGAAACAACGCTTTGAGGCGCAGGCAAATGAAGAGCTTGAGCTGGATGGAGAGGAGTCAACTCAATATTTTTTGTTGAACACAAATAAAGTCAATGATATCGACGATCATAAATTTATGTTAGAAAAACAGGTAGCTGCGGCATTTGAAGATGGTTATAAAGAAAAAATTGCCAAATTCAAAAAAGGTGATTGGGTATTTCTATATGAGTCAGGGCAAGGAATCGTGGCATTTGGACAGGCATCAGGTAGGCTAGAAAAAGCACCACATTATGGGCGGGAGGACAAAACCTATTATCAGCACTTGGAGGGTTTTACCTGTTTACTAAAAGCTATTAAAGCTAGTGAAGTCAAAAAGATTTTAAGCCGTTCTTTCCCCTTTGCTCAAACCTTGGCGCGAATTGTTGACGGGGAAAAATTATTATCAGAAATTAAAAATCGATAAACATACACTATGAAAATTATTCCCCTTTCCGCCCTGCAACACTATGCTTTCTGCCCGCGCCAATGCGCATTGATTCATAACGAGCAGGCGTGGGCGGAGAACTATTTGACCGCGCAGGGCAGGGCACTGCATGAGCGGGTGGATTCGGGCGAGCCTGAAACGCGCAAGGGTGTGCGTTTTGAGCGGACGGTGCATGTGTCGGCAGAGAAATTGGGCATCAGCGGCGTGTTGGATTTGGTGGAAGTGGATACGAAAACAGACCGTCTGAAACCCGTAGAATACAAACGCGGCAAGCCTAAACCTGATCCGATGGACGAAATCCAGCTTTGCTCCCAAGGTTTGTGCTTGGAAGAAATGACGGGGCAAACCGTCTCTGAGGGCGCGCTGTGGTATATGCAAACCCGACACCGCGTCCCCGTCGTGTTTTCAGACGGCCTGCGCACCCAAACACTCGCCACCATCACCGCCGTGCGTAAACTTCTAAACAACGGTCAAACCCCGCCGCCCGACTACGGCAAACGTTGCAAAGCCTGTTCACTGGTGGAGATTTGCCAGCCGGAGTTGTTGGGGAAACGGGATAGGAGTGTGGGGTATGTGATGAGGTTGTTTGGGGATTGAGAAAATTGATGAACGTATAATATGTTATGTTGTGAATCTATCTAAATTTAAATAAGGAAATTTTTTCATGGAAATGCCTAAAACACATTTTGATTGTATCCAATATCTTAGGCCAGAGTTATTAATTGAAGCAAAGAAAGATGTCAAAGAATTATTAAATATAGATAGGAAGTCCCCTATATTAAGTATTGATGAGTATGAAAATAGATTAAATTCATATTTGGAAAAAGTAATCAATGATACTCTACAAGTTGCCGCAGATAATATTGGGGTTTCTCTAAATTTTATTAAAAATAATATAGATGATTTACCAGAGTTCTTTAAAAATCATCTATTTGCTCTAGGTAGTACTATTAATTATGAATATCATTTCATAGTTAATTTTCTATTAGCTGGTAGAAAAACATTTTTCTTTTCTGATGCTATCAGTCAAAAGCTCTTATATACAGAAATTAATGTGCCAGCTAAAGAGATACAGCTACCTTTTTTTAGTTGCCAATTAGTATTCACGGAAAGAGAAATTATAGATGCATTCTATACAAAAGCTCTTAAGGATAATCCTGACTTAACTGTTGATTATTCTTGCCCTATAAGTGTTTTTGTTACCTTATTTGATGATTGTGATGAATTGGATGGCAGAAGAATTATTTTTAACTCATACCATAGTAAATATCCAGATACAATTTTTCTAATGCAGAAAAGGGAATTGTTTCTTGGTAATGATTGGAACTTAGAGCAAAGCTTAAGAACAGATTGGGAGAATCTTACCCCCAATAATTTTGGATATGGCTCATTTTACAATGATGGAAATATCAGTAAATTAGAAGATGATCTTTTTTATACAGATGGATTACTTTTTTATCGGATTATATTGAATGCTATTTTATATGTAATTTCAAGTAAGGCTGATTTCCCTAAAAAAGAAAGTCAAATTAGAAAAATAGAAAAAAAGATAGCAAATGCAAAATCATTTCTTAAAAAAGAGAGATTAAATCAAGAGACAAAAGCAATATCTAGTCTTGATTATTTTGAGGTTGGATTAAGTGAGCAACAAATAATTTTAAAAAATCAGCATGATAATGAAAATTCTGAATCTGTTGATTATTCAAGATTAGACCGAAAAATTTTACGTAGATTTATGGTTAGAGGGCATTGGAGAAATCAACGTTATGGTTCGGGTTTGACAGAAACTAAGTTAATTTGGATTAAACCATATATCAAAGGAGATGAATTAGCAGAGGTTATAAATAAACCTTATGTAATTAAAGAATAAAAATACCGAAAAATCCAAACTGAGGTCGTCTGAAAAACAATATTTGGGAAGCCAAGCTATTTCGTTGGGTTACGGAGCTCTATCTACCCCAACCTACCGATAATTTTCAGGCAGCCCAACTATCGCCCCCAAAAGTACGGTCAAAATCCAAGGAATCTACTCATGCGCAAACTGCAAAATACGCTCTACATCACCACCCAAGGCAGCTACCTGCATAAGGAGCGGGAGACGCTGGTGGTGGAGCAGGAGCGCAAGAAGGTGGCACAATTGCCGGTGCATTCTATCGGGCATATTTTCTGTTTTGGGAATGTGCTGGTGTCGCCGTTTTTGCTGGGGTTTTGCGGCGAAAATAATGTAAATTTGGCGTTTTTTACCGAAAACGGACGTTATTTGGGGCGGCTTCAGGGGCGGCAGAGCGGCAATGTGCTGTTGCGTCGAGCGCAGTATCGGGTGTCGGAGCAAAATCCCGTGCCAATTGCGCGTAATATCATTGCGGCAAAGATTCAGGCGAGTAAACGGGTGCTTCAGCGGCAGATTCGCAATTACGGCGAGAATGCGGCGATTCAAAGTGCGGTCGATTCTTTGAATATTTCGCTGCGGCAGTTGAAGGGAGCGGCGGAGCTGGACGTAGTACGCGGTATTGAGGGCGATGCGGCGGCGCGTTATTTCGGCGTGTTCGGGCGACTTTTGAGCGAAAAGAGCGGCTTTACTTTTGACGGGCGCAACCGCCGTCCGCCCAGAGACGGGGTGAATGCGCTGTTGTCGTTTGTGTACAGCATTTTGGGCAAGGACATCAGCGGCGCGCTGCAAGGCGTGGGGCTGGATCCGCAGGTAGGCTTTCTGCACGCCGACCGACCCGGGCGCGATAGTCTAGCACAGGATATTTTGGAAGAATTCCGCGCATGGTGGGCGGACAGGCTGGTGTTGTCGCTGATTAACCGTGGACAAATCAAACAGCAGGATTTTGTTACGGAAGCAAGCGGCGCGGTAAGCCTGAAAGCCGATGCACGTAAGCTGTTGTTCCAAGCTTTGCAGGCGAAAAAGCAGGAGAAAATTGTTCATCCGTTTTTGGGCGAGGAAGTGGAAATCGGGCTGCTGCCGTATATTCAGGCGATGCTGTTGGCGCGCCACTTGCGTGGGGATTTGGCGGAATATCCGCCGTTTTTGATGAAATAGGTTTGCAGGTCGTCTGAAAACGGGTTGGATGCTTTCAGACGACCTCTAAAGCAGCCTGCACATGGGAATACAAAATGCTGATGCTGATTACTTACGATATTTCGCTGGAAGACGCGGAAGGACAGGCAAGGCTGCGACGCGTGGCGAAATTGTGTCTGGACTACGGCGTGCGCGTGCAATATTCGGTGTTCGAATGTGACATTGCGCCCGACCAGTGGGTTGTTTTAAAGGACAAACTTTTGAAAACCTACAACCCCGAAACCGACAGCCTGCGCTTTTACCATCTGGGCAGCAAATGGCGGCGCAAAGTGGAACACCACGGCGCAAAACTGGCAGTGGATGTGTTTAAAGATACGTTGATTGTGTGAATCGCCAACCTACAGTTCTCATGAAAATGCGGCAGGGTTGGCAAATTGGGATTGTTCTTTAACAATTAGGATATTGCGAATGCGGGTGTAACGGAAAAGGCTGTGTTATACTCACGCTCGCGCTTTTCTTGGGAGCTTAGCGAGATTAGGTTTTCGAAACCTGATGTAGTAAGGCTTTTAAGAGAGGCTCCAGCCGCCTTCAGGCGGCTGGTGTGTTGAAACTATTTTTAAAACAATAGGGGGGTGGGTCTCTTGGGTCCAGCCGCCTTCAGGCGGCTGGTGTGTTGAAACTGCTTACAAAAATCTTGTTTCTGATTCTCTTGGTCCAGCCGCCTTCAGGCGGCTGGTGTGTTGAAACCAGACGCCTGTTTTAGGGTCATATCCGCGCCGTTCCAGCCGCCTTCAGGCGGCTGGTGTGTTGAAACAGCCTATGAAAAGGTGGAAGCATTGGGCAAGGATCCAGCCGCCTTCAGGCGGCTGGTGTGTTGAAACAAAGTCTAAATCTACGGTTTGGGTGGGTATGTCCCAGCCGCCTTCAGGCGGCTGGTGTGTTGAAACTATTGCCTATTAAATCGCGTCATACCGCGTTGCCCAGCCGCCTTCAGGCGGCTGGTGTGTTGAGAACCTATATTCACAAAAATGATAAAATATCTTTATGACTAGAAAATCCTACCCAACAGACTTAACAGATGCCCAATGGCAAGCGATTGAGCCGCATTTTAACCGGCTACGCCACTACAAATGGGATAAACGTGAATTAGTGAATGCCGTTTTGTACATTACCAAAACAGGTTGCCAATGGCGTATGCTGCCCAATGATTTTCCACCTTATCCAACCGTATGGAGTTTCTATCGCAGAGCCAACCAATCAGGCTTATGGGATAGGATTCTTTTGGCATTGGTTCAAAAAAACGTTTAATCCATCAAAAACAAGCGATGCCGACTTATGCCATTATTGATTCGCAAAGTGTCAAAACAGCTTCCGGCGCACATGATAAAGGTTTTGACGGAGGTAAAAAAATCAAAGGCCGTAAGCGACATATAGCTGTTGATACGTTGGGTAACCTATTGTCTGTTGTGGTTCATGCAGCCAATATCCATGACACAAAAGCAGGTATTTTTGTAGCAAAAAAAGCGTTTGAGACCTATCCGGGTTTAAAAGGTTTCTGTGCAGACGCAGGTTATCGGAATACATTTGAGCGCGAAGTATCGGAGCAATTGGGTTTAACTGTTGAGATTTCAAAGAAAATTCAAGATATTTCTTGGCATATTCTGCCCAAACGTTGGATTGTAGAACGAACGTTTGCATGGTTGGGTTGGTCTCGACGTTTGGCAAAAGATTTTGAGCAGACGAATTTATCTGCTGAAAATTTTGTCAAACTAGGGTATATTTCACAAATATTAAAATTTATCAAATAGTTGCTTGTGAATACAGGTTCTGAGTTTTGCCTCTCGGGTAAAACCAACTTATGCGTCTCAGTGCGTGATATGCAAGGTAAAGGTTTAATGCCGGACGGCACGACGCGCTTTTCTTATCAAGGTCAGCCGATCTATCACTATATGGGCTGTTCGACTTTCAGTGAATACTCAGTTGTTGCCGAAGTTTCACTGGCGAAAATCAACCCGGAAGCCAACCACGAACAAGTATGTTTACTCGGCTGCGGCGTTACCACAGGTATTGGTGCGGTGCATAACACGGCAAAAGTACAAGAAGGCGACTCTGTTGCCGTGTTTGGCTTGGGTGCGATTGGTTTGGCGGTGGTGCAAGGTGCGCGTCAAGCCAAAGCCGGTCGTATTATCGCCATTGATACCAATCCTTCAAAATTCGAGTTGGCAAAACAGTTTGGTGCAACGGATTGTTTAAACCCGAACGATTACGATAAACCGATCAAAGATGTGTTGTTAGATATCAACAAATGGGGCATTGACCACACCTTTGAATGTATCGGCAACGTAAACGTAATGCGTCAGGCATTAGAAAGTGCGCACCGTGGTTGGGGGCAATCCATTATCATCGGCGTAGCGGGTGCAGGACAAGAAATTTCCACTCGTCCGTTCCAGTTGGTAACCGGCCGTGTTTGGAAAGGTACGGCATTTGGCGGCGTGAAAGGCCGCTCCGAGCTGCCGAAAATGGTGGAAGATTCAATGAAAGGCGACATCCGGTTAGAACCGTTTGTAACCCATACAATGACGCTCGATCAAATCAATGAAGCCTTTGAGTTAATGCATGAAGGTAAATCGATCCGCACGGTTATTCATTACTAAGGTACGCGATGAAACTGATTGAACAACATCAAATTTTTGGTGGTTCGCAACAAGTTTGGGCGCATTATGCCCAAACGCTGCAGTGCGAAATGAAATTTGCCGTCTATTTGCCGGATAATCCGGAGAATCGACCGCTTGGCGTGATTTATTGGCTTTCCGGCTTGACTTGTACGGAACAAAATTTCATTACCAAATCAGGCTTTCAACGTTACGCGGCAGAACATCAGGTGATTGTGGTTGCCCCCGATACCAGCCCTCGCGGAGAGCAAGTGCCGAACGATGCGGCTTACGATTTAGGGCAGGGTGCGGGCTTTTATCTGAATGCGACCGAACAACCTTGGGCGACGAATTATCAAATGTATGATTATATTTTGAATGAATTGCCTGATCTGATTGAAGCAAATTTCCCTACCAACGGCAAACGTTCCATTATGGGGCATTCAATGGGCGGACACGGCGCATTGGTATTGGCACTGCGAAACCGAGAACGTTATCAAAGTGTTTCTGCCTTTTCGCCCATTTTGTCGCCAAGCCTTGTGCCTTGGGGAGAAAAAGCCTTTACTGCCTATTTAGGGAATGATCGTGAAAAATGGCAGCAATATGATGCCGACTCGCTCATCCGACAAGGCTGTAAGGTGCAAGGTATGCGCATTGATCAGGGCTTGGAAGATGAGTTTTTGCCGACACAATTGCGTACCCAAGATTTTATCGAAACCTGTCGTGCGGCAAACCAGCCGGCCGATGTGCGCTTCCACAAAGGCTATGATCACAGCTATTACTTCATCGCCGGTTTTATTGGCGAGCATATTGCCTATCACGCGGCATTTTTGAAGTAAGTTGAAGAAGTGATTGGTGAATCGACCAAACGTTGGTATGAACGTTAATTTTTCATATTAACGAAAATAAAAGGCATCAGATTGATGCCTTTTATTTTTTATAAATAATAATAAAAGTACTATTAAAATGAGCTACTTCTTGGAATCAGCATAAGGAGGACTTTGCAAAACCTCCTTGTTCACTCTACTTAAATATCTCCCCATTCTAATCTGAATCGCTGTAAATATTTCCTCAATCGGTCGCTGTCATTGACTTTTGCCCTTTCTGTTCGGGATACGTTGAACAATGCACGGCCGGCGGCGGCCATGTTGGGATGTTTGCGGCATTCGTCGATGACGTGTTGCAGTTGTAGCTTGTCGAATAAATCCAATGTGTCCCAATCGATTTTATCGGGATAGTCTTGTACTTTTTCAGACGGCCTTTTATGTAGGAGGCCGTCTGAAAAGGGTTCTTCCGACCATAACCATTTGAGGCGTTCGATTTCAGCTTGGACTTGTTCTACCTGTATCCTACCTTGTGGCGCGAGTGTGGCCAGGCGCATGATGCTGGCGGCAAGGTCGCGGAAATTGCCGCGCCACGGTGCTTGGTTGGAGTGGGCGAAGTTGAGGTAGGCGGCCAGGGCTTCTTTGTTGAAGCGGGTGGTTCGGCCGAGTTCTTGTGAGGCTAGGGCAAGCTGGTGTTCGACGTTGGGCTCGATGTCTTCGCGACGGTTGGCGAGTGCGGGCAGCGGGTAATTCCAGATGTTGATGCGGGCGAACAGGTCTTCGCGGAAGCGTCCGGCGCGAATTTCGTGCCGCAGGTCGCGGTTGGTTCCGGCGATGAGTTGAAAGTTGCTTTTGACTTCGCTGTCGCTGCCGACGGGATAAAAGTGTTTTTCTTCAATGGCTTTGAGCAACATGGCTTGTTCGTCCAAGCCCAACTCTCCGATTTCATCTAAAAACAATACGCCGCCATCGGCAGTTTTCAGATAGCCTTCACGTTTTTCTGCAGCGCCGGTAAAGGCGCCTTTTTTGTGGCCGAACAGGGCAGATGCTGCGCCGTCGCCGCGAAGGGTGGCGCAGTTTACATCGACAAATGTGCCTTTAATCAGATGGCGCGCTTTTTTTAATTCAAAAATCCTGCGTGCCAGCATGGATTTGCCTGCGCCTGTGGGGCCGGAAAGCAGAATGGGGGAAGGGGAGTTGAGTG
Organism: Neisseria flavescens; assembly: GCF_005221285.1. Taxonomy (NCBI): domain Bacteria; kingdom Pseudomonadati; phylum Pseudomonadota; class Betaproteobacteria; order Neisseriales; family Neisseriaceae; genus Neisseria; species Neisseria flavescens. The sequence continues at coordinate 531,041 of NZ_CP039886.1, forward strand.
CAACCTGTTCGATTTCGGCAATCATGCGGTTGAAGGCGGCGTTTTGGGTGGAAATACCGCTTTTCAGGTAGCGCACTGCATCATCGCGTACGGCGGCAAGGCGTTCTGCCAGTACGTCGTAACGAGCCAAGTCTAAATCGATGATTTCATAACTGCCGACATTGCCGTCCTCCATACTGCGTCTTTGATTTTTGGGAGGAGCGGTTTGTAACAGAACGCCAGGGATTTGACGCGATTCCACCAATAGGAACAGGCAGATTTGGGCGACGTGTGTACCCGTAGTGATATGGGTGAGATAGGTTTCTTCTTCTGTATCAAATGGGTAGCTCGCCGCCCAATCGTGCAGTTTGGTATAAACCTCGGAGAAATCCCACGGGTTTGCCAGTTCCATAGGTACGAGATTGACGACTGTGTGCGGTGATATCTGCAAAATATCGGCTTTAACATGATCCGCCAAATCGCGGTATTTCTCCGCATAAAACAGCTCCATGCGGTCAAGATGAAAATCCTGACGCTGATTCATGGCGACATTCGGCCGCCATTTCAACCAACGCCCTTGACCGAAACCGCTGTCCAACACCGTACCGAGAAAGCTGACGGCGACTTGTTTTTTAGGTGCAGTATTCATTTTCAGACGACCTCTAACCTATTCTTTCCAAAACAAACGCGCCGTAATCATCGCCCAAAGGCAGTTCGAAATCCGTATGTAAGATTTGGCGCTCCGCCTGCGCGGTTTCGCCGGTTTGCGGGTTGAAACCCTCTTTCAAGGTCGTCTGAAAATACACGCTGAAGCCGCGTTTCTGCCATGCGGGCAATTCGTTGAAATTGATATTGTGTTCAAACAGCAAATCGTGCTTTTGCGCGCGCGTGAGACCACTGACCGCTTCTGTGGCTCGGGATACGCTTTCGCCTTTTTTGCGCAGCATCCAATAACAATGGGCGTTGAGCGCGTTACGGTGCGCATCTTCATGCCGCCAGCGGAAGTAATCGACCACCAGTTTCTCATTCGGCAAAACGCAAACTCTGGCATCAAAAGCGGCGGGCTGCCCGTGTGCCACCGAAAAGGCGGCACTGGCTTCGCCTGCCAATACCGAAATGATTTTGCGTGTTTTACGTTTGAACGTATCATCATCGCGGCGCAACAGCAGCGAAATCTCATCGCTTTCCGAATAGCCGTACGCCACATTGAAGCCACATTTCATCAAATGTTGGACAGTGTGTGCCATCAAATCGCGGAAACGGATGTCAAACGGCGCTTCAAACTGCCAAATTTCCTTGGTCAGCCGCGTAAACCCGCGCCCGTCTAAGCGTACAACAATAAAATTTTCCTGTGGTACGCAAAAATCATAAGCGGTTTCGTATTGTCGCAAGCGTTTGTCCAAATCATCGAATCTCATCATATATCCTTGTGTATTTTATTTTCTATATAACTATCTATAAATATATTTTTTAGCATTTTACGCTTCTTGCTAATAAAAGCTACTTTAAAATATATTTTCTTTATATTCAATCAATTAAAAAATATTTTTATAAAAATTTTATTCTTGGCACGTTGTTGGCTATGTTGTGAATGTAACGATACAGCAGATGCTTCGGGAAATACAGTTACCGGAGAAAAATTTTCCGTAAATTTAGTTGCTGTGTGGTTACAGGGCGAATGCCAACAAGACTACATTTGGATTAACAGGTTCGAATCCTGTCTCGTCTGATAGACGTTGAACGTCTTGTTTATTTAGTCGCCCACCCTTTTCCAATATGGCAGGCAAATGCCTAGGGAAACTACAACATGGATACCCTTGTGTCGCAGGTTCGAGTCCTGTCTCTGTTGTTCCAAATAGCAGAGTAGCTCAGTTGGTAGAGCGAAGGCATGTTTCCCTGAAAAACTTGTTGCGTGCCATATTATTTTTACGGCAGCAGGCGGATGCCTGAAGAGAGTACATTAACTTATCACGTTAAAACCGTTTCTCTTCACTTTTAGCCGCTACTCTGCCACCCATGAAAGGCCGTCTGAAATATTTGGACGAGCTGATATAAAAAACGTTTTCGGTACAGACGGCAAATGCCGGAGGAATTACAGCCTGCTAAGCGCGAGGTTCGCGGGTTCGAATCCCGTCTCTGCCGCCAACTATGGCAGAGTAGCTCAGTGGATAGAGCGCGTAAAAATTTCTCCACTCTTTGTTGCCCAATGTGCCACCCCTTATGGGCGAATGCCATTAGGATTACATTCCTTTTTTTGCTAAAAACCTGAATGATCCTAGTAAATCTAGTCGCCCTAAGGCAGTAGGCGGATGCCTGGAAGAGAATACATTAGCTTTCAGTTAAAAACGCTTCTCTTCATCTTTAGCCGCCACACTGCCACCCATTCAAGGCCGTCTGGAAAACAAAGCTAAAACAAGTTCAGACGGCCTCAAACCAACAATATGAAAGAAAATGAAAATGGCTAATACTAACTTGTTTCAATCTATTAAAAACTGTTTTACTAAAACCGATACCCATAATGAAGCCGGCGGCATCGCCTATACGCTGACGCCCAAACAACAGCTGGCACAGCTTGCTGCTACCGGTTGTCTGAACAATACCTTCTATGCCGATGCCCAAAGCCAGCTTGACCAAGTGCTGAAATTGGCAGAAAGCCTGGATGTCGAGTTTATCGCCAAAACTGCCGTATATGCCCGTCAAAAAGGTTTTATGAAAGATATGCCTGCGCTGTTGCTTGCCGTGTTGGCGCAAAAAGACGTGAACATGCTCGCCCGCGTATTCGACCAAGTGGTGGACAACGGTAAAATGTTGCGTAACTTCGCACAAATTATCCGCAGCGGCGCAGTCGGCAGAAAATCCTTCGGCAACCGTCCGAAAAAACTGATGCAGACTTGGCTTTTGACCGCCACCGAAAAACAACTGTTAAACGCCGCCGTCGGCAATTCGCCGTCGCTAGCCGACGTGGTCAAAATGGTGCATCCCAAACCGCGTGAAGCATGGCGTGCCGCATGGTTTGCATGGCTGATCGGCAAACCGTACGACCGCGAAGCATTGCCGCCCATTACCCGCGCTTTTGAAGACTACAAACAAAGCCGAGAAGGTGCATTGCCCAACGTTCCTTTCCAAATGCTCACTGCTTTAGACTTGAACAGCGGCGACTGGGCGCAAATCGCCCGCAACGGCTCATGGCAGCAGGTTCGTCAAAACCTGAACACCTTCCTGCGCCACGAAGTGTTTGCCAAAAGCAAAAACATCAAAATGGTGGCAGAAAAACTGCGTGACGAAACCGCCATTGCCCGCGCCCGCGTGTTGCCTTATCAGTTGCTGACTGCCTATCAGGCGACATCCGAACAGATGCCGTTTGAAATCCGCGAAGCCCTGCAAGATGCGATGGAAACTGCCGTACAAAACGTACCGGCAATCCAAGGCAAAGTCGTGGTTTGTCCGGATGTATCCGGCTCCATGCACAGCCCGGTTACCGGCTATCGCGGCAGTGTGTCCACCAAAACCCGCTGCATCGACATTGCCGCGATCGTGTCCGCCGCCATGTTGCGTACTAATCCGCAAGCCCGCGTGATACCGTTTGAACAAATCACGGTAAACGTGAAGCTCAACCCACGCGACAGCATCATGACCAACGCCGAAAAACTCGCCAATGTCGGCGGTGGCGGAACAGCTTGCAGCGCACCGCTTGTCATGTTGAACCGTGAAAGAGCCGACGTGGATTTGGTTGTCATCGTATCAGACAACGAAAGTTGGGCAGATGACAGCCAACAATGGGGCGCAACAACCAGCCTGATGAAAGAGTGGAATATTCTGAAACAACGTTGTCCAGAAGCCAAACTCGTTTGTCTGGATATCCAACCCTATACCAAGGCTCAAGCACGAAACCGTCAGGATATCTTGAACATCGGCGGCTTCTCCGACCAAGTGTTCTCCCTGATTGGTTCCTTTGCCGAACGAGGTATGGGTACAGATTTCTGGGTAGAAGAGATTGAGAAAACGCCGTTGGCAGCTGTGAACTGAAGCTAAGGCCGTCTGAAAAAAGTAGAAATATATTTCAGACGGCCATGTCTCTTCAATTTAAAAACTATGGTTGTAATGCTGGATCGTTATCCAAGGTTTCGTAAGGAACAACCTCTTCCCAATTAAATATTTTTATGGAATCAACCTTATCCTCCGAAAAGAAACGGTATGGCAGTTTCAGTTTTTTTTCATCGATACCAAGCCATTCTGAAAAAGCATAAATAAAATCAAATCCGCTTCTCCTTGCTTTTAAGTGTACCTGTTGCATGTCATCACTTGAAATTCTAATAAATGGAACATGATAAGCTTGCTTATCTTTCGCAGAGTTCGATAAACTGACATGGTCGGTATTCTTATCTATATGAGCCAAACCATGATCAGATAAATACATTATCGAATAGCTACCGTAGGGTTTTATTTCTGCTTCAAGACGTTGCAACAATTGATCAGTTTGTTTTAGCGTCTCCAGATAACACGACATCTTTTCACTTTTAAACCTTTTTGACACAGGCTGTATCAAACGCTTACAAAAATCTGGATGAGAACCATTTATATGCAATACAAACAATGAATTTTGTGTATTTTTCATCTGTTTTAACTGCTCTGCCAATCCATCCAATAATGTAAAGTCACTGATACTATTTTTCCCATCTCTAGATGAATTAGGATCATAGAAATGTGAATAATCTGCCTGAATACCTACTCGGGCTGCTGCGGTATCTGCATCATCAGAAGTTGGCTGGGTGGATAGCCAGTAGGTTTTAAATCCTGCCGCGTTAGCAAGCGAAATAATATTATTGGGGTAACTTACTATATCATCTTGGGTAAGATGAAGCATGCGAGTTAAAGACGTTTGAGTATTAGGAGCAGGAGCTATAAACTCATCTAGAGCTAATCCATTAGATTTTCGTAAATAAGGAGTTGTATCAATTGGGAAACCATATAAAGACGTATAATCTGCCCTCATACTTTCACCAATAACTAATACATAATTTTGATATTTGGGGCGAGAACTTATAATTTCCCAAACAGGTTTATCTGAAAGAATTTGCTTCGACTGGATTCTCTCATCATAATATTGATCTAATGCCTGTAATATTCTGAAATAAAAATTAATATTCCCAACCTCTGTGTTAACTAACTTAAATGGTTGATGTCTTTTTAATGTATTCGTTGTTGGTTTATGTAAAGTAAATAGTAAAAAAACACTGAAAAAAACAATTACAATATATTTATGTTTCGGAAAACTATAGTTTTTAGTTATTCTCCTACCTGTATAAAGTACACTAAACCCGCTTATAAAAACTAGCAAACTTGTAATCCATGCTTTCCATGTAATCAAATTAATAAATTCAGTAAATTCATGGAGATTGGTTTCAAACAAAGATGCGATTAAACCGATATTGATACGGCCATATAAATAAGCAATTGGAGCAAATAAAACACATACAATTAGATTTATTAAAAACAAAATGCTAAATAGTTTTTTATTTAAAAGAAATAGACCATACCAGAAAAAGAACATTGCAAGCGTATAGGCACTTACTAAATATCCTAATCCAAAGTTTGATACTAAAGAAAATACTATTATTAATAGCGGCAGGCTATATTTTTGAAAAAAAACCTTCATCTTAAATCCTGAACTTAGTAAATAACTAGGACGTTATTATATCCGACCCAACATAACTTTACACACAGAAAAACAAAAAACTTACAGTTTCAGATAGCTTTTCTACCAAACGTCGTCTGAAAACCCAAATAAGGAAACCAAATACTATGCAAAAATTCATCCTAATCCGCGGTCATCAAGGCTCGGGAAAATCGACGTTTGCCGAACAAAAAGCCGCCGAATTTAAAGCGCAGTATCCGGATGCGGAAATCGTCCGTATTGAAAACGATTTGTTCATGACCGATGAATACGGTGAGTATCATTGGTCGGGCGAAGCGGTGGATAAGGCGCAGAAACGCGGTAATGCCTTGATGACTGAAACCTTGAGACGTGGACGCCAAAATCCGAATCGAAATATTTTGCTCATTAATTCCAATACCAACCAAAAAGCTTCGCGTTGCCGTCATTTATTAGATCAGGCGGAGAAAAGCGGTTTTGAAACAGAAGTCTACCGACTACACAATTTTTATCCCAACCTGCATGGCGTAAAAGAGCATGACGTGTTGGCGGCGTATATCAAGTTGAACCAAAACCGTGTGGTAAACGAAATCCACATCGAGGCCGTGCAGCCAGCAAATGCGGAGCAGTTAGAAAAAATCGAACAGATGCAGGCTATCGAGCATAAGCCGCTGGTGTTTGATGAGGCGCAGCAAACCTATGTGACCGATTACTATCTGCAACACGGCAGCCGTAACTTTACTGCCAAAGCATCCAAGCGTTATCCCGAATTGCGCGTGTTGAAATACGCACGCAGCGTGTTCTATAACAACCGCTTTGATGATGCTTTGCTGGAAATGCGCGGTTTGATTATCGACGCGCATAATCGAATCATCGTGCGCCCGTTTAAAAAAGTGTTCAATTATTCGGAACGTATTGCCAAAGGCAGCCGTTACCCGATCCGAATCGGCGATGAGCGATTGGTGGACGCGGTGGTGAAAGTAAACGGCTTCCTCGGCTGCTGTACTTTCGTCTCGCTTTCAGACGGCCATCCATCTAAAGGCGCGGCGTTTGACGGCAAAGTGCTGTATTCGACTACCGGCTCGCTTGATAGCGCGTTTGCCGACATGACCGCCGCACACTGCGCACAATACGAAACCCTGTTCCGCGCATATCCGAACCACACTTTTTTGTTTGAAATCACAGACGCGAAAGACGTACACATCATCCGCGAAGAATTGGGTGAAACCTTAATCGGCTGCATCGACGTGGCGACAGGTCGTCAGTTTAGCGAAGCCGAATTGGACGAAATCGGCAAACAATACGGCGTCCGCCGTCCTGAAATGCTGAAAAACATCACGTTCGGCGAACTGAAAGGCCGTCTGAAAAATGTGGAACACGAAGGTTTTATGGTATTTGATGCCCAAAACGGCGAAATGCTGTTCAAACTCAAATCTCCGTATTACCTGATTTCCAAGTTTTTAGGACGAAGCAACGAGGGCAATATCGGCCGCAAACTCGACAAACGCCATGTTGATGAAGAATTTTATCCTTTGATTGACTATATCCACGAGCATCAGGAAGCGTTCAACGCTATGCCGGAATTGGATAAAATCGCGTTCATTCAAGCGTTTTTGAGACAGTTGTAAGGCCGTCTGAAAATATATGGAGCAACGCGTATTTATTTTTCGCGCTCGTATGCTTCGATTTCGCCGACTTTAGGTGCATAGCCGCTGTTTGTGTCGTGACGCAAGTCCAACCAGATATCGACCAATGCCCAAGCGGCCGGAGCTGCGATGACGTTTTGCCCCATACATAAAACCTGCGCATCATAGTTTTCCACCGAGCCGCGAAGGGTGAGCAAATCGTGCGCCGTCGCTGCCCGTATGCCGCGCACTTTATTGGCGGCGATTGCCGTGCCCACGCCGGTACCGCAAATCAACAGCGCACGGTCGGCGCGTCCTGCCGCGACTTCTTCAGCCGCGGCAAACGAGAGTTGCGGATAGGTTCCTTCTGGCGAGGATAAATCGACCAAGCTGCTGACACGCGGGTCGTTTTGCAGATGCGCTTTGAGTGCGTCTTTCAATATTGCGCCGTTGGCCGGCGCGGCAATAATCAAACGCATAAAAACTCCTTGAAGCACACAATAAACATTCCTCAGCATACGCCCGATCGTGATACGATTCAAGCTTGCAACGCAGAGAGCACGGCATGAGCAAAACCTACTTCACATCAGACCTACATTTCTCACATAAAAACATCACCAAATTCTGCCCGCAATTTCGACCGTTCGATAACGTGGAGCAGATGGATGAATTTTTAATCCGGACATGGAATGAAACCGTTACGCCTGAAGATACGGTGTACAACTTGGGCGATTTTTCCTTTGCCCAAGACCATAAGCAGATAGAGCGCGTTTTGTCGCGGTTGAACGGGCAACATCACTTGATTTACGGCAATCATGATCATGTGATTCGGCAGCATGCCGATTTTTTCCGCAGCCAGACCAAGCATGACGGCCATCCGCTGCTGTCGTCCATACGGCCGTATTTGAAACTCAAATCGCCGGAAATTAAGAATACTCTGGTTCTCTTTCACTATCCGATTCAGGAGTGGGACGGCTGCTATCAGGGCTGGTATCACTTGTACGGCCATTTACATGACAGGGTGGCGGCAATCAAAGGGCGTGCTTTAAATGTCGGATTTGATTTGCACGGTCGCTTTTTGACGGCGCAAGACGTCGATAAGTTTTTGTGTGATTTGCCTAAAATTTCGTATTTTGGCGAAGCAGGCTTGAAGGCCAATTCGCCGGAAGAAGCGGCAGAGCTGGTGTCTCGGAAACTGGCGCAATTAAATCAGGTATAATTTCAGACGGCCTTTGCGGATTTCCGGCAAAGGCCGTCTGAATATCAATTCCCCATTTTTGAGTGATACATGGAAAACCTTTTGGCTTACTTACTACAAAAAATCAGCCTTCCCAATCAATCCGGCAAGGACAAGTCATGAGCGGCAAGCCTCTGAAGTATCCCGTTTCCGCTTTGGTCGTTTTGCATGATAAAGACGGCAATATCCTGCTGATTGAACGCACGGCGCCGCAAGGTTTTTGGCAGTCGGTTACCGGCAGCATGGAAGAGGGCGAGTGTATCGAAGAAACCGCATGGCGCGAAGTGTGGGAAGAAACCGGTATCCGTCTGGCAGACGGACAGCTGGAAAACTGGCACGACAGTACCGTTTATGAAATCTATCATCACTGGCGCCATCGCTATCCCAAAGGCGTTTTTGAAAACCGTGAACACATCTTCTCCGCCCAAATTCCGCGCGATACGCCCATCATACTGCAACCGGACGAACACGTTGCCTACGGTTGGTTTGGTGCGGAAGAAGCGGCGGAAAAAGTGTTTTCCCCTTCCAATAAACGCGCAATTTTAGAACTGGTCAAAAGGCTGAATGCCAAAAAGGCCGTCTGAATACGACAGTTTCACATTTTCAGACGGCCTTGGGTTTGCTATACTTTCGCCGTTTGACTCTCTTTAAAATCAAAGGAAACCATCATGGCAGACTTCAATAAAATTCTGACCCCGGGCGACGTGGACGGCGGCATCATCAACGTTGTCAACGAAATCCCTGCGGGCAGCAACCACAAAATCGAATGGAACCGTAAACTGGCCGCGTTCCAACTCGACCGCGTTGAACCGGCAATTTTCGCCAAACCGACCAACTACGGCTTCATTCCGCAAACTTTGGACGAAGACGGCGACGAATTGGACGTATTGCTGGTGACCGAGCAGCCTTTGGCAACCGGTATTTTCCTGGAAGCACGCGTTATCGGCGTGATGAAATTCGTTGACGACGGCGAAGTGGACGACAAAATCGTTTGCGTTCCGGCCGACGACCGCAACAACGGCAACGCCTACAAAACTTTGGCCGATTTGCCGCAACAACTGATCAAACAAATCGAGTTTCACTTCAACCACTACAAAGACCTGAAAAAAGCAGGTACCACTAAAGTTGAATCTTGGGGCGATGTAGAAGAAGCGAAACAAGTCATCAAAGAATCTATCGAACGTTGGAACAAACAAGCCTAATCGGTTTGTCCCGTCCAATATCAAGGCCATCTGAAAATCTGATTTTCAGACGGCCTTTTATATTGGGAGCGTTTATATCAAAGATGGAATATAAACCGAATCAGCGACGGCGACCAAAGCCCCGCCCCATGCTTGGGCGGCGGTAGTTGGAAGGCTGGCGCGCGGTTTCGCGGTAACGCTGTTGCTGTTGAGCGTTTTGTTGTTGCGCATTTTTCTGTTGGGCACGCAGGGTGCGTGTATTCAGCTGTTGGCTGGTACGTCCGTTTGGACGTGCGGTTTGATAATAGTTGGTACGGGCTTGACGGGCAATCGGGCTGTTTTGATTGCTTGCCTGTGTGAATTTGTTGGCCAATGCGTTGCCGATAAATGCACCGGCTGCCGCACCCACCAAGCTTTGCAGCAGCCAGCTGCCGGTGGATTGGTCGTAGATGTATTGTTGGCCGTCTGTACCGGTTACCGGTTGGCCGTTGTTGCCGTTGGCTTGTGCTTCGGCAGGAATGGTGTCTTTCACGGCTTCGGGCGTGAGCTGGTAAACCGTATTGTCTTCTTGTTGGCCGTTTTGTTGTGCCAACTGTTGTTGCAATGCTTCGATTTGTTTTTGTTGCTGCTCAAGCTGCGCTTGGGTATTGTCTTTGCAGGCAGCGAGGGCAAAAGTGGAAAGGGCGGCTAAGGCAATCAGTTTTTTCATTGTTTTTCCTGAGAGAGGTTTGTCTTTGCCGAGATTTCGGCGGGGTGTGTTTGCCTAATATTAAACCATTTCCCTGTTTTTCAAGTGGTTTTACAAAATAATATTGGAAAGTTGCGCTGCAAATGCACGACTGTTGGCAGCCAGATTGCCCAGTGCAGGCATTTCGTGTTCGGTTTCGATAATCAGCAGGTTGGCAGGGCGGCGGGTATGCAGGGACATTTGCATTTCAGCGGGAGAGAAGGGCATGTGATGACGTTTGGCGAAAGCTTCGGCGCGTTTGTTGGCGGTTTTGAGCATAGGCAGTAGGGTAATATCCAAATGGAAACGGCGTACGCCTAGAACCAAAATACGCGCTGCGAAGAAATCCGCTTCATCAGTAAAAACGCTGGGGCTGCTTTGATTGAAGTCGTGGCGCTCTGCGGCAATCAAAGTCGCGATGGTGCGCACTTGTGGAATCAGGGCTTCGCTGATGAGATTGTCAGGCGAATCTGGCAAAGTGTGCATGTTGAGCATGCTGTGGTGGCTGTTGCTGTCAACGACCATGCGGCAGGTGTGTAACATTTGGGTTTGGCTGTGGATTTTAGTTGAAGCGGTCATGGCTGTATTCCTTATTTCTTGAAAATGCGTGGATTTAAGCGGCCATGATAGGTATAAAAAAAGCCGCTCAAATGAGGCGGCTCTAATTTGCGTATTTTCAATTTGATCTGTTTCAGACAAGCGCAAAAAAGTACCGCACGTTTGTGTGGTACCAATAGAAGAAAGTAGCAGAGCGTTGCGCGGTTTGCATGATGAAAATACGTCTTTAATGTATAAAAGAATGAAACGTAGTTTAAAACAAGAATGCCAGTAATTTCAATATCCAATCGACAAAACCCACCAATAAATCTACAAGTTGTTGTAATCCTTCCAATTTATTTTCTTTCGAGTGAGTCAGATTTGCACAATTATAATGCAAAACCGGGTAAATTGATAACAATCCGAGCAGGCTCTTTAAAAAGGCCGTCTGAAATTCAGCTTTCAGACGGCCTTGGATTGGATAGAAACGAGATTTTCAGTTTCCGCTGGAAAGTTTCATCACTACGACACCGGAGATGATGAGAAATGCGCCGAGCCAGCGGCCGATGTTGGCGGCATCGTTGAAAAATACAACGCCCACTAAAAATGCCCCTGCGGCGCCTATGCCTGTCCAGACGGCGTAGGCTGTACCCATCGGAATACTTTTTTGGGCAAGGTAAAGGAAGTATCCGCTGCCGACGATGCAGGCAAGCGCGGCAGCAAAGCCATGCCAGCGGTAGCCTTCCTGTTGTGCCAGTTTCAAGCCCAATGGCCAGCCGATTTCCAGCATACCGGCTAAGATTAAATAAAACCAACTCATAATATGTCCTGATAGTGTGTTAAGGTTTCAGACGGCCTTGGAAAGATTGTTTTCTTCCGAGAGTTCAATGCGTTGTCCGATATCTTTTAGATTGGAGTATTGTTCGACCAAGCGCGGTACATCGTCCAAGCTCATTGCAAACATCCATAAATAAGTGCTGACGGAATAGATATGGCCGGCGCTGCCATAGCCTTTAAGCGTCATGTGTATAAAGGCGAAGCCGAACAATACGCTCATCGCCATGCCGATACTGAGATAGCCTAAGGCTTCGCGGTTGGAAATCAGCACGCGTAGTTTGGCAACCCAGCCATAGTGGCGGTAGAGCTGATGCTCGTTGCCGTCGCGGATAAGGTGGTTGTCGCGTTCAAGCCGGTTGTTTAAATGGAAATATAGGTTTTCGCTGATGGCGGCAAAACGCGGCAGCAACCATAAAAACAGGGCAAGTATCGCGACAGCCAATACGCCCACCCAAAATTCCAATATCAGCAACATCATACATGCACCGAAGATGGAGACCAAAGAAGTAGCAGCGATGGGTAGGTGTTCTTCAAAAAAACTGACAAACTCACGCGATAGGGCAACGCGTGCGGTAATGGCGGAATGCGGTATTTCTCGTTTGCGCTGTTCCAAAACGACCGGGACGGCGATTTCAGTATAGATTTGGGTAAACGTACGCGTATCTGCTGCTCGGCGGGCGGCGCCGATTACCCACATTAATAAAACCACCACACCATACAACATCGCCTGCCAGACTTTGCCTTCTATAACGGCATTAATCGCCCAGCCGCCAAACACGGGATATACCAGCAAGAGCAGATTATCCAAGCCGACGAGAGAGAAGGTTGTGATGAGTTTGCGGCGGTGTGTTTGACCGATGTGTTTCAACATTTTCCACATGGTTGCCCTCCTTATTTAGTATTGAGGGTTTGCGCCATTAATTCGGCCAACGCGTCCAAATCGGCAAACAGTCGGGCTGCACGTTTTTCACCGAAGGCGGTAAAAATTCGTTTGCTGAATTCCTGCATATTTTGCACCAATGGTGCGGCAGATTTCTTGCCTTGCTCGGTCAGCGACAATAAGCGTTCGCGTTTGTCTTGTTCGCTTTCGTGAAATGTCAGCAAGCCTTGTTCCGCCAGCGTTTTGCATGTGCCCGAAACGGTTTGCTTGGGTAGGCTCCATTCTTCGCCTATGTATTTTTGAGTGCGGTTGCCTTCGGTGGCTAAGGTGTAGAGAACGGCAAAGGTATTGTAGTTGGTGTTTTGCTGTTTAATCCATTGGTCGAATGCGCTGTCTATATGGCTGATGCGCATACCGAGTTGGTCGAGCTGATTCATAAATTGGTCTCGATATTGACTAATCGGATGTGGATTATAGTCATATTTAGGACTAATTGCAAATAGAAGGCCGTCTGAAACAATCATTTTCAGACGGCCTTGAAACCGTTAAAATAATTAATGTAGAAACGATATATTCAAACTACGATAAACCCAATAAAACCATCTTCAACACATACGCCATGATTCATTTCTTATCTCAAAACATTTCATCCAAACAAGCCACTGCCATCGGGCTGCTTGCCGTTGCCTTATGGAGCTTCGTCATTTCCCTGATACGCTCTTTGAGCCTGCATATGGGGGCAGTGGGCGGCGCGGCAATGATGTACACCTTGTCCACCGTATTGATTTGGCTGATTTTCGGTCGACCGCATTTGCGCAATTACAAACGCAGCTATCTGTTTTGGGCGAGCGTATTTTTTGTCGGCTGCGAACTGTGTTTGTCGCTCTCGGTCGGTTTTGCGCAAAACGCAAGACAGGCGGTGGAAATCGGTATGGTGAATTATTTGTGGCCGACGTTTACCATCGTCGGAGCGGTATATTTCAACAAACAGCCGTCAAAATGGTGGATAGTCATCGGCTTTGTGCTGTCGTTTTTTGGGATTGCCACTGTACTTGGCGGCGATGTCGGCTTGTCGATTTCCGGCATCTACCACAATGTCCGCACCAATCCCGGCGGCTATATCATGGCATTTGTAGATGCCGTACTTTGGGCGGCATATTGTACGCTGACGGCGCGCGTGAAAGCAGAGAGCAGCAGCGTTGGCTTCTTCTTTGCGCTGGTGTCAATACTGCTGTGGATCGAATACTTTCTCAGCGGCGCGAATACGTTGAATTTTGATTCCGTATCGGTCGGCTATGCCGTTGCCGCCGCAGCTTGCATGGGTTTGGGCTATGCAGTGTGGAATATCGGTATTTCGCGCGGCAACCTGACCGTATTGGCAGGTGCATCTTATTTCATTCCGGTATTGTCTGCGGTGGTGTCATCGTTTGTGATTAGCGCGCCGTTGTCCATGACGTTTTGGCAGGGTGCAGGAATGGTGTGCTTAGGATCAATTGTGTGTTGGTTGGCGACCCGGAGAAAACGGATGGCGTGAGGCAACATCCCATAGCTTTGTGATATAACGAAAACAGCTTTTTTAACAACCAAACATTCTTTCCCATTTTCAGACGGCCTGTTTAAAGTAGCAGTCAGTTTGAGAAATCACGAGAAATGGACAAGCTTAACCGTGCTGCTGAATCCGCAGAAACGCTCAAGCTCAACGATATCGGCAGCGTCAGCTTCAAAACCCAGCAGCCGCTTGCCGTTGCCGCATACGAAGACAACCATGCACAAGGCGCGTTTATTTTGATTGATGAAGCCACCAACCATACTGTCGCGGCAGGCATGATAGGCAAAGTCAGCGAAGCAAACAGTTTTGAAATTTAAAAGAAAAGTTGAAATAAAAAAAGGCCGTCTGAACATTCAGACGGCCTGTTATTTTATCCAAGTCGGAAATGCTTATGCGCCGTAAACGGGGTATTTATTGCACAAAGCAGTCACTTGTTCGCGGACTTTGGCGAGGTTGGCTTCGTCTTCAGGGTTGGCCAATACGTCGGCAACCAAGTTCGCCAATACGCGTGCGTCGGCTTCGTTAAAGCCGCGTGTGGTCATAGCGGCGGAGCCGATGCGGATGCCGGAGGTAACGAATGGTTTTTCCGGATCATTCGGAATAGCGTTTTTGTTGACGGTGATGTGAGCTTTGCCCAAAGCGGCTTCGGCGGCTTTGCCGGTAATTTTCATCGGTTGCAGGTCAACGAGGAAAACGTGGCTTTCAGTACGGCCGGAAACGATGCGCAAACCGCGTTTAACCAGCTCTTCCGCCATGGCGGCAGCATTGATTTTCACTTGTTTTGCGTATTGTTTGAACTCAGGTTGCAACGCTTCTTTAAACGCTACGGCTTTGGCAGCGATAACGTGCATCAACGGGCCGCCTTGCAGGCTTGGGAAGATGGAAGAGTTCAGCGCTTTTTCGTGGGTATTGTCACGGCACAAAATCACACCGCCGCGAGGGCCGCGCAGGGTTTTATGGGTGGTGGTGGTGACGAAGTCGCAGAATGGCACCGGGTTAGGATATTCGCCGCCGGCAATCAGACCGGCATAGTGCGCCATGTCGACAAAGAGGTATGCGCCTACTTTGTCGGCGATTTCGCGGAATTTTGCCCAGTCGATTTGCAGCGCGTAGGCAGATGCGCCGGCCACAATCATTTTGGGTTTGTGTTCAAGAGCCAAGCGTTCTACTTCGGCATAATCGAGCACTTCGTTTTCGTCCAAACCATAAGTAACGGCGTTGTAGAGTTTGCCGGAGATATTAACGCTTGCGCCGTGGGTCAGGTGGCCGCCGTGTGCCAGAGACATACCCAAAATGGTGTCGCCCGGTTTCAAAACAGAAGCGTACACGGCTTGGTTGGCTTGGGAACCGGAGTGCGGTTGAACGTTGGCATAAGCGGCGCCAAACAGTTCTTTTACGCGGTCAATCGCCAATTGTTCAACAATATCAACGTATTCGCAGCCGCCGTAGTAGCGTTTGCCGGGATAGCCTTCGGCGTATTTGTTGGTCAATTGCGAACCTTGGGCCTCCATAACGGCGCAGCTGACGTAGTTTTCAGAGGCGATCAGCTCGACGTGGTCTTGCTGGCGCTTGTCTTCTTGGGCGATGGCTGCTGCCAAATCGGGGTCATATTGTGCGAGGGTAACGCTTTTTGAAAACATGTTCTCGATTCCTTTGTGATGGGCTGAAAATATTAGGATGGATGCTGCGGATTGGTTCAAGATGAACTATTTTTCTTGCATTGTCAACAATTGTGTCGGGTGTTTGGTTTCAGATGGCCTGTGATTGAAGGGTTTATTTGAAAATATCATCTTGTTTTAAATGAAAATCCATTTTATCCAGAAGTGCGGCTAAATCGGCTTCGGCTTGGGCGGCCTTAAGATTTTTTGCCAGTTCTACCAAGGCTACCGCATTTAATCGCTCTTTCTCCAGCCGTAGTGCTTCTTCGCTGAAGATTTTGATATTGTCTGCCGATTCGGCGGCATCTATTTTTTCAAATGGATAAAACGATTCTTCGTGTACGGCCAAACCGTCGGGCAGGGGCGCGGCATGGTTGAAATCGGCATCATTGACCGGCATCCATGAAGGATGGTTCTCAAGCAGGATAAATTGTCCGTCCATGCCGTTGATATGACGGAATAGGGTGGTTTGGCCATTGTGTAAACGCATAAGCCTGATTGTATGCCCAAGTCGGCAAGCCGTCTATAAAGCCGTTTCTTTCTATTTTGGCGCTAACTTATGTTGATATTATTAATTTTGATGTAAAACAGTTTCGACTTAAAAAAGACTGGATAAAACGCCCGTGTTTGTTATAATGAAGCTAAAGATTGATTCGTCTTGGTTTTTGACAGCAGTACTTTTTTATTTAATTAACAAGAGAGGAAAACAAAATGTTTCCAGAATATCGCGATTTGATTTCTAAACTGAAACAAGAAGATACACACTTTGCCCGTTTGTTTGACGAGCACAATGAGCTGGACGATAAAATCACCGGTTTGGTTAACAACCCTGTTACCAGCGGTTCCGAAGAGATTGAAGAGCTGAAAAAAGCCAAACTCAAACTCAAAGACGAATTGTATGCTATTCTGCAAAAAGCAGCAGGCAAATAATTAAAAATTGAATAAGGCCGTCTGAACGGTATGATAGGAATCTCGGATTTCGTTTCATGCTGTTTCAGACGGCCTTTTTAGTTGTTTGGTATTTTGTTAATTCTATTAACAAAATTTAAATATTAATTGTAAATCACTCTTAATTTCATTGAAAATTCTGTTAAGTTTATTTAAAATCCAAAACGATTTTCATTTTATTTTAAACAAATAAAACCAAGAGAAACGATGCAATGAAAACATTCACACTCGCCATTTTGCCCTTGGCGTTAATTAGTGCATTCTCACACGCAGCTGAAGAGAAAGCCGTTGAGCAGGCTGAAGTCGATACCGTTTACGTTACTGCCGAGAAGCAGTTGCAACAATCGCTCGGGGTATCGCGTATTTCTAAAGACGACATCGACAAACGCCCTGCAGCCAATGATATTTCCGAATTTGTCCGCACCATGCCGGGGGTCAACCTGACCGGCAATACGGCAACAGGTCAGCGTGGCAACAAACGCCAAATCGACTTGCGCGGTATGGGTCCTGAAAATACTTTGATTTTGATTGACGGCAAGCCGGTTAACTCGCGCCAGTCTGAGCGTATCAGTATGCGCGGTGAACGCAATACGCGTGGCGACAGCAACTGGGTGCCGGTTGAAGAGATTGAATCTATTACCGTCTTGCGCGGTCCGGCGGCGACCCGTTACGGCTCCGGCGCGATGGGCGGCGTGGTCAATATTGTTACCAAAAAAGTGTCTAAAGAATTTAAAGGCCAAGTCAATCTGTATGCCAATCAGCCGCAAGACAGCAAAGAGGGCGCAACCCGCCGTATCGGCTTTAATTTGAGCGGCCCGATTATTCAAGATACTTTGGGCTTCCGCATTTACGGCAATCTGAATAAAACGGATGCAGATGCTGCCGATATTAATGCCGGACACGGCAATGACAGCGCGGCCGGTGTCGAAGGCGTACGCAATAAAGACATTGCAGGCCGTCTGCAATGGAAAATCAGCCCAGCGCAAACGCTGATTTTGGACAGCAGTTACAGCCGTCAGGGCAATATCTACAACGGCGATACGCAAAACAGCAATCCGCGTTCTGCTTTGGTTAATTCTCTGGCCGACAGCAAGGCTGAAACTGCCCGCTTATACCGTTCCGCTTATTCTTTAACGCATGATGGCGCATGGGAATGGGGCGATACCAAAAACGTGATCAGTTATGAGCGTACAGTCAACAGCCACTTGCCTGAAGGTTTGGCCGGCGGTCCGGAAGGCAGCTATACAGGCTTGGATTTTGTCCAAAGCCGTCTGAAAAACCTGCGTTTCAGCAGCGAAGCGAATATTCCGTTTAAACTTGGTGTCGATAATGTATTGACGGTTGGTGCGGAATTTACTGACAGTAAATTGGACGATCCTACATCTAACTCGCAAAGTCTGACAGATACTATTCCCGGTAAGCCACCACGCAAGGTTGTGAACATCTTCTCGGGCGTGTCGGAACATCGTAGCGGTAAAACTTCACAACGCAACTGGGCGGCCTACGTTGAAGACAATATTTCGTTGACCGACAAAACCCACCTGATTCCGGCCATCCGTTTCGACCACAACAGTGCCAGCGGCAGCAACTGGAGTCCGGCTTTGAACTTCTCGCATCAAATCGGCGAAAACTGGTTGGTTAAAGGCGGTATTGCCCGTGCGTATAAAGCACCAAATTTGTATCAAGCTAGTTCTGACTTTATCCTGTACACACGCGGTCAGGGCTGTCCGCTCAATGCGCCGAACAATGTCAGCTGTTTCTACATGGGCAACAGCAATTTGAAACCTGAAACCAGCATTAATAAAGAGATTGGCCTTGAGTTCAACAAAAACAGCTGGCAGGCTTCGGCGACTTATTTCCATAATGCGTACCGCAATAAAATCGTGATCGGCGACCAGCTTATTGCCACCAGCAATATCGGTAACTGGCTCCTGCAATGGGAAAATACGCCGAAAGCGACTATTTCGGGTATCGAAGGCAACTTGGTGATTCCGTTGCATGACACACTCAAGTGGAGCAACAATTTCACTTACATGCACAAATCCGAAGATTATCAAGGTAATCCATTGTCTTTGGTGCCGAAACACACCATCAACAGCACATTGTCTTGGACGCCGAACGAACACTTCGATGCCAATCTGACCTTTACCCACTACGGCCGCACTAAACCGCGTGGCGTGGCGATCAATAGACTGGAACGAGACGGTAATCCACGTGCAGGTATCACGCCTTTAACTTCCGAACATAACCAAACGCAAGTCGGCTCTTACGGCATTTGGGGCATCAATGCAGGCTACAACTGGAACAAACGCGTGGCCGTCCGTGGCGGTATCAGCAATCTGTTTGACAAAAAACTGTACCGCACAACTGCCGGCGCACAAACTTACAACGAGCATGGCCGTGCCTTCTACGGCAGTTTGAAAGTATCGTTTTAAGTAGAAGCGTATTAAATCAGGCCGTCTGAAACGGTGTGAAATGAAATCTAGGATTTCTGACACAGGGTTTCAGACGGCCTTTTTATTTGGATTTTTAGCGGTCTTTGTTGTTACGGAATTTGCTTCTCTTTTAGAAAAAAATAAAAGGGCGGTATTTGCCGCCCTGAAAATCCAAACCGCTTATTCAATCCAAGTTACCATTTCTTCAATCGGTTTGCGTGCTTTTTTGGTAATTTCTTTGGCGCGATAGCCGAATGTTGCCGCTACGGATACGCCCCATTCGTTGGCATCAAACAGGCCTTCTGCCGCCAATACTTCGTTCATTTTGTCGTAGTTGAAGCCTTCGATTGGGCAGGAATCGATGCCGATGGCGGCTGCGCCAGTGAGCATATTGGCTAAAGCGATATAGGTTTGCTTGCCGCTCCAGTCGAAGAGTGCGCGTTGGTCGTCGGCAATTTTAATGTCGGTTTCTTGGAAGCGTTTGTATTTTGCCAACGCTTTTTCCAGCTGCTCGCCTTGCAAGCCCCTGCGTTCGGCAACGCTGCGGAAGAACGGGGTATCGTAACGGGCATTTTTCTTGGCAAGGATAATCACCAGATGGCTGCAGTCGTCCAGTTGGAATTGCATCCCCCAGCTGAAAGGCTTGATTTTCTCACGCAGCGCTTTGTTTTGAATCACCAAGAATTTCCATGGCTCGGAGCCGACAGAGCTGGGCGAGAGGCGGGCAAATTCTAAAATCGCTGCAAAATCTTCTTGGCTGATTTTTTTGTTGGGATCGTAATAACGGGTGGAGCAGCGATTTTCGAATACTTGCAGCATTTGTTCGCGTGTAATTTGATTCATCTGGTTTTCCTAATAAATGAAGATGTTATTCCAATATCCGGTTTCTTCTGAGGCATCATTACCGGCATAACCTTAAGGAAGAAACAGGCTGGGGCAACACCATGTTAAATCAAACCTGACGGTCAGGCTATCTTTTAATTCTGAATTTCACAAAAAAATTCGATAAATATCAATATCAATACGAAAAGGCCGTCTGAAACTTTAAACGTTTAAAGTTTCAGACGGCCTTTGATTTCAAATCCTGATTACAGATGAGGATTAATCAGGTTTTCAGGAGAGAGGATGCGGTTGAGCTTTTCTTCGCTCAACAGACCGCACTCCAGTACGACTTCACGCACGCCTTTGCCGGTTTGGGCGCAGATTTTGCCGACCAAGTCGCCGTTGTGGTGACCGATGTACGGATTCAGATAAGTCACCAAACCGATGGAGTTGAAAACGTAACGTTCGCAGATTTCGCGGTTGACCGTAATGCCTTTGACGCATTTGTCGGACAGGTTGACTGCGGCATTACCCAAGAGGGAAATGGTTTCAAACATACATTGGGCGATGACCGGCTCCATAACGTTCAGCTGCAACTGACCTGCTTCGGCTGCGAAAGTGATGGTGGTGTCGTTGCCGATGACTTTGAAGCAGACTTGGTTGACGACTTCGGGAATCACGGGATTGACTTTGGCGGGCATGATGGAAGAGCCGGCCTGCAATTCGGGCAGGTTGATTTCTTTCAAACCGGCGCGCGGGCCGGAAGAGAGCAGGCGCAAGTCGTTGCAGATTTTGGAGAGTTTGACGGCCGTGCGTTTCAATGCGCCGTGTACCATCACATATGCGCCGCAGTCGGAGGTCGCTTCGATCAGGTTTTCAGTCAGTTTGCAAGGCAGGCCGCTGACTTTGGAAAGTTTCTCAACGACCAAAGCCGCATAGCCTTTAGGCGTATTCACGCCTGTACCGATGGCGGTTGCGCCGAGGTTGACTTCAAGCAGTAAGGAGCGGGTACGGTCGAGGTTGAGGATTTCTTCTTCCAACAACACTTGGAAAGATTGGAATTCTTGTCCGGCAGTCATTGGTACGGCATCTTGAAGCTGGGTGCGGCCCATTTTCAAAACGTCTTTAAATTCTTCGGCTTTGGCGGCAAAGGCGTTTTTCAGGATAGCCAGTTTGTCGAGCAATTCGCCGATGCTGTAATACACGGCAAGGCGGAAGCCGGTAGGGTAGGCGTCGTTGGTGGATTGGCTGGCGTTGACATGGTCCATCGGATTGACGATGTCGTAGTGGCCTTTTTCGTGTCCCAAGACTTCCAATGCGAGGTTGGCAATGACTTCGTTGGTATTCATGTTGACCGAAGTACCGGCGCCGCCTTGATAAACGTCGGACGGGAATTGGTCGAGGCAGCGGCCTTTGACCAATACTTCATCGCAGGCTTTTTCGATGGCGGCCGCGATTTCCGGCTTGATGGCACCCAATGCGCCGTTTGCCTGGGCGGTTGCTTTTTTCACCATCACCATGCTGCGGACAAATTGCGGTACGTCGGAAATTTTTTGTGTGGAAATTTTGAAGTTTTCAATGGCGCGCAAAGTATGGATGCCCCAATATACTTCAGCAGGGATCTCGCGGTCGCCCAGTAAATCGTGTTCGATTCGTACAGTCATTTCTCTTACCTTCTCGTATAGTTGTGTTGGTGTGCATTATGCGTTTGGAACATTAGCCCAGTTCGGCAAGATTGTCCAGTCTATAAGGCTTAATCGTCAGGATGAAAGCGCGCTGCTTCGCGTTCCTTGGCAACCGTATCTTTATCTTTCAGTTTTGCGCCCAGGCCCAACATTTTTTCGTATTCGGATTGCGGTGTGCCATCGTCCTGCATACCGAACGCGCTGGCGTTGACCCAGAGGGCGAGTAGGGAAACGATAATGGCGAAAAAGCCGACGATATACCAAAACATTTTTTTCTTCCTTGTGTGTCTGCGGATGCAGATTGTTGTGGTTTGTAAAGATGTGAATGTAGCACAAACGCGGTTGGGTTTAAATTCTTCTCCCGCATCCTTTCATTGATTTACCTGTAAATGTTTAGAAAGGAAAAGGCCGTCTGAAAAGTAAGACTTTTCAGACGGCCTTGGAGGCTTTGTCGGGAAGATTAGCCGCCGCATGCGCCGCAGCAACCGCCTTCGCTGTGACCGCCGCGTTTTTCTTCGTTGTTGATAACGGGCAGTTCGGTTTCTTCGGTTTGCTCTTTTTTATCTTCAGGCAAATCGTTTACTTTGATTTTGTTTTCTTCGGCCATGATACATCCTTTCAATGGATTGAGGAGTGGAAAGATTCATAAAGATAGCATCTTTAAGGCGATAAACCAAGCAGTACAAAACTGCCTTGTGATAATGCCATGACTTGGAACAATAAATTTACTTGTAAAAGCGTTCAGGCCGTCTGAAAAACCCCAAAGAGGAGTGTTGGCTTTTATGGTTTGAAATGGCAGCAGAAAGATTTAAGAATGCTTGATCTGAAGGGATAAACTGACATTGATTTCAAAAAACAATACAATGTTATCATCATCTGGAAACAGCCAATTTATCGGAGCATATATGTATTCACATCACAGCGAACGCCATTTCAGCGACCGCAACAATTGGCTTCGGGCAAGCGTATTGGGTGCCAATGACGGCCTGATTTCCACTGCCTCGCTGTTGACGGGCGTAGCCGCAGCCGCGCCAGATTTCCAAACCCTACTTTTGACGGGCGTTTCGGCGCTTATCGGGGGCGCGGTGTCAATGGCGGCGGGGGAGTATGTTTCCGTGTCCAGCCAATCGGATACGGAAAAAGCCGATTTGCACAAAGAACGCTACGAATTGGCAAATAATCCTGATGCCGAACTTGAAGAGCTGACTGAAATTTACCGCCGCCGCGGTTTGTCCGACCCGCTCGCCGCAGAGGTGGCCAAAGCCTTGATGGAACACGATGCGCTCGCCGCCCACGCGCGCGACGAAATCGGCATTACCGAAACCTCTGCCGCCCAACCCATGCAGGCTGCGCTGGCTTCTGCCGCTTCATTTTGTGCCGGCGCGATTTTGCCTTTACTGGTCGCATTGACGGCTTCTAGTACCATTGTTCCGGCCTTGGCAGTTTCCACCTTGTGCGGACTGGCCGGACTGGGCTATGTCTCCGCCAAACTCGGCGGCGCGCCTGTCATCCCCGCCGTTTTGCGCGTGTGCTTATGGGGCGTGGCAGCATTGGTGATAACCGGATTTATTGGAAAACTGGCGGGTGTGGCGGTCTGAATGTAAGGCCTTATATTCTTTTAAACCTGTATCCAGTAAAATTGAAAATCTATTTGATCGCTAAAGGCCGTCTGAAAATTTTTCAGACGGCTTATGGTACTTGTATTTACTTATTACAAACTGTTTTGTCATGACCTACCCCATCCCCAAACCCCGTGAAAAATCCCGTTGGCTCAATCTCTCGCAAGGCTCGCTGCCCTTGGCTTTAGCGCGTTATCTGCCGCATAGGCGGCTCAAAGTCGTGCTGACCCAAGATGCGGAACAGGCGCTACGCCTTCAGACGGCCTGGCGGTTTTTCCGTCCGCACGATACGGCGGTGTTCCTGCCGGACTGGGAAACGTTGCCTTACGAGCGTTTTTCTCCGCATCAGGATTTGGTGTCGGAGCGCTTGTCGGCGTTGTGGCAGATTAAAAGCGGCGCGGCGGATGTGTTGTTCGTGCCGGTTGCCACGGCGATGCAGAAGCTGCCGCCCGTGCCGTTTCTGGCAGGGCGCACGTTTTGGCTGAAAACAGGGCAGACTTTGGATATAGGCCGTCTGAAAAGCGATTTGGTGGATGCAGGTTATAACCATGTTTCCCACGTTGTTGCGGCAGGCGAGTTTGCCGTGCGCGGCGGTATTGTCGATTTGTTCCCGATGGGCAGTGAAATGCCGTACCGTATTGATTTGTTCGACGATGAAATCGACAGCATCAAAACCTTTGATACTGAAACGCAGCGCACCATCTCCCCCGTTTCCGAAATCCGCCTGCTGCCGGCGCACGAGTTCCCCACCGACAGCGAGGCGCAAAAGATTTTCCGCAGCCGCTTCCGAGAAGAAGTCGACGGCAATCCGAACGATGCCGCTGTGTATAAAGCCGTCAGCAACGGCCATTTTGGTGCGGGCGTGGAATATTACCTGCCGCTGTTTTTTGAAAACGAGCTGGAAACGCTATTTGACTATATCGGCGAAGATGCGCTGTTTGTCTCTTTGGGCGACGTTCACGCCGAGGCAAACCGCTTTTGGAGCGACGTCAAATCACGTTACGCGATGGCGCAGGGCGACGAAACCTATCCGCCTTTGCTTCCACAGCATTTGTATCTCTCTGCCGATGTGTTCGCAGGCCGTCTGAAAAACTACGGACAAGTGCTGCCCGATGTTTCCGGCAAGGAACACACTCTGCCCGACCTTGCCGTCAACCGCCAATCCGACGAGCCGTTGCAGGCATTGAAGGATTTTCAGACGACCTTTGAAGGACGGATTTTGCTGTGTGCCGAAAGTCTGGGACGGCGCGAAACCATGCTCGGCTTCTTGCAGCAAAACGGCTTGAAAGCCAAACCTGTGTCCGACTGGCAGGGCTTTTTATCGGCGCACGAGCCGCTGATGATTACGGTCGCGCCGTTGGCATACGGGTTCAAACTGGGCGGGCTGAACTCTCCGAGCCAACAGCAAGCTGCTTCCGCCTCCGAGAGAGAAGGCAAAGCAGCTGCCGACCAAACCGAATTTTCCGCAGCCGCAACAAACCCTCTCCCCAGCCCTCTCCCGCAGGAGAGGGAACAAAGTGCCGCCGCCGTTTCAGACGGCCTGAAAACCGAAAGCAGCCTGTATCTCGTCGCAAATGATTTGCACGGGCAAACCCGACAGCAGCCTGCCCCCTCCCCCGTGGGGGAGGGTTGGGGAAAGGGCAAAGCGGTTGCCGACCAAAGTGCCATCGCCGTCATCACCGAATCCGAACTCTACCAATACGTCGCCCGTTCGCGCGCCCACAACCGCCGCAAGAAACACGCCGCCGTTTCAGACGGCCTGTTGCGCGACCTTGCCGAAATCAATATCGGAGATCCTGTCGTGCACGAAGAACACGGCATCGGGCGGTATATGGGCTTGGTAACGATGGACTTGGGCGGCGAAACCAATGAAATGATGTTGCTTGAATATGCGGATGAAGCGCAGCTTTATGTACCTGTTTCGCAACTGCATTTAATCAGCCGCTACTCCGGTCAGGCGCATGAAAACGTTGCTTTGCACAAGCTCGGCAGCGGCGCGTGGAACAAGGCGAAGCGCAAAGCCGCCGAAAAAGCGCGTGATACCGCCGCCGAATTGCTCAACCTCTACGCCCAGCGTGCCGCCCAATCGGGACACAAGTTTGAAATCAACGAGTTGGATTATCAGGCGTTTGCCGACGGTTTCGGCTACGAAGAAACAGAAGACCAGGCTGCCGCCATCGCCGCTGTGATTAAGGATTTGACGCAGGCGAAGCCGATGGATCGCCTAGTGTGTGGCGATGTCGGTTTCGGCAAAACCGAAGTCGCCCTGCGCGCCGCGTTTGTGGCGGTAATGGGTGGCAAACAGGTCGCCGTACTCGCCCCGACCACGCTTCTGGTCGAGCAGCACGCGCAAAATTTCGCCGACCGCTTCGCCGATTTCCCCGTGAAAGTCGCCGGCCTTTCGCGTTTCAATAACAGCAAAGCCACCAAAGCCGCACTGGAAGGTATGGCGGACGGCACGGTCGATATCGTTATCGGCACGCACAAATTGGTGCAGGACGACATCAGATTCAAAAACTTAGGTTTAGTGATTATCGATGAAGAACACCGCTTTGGCGTTCGCCAAAAAGAGCAGCTCAAACGCCTGCGCGCCAATGTCGATATCCTTACCATGACCGCCACGCCGATTCCGCGTACTTTAAGTATGGCGTTGGAAGGCCTGCGCGACTTTTCGCTGATTACCACCGCGCCCAGCCGCCGCCTCGCCGTCAAAACTTTTGTCAAACCCTTCAGCGAAGGCAGCGTGCGCGAAGCCGTATTGCGCGAACTCAAACGCGGCGGACAGGTATTTTTCCTGCACAATGAAGTAGATACGATTGAAAATATGCGCGAGCGGCTGGAAACCCTGCTGCCCGAAGCCCGCATCGGCGTAGCGCACGGACAACTGCGCGAGCGCGAGCTGGAGCAAGTGATGCGCGACTTTTTGCAACAAAGATTTAACGTGTTGCTCTGTTCCACCATCATCGAAACCGGTATCGACATCCCCAACGCCAACACCATCATCATCAACCGCACCGACAAATTCGGACTGGCGCAACTGCACCAGCTTCGCGGGCGCGTCGGCCGCAGCCACCATCAAGCCTACGCCTACCTGCTCACGCCCGAATACATCACCAAAGACGCAGAAAAACGCCTCGATGCCATTGCGGCGGCAGACGAACTCGGCGCAGGCTTCACCCTCGCCATGCAGGATTTGGAAATCCGCGGCGCAGGCGAAATCCTTGGCGAAGGTCAGTCCGGCGAAATGATGCAGGTCGGCTTCACGCTCTACACCGAAATGCTCAAACAGGCCGTGCGCGACCTCAAAAAAGGCCGCCAGCCCGACCTCGACGCACCGTTGGGCATTACCACCGAAATCAAACTGCACAGCCCGGCATTACTGCCCGAAAGCTACTGCCCCGACATCCACGAACGGCTCGTCCTCTACAAACGCCTCGCCGTCTGCGAAACCGTGCAGCAAATCAACGCCATACACGAAGAACTCGTCGACCGCTTCGGCCTGCCAGAACAACCCGTCAAAACCCTCATCGAAAGCCACCACTTACGGCTTGCGGCAAAAGAATTGGGTATTGATGCCATCGATGCGGCCGGCGAATCGGTAACGGTAACCTTCGGCAAAAACCACAATGTCGATCCAACCGAAATCATCCTGCTGATTCAGAACGACAAAAAATACCGCCTTGCCAGTTCGGATAAACTGCGGTTTACTGCAGAGATGGAAAATATCGAAGTACGGATTAATACGGTGAAGAATGTATTGAAGACTTTGAAAGAAAGGGTGATGGTGAAGTAAGGATGGAGGAAAAAAGGCCGTCTGAAAATTGAATTTCAGACGGCCTTTAATTTCTTTATAAGGTCGTTCGTATCATCAGAAACGATAGTTCACGCCCAAGGTAAACTCGCGACCGCGTTCGTAGAAGGGCACGCGTCCGTTGCCATCGGGGAAGCGTTGGCTGTGCGAACGGTATTGTTTGTTGCCGATGTTGTTGACGGCGAAGTTGACGTTCAGGTTGTCTTTTTTCAGCGGCTGCCAGTTGGCGTAAATGTCGTGTACGCCGTAACCGGCTTTCTTACCGTGTATCGTGCCTTGTCCACGGGCGACGTCGGTGTATTTCACGCTTTGGGCGTAGCGACCGCGCCAGCCGATTTCGAGTTTGGGGTTTTCAAACTGATAAGACAGGCCGGTCAGCCATTGGCGGCCGGTATTCCAGAAGGTAAACGAGCTTTCGTGGTCTTCCGCCTTTATCAGGCTTTCGCCGTAGTACATTTCGCCTTTTAACCGCGGTTTGACGTAGGACACCCCTAACCGTGCGGTCAGACCACCCCAGCGGTAGGACGCGTCAAGTTCGTAGCCATAGGTTTTAAGCGTGCCGCCGTTGTAAATCTTGCCGCGTTCGGTGATGGAGGCGGTGTCGTTGTTGATTTTTGCCCAACGATAGACGATGAGGTCTTTGATGCGTTGGTGGAACACGCTGCCACTGACGTTGAAATTGTCGTTGCGCCATTTGAAGCCCAATTCGGCGCGGCGGGCGGTTTCGGCTTTGAGCTTGCCGTCCAAATCGGCGGCGGCGCCTGCGCGTTCGTTAGCCAACAGGGCTTCGTTCAGGCGGGGCGCGCGGCTTGCCTGATTGAGGTTTGCCAAGAGCGAGAAGTTGTCGTTGATGTCCCAAATCGCGCCGATGCTGGGGTTGAGCTGTCCGTGCGACGCGCTTTGTTTGCTGGCGGCGTTGTATTTGAAATGGTCGTAACGCAGGCCGGTGGTCAGGGTAACGGGGTGCAGGTTCCAAATGCCTTCCGTGTACACGCCGTATTCGGCCTTTTTCTCTTTGTCGCGGTCATACAGGCCGAGAATCTTCAGCCATGCGCCTTTGTCGGACGGCTCGGAGGTTTCGTGGCGGTAGTTGACGCCGTATTTCACCATGTGTCCGTCGCCGAAGGAGCTGGCGAGGTTCAGATTCGCTCCGGTCGCTTTGATTTTGCTCAACTCAAGCTTGCCGATGGGAACGCCGCCTTGCGCCGTGCCGGAAGCTTGGGCTTTCGGGGAAGGCGCGCCTTTAGGCGGCTTAGTGTCGTCGGTGTTGATTTGGAAGACGTTGGTGTCGATTTTGTCGATGAAGCCGACATTGCGGCCGCGGTATTCCAGATTGTAGGTTTGCTCTTTTTGATAAGTGCCATCCACGCCAATGTAGCTGTCAACGTTTTGGAACTCGGCTTTGTCGGTGCGGTTGCCTTTTTGGTATTCCTGACGGTAGGTCAGGCGGATGCCGTGGTCGTCGTTGAAATCGTAG
Source organism: Neisseria flavescens (assembly GCF_005221285.1). Lineage (NCBI taxonomy): Bacteria > Pseudomonadati > Pseudomonadota > Betaproteobacteria > Neisseriales > Neisseriaceae > Neisseria > Neisseria flavescens. Next base: position 559,701 of record NZ_CP039886.1, read on the forward strand.
CCGAGTTTGGCGAGGTAGCTGTGCTGTTTCAGACGACTGCCAAGGTTGACATTGCCGTTGCCGTCTTTGTAGTCGCGGTTGTTGAGGAAGTTACCTGCAAACAGGGCATCGAAGCCGTTTTGATAGCCGTAAACCGCCGCGTTGCCGGTTGATCCTTTATTGCTGCTCAAGCCCGCGCCGAGTTTGAAACCGAAAGGTTTGCCGTCTGTCAGCAGGTCTTTCGCGTCAACCGTTGTTACGCGGATGGTACCGCCGACCGCGCCCAAACCCGCGCTCGCCGCGCCCGTGCCTTTTTCGACGTTGATGCTTTTTACCAAAGCGGGGTCAAGCTGGAAGCGGCTTTGGTGGTGGAAGATTTTAGTGGATTGGCTGGTGTTGTCGACTTCTAGGTTAATCTTGTCTTCACCAACGCCGCGGATGCTGTAAAACTGCGCCACACCGTTGCCGCCGCCGACATCCATACCGATTTGGTCTTTCATGACTTGTTTCAAATCGGTCGAAATCTCGCGGTCAAGCTGGTTGCGGGTTACACGAGTCGGTACGGCAGTACCGGTGACTTTAATTTCATTCAGCTCGGCAGTTTCTGCGGGTCGCAAATTTTCGGCATGAGCGAAACTTGTTGATAATGCAAGGGTAATGATACTAAGGCGGAATACAGGAGAGGAGACCTTATTCATGAGTTTTCCTAAGTAAAAAATTGACTGTTTATTCTAATTATTATAATAATGATTATCAATTTTTAATAGATATTAATAAATATATTCTGTTTTATTCCAGTATAAAATTAATAGGATTTTTATAAAAATCAATTAGTTTATATTTTAGTTAAATTTAGTAAAGATTATTTGGTTGGGAAATGGGTTTAGTCTTACTTTTTCCGAGAGGGAGAGATGGGATAGCTTGAATATCTGTCAATAAAGAATTTTGTCTATCAGTATGTTATTTAAAAGGCCGTCTGAAAAATATTTTTCAGACGGCCTAAATATTTATGTTTTACAACAAAGGGCTCATTAGACGGACGGCATTTTCCACGAAGCCGCGTAGTTTGGAGCGTTGTTGCCATGATTTGATGGCAATGTAGCTGCTGTTTTTAAGGTAGCTGCGCTGCAGATGGCAGATTTGTTTGGTGGTGTCGCGATCATAGATGGCGAGGCTGATTTCTAGGTTGAGGAAGAAGCTGCGCATGTCCATGTTGACCGTGCCGAAGAGGGAGTAGTCTTCGTCAATGGTCATGGTTTTGGCATGTAAGAGCCCACCTTCAAACATGGCGATTTTGACTCCTGCTTCCAGCAACATAGGGTAGTAGGCGCGTGAGGCATAGCGCACCATCAGTGAATCGACTTTGGCAGGCAGTATCAGGGTCACTTTGACGCCGCGTTTGGCGGCAACGGTTAATGCCATGAGAAGCGGCTCGTCGGGAACAAAGTAGGGAGTGGTAATCGTGATTTGTTTGGTAGCGGCATAGATGGCGCTGATGATGGTTTCATAGATGACGAAGCTGCCTTGCTCAGGGGCAGATGGAATGATTTGGGCAACGATATCGGCTTGCTGCATTTTTTCAGGAAGGATTTGGGGCAGCAGGCTTTGGGCTTGGTTGAGGTATGTTTGTACGTTTTGGAGGTTTTCATCGGTTTCGACGGCAAGGTCGGCGAAGAAGACGGCAGACAGTTCCAAAACCATAGGCCCTGTGCAGCGCATCATGACATCGACCCATTCTCCGACGCCGGAGTTTTGTTTGAAATAGCGTGGGTCGACAAGGTTGAAGCTGCCGGTATAACCGATTTTGCTGTCGATAACGAGGATTTTTCGGTGGTTGCGCAGGTCGGTACGCGTGAATAATGTACGCCAAATGCCGACAGGTAATGAGGTATGTACTTCAACGCCTGCTTGGCGCAGTATCTCTACCCAGTCACTTTCAAAAAAACTCCTGCTGCCGACGGCATCGGCCAGAATGGCGCAGTCAACGCCTCGATCTGCGGCGGTAAGAATTTCATTTAAAATTTCTTCAATGCGGCCTTTGGGTTCGATAATGTAAAAGGCCAGCAGGCAGGAATGGGTTGCGGCGCGTATGTCTGCAAGCATGCTGTCGATAATGGTATCTGTGGTCGAGAGCAGGCTCATGGCGTTGCCTTTGGTTGCACCCAGCCCCGTTCCTTTTTCGGCAACTTTACTGATGCCGTGGTATCGTGATTTGACTTGGTCGGTAATGTCGAGATAGATATCGGCTAGATGGGTGGCGGCAAAGTTCCGGTAGAAGCGGTTCATTTCGCCGGTACGTTTGGCGCGGGCGGTGCCTAGACGAGGCTCTCCAATAAGGATGTAGGCGATGGTTCCGAATACGGGGAAAAGGAATAGGATAATCAGCCAGGCAAAGGTTGAGCCGATGTTTTTTTGTTTGTACAACACGCGCAGCATGCAGACGAGTGCAGCGCAGGTGTGGGCGAAAATGAAAATTTCGGTCCAGGTGATGTCTTTAAAAAAATTCATATTCGGTAGCGGGAGTGGATGTGTTTTTAAGTTTGAAGGTGTCAGCTGATAAGCTTCAGATATTAAGTATATAGAAAAACCGTCTGAAAACAAATTTACACGATAATCGTGTTTTTGCTTTCAGACGGCCTTTGAGTTGCTTTAATTAACGGTGATACTGACGGGACAATTCGTGTACGGTATCGACCAATATTTTGGCGTGTTCCGGATCGGCGTGTTGGTTGATGCCGTGGCCGAGGTTGAATACATGGCCGCTGCCGTTGCCATAGTCGGCAAGAATGCGTGCGACCTCGGTGCGGATAGATTCCGGTGTACCGAAGAGGGCAAACGGGTCGAAGTTGCCTTGCAGGGCAACTTGTTCGCCGACGCGACGGCGGGCTTTGCCGATGTTGCAGGTCCAGTCCAAGCCCAATGCATCTGCGCCGATTTCTGCCATGCTTTCCAACCATAAGCCGCCGCCTTTGGCAAATACGATAACAGGCACGCGGCGGCCTTCGCTTTCGCGTTTGAGTCCGGCAACGATTTGTCGAATGTACTTCAGGCTGAACTCTTTAAATGCGGCATCACTCAACACGCCGCCCCAAGTGTCGAAAATTTGTACGGCTTGTGCGCCGGCATCGATTTGGGCATTAAGATAGGCGGTAACGGCTTGTGCATTGGTGTCGAGGATTTTATGCAGCAAATCAGGACGCGAATACATCATGGTTTTGATGGTGCAAAATTCTTTGCTGCTGCCGCCTTCAACCATGTAGCAGGCAAGTGTGAACGGGCTGCCTGAGAAGCCGATCAGTGGAACTCGGCCGTCCAGTGCTTTACGGATGGAAGTCACTGCATCAAAGACGTATTGCAGTTTTTCCATGTCGGGAACTTGCAGTTTTGCAATGTCGGCTTCGTGTTGCAAAGCGCGTTCAAATTTTGGGCCTTCGCCTTCAGCAAAATACAGACCCAAACCCATGGCATCGGGAACGGTCAGAATATCGGAAAACAGAATTGCCGCGTCCAGATCAAAACGTTCTAAAGGCTGGATGGTGACTTCAGTCGCCAGCTCGGTGTTTTTGCACAAATCGAGAAAGCTGCCTGCGCGTGCACGTGTGGCTTTGTATTCAGGCAGATAGCGTCCGGCTTGGCGCATCATCCAGATGGGAGTGTATTCGACAGGCTGTTTGAGCAGGGCGCGGAGGAAAGTGTCGTTTTTCAGAGCAGTCATGATAAATAGGCTTTCTGATTTGGGGTGTTGGACAAAGTTCAGACGGCCTTAGATATGTATTGAGGCCGTCTGAAATAATTAAATGGTTGGTTTTGTAGTAGATTTCATATTGGCGCTTAATGCGAAATCAGCATATTAATTGGGTTGAGGAAGGGCTGCCGGATGTTCTTCTTCGGCCACGCTTTCCAAAACCAGATTGCGTTGTTCTTGCGCTTTTTGCGGTTGGTCGGTTTCATCAAACACGCGGGCCAAGACCAAATGTGCGGATACGCTGGGTTGCAAGGCGATGCTGGCTTCGAGGTAGCCCTGGGCTTTGCCCCAAAGTTTGCGTCCGTAAGCCAGTTGGCCAAGATACATCAACAGCGGTGCATTGTCTGGTTGCTCCTGCAGCCAAGAATCTGCCAAGTCGATGGCTTTTTGTTGCTCGCGCTCGCTTAGGAAACGCACGGATTCGACAAAAGCTTCCAAGAGCTCAGGCTGGCGGGTTTGCGGATAATGGGTTTTAACCCATTTGACCGCATCGGCATACAAACCCAAACGCTCGTATTTTTCGGCAATTGCGACACACAATTCGCCCGATTTCATGCTTTCAGGAATGTGTTTCAAACAAGCTTTTAGACTGCCTGCATCGGTTACTTCGCTTAAGAGACGGCGATATGCCCAATTTTGATACTGTTCGGCTTCGTAATCGTTGATGGCGCCGGCTTTAACCAGTTTTTCTGCTTTTGCCAAAACATCTGAAGCATCGCCGTGATCAAAGGCATAACGCAATTGCAGTCGGACCAGGCGGCTTAAGTTGCTATTGATTTTTGCTGCGGCTTCAAGGTTTTGTGCGGCAGTCGGATAATCGCGGCGGCTCAGTGCAGATTCGGCCAGCAAAAGATGACGGGAAAGCTGTTGTTTTTGTGGCAGGTGTTCGATTTCGTGCAGGTAGCGGTCGCGCAATTCGAAGTTTTCCATTTGGTCGGCCGCGTGCGCACCCAACATCAAAGCCAGGGTGCGGTTGTCGCCTGCTTCTTTGTTTTGCAAGACTTTGGCGGCTTCTTGTTCGGCTTTTTCAAAACGGCCTTCAAAATATGCCAAACCTGCGCTGTTCAAAGAGGCAGAAGCCTGACGGCCTTTGCGGGCAATGCCGAAGCGTTGCATACGCGCCGGAATGTTCAAGAGGCCGAACACGAATTTAATCAGGAAATACAAGACGAATACGCTCAACAGCAGGCCTAAAACAAAGGCATGCAGATTGATACGCAGCATGGTTTGCTCAACCACGACGTACACGTTGCCGGTATAAATGCCGGAAGCCAAGGCTAAACCGACGGCGGCGGCAAACAGAATGACAATCCAAACGACGGTTTTCATGCTTGCTCTCCTTTAATTTTGGCAGCAGGCTTGGTTTGGTTTTGTGGTTTGGCAGCTTCGGCGGCCGGTTCTTTTTTGTTTTCAGACGGCAAAGCAGGTGCTTCCAGAGATTGAGGAGCGGAAGCGGCAGCCGGTGCTGCAGTCGTGGCTTGCTCGGTAGTTGCAGCCGGAGCGGAAGCGGTTTTCTCGGCATCTTGGGTTTGTGCAGCTTCTTCGGTCGTCATTTGTATACGCGAACCTTCTTGATAAGCGCGAACAGCGCTCAAGCTGGCTTTCAGGCTGTCGTCTGAAATCATGCGGACATCAAGGGCTTTGAGTTCGGCCAACTCTTTCAGCCATGACTGGGTAGCAGGGGATTTGCTGTCGAAGTATTGCTTCACGCTTGCTTCAACGTTGTTCAAATCGCTTTGATACACTTCGCCGTTGTGTTGCAACAGGGCAATGCGCGCATCTAAAAGGCGCAGGCGCAGGTTTTCACGGATGAAGTAGGTTTGATCGGGTGAAATCAACATGGCGTCGTTGCTGTCCAGATGACGGACTTCAACCAAGCCTTTGAGGGCATTGAGGGATTTTTCCCATGTGTTTTCCCACCAAGTTCCTGAATTGGCGGCTTCGACAGGCGCAGCACCCGGTTTCAATACGCCGTCCAAAACCAAAGGCAGTCCGGAAATACCGGTTTCCAAACGGTCGATACGCAAGGCAGTGGCGGAAATATCGACATAAGGACGGTTTTTCAGCGCGGCCAAATCATTGCTGATGGCTTGTTTGATGGGGATAAGCTCAGGCTGTTCAAAACGGCTTAAGCGGCTGTCGATGTGTTCCAATACGCTGACCGCGCCTTGAAGGTTGCCTGACAGCATCAATTGTTGCGAAGCAGTGTTCAACATCGATTCGGCTTCGTCGACCAGCCAGTTGATACGGCCTTTGAGTAACTCTTGATAAGCTTTCTGCGTTTGCAGGATTTGATCGCTATTGTTTTTTTGACCGTTGTTCAGGCGGTCTAACTCGGCTTGAATAGCGGTTTGGCGGTTGAGGTTGTCTTTTAGAAGGCTGGCGTTTTCAGACTCGCCCAATGCAGCTTTGTCGATTTTTTGGTTGAATTCGAGCTCTTGGTTTTTTAAAACATTTTGACCCTGTACAAACAGGAATCCGCTCGCACCCAAGCTAAGCAGTGCCAAGACGGTTGCACCTGCGGCCAAGGCTTTGCCGCCAGATTGTTTGATGATAACAGGGGCGTTGTTTTGTGGGAGATTGTTGGACTCGGGCATGCTCGCCTCCACTCGCTGAGGTTGGGTAGGTTTGATTTGTTCAGACGGCCTGGTGTTTTCAGAACGTTCAGACGCCGGAGCTGCCGTATTGGCAACTTGTTGGGTATCTTTATTGTCTTCAACTGGGTTCACTGCTTGGCTCCTTTGTGGCATGGATGAAAGTGCAGCGGATAAAGAAGTGACGGTTTCTACATGTTTGGCGCCGACGATGCGAAGCGCATCGGCAATGCGCGGATGATGGGTAAAGTATAGCAAGGATTCGAAGAATCGGGAAAATTGCGGCGGAATCTGATGGAAAAATTCGCGCGCGAGCTCGCCGGATGTGACGTAGGCGGCGGCGATGTCTTCGGTTTTAAAGTTCTGCCAATCGATGGCGTGTGGCCGTCTGAAATAGATTTCGGCGATGTCGATTTGAAAACCCAGTTCGGTCAGTTTGTCTGCCAGAAAATCACGGCCGCCATGGCCTCGAATAATTAGAACTCGGGCGTTGGGTGGCAGGTTTTTCCAAATAGACATTCTCAAGACGGCTTCGCTGTCGTTGCCGTCTTTGGGAGAGAATACGGGATAGGGGGAGAATTGTGCCAAAGTATGTTGGCTGGTTTGGCCGACGGTAATGTGTACTTCAGGGCCGTCTGAAAAGGTCAGATACGGTACTGCAGTTTCAATAGTGGTCGGGCTGACCCAAAACACCACATCGGCTTGCTTGAATTGTTCGGGGAGTTTTTTTAGCGCCGAACGATCCACCTCTATTTCAATCGGACTCAATACCTGAGCCTGCCAACCGGCTGCATGGCAGGTTTGGATATCTTGCTGTGGACGATTGGACGGACGGATGATGAGTAGGGTAGGCATAATGTGGGATAAATTATTAAGGCTTAGGCCGTCTGAAAGAAGGGTTTCAGACGGCCTGTTGCCGGAGCTATGTTATTGATCGACGAATGCGCGTTCAATCAAGTAGTCGCCGCGAACGCCGGTTTTCGGAGAAACGGTCAGTCCGAATTCGTCCAAGACGCTGCAGGTGTCTTTCAACATGGCTGGGCTGCCGCACAGCATAGCGCGGTCGTCTTGCGGATTGATTTTAGGCAGGCCGATGTCTTCGAAGAGTTTGCCGCTGCGCATCAAATCAGTCAGACGGCCTTGGTGTACATATTCTTCGCGTGAAACGATTGGGTAGTAAATCAGTTTTTCTTTAACCAAGTCGCCCAAGTATTCGTGTTCGGGCAATTCTTTGGTGAAGCGGTCGTAGTATGCCAAGTCTTTTTTGTAGCGTACGCCGTGAACCAAGATGATTTTTTCGAATTGTTCGTAAACATCAGGGTCTTTGGTAATGCTCAAGAAAGGAGCGATGCCGGTACCGGTGCTCAAGAGGTATAGGTGTTTGCCCGGATTCAGGTCGCCGGCAACCAGTGTACCGGTCGGTTTTTTACTGATGAGCACATCGTCGCCGACTTTAAGGTGTTGCAGGCGGCTGGTCAATGGGCCGTCTTGTACTTTGATACTGAAAAATTCCAGATGCTCTTCCCAGTTGGCAGAAGCCACACTGTATGCGCGCATCAGCGGTTTGCCGTCTACCATCAAGCCGACCATGACGAATTGGCCGTTTTCAAAGCGCAAAGATTCGTCACGGGTACAGGTGAAAGTGAAGTAAGCGTCGGTCCAGTGGTGTACAGACAAGACTTTCTGGGTGTTGAATGCTGCCATTGATATTTCCTGTCGGATAAGGCCGTCTGAAAAGGATAGGTCGGGGCGGCCAAGGTTAATAAAAAGAATGGAAGGTACTCAGCTACTTGCTTGCCGGTTTGGCTGATTTTTCGCTGAGGCTGTGCAGGTCGGAATAGCGTCCGCCTGCGTTGATTAATTCATGATGAGTGCCTTGTTCGACTACATTGCCTTCGTGCATGACAACGATGTTGTCGGCTTTTTCGATGGTTGAAAGTCGGTGGGCAATCACCAATGTGGTACGGTTTTGCATCAGGTTTTCCAATGCGGTTTGTACCAAACGTTCGGATTCATTATCCAATGCGCTGGTGGCTTCGTCCAAAATCAAAATCGGCGCATTTTTCAAAAGCGCACGCGCAATGGCGAGGCGTTGACGTTGGCCGCCGGACAGTTTTAAACCGTTTTCACCAACTTCAGTGTGCAAACCTTGCGGCATTTTTTGGATAAATTCCCAAGCATTGGCGGCTTTTGCAACATTGATAATTTCTTCTTCGCTGAAGTTACCGGCCTGAGCATAGGCAATATTCTCAGCAATCGTACCATTAAACAGGACAACGTTTTGGCTGACGAATGCCATGCGGCTGCGCAGGCTTTCAAGTGTATATTCATTGATGTTGACGCCGCCAATCAAAACCTTGCCTTCATCCGGATTGAGGAAGCGCGGCAACATATTGGCCAGAGTGGTTTTACCGCAGCCTGATGCGCCGACCAATGCAGTCACTTTGCCTTGCGGTACAAGCAGGTTGATGTGGTTCAAGCTGTTGCGTTCGGCTTCAGGATAGCGGTGTACAACATCGCAAAATTCGATATCGCCAGGATTTGGGCTGAGAATCTGTTTGCCTTCGTTGCTTTCTTCGGGTTGATCCAAAAAGGTGAAGACACTTTCAGCCGCCGCCAAACCGCGTTGCAGGGATTGCATCACGCCGGTCATACGTTTGATGGGGTCAAACATCATGAGCATGCTGGACAAAAACGACATAAAATCGCCTGCACTAAATCCTGAAAGCCCTGCTTGGCGTGCCGCTGCGTAAATAATCGCAGCCAGTGCAACCGAAGCCATTAATTGTGTAATACCGGTACCGGCAGAGCTGGCGGAAACCTGTTTGAGCAGGTTGCGGCGCACATCGTCGGCAATGCGGTTGAAGCGGCGGTTTTCATAATCTTGACCGCCGTAGATTTTTACAACACGTTCACCATTGATGCTTTCGCCCAAAACCTGCATCAGCTGGCCAAGATAAATTTGGTTGTTGGCAGACAATTTGCGCAAGCGTTTGCTGACCGTTTGGATACATACGGCGACGACCGGCAAAATAATAAAAGTAATCAGGGTCAAACGCCAGTTTAGATAAGTCAGTAAGCCCAATAGGCCGACCACGCTCACGCCGTCTTTGGCGATCACGGTAATGACGTTAAATCCTGCATCGGTAATTTGGTTGACGTCGCTTAAAATGCGCGACATCAGACGGCCACCGGTATTGCTGCTGAAATACGAAGTCGGCAGGTGCATCATTTTGTTGAACATTTCACCGCGCAAACGCTGCACCAAGTGGCTGGACAGATAAGTCGTGCAATACTCGTTAATGAAGTTGAACAGGCCGCGAACGAAAAACAGCGCCACAATTGCCAGCGGCAACCATGACATGCTTTTCATGTTTTTATCGACAAAGCCTTCATTAATCAAAGGTTTGAGCAAATAACCGAAAGCCGGCATCGTACCGGCGACAATCAGCATGGCCACTACGGAGACGATAAACATCTTCCAATAGCTTTTTAAATATCCAAGCAAACGCTTGTACAGCTCCCAGTTGGATGTGGCTTGTGTTGTCTGCATATCAATCCAGATTTAGAGCAAACATGCAATTCTAAACGAAAATATCTGTCATTACAATGTTTGCAATTGAAAGTCAAAAGGAGTTGGTATTGTTTTAATGCCTTGATTTTATAAGCGGCATATCGGCAAGGGAAATCGAGGCTGCCAGCCTGAGCGCGTCCCGTCCCCAGCGGGGGTGTTCCAGCCTGCGTATCGGAAGAATCGGTTTGACGGTGGCGGCAATCAGCTTTTGTATTTCGGCAGGCTGCCCCGACAATACGCCGCCCCATTTTTCCGCAGCCGCCTCCAGTAGTCCGCCGTTTTTCAATATCAGCGCGGTCGAATGGATGTAGCAGAGCCAATCGCGGGCTTGGCATTGCACGGGGGACAGGACTTCGGAAGGGTCGTCTTCAAAGTCCAAAAAGCTGATGTTTTTCCCGTCCGACATCATATTCCGCGCAAACGCCTGACTGAGGAACTGCCGTTTTTCATGCACTCGTGCAATGGCTTCCAAACCGGCAAGCCAAGCGTCCGTCTTTCCGGCTTCGGCTTCTTGACGGATTTGCGTATCGAGCGGAATCCCTTCCAAATTGCCGAACATAAGGGCATTTTTTCGGACGGCGAGCAATTCGGGAACGACTATCCCCGCCGCGCGCAATTCGTGCAGGCGTTTTGATTCGGTTGCAATGGCAGGCTCGCCGCCGAGGCTGGGAACCGGCTTCAACACCCCCAGTTTCAAATACCGGGCAACCATACCGAGCAGCGCGTAACGCCATCGCGCATTGTGCCTGCCTGCTTTGCGTATCCATACCTTGCTTCCGTCGGCAAGCAGGTGGGAGGCGAGGTCGGCCTCCTGTTTTGCCGCCAATTCGTCCAGCAGTATGGAAAAACGGGTTTCCTGCATAGGTAAGGTCATTTTCTTTCAATCTTAGGTTCGGGCGGAATGCCGCCCATACGGAACATCAGTTTAGCGTTTGTTCGATGATGCCTTTTACCGCATCCGCACTGTTCGGCACGGTTTGCACGCGCTGCGGCAGGCTTTCCAAACCTTCCAGCGCGGCGGGGCGCGGAATGGCGACATCGCCGACGGCTTCGCGTATGGTCGCATCGAATTTCGCCGCCAACGCGGTTTCCAAACAAACCACCATTTCCCCTTCTTCACGCACTTCGCGGGCAACTTTTACACCGTCGGCAGTGTGCGGATCGATGAGTTCTTGGTCTTGCCCGTAAACCTGTTTGATGGTGGCAAGACGGTCGGCGTGGGTGGATTTGCCGGAGGTAAAACCGTATTTGCCACCGACTTTTTCCAAGGCAAACTGCAAGTCAAATCCCTTGCCCGCCGCGACTTCCGCCCACAGCGTATTGATTTCCTGAGGATCGCGATCCATCAGGTCGAACACGAAACGCTCGAAGTTGGACGCTTTGGAAATGTCCATAGACGGGCTGGAGGTAACATAAGTATGCTCGCTGTTGCGCGGGCGGTATGCGCCGGTTTTGAAAAACTCGTCCAACACATCGTTTTCATTGGTCGCGACAATCAGGCGGCGGATGGGCAAGCCCATTTGTTTGGCGATATGTCCCGCGCAAACGTTGCCGAAGTTGCCGCTTGGCACGCAAAAGCTGACTTGCTCGTCATTGCTTTGCGTCGCTTTGAAATAGCCGGCAAAGTAATAAACCACTTGCGCGACGATGCGTCCCCAGTTGATCGAATTGACTGTACCGATATGGTATTTTTCCTTGAACGCGGCATCGTTCTGCACCGCCTTCACAATGTCCTGACAGTCGTCAAACATCCCCTTCACGGCGATATTGTGGATATTTCCGTCTTGCAGGCTGTACATTTGCGCGCGTTGGAACGCGCTCATCTTACCGTCGGGTGACAACATAAATACATTCACGCCCTTTTTACCGCGCAAGGCATATTCCGCAGCCGAACCCGTATCGCCGCTGGTTGCGCCCAAGATATTGAGTTTTTTGCCTTCTTTGTTTAAAACATATTCAAACGCATTGCCCAAAAACTGCATCGCCATATCTTTGAACGCCAGCGTCGGGCCGTTGGATAAGGCTTGGATTTTGATGCCGTCTGAAAGCGTGCGGACGGGGGTGATTTCCTTAGTACCGAACGCCGCTTCCGTGTAAGTACGGTTCAGAATATCGCGCAAATCGTCCTCCGGAATATCCGTAACGAACAGGCGCATGATTTCAAACGCCAATTCGGGATAAGCCAAACCGCGCCATTTGTCCAAGGTTTCGCGCCCGATTTGCGGATAATGTTCCGGCAGCATCAGGCCGCCGTCGGGTGCCAGCCCCATCAATAAAACTTCGCTGAACGGTTTGTGTGCGGTTTCGCCGCGCGTGCTGATGTATTTCATGATTTTTCTCGTCTGTCGAAATTGCAGGAAAACGGCTTCAGACGGTATCTGCCTCATGCCGTCTGAAGAAGGTTAGCGGTACAGGCGTTTGAAGCAGGCGGAAACCGTTTTGGCGGTCAGGGCGGAGAGTGCCTGATTGCGCGTGGACGGATCCAGCATCTGCATCACATCGTTGCCGGTCATCCGTTCGGGTGCTTCTTGGGCGACGCAAGCGCAAATCTTGTTTTCCCACTCCGCCTGTTTTTCGGTACTCATCGCCAGCGCGGTCAAACGCCATTCGCTGCGTTTGTTCAATTCTGCACGGCATTGGCTTTCTACCGCCATTTTGACGATGCTGCCGCCCATACCCGTGCCGCCGTCTAAGCTGCCGAATGTGCCGCCGCCGACGGCACAGCCGCCGAGTAAGATTGCCACCGGCAAAATAGACAAGGTTTTATTCATCTCAATTCCTTTTCGGTTGAAACCCCGCCGTTTTATGGCGATAGGATCTGATTAGCCGCCCCGTTCGGGATAACGAGCAGGGCGGCGTTTTATGCGCCGTTCCGAGTGTTGGAGCAAACCGTTTGAATATCCGGTTGAATCCGGCAACATTATACTTCAATTGGGAAAATAAAAAATCCCGCCGCCGTCATTTTGCCTGTTTGCAAAAATGCCGTCTGAAAGCGGATCAGACGGCATTTCATTGCGGTTTACCCTAAAGACTCGAATTAGATTTAACCCATTGTTGCGATAAGGTTCCAATCATTCAGTCAAACTGATGGGAAATGGATAAGCGGATGTTGTACGATCCTTTTTTCCCGCCGGAAAACTCTTTTTCCGCATCGGCAAAGACATTCGTTTTTTTGCCTGTCCGCGCGTTGTAGCCCAAGCCGACTGAATACCAAGTCCCCCTCGTATTCCATTTTTGAGCATAACTGCTGTTGCCCTCAAATGCCTTAAAGGAGCGGTTGCCCAAAAATTCATGAAGAATATTGCCTTTTACATAGAAAAGTTTTTTATCTTCGTCAAATTTTCTCACGACATCCAAACCCAAACGGCCTATCAGGCTGTTTACGTGGCTTAAGTTGACATTTATACCATTGTCGAGCCGGTAGCCCGCACCTCTCAAATAGGAATATTGCAACTGTGCTTGCGGTGTAATCCGCCACAATTTATCGTCATCCAAAAATTTACGGCGGCCGTATTCGGTGCTGATAGAGAATAGGGTGTTGCTATATTTTCCCGTACCCCATAATTGCCCCATATGATTTCGTGCAATCACACGGTTACGCAGTTTTCCTATTTTTAATACATTGTCGATATACCCTGTTTCGTCTCCTTCTTTATCTATGTATTGGGTAGTATTGTACAGGGCCAATTCATATTTTCTGATTCTTCCTTTGCCAAACGTATTCCATAACGATGTCCTGCCATGTCCGTAGTCGAAACTTATGCCCCATTTGCGTTTTTTCTCCTGCTCGTTGAGGCTGAAGCGGTCATATCCGATTTCAAAATCGTTGTTATGAAACCTAAACGCATTGGATTGAATCAAACGGGTATGCGTCAGCCTTATCCAATCGCCTTCTTTTTTATCCAACGTTGAAAAAGCCCGCTCCCCTTCGCGTTTGGTATAAGTATCCAAAGTGAACGCATAATGTGCGGTTGAGTCGAACATATCATTGATATTTTTGACATTTCGACCGGGATTGCCCGTAGTTTGTTTGACTAAATAGACATTTTTTCTATGCTCGCTACCATACATCGCATCCACATCTGTGTTACCTGCTTTTTCAGCAGTCATTGTTTCACCATTAAATCTGCGATTGTAATCATCGTTATTGCTTGGGTCAGTTTTATGGTCAGAATATTCAACCGTTAAAGCCTGCTCTAAAAGATGTGTATCATCAATATATTTCTTACCGTTCACAAATTCATTTTTTGAGTCTGTTACCGTAGCGAAACGCAAACGTTCGCCGTAATTCATACTGTCGAGCACTTCGGACAGATTTTTGACGACGACTTCTTGCGGAGTAGACGTTCCTTTTTTCACATAGAGCATATCGCTGTGAATGCCGTCTTTATTCAGATGCATCAAGAATTTATTGGCACCCGCCAATTCGCCGATATGTAAGGCGCGTCCGCCCGTTTTGCTGTTACTGTCAAAATCAACCGTACCTTCGCCGCTCAATTTATCCATCCAGCTTTGACCTGTCATCGTCCATAATGCGTCTTTGGCTAAATTAAGGTTAATTTCGCCCGCACTTTTGCTGTCTAACTTGGTAACATATTGATCAAATAAATCTTTATGTTTGGAATCGGTTAAGCCGCTAAAATTATCCAAACGTCCTGCTAAACGGCTGTTTGGTGTGAAGTCTAATTCCACTTTACCCTTATTTACCGCCAAGACATCGCCAGTCAAACGCATAACATTATCATCTGAATTATCTAACGGCGTAATGGAAACACTGCCGCCATCCGATACAGTTGCTCCATCAATACTGCTGTTGCCTTTGTACCTTAAATTAATCAGGCTGTTATCCCTTCGGGCGATATTTGCCACGCTAGAATGAATCGTTATCCGTCCGTCTATGCTTACTTCACTTTTGTCTAATGAATGAATGGCGGCATCAGAAACATTAATAACATGACTTAAACCTGTTAAATTTACTTTAGAATTATTTTTAGCATAAATGCCTGCGCCACCTGTAATATTGTTTTCATGGTTTGCGTGGATGCTTAAATTTCCATTCATTCCAATCAAGGCAAACTTGTCGCCTTCAATAATATTATCTTTTCCATCTACATTGATTGAACCGCCGTCTTGCGAATACAGACCGATTTTGGTGCTTTTTACCTCATTTTTATCTTTTGAAGACAAATTGACCGTACTTGTATTAAAGGCATATACGCCAAATTCCGCATCGGATAATGTGTTTTTATTTTCGGCAGTCAAATCCACCTTTGCCTTATTATCGGCTCGAACATTATATTTCGGGTTTGAAATCGCATTATTTTTCCCCTCAAGGGAGATTGAGGAGTTGTTGGAGTATAAGCCCCAAATTCCGCCTTGTACGATATTGTCGCTCTTCGCAGACAATTCGACTTTTGCCTTATTCCAAGAATAAATGCTGTTATGGTCAAATCCCCCATTTAATGCCTTAGACTTTTCACTGATTTCACTCTTAACGATATTATTCTCGCCAACCAGTTTGACCAGCGATTTGTCGCCATAGGAAAAGATGCCGTTGGAACCTCGTTTGCTTTGATAAGATGGTGTCTCCGTTAATACTTTGGATTTGTTTACATAATCCGCATCCGCATCGCCGGATTTCATGGTAACGATATTATCGCCGCCGGCCTCCAGTATGATTTTGTTTCCGTCATCCCTTGTTCCGGGCCTTGCCCCCGTTCTGTTAATCAGAGTCGAAATGCCGTCGCTGCTGTATGCGGCGTTTTCCACGGTAATTTTATTGTTTTCTTTCGCCTTGAGGGTAATCGTAGCATTTCCGTGAGCGGTAATCCCTGCTTGGTTCATCGGATTACCCCCTATCTCAATGATATTGTTTGCCGCGCTCAAAACTACATCGCTGTCAGTCGTGGATTGAACCCCCACTCTGTATAGTTCTTTTGAAGCATTGGGGTATTGTTTTTTCAAAGCATCGATTAAAGCCGTATCGGTGTCCGGATTTTTAACCCGGACAATATTGTCCCCTTCGGCTTCGAGCGTCGCTGTTGCAGAATGCGACGCGATAATGCCTTTTACGGAGGCGTGGTTTTTTACATTTAAATCAACTTCATTATTTCCCTTGACCGCTTTGAGCTTGATGGTGCTGATGCCGTCAAGGGAAGGTTCGGTAGTATTGTTTGGTTGATTATTGACGAAAATGCCCGTCGTGTGTCCGGAATAGGGGGATTTTGAATCGAGACCTTCTACCCCCAATCCCAAGCCGTCGCCCTCAGTGGCGATGGATATTTTATTGTTATTCCCCGTTAATACGGTATTGGATTTAAAAGCCGTTTCAATGCCCCTTAAAAAACTTGTACTCTCAACTTTTCCTGCCGGCATAGGGTCGGCAAGTTTCCCTTTAATCGCAACCACATTATCGCCATCTTCGGCAGTCAGATTAACATCGGTATTGCGGAGGTTGTGAATACCGTAATGGTGTGTGTCTTTATGAACGTTAACGTTCATATTGAATAAATTGCCTGTTTTTGAATGGAAGGATATGCTGCCTTTGTCATTTTCATCGGGGGGGGGGGGTGATAGTGTTGACATACCGCACTAAGGCACTATTGTTTGTCGGTATTTTTTTTCCACTGACTGCATCTTGTACCCCATCAACATCGGGAATATTCAAATCAAATTGAATTTTTCCTTTGGCATCCAAATGGATATTTCCGGAATAAGGGTGCACATCAACAGATTGGAGATTATTTTTAAATAGAATGTCATTATTGCTTTTCACCGATAATTCAGGCGTATATCCTAATTGCGGGTCTGCAAAAGATTGGATGCCGTAAATGCCGTTGACCAGTAAGTTTCCATCTGCTCCGTTTCCGGTGGTAATGACTTCTAATTTCCTACGGGTTTCCCCTTTCTGCCAATAAGGCAAAATAGTTTGCTTTACTGTAATCTTACCCCCCTTCCAAGTTGAAACTGAACCTAATCTTTGCGGGTCCGGTTGCAAAGATACATACTCTACATTTTCAACTTCATATTCAGCAGCGTTAGCCTCAAAACATAATGCCGATTGAATCAACAAAGCAATGGTAGATAAAGCAAATTTTCTATTTTGTTTCATCGAGTTCTCCTTAATGGTTAATTGAAATCCTGATTTGCGTATTGTTAGCCGGTGCGGAATCGGTCTCCGTGCCGGATATATTGTGTGAAGTCTCTCGTCTTTTCCAGTATGCGCCTAATATCGGCTTAAGGCAAACGGCGGGGCGGTATCCGTATGCGGCACGCCGCCGTTCCCTGCCGTATAATCATATTGTCTGAAAACCTGTTGACGGAGCCGTTATGACCGATTTGTTTGTCCGAGAACCCGACGCGCCGCTTGCCGAACGATTGCGTCCGCATACGCTTGACGACGTGGTGGGGCAGGAACACCTCATCGGCGAAGGTAAACCTTTGCGCGTGGCGGTAGAAGGCGGCAAGCCGCATTCTATGTTGCTGTGGGGGCCGCCGGGTGTGGGCAAGACGACGTTGGCACGGATTTTGGCGCAGAGTTTCAATGCACAGTTCCTGCCTGTTTCCGCCGTGTTTTCCGGCGTGAAAGACATACGCGGGGCAATCGACAAGGCGGAAATCGCTTTGCAGCAGGGGAGGGCGACGATTTTGTTTGTCGACGAAGTCCACCGCTTCAACAAGGCGCAGCAGGACGCGTTTTTGCCTTATGTCGAAAGCGGTTTGCTGACCTTTATCGGTGCGACGACGGAAAATCCGTCGTTTGAAGTGAATCCCGCGCTGTTGAGCCGCGCGCAGGTGTATGTTTTGCAGCCCTTGTCTTCAGACGGCCTCAAAAAGCTGGTTGCCAAAGTTTTGGCTTTGCCCGAATACCGGGATTTCACGATTGAAGCCGACGCGCAGGAGCTGCTCGTCAATACCGCCGACGGCGATGCGCGCAGGTTGTTGAATCTGTTGGAACAACTTTTACGCGCCGCCGACACGCGCCGTCTGAAAACCCTGACCGCCGAATTTCTCGCCGACAGTCTCGGGGCGCAAATCCGCCGTTTCGACAAAGGCGGCGAGAGTTTTTACAACCAAATCTCCGCGTTGCACAAATCTGTGCGCGGTTCGCATCCCAATGCGGCATTGTATTGGTTCTGCCGTATGCTCGACGGCGGCACCGACCCGCGCTACCTCGCTCGCCGCATCGTGCGTATCGCTTGGGAAGACATCGGGCTTGCCGACCCGCGCGCCTTCCAAATCGCCAACGATGCCGCCACCACCTTTGAACGCTTAGGCTCGCCCGAAGGTGAACTCGCGCTGGCGCAAGCCGTGCTGTACCTTGCCGCCGCCGCGAAATCCAACGCGGGCTACAAAGCGTATAAACAAATGCGCCGATTTGTTGCAGAAAACAGCAGCGACGAAGTGCCTGTCCATCTTCGCAACGCCCCGACCAAGTTAATGAAGGAATTGGGCTACGGACGCGAATACCGCTACGCCCACGACGAACCGAACGCCTACGCCGCCGGCGAAAGCTATATGCCCGACGGCTTGGACGAACCCGATTTCTATCAACCCGTCCCGCGTGGGCTGGAAATCAAAATTGGCGAAAAGTTGAAATGGCTGAAATCCTTGGATGAAGATGCGCTGGATGATTAAAATAATGAATGTGTCTCAAGTTTCAGACGGCCTTTGGCCATTTTGAGCCTAATAAATTGTTTAATATTGGCATTATATCTTTAATTTCGCTATAATTTTGTCATCCTATTTTCTTGCCGAATAATCGAATACATAAAAAATCGCGGCTGCTGAACCCGATTTCCGAAACAAAATTAGAAAGCAGATAATGGACAATTTAGATCAAAGTCGTAGCCGTGCATGGCGACGACATCAAGAGCAACGCCCCAGTCATCGTGTACATGGCAAAAATCCTTTGAAATATAAACCTGAAAAAAAGTGGGATTTGATATATCTCCGCAGCAATAAAATCAAACGTGCACAAAAACTGGGTTTTATTTATCCGTTCAGACAGCATGAATTTGATGCTGAATGGTTTGATTAACTCAAAAGATACATTTTCGATTCAATCGAGATGGTTTTCACAAGGCGGATATTTTCCGCCTTTTTTAATTTTTATGAATGCACTTTTTATTTGTAGTCGTAACCAATGGCGCAGTCCTACCGCTGAAACCGTATTTCGACGTTATCCAAATGTACAGGCACGTTCTGCGGGGACCAGCCCCAATGCGCGGCATACTGTTTCCATAGACGACATCGCATGGGCGGATAAGATTTTCGTGATGGAACAAAAACATAAGAGCCGTCTGCTGGCACATTTTCCTCGTGCGTTGCAATATAAAGAAATGATTATTTTAGATATTCCTGATGATTACAGATACATGGATGAAGAGTTGATAGAAATATTGAAGGAAAGCGTCGTGCCTTATCTGTATAAATAATAAGGTCGCAAGATTATCTGAAAAAAATATGACTTACTTTTAAGTAAAATTTATTTCAATATCATTATTTGCTTTACGCATCACTGACAAATAAAACGCAAATCTAAGATTAAATTGAATTTTTCAGACGGCCTTTGTTGTTTGAATATTTTTAACCTATACCATACACACACTTTTTCATGAATATTTTTGAAGCCTTACTATTATTGTGCCTGCTGATTGTCATTAGCGCGTTTGTGTCCTGTTCCGAACTCGCGCTTGCTTCGGCACGCAAAATCAAATTGCAGGTCATGGCGAAAGACGGCGGCGATACGCGTGCGCTTGACGTAATCAATATGCAGCAGCAGCCGGGCAGTTTTATTACCGTTGTTCAAATCGGTTTGAACGCCGTCGCCATTCTTGCCGGTATTGTCGGCGAGGCAGCGATACGTCCGTATTTTGGCAAGCTGTTGGAGAACGCAGGCAGTTGGGGCAGCACAGTTGCCTCTTTGCTGACTTTCTCGCTGGTTACAGGCAGCTTTATTTTAATTGCCGACCTGATGCCCAAGCGTATGGCAATGACCCATCCCGAAGCGGTGGCGGTACGCATTGTCCGTCCGATGATGTTTTTGATTTTTATCTTAAAGCCCCTTGTCTGGGTTTTTGACGGGTTGGCAAACGCAATATTCAAACTCTTCAAAATCTCAACCGTCCGTCAGGAGCAGCTGACCTCGGAAGATATTTATGCCGTCGTTGATGCCGGTGCACAGGCTGGTGTATTGAAAGAACAAGAGCA
The DNA here is from genome assembly GCF_005221285.1 of Neisseria flavescens. Taxonomy (NCBI): domain Bacteria; kingdom Pseudomonadati; phylum Pseudomonadota; class Betaproteobacteria; order Neisseriales; family Neisseriaceae; genus Neisseria; species Neisseria flavescens. The sequence goes on from NZ_CP039886.1 coordinate 579,805, forward strand.
CTATCTGATTGAAAACATTTTCGATATGCAGGAGCGTACGGTCACTTCCACCATGAGTACGCGCGAATACATCGCCTATTTTGACAAACACGACGACAGCGATACCGTGTTGGAAATGATGTCCGACAAACCGCACAACAAATTCCTCGTATGCGACGGCGACTTGGAACGCGTTATCGGCTATATCGAATCGCATACGCTGCTGACTTTATTTTTAAAAGAAAAAGACGTCCGCCTGACCGACAAGCGTGTATTGCGTAAAGCCTTGTTCATTCCCGACACGCTGTCGCTTTATGATGTATTGGAGACCTTCAAAACTTCAGGAGAAGACTTTGCCGTGGTGGTGAACGAATACGCGCTGGTGGTTGGCGTGGTAACGCTGAAAGATGTGATGAGCATTGTGATGGGCGAGCTGGTCAATACCGAGGAAGAGCCGCAAATCATCCGCCGTACCGAAGACACATGGTTGGTGGACGGTGCTACGCCGCTTACCGATGTTATGCGTGCGCTGGATATTGAGGAGTTTCCCAATTCGGAAAACTACGAAACCATCGCCGGCTTTATGATGTATTCCCTGCGCAAAATACCGAAACGTACAGATTTTCTGGTTTATGCCGGTTATAAATTTGAAATCATCGATACTGAAAATTTGAAAATCGACCAACTTTTGGTTTCCAAACAAGGAAATATGGTGGGGAAAATGTAACGGGTTGCAGGGAACACTTGAAAAGAAAATTAAAAAATGAATAAAAAGGAAAAAATATTATGACGACAACCGAACCTCAAAAATACGCCCGCAGCCTGCACGCGCCCATCAGCCTTGGTACCACCTCTGACGACCGTTTTATGCCGCGCGGCTTTCTTTCATATTTTACCTCACTGCCGAAATTGGTTTTAACCGAAAAATTAGATGGGCAAAACAACTGCTTTGCCGCACACGGTCTCTATGCCCGTAGTCATGCTGCGCCTACCCAGCATCCGTGGGATAAACCTTTGCTGCAACGATGGCAGCAAATCAAAGATGATTTAGGCGATCTTGAACTTTTTGGCGAGAATATGTATGGCATTCATTCGATTGCCTATTCGCAACTGGAAAGCTATTTTTACCTGTTTGCAGTCCGCCGTAGCGGACATTGGCTTTCATGGGAAGAGGTTAAATTTTATGCGCAGCTGTTTGATTTTCCGACTGTGCCAGAAATACCCATTGTCCAGCCTCTTGCAGATTTCACTCAAAAATACGCCAATGAAGATATTGCTTTAGCGCAATGGCTTGCCGCTAATTTGGGAGAGCTGTGGACAGACAGCGTACAAACTGCCGGTAAGCTTGGCGGCTACGATCCGAAAACAGGAGCGGCATGCAGTGAAGGTTTCGTTATCCGGAACGCCGCTGATTTTGCCACCAACAACGGCAACCTGCCTGTTCAATTCAATGAATTTGATAATCTTTTCAAATTGGTGCGAGCCAAACACGTTAAAACCGACGTTCATTGGACGAAAACTTGGAAGCCTGCCCGTCTTATCGATTACGACAAATACCATTGGCAAAGCTGGCAGTTTCAGACGGCCTGAAGTCCAATTATCCAATAATAAGAAAGACAATTATGTGGACATTCCCAGATTACATACCCGGTCAACTTACTGATTGGCAAGCCTTAGAACGTCGTTTCAGCTGGTTTGCCGATATGAAGGATGTTCCGCAAGACCCTGAGTGGCATGCTGAAGGCGATGTATTTACGCATACCAAAATGGTATGCGAAGCCCTTTTACAACTGCCCGAGTTCCAAGCGCTTGATGGACAGGAGCAGCATATTCTGTTTGCTGCCGCCATGCTGCATGATGTGGAAAAACGCAGTACGACCAAGAGTGAAATAGAAAACGGCAAAGAGCGTATCGTTTCGCCGCATCACGCAAAAAAAGGTGAGCATACCGCCCGTACTTTGCTGTATACCGAACTTGCCGCTCCATTTGCCGTAAGAGAAGCAATCGCCAAACTCGTGCGTTTGCACGGATTGCCCTTATGGGCGATTAATAAGCCTAATCCTGAGCGAGCCGTCATAGCAGCCAGTTTGCAGGTTAATACTGAGCATCTTGCCATGCTTGCTAAAGCTGATGTTCTCGGTCGTATATGTTGCGACCAACAGGATATTTTGCTGCGCATTGATTTGTTTCGTGAACTCTGTGAAGAAAATGCTTGTTGGGGTAAAGCGCGTACTTTTGCCAGCGACTACGGACGCTATCTCTATCTTAACGGCCGTAGCGAAATGCCGGATTATCAGCCGTTTGATGATCAGACCTTCGATGTGTACGCCATGTGTGCCATAGCAGGTAGCGGTAAAGACAGTTACATCAGGCAACATCTTGCCCATTTGCCTATGCTGTCGCTGGATGAGATTCGCCGTGAGCGCAAACTCAATCCCGCAGATTCCAAACATACCGCCGAAGCAGTGCGTTTGGGTAAAGAGCAGGCAAAAGAATACCTGCGAGCCCGTACGTCATTTGTCTTTAATGCGACCAATCTTAACCGCGACCTGCGCAGTAAATGGCTGCCGATGTTTGCCGATTACGGTGCACGCGTGCATCTCATTTATTTGGAAGTGCCTTACACGCAATTACTATCGCAAAACCGTAACCGCGAACATTCTGTGCCGAATGATGTGTTGCACCGCATGATAGAAAAGCTGGAAATCCCTGATTACAGTGAAGCGCATACAGTGGATTTTGTGGTCTCTTCTTAAAAGGGTAAGAACCTTGTAATTAGGCCGTCTGAAACAATCCAATGTTTCAGACGGCCTTTTTATGGAATCAGAAATTGCTAGAGCTAAGACAGGGGTCTTTATTCGCAACTCAAGTTTTTTGTTTTTTCAGCGAATGTATCCATGGCAATTTGGCACATGCGTTCACGTTGGCCTACGTCAGCGGCGGGCAAGATTTGGCGCAGGTATTTTGTGTTGTCGCGTTGGAACGATGCTTTATCACCTGCTTTTTGGTAACACGCATCCGCTCGGGTAAAGTATTGCTGGCAGATTTTCGGCAATTCTTCAAAGGACAAGGGTTTGCTTTTGTGCATGCCGTGTGCGGAGACGGATAGGGAGGAAAGAGTACACAGTGCAATGATTAAGGTTTTTGAAATGGTTTTCATGGTAAGCCTGTTTATGGAAGTTGTTTAAATCAATTGTTCGCCCCAATGCAGCTTTTGGCGCAGGGTTTTGAAGTATTGGTAATCGGTGGGATGGAGGACGCGCAAGGGGTTGTGATAGCGGCGGATGATGATGCGGTCGAAGTTTTGCACGTCGATATGGGATTGTCCGTCAAAATGTGCGCGTGCGTCGCCGCTTTTGGTAATGAGGATTTCGATCACGCTGGTGTCGGAGATGGCAATCGGGCGGTTGGTCATGGATTGCGGACAGATAGGCACGAGCGTGAAGGCGTGCAGACCGGCCTGCATGATGGGGCCGCCGGCGGCAAGCGCGTAAGCGGTCGAACCTGTCGGTGTGGAAATAATTAGGCCGTCCGAACGTTGGGTATAGACAAATTCTTGATTGATAAATACTTCAAATTCAATCATTTGACCTGCGCCGCCACGAGACAGTACGGTGTCGTTGAGGGCGAGGGCGCGTTCGATGGTTTCGCCGTCACGAATGATGCTGGCTTCAATGAGGATGCGCTCTTCAGGCAGATATTTGCCTTCCAGTACGGGGCGGATGCCCTCAACCATGGTGTCGCGTGAGATTTGGGTAAGAAAGCCCAAGTGGCCTTGATTGATGCCGATGATGGGGACGGCGCGCGGGGCGACTTCGCGGGCGGCGGAGAGGAAGGTGCCGTCGCCGCCGAGCACAACGACGAGGTCGCAATATTTGCCCAGCTGGGCTTTATTTACGGTTTCGCAGTATGCGGAATCTTGGATATAGACGCAGTGTTCTTCTACGCTCAATTCATCCAGATAGATGGTGAAGCCGTTTTCGCGCAGAAAAGAAACCAATGTGTGGACGGTATCTTGAATCTCGGGCGTATTGGGACGCGTAACGATACCGATGTTTTTGAATGGGCTTTTCATGATAGTGGCCGTCTGAAATTAAGTGTCTAATCTATCCAGATATCGCGCTCGAGGCGGTCGAGGCGTTCGTTTAGGCGGGCAACGTCGTCACGCAGTTTGTCCACTTCTTCCAACCATGCGGCAAGCGTGGCTTGGTCGATAACAGGGGATTCGGGTTCGTGTGAAAAGTCGCTGATTTGCTCGGCAATGCTTTTGCCGATTTTTTTCATGGTGCGGCCGATATCGCCGGCGCGCGAACTGATGCTTTCTGCGGCCACATGACCGAATACACGCGCTAAATCTTCGCTCGGATAATAGCGCAGCCCACCCAAAATAGGAAGGACGGACATACCCAAGACCAAGTCGCCTTCGAGGCTGATGTCGCCCACGCCAGGCTGGCCGCCTTGGAGGATTTTTTGGATGGCGCTATTGTGGAATGTGATGTTGGTGTCGGCGGTTTCGTGTGCGGTTTCAAGAAAACCTTGTTCGCTGATGCGTCCGGTCAGTCTGAAACCGGTCAGGCTGATGCAGATGATGCTGCCTGCAAATTCAGACAGCTCGCGCTGTTGCTCTGGATTTTGCTGTATCAGGTGGTTGATAAGGGGAAATAGGGCGGACATGGTTTACTCTAAATGCCGTCTGAAACGGATTAATGGGTTGAGTCGCAATTTTACAGGCTTAGCCCGTCTGCGCAAATGGTATTTACAATTTTGCCGTTGCTTTTGTCATCAATGATGAAATCAGGAGCCGGTAGGCCGAGTTTGGCTGCTTCGGCAGTATAAAATTCGGCCCGGCTTGGGTGGCGGGGTTCGACAATATTGCGGATACGCTTGCCGTCAGCTTGGCAGGCCGTCTGAAAAAGGACTTGGACGGCCAAGTCTTTATGAAGAATATTGACGGGTTGATTGCCGCCTTGAATGCGTGTTTTTTGAACCAGCTTGGTAATGGGATGACGATCGGCGGAATAAAGTCCGCCCAGTCGCAGTATGTCAATATGGGGGATGGCGCTTTCAAGCAGGGCTTGCTCGACTGCGAGGATTTGACGGGCAGATTCGGTTTGCGGATCGGGCGGCGTGGTTTCATCGCATATGCGTGCTTGGTTGCCATACACGCTGGTACTGCTGGTAAAGATGATGTGTTGTACCTTGGACTGCTCGGCAAGTTGAATCCATTTATTCAGGGTATCGGCGTAATGGTTTAATGACGAAGGCGGAAGCAGGCAAAACCATGTCGGCTTGTTGATATGGTTTTGCCACAAGGCTGTCTGAAAAATGTTGTCTTGATTCAAATCGATGATGTCGAGTTCAATCGGCAGATTGATGTCGTCGGAAGTCAGGGTGCGTTTGACGGCGGCTACCTGACTGCCTTGTTCATAACATTTTTGCGCCAGCGGCAGGCCAAGATAGCCTAAGCCGAGAATGGAAATATCGGGAAGGTGCATAAATAAAGCATCCGAAAATTAACAGGCCGTCTGAAAATAGCTTTAACTTGGTTAAAGCCACGTTTTCAGACGGCCTTTGTATGGAAAAAATCAATGGTTGCTGCCGATTTTTTGGTCGAATTCGGCACGGTGTTCCGGCAGGAGGTACGGGCGCAACAGGCTGAGTGTGCGGCTGATGCCCCGTACTTTGGAATCTTCGGTCAACTTGGCGCGGCCGCGCAGGGAGCTGTCGAAGTCGAACCAGTATTTCGTCACCATCCACATATTGACGGCAAGGTCGTTCATGGCGGTTTGGTCTGCGCTGATGATGTTCAGACCGTTGAGCTGGGCCAGCAGGTTGACCAACAGCGGGGAAACTTTGGCTTGGGTAAAGGTATTGTGTTCGCCCAATAATTCGGCACTGCGGGCAAGCAGGGTATTCACATCGCTGAAAAGGAAACGGTATTCCCACATCACATCATAAATACCGGCCATGTAGTTGATGGAGTCTTCCACATTAGACGGCAACACGGCTTCGTTAAGATAGGCAAGCAGGGCTTCGCTGTAACGCTTAAACAATTGGACGATGATTTCGTCTTTGTTGCGGAAATGGTAGTAGAGGTTGCCCGGGCTGATGCCCAAGTGGGCGGCAATGTGGTTGATGCTGATATTGCGCTCACCTTCTTCGTTGAATAAGGCGAGGCTGGCATTGATGATTCGTGTGTAAGTGTTGACTTTAGCAATGCGCGGCATGGGATACACTCCTTTGTTTTATAGGCTGTATGAAGTAGGCAGCCAGTTGGGTTCTGCGTGTAATTCTACCTGAAATTGAGTAAATACTGTATTACAAACATATTGTGCCAGCTGGTGGACATCTTGCGCGGATGCATTGTTTTTATTCACCAAAACCAAAGCCTGTTTGTCATGCACTGCCGCACCGCCGATCTGATGGCCTTTCAGACGGCATTGGTCAATCAGCCAGCCGGCCGCGAGTTTGACCGAACCGTCAGGCTGCGGATAGCGTGGCATATTGGGGTATTGCTGTAACAAATCGGCCGCTTTTTCTGCACTGACAACAGGGTTTTTAAAGAAACTTCCGACATTACCAAGTACGTTAGGATTAGGCAGTTTACTGTTGCGGATTGCACACACCGCATCGGAAACATCTTTGGCCGTCGCCTCACGGCCTTGGCTCAGTTCGGCAACCGCTGCCGCCAAGTCGCCATAGCCCAAGTTCGGCACAAAATGCTCTTTCAACGCAAATACAACCGAAACAATCACATAACGTCCTTTGCCTTCCTGTTTGAACAGGCTTTCACGATAGGCAAAGTCACAGTCGGCATTGGAAAGCTCGACAAAGGTTTCTGTATCCAAATCAAAGCAGCGTACGCTATGGATAACATCTTTCGCTTCAACACCATATGCACCGATATTTTGTACCGGAGACGCGCCGACCGTGCCCGGAATCAGGCTGAGGTTTTCCAGCCCGCTTAAACCCAGTCCAACCGTATGCAAAACAAAATCATGCCAAATTTCCCCAGCCTGAGCTTCGATATAAACCAGGCCGTCTGAACGCTCAATTTCGCGTATTCCCTTGTTTTCCATATGCACAACCAGACCGGCATAGTCTTCCATCAAAAGGATATTGCTACCGCCGCCGAGCCATAAAACGGTATCTCGGTTGAACTCGGGCAGCCGGACGATGTCGCGCAATTCATCGGCATGTTTGAGTGCAACAAATGCTTGAGCTTGGGCTTTCAGACCAAAAGTGTTGTAGGGGGTAAGGTCGGTTTGGTATTGGGTGGGTTGCATGATGATTTGTGATTTTGTAGATTCGGGTCGTCTGAAAACTTACTGTTTAACAATTACGATAGGTAATGGGGTTTTGGGGTGCTTTATAGTTTTCTTGGGAAGAATAGGTCAGCTTGTCCACGATTTCTTGATAAATCTTGGATTCTTCTGGTAGCGGCTTGCCTTCAAACATCCAGCGACCTTGAATAATATCATCGGCAGAAATCCATCTTTCGATTTCATATACTGCTAATGTCCAGCCGCGATAGACTGCAACCGCATATTTTGCTTTTTCACGCCTGCTTCCGATTTTCCAATATTTCCGTGTACGTTCGTAAATTTCCTTATCCTTATCGGCTTCAGGAATATTCCCTGATCTGATGCCTTTTTTCAGTTTCTCGTATTCTTTATTAATCGTAATTAAAACAATGGGTTCATCAGTTTTTAATTCTTGAGCATCATATTGTCGCTTTAATTCGGACAAGCTCATCAATCCTACTTCAGAAGAATGCTTGCCCCCCTTGAATATTAGTCAGCGGCTGCTGGCTCTGTTTGACTAGGGAGAGTAGGTCTATTGCCATCGCTTCATATTGTTCAGCCTCGTCGCTGGTTTGGATGTTGTGCCGCAGAATGTAATACACGGGCTGGTGTCCGCTTTTATGTATTTCCCTAATCAAGGCAATTTTATCACTTGGCTTTTCTATTTCTTGTAATGAGGCTTGAGCATGATGGAAAACGCGATTGTTCAAGCCTTTACCTACATAGAAAATATTGCCGTCTCTAGGGTCAATCAAGCAATAAACATAGTAAGCAAGTTTTTCTATAATGGAAGTTGAAAACATTTTTTTCCTTAAAAGTGAATAAGCCGTAAATGAAATATTATTAATGGAGGTCGTCTGAAAGAAATTTCAGACGGCCTTATGCGATTTGACCATCTCTTTACTGCAAAGCTCCAGACACCATACCAATGCGATGGCGGCAATCGTCAGTGAAACGGTCAGCGCGGTCCAGAAGCCGTAAATACCCATATCGACATGATAGGCAAGCAGATAGCCGGGCAACAGGCCGCAACCCCAGAAAGCGGCGGCATGGATGAACATCGGCATTTTGGTCACTTTATAGCCGCGCAGGGCGTAGGAAGCGATACATTGGGTGAAGTCTGCCGGTTGGAACAAGCCGGCAAACAGCAGGAGGGTGGCGGCGATGCTTAAAACAGCCGGATCATTGTTGTACATACTTACCAGCGGCGAACGGAATAATACCAAAGAAAGCACGGTAATCACGGCGAGCATCCAGCCCAACACCAGCGAAACGCCTGAAATATAACGCGCCCGCAAAAATTCGTGTCGCCCGAGCGAAAAGCCTACGCGTACCGTGCTTGCCGAGCCGACGCTTTGCGGAACCATATACAAAATGCCCGACAGGCTGATGACGACTTGTTGGGCGGCGACATAATCCTCGCCGAATGGCGCCACCAAAAAGACGATAAACGAAAACGCGCTGGCTTCTAAAAAATAAGACAAGCCGATGGGTGCACCGATTTTCCAAATCTGTTTGAAAGCCGCCAAATCGGGTTTGCCGATTTTTGCCGTCAAGCCAAACGGACGGAAGAATTTTTCTTTGGCGATATAAAGCCACAAAGCCAATGCGCTGAACCAAAATACCGCCGCCGTTGCCACGCCGCAACCTGCGCCACCCAAAGCAGGCATACCGAATTTGCCGTAAACAAATACATAGTTTAGCGGCACATTCAACACAAATGCCGCGAAGCTGACCAACATAATCACGCGCGGACGGTTCAAGCTCGAGGCATAAGCGTGCAGGGCGCGGTGGATCATGGCGGCCGGCATTGCCAAGCTGGTAAAGAACATATATTGCGCCATCGTGTCTTCGACATAATCGCTTAATGTCAGCCAATGACGGAAAGGCGTAATCATCGCCCACATCAACAGCATGCCGAATAGACCCAAACATAAGCCAAACCAAATGCCCTGCATTCCTGTTTTGCCGACTTCTTCGGTTTTACCTGCGCCGTACAGCTGGGCAATCATCGGGTTCAACGCCGCCATCACGCCCATAAAGGTAATGTAAATCGTGGAAAACGCACTGCTGCCCAAAGCTACCGCGGCCAAATCTTCCTTACCTGCGCCACCGGCCATCACCGTATCGACAAAACCAATGCCCACTTGCGCCACTTGCGCCAACAGCATAGGCAGGGCGAGGGCAGTAAGCAGGCGGGTTTCTTTTAAGAAAACAGGAAAGGCAAAGCGATTGAGGTTCAGTAGCATAATGTGTGCGGTTTGAGGATAAAGGCCGTCTGAAAACAGAAATTTAAAATTATAAAGGGTAAAGCTGATAAACAGGCAATATGTTGTTTAATCGCTAAATTCTTCAGACGGCCTTAAATGTCGGATGTCTTTTTACTGCTTCCAACCAGCTGTCCGGAGTTTGAAACTGCATCAGGCCGTCTGAAAGCGAAACCGCGGCTTGGGTAGTCGAAGCGCGAGTCAGTTTTTCGTTGGTTTCGGCATCGTAAATGGTGTAATCGATACGCAGGCAGCTTTCGATTTCAACAATGTCCATTTCAACGCGGATTTTTTGGCCGAAACGGGCAGGGCGGATGTATTTGAGGTTCATCTGCACAATCGGCCAGCTGTACCCCTGCCGCCCCATTTCGTTGTAGTCATAACCGATGGAAGACAGAAAAGCACAACGTGCGGTTTCAAGGTATTTGACATAGTTGCCGTGCCACACGATGTGCATGGCATCTACGTCAAAAAAAGGAACTTCGGTTTCAAAGCTGTGTTGGCAGTAGATGTGTTTTTTCATGGTTTTAAAGAGTAAGTGTGATGGTTTCAGACGGCGTCTTCGCCCCAAAAATCATAAAAATTGAACCATTGTAGCGGATTTTGCGCACATTCTTGCGCCAGAATGTCGGCAAAACCCTGCATCGCGTCTTTGACGGCAGCCTCACGGTTGCCGCGTTTCCAGCTGGAGGTATCGGTAAAGTGGCGAAGTTTCAAATGATAGCGGCCGTTTTGTTTGACGCAAAACAGCGTGTTTACCTGCGTTTTTAAAAGCGCAGCCAATAGCCACGCACCTTGCGGCATAGGGGCGGTATGGCCTAAGAAATTAATGTCGGCGGTTTTCTCGCCGCGTACAGGCACGCGGTCGGCCGCGATGGCAATCCATTCGCCGTTCTCGATACGGCTGTTTAATTCCATCATCAGGGTGGTGTCCAAATCTGTCACCTGAATCAGACGGATATGATCTGCGCCGGCTTTTTGCAATGCCTCGTTAAATGCCTGCGCGTGTTTGCTGTGCACCAATACATTGAGTCTGAAATCTTTATGGTGCGACACCAGCGCACGGCAAACTTCGGTATTGCCCAAGTGCGAACAGGCAAAAATCTGGCCGCGTTCGTTGCGCTTGATTTGCGAATAGATGTCGTCCGGATCTTCAATCACCAAATCTTCATAACGGATTTTGCGTTGCCACACGGCAAAACGGTCGCAAACCGCTTCGCCAAATGCGACGAATTGTTTGAATACGCTGTGTTTCGGCAGGATGATATGGGGAAAGGCCGTCTGAAGACGGGTTTGATAGCGTAAGACATGACGGCGCGGTTTGGGCGCGGTTGCATAAAAATACAGCACCACAAACCAAATGCACGGCCTCATGAAAAAAGCCGGCAGATAGCGCACCATCAATGTGGTCAGAGCGAGAAACAGGCGGCTGCCGCGTTCGGGCTGCGCCGCCCAATGGGTTTGTTTATTGTCAGTCATGGTTTCAGACGGCCTTTCCGAAAACTTTACCCAATCGGTGTTTCAACATACCGAAAAACAGCCGTGTGTGCATTTTGCTGATGCGGACATTGTCGGCAAAGGCATCAAAGTGGGACACGCCGTCGGCGGCATATTGGACGGGCGTTTTAATCCAAACCGGTTTGACGTCGCGCCAGTACAGGCGGATAAGGATTTCCGTATCGAAGTCCATGCGGTCGCCTACGGTTTCTTCGCGGACAACGGATAGCGCGGGTGCAAGCGGATAGAGGCGGAAGCCGCACATGCCGTCTTTGATGTCGCATGACCAAGTGTGCAGCATATTCCAGAAATCGGTAATTTTGCGTCCGTAAAGCCGTGCTTTGGGCGCGTCATCGCCGTATTGCGGCCAGCCGCAAACAACGGCTTCAGGGTTTTGTTCTGCTGCGGCGAGGAGTTTGGGTGTGTCGCTCAAGCAGTGTTGGCCGTCTGCATCAACCTGCAAGACGTGGGTATAGCCATGTTCTTGAGCGTATTCCAAGCCGGTTTTGACCGCTGTGCCTTTGCCGCCGTTGATGGGACGGTAAAGGACATCAATGCCGTCTGAAACCAAAGCCTGCAATACAGGTTTGCATTCTTCGCGTGAACCGTCGTCCACAATTAAAACGTTTAAACCGAAGCCGCGCATGGTTTGGGCAACGTGGCTGATGGTGGTCGGATGGTTGTAATGTGGAATAAGGGCCAGGGTTTTCATAAATATTTTTTAGACGACGTTAACACAGTGCAGAGTATAGCAAATAAACATGCCATGGCGTTTGAAAGGGCCGTCTGAAACGGCGAGGACAAAATCGTTTGATTTCGTTTCTCACTGTTTCAGACGGCCTTTGGTACGCCATTAATTCAGCATTGTACATGACCGACATCGAGGCATAAATCATGGAACTCGTTGAGCGTGCTTCGGTGTCCGATGCTGATGATGATGCTGTCGGGCAGTTTTTGCTTTAAGGCGCGGTAGAGTGCGGCTTCGGCCGGTTCGTCCAAGGCGGCGGTGGCTTCGTCGAGCAGGACAATTTTGGGCTTGGAAAGCAGGGCGCGGACGAAGGCGACGCGTTGCAGTTCGCCCGGGGAGAGTTTGTGCTGCCAGTCGTCTGTTTTATCCAATTTGTCAATCAGATAACCCAAACGGCAGGTGTTCATGGCTTCGGCTAACTCGGGATGCTGTTTGTCGATGTCGGGGTAACAAACCGCATCGCGCAGGCTGCCTTGCGCCGTGTACGGACGTTGCGGCAGGAAGAGGATGTCTTGATGCGGCGGACGGCTGACTTTGCCGCTGCTGCCAAACGGCCAAAGCCCCGCCAGCGCGCGCAGCAGCGAGGTTTTGCCGCAACCGCTCGGGCCGCGTATCAGCAGGGAGTCGCCGTTTTTGAGGTTGATATTGATACCGTCTAATAAAACTTCGCCGTTGTGGCGGAACAGGGCGACGTTTTCCAGTGCAATGCCGTCTGAAACTTCGCTAATCTCGGGTTGCTGCGCGCTGTGTTGTTCTTCGGTACTCAGCAAAAAGCCGTACAGACGCTCCAATCGGGCGCGGTAGGCGGTGAATTTGTTGTAGAACATTCGGAAGAAAGACAGCGCGTTTTGCAGTCGCGCGAAGGCTTGGACGGTCTGCTGGATGTCGCCGATTTTGATTTGTCCGGCAAACAGGCGCGGAGCTTGCAAAATAATGGGGAAGAGTTTGATGCCGTTGGTGAACATATCGTTAAAGCCGCTTAAGCAGACGCTTTGCCGCGCGATGCGCCAACGGTTGCGGATAATGGCTTTAAAGCGGTCGGAAAGCCGGCCGTGTTCGTGTTGTTCGCCGCTGTAAAACGCCACGCTTTCGGCGTGGTCGCGTACGCGGATGAGGGAATAACGGTAGTCGCCGTTGAGTTTTTCGTTTTCATAGTTGTAACGAATCAAAGGGTTGCCTATCCACATGGCGATAAAGGTCGCCAAAATCACAAAGATAAAGACGAACCAAACAATGCCGCGCGGAATGTCGAAGCCGAACACGGTCAGGATGCCTGCCAAGCCCCACAAAACAACGGCAAATTCCAGCGAGGTAACGACCGAATTGATCATACCGCGCACAAATTCAATGGTCGAGGCGATAAATTCCTGCGCGTCCTGTTGGATACGCTGGTCGATGTTGTCCGGCGCGTGGCGGCGCATTTGCAGGCGGTAGTAGTTTTTGTCGGCAAGCCAGCGCGTGGTCAGCACTTCATTGAGACGCTCCGACCATTTAATCGCCAAGCCTTGATCGAGGAAGTCGTTGACGACGTTGTTAAACGCCCGTATCAGCACCACGCCCGCGTTCATCGCTGCAAACATCCAAAACGCGGAGGCGTTCAAATCCTGCATCGAGTCGTAAAGCCCTTTGGACATAAAGGTACTCAACACATTCAGCCGTACTTCGGTCAACAGCAGCGTAATCATCGCCGTAATCAGCAGCAATATTTTGACCGCGCTTTTCGGCGTCAGGCAAAGGTGCAGGATATGGCTGAATTCGCGCCCGAAGCGTGTGTTGCGTGCAAAAAACAGAATGACCGCCGAGGCTGCGGCGACCATCAATAAGGTCTGCAACAGCCAAGACGGCGTGGAATAAAGCTCGGTTTGCCATTTCTGCATGGGGTGTTCTCTTTAGTCAGATGAATCAGACGGCAGGCAGAGGTCGTCTGAAAACTGAATTTGTCATTTGTTTGTAGGGTTTAAGGTAAAAAAAATAGGAAGAGTGTTGTATTTTTTGTATTTAAAAATGGTTCTCATAACGAAGTATAGAAGTGCGGAATATTATCAAATATAATCGTGCAACAAAATTACTTTGTAACTTTTAACACGCTTATTGCAACAAAAATAACCCACCTCAAAAACAGAAGGAATTTATGAACAGCAAATTAGCCCTGATGCCGCTGCTGATTGCGAGCGCATTTTCTTATGCCGCCGATGAAGCGACACCTGAAACCCCTGTACAACAGCAGTTGCAGGAAGTCAATGTCCGCGCCGACGCCAAACGCGTCAAAGCCGCCCGTTCTTACTCCATCGCCAGCGACGGCGACTTGCGCGACCGTGTGAACTTAGGACTGCTAGGCAAGGCAAATGCCTTTACAGCACCAATTACAGTCGTCAATTACGATGAAAAAGTATTGGGAAACAACGCATCCCGTACATTAGTAGATACAATCGCCAAGAACGATGCCTCTACCATGCAGTTCGGTGGTGAAAGCAATACTATTCAAGGTGTATATGTCCGTGGCTTACAGCTTGATGCCCGTCAGTTTAGTATCAATGGCTTGGCAGGTCTTTATTCTTATTATCATACCCCGACTGCGGGCGTTTCTTCAGCACAGTTGATTAAAGGTGCTTCAAGTTCCACTGTCGGCATGGACCCTGAGGGCGCAGCAGGTTCTTCTGTCAACATTGAAACTAAAAAAGCATCCGATGAAGGTAACCGAAAAATCGGTTTAGCGGTTTTCAGTAAAAACCGTACCGAAGGTGCAATCGATATCGGTCAGCGTTTTGGTGAAAACAAACAGTTTGGCATCCGTTTCAATGGTAAATACCGCAAAGGTGAAACCGCCCGTAAAGGTTATAAGGAAGATAATCAGGAATTTGCATTAAATACTGATTATCGTGGTGAGAAATTACGTCTGTCTTTCGATTCGATGTATAACCACCGTAATACAGAGGGAGGTCGTGCGCGTATTCATGAAATGCAGGATCTTAACTTTGCCATGCCTGCCGCACCAAGTGGTAAAACCCTACTTGTCCCGTCTTGGCAGGAGCAAACTACTAAAACTATCACGAACGCACTGACGTTTGAATACGATACTGACTACAATATGCAGATTAGTGGTGGTTTGGGCTATATGGAGTCTGTGTATAAAGGTTCGTTTACACAACTTCTCATGAAAAACCGTGCAAATGGTGGTAATTTGGGTAAGTACACGGCGAAGGCTGCACAACCATTTGAATTCCTTTCTCGCACAACTAGTGGTAATTTGAAAGCTCGTGGTGAATTTGAAACCGGTCCGGTTGTTCACAATTGGGCGACCTCATTCGATTACATCAAGCGACACCGCGACCATGACCAGGGAACGCGCAACGGCGATGACTTGGATACCAACATCTACAACCCTGTTTTCCCTGTTACCCACCGTGACAATCCTGCCAATATACAAGGTACAGAGCATACGACTTATGAGACCCCCAGCCTTGCAATATCCGATACTTTGGGTTTCGCTGATAATACTATCCGTTTAACCTTAGGCGGACGTTATCAATGGGTCAAACAAACTGCTCATCCAAATTTGACAGGCAATGCAAAAACTGATGCAAGCCGCCGCTCTTCTACTGTGAAGTTCAGCAAAAAACGGTTCAGCCCGATGTTTGCCGCAGCTTGGGTGCCTAATACCGGTATGGTAGTGTATGGAAACTATATGCAAGATTTGGAACCGGGTGCGACTAACGAGGATACTGGAGAAATGTCCAAACCTCGTGTCAGCAAACAGATTGAAATGGGTGTACGAAAAAACTGGGGTGATGTTGTAACCAGCCTGAACGCTTTCCAAATCGTCCGTCCGGGTTATTGGCGCAATACGCAAGAGCAGCATGGTAAAGAAATCAACCGTGGTGTTGAGTTTAATACGTATGCCAACCTGATGAATAAAACCCTTCGTCCGAGCTTTGGCATTATGTATCTGAAAGCGCAGTTGAAGGATTATCCGCGTTACAATAATACTTTAACAAATGGTAATCAGGTTGCTAGCCCGCGTGTTATTGCCAAAGCAGGTATTGAATGGGATACGCCATTTGTCCAAGGTCTGACTTTGAAAAGCAATATCCAATACTACGGTAAGTCTTTCCAAGATACTGAACGCCAATATAAACTGCCGTCCTACACCTTAGTTGACGTGGGCGCGCGCTACAAAATCAAGCTGGGCAAAAATACTTTGACCGTCAGCAGCTCGGTGGAAAACCTGTTCAACAAAAACTACTGGCAGGTACAGCGCGGACAATACGACCGCAGCTTCGCAGTTGTCGGTATGCCGCGCACTTATTGGCTGAAAACGGAATTGGATTTCTAATCTGATTTCGGTTTGACCGTAATAGCAGGCCGTCTGAAAGGGAATGATAAAGAGCAAGAATTTGGTTTTTATCCCTTTTCAGACGGCCTGATTTGATTGCCTTACGTTTTTGCTTGAAAAATCTTACATGTTTTTTATGGATTTCACGCGAAACAAGGTTAATATTCCATTTTCACAATACATCATTCGAGAAGACATATGAAAAAATCCATCAAACTGACCCTGTGCGCCCTCGCACTCTCACTTTCCGTGCAAGCGCAAGCAGTTACCCATGCCGTGATTGAAACCAATATGGGCAACATCCAACTGGAGCTGGATGAAGTCAAAGCGCCGAAAACCGTGGCAAACTTTGTCAATTACGCCAAAAAAGGTTTTTACGACAACACGATTTTCCACCGTGTTATCGACAATTTTATGATTCAAGGCGGCGGATTTACCGAGAACATGGTTCAAAAATCCACCGACAAAGCCATCACCAATGAAGCATACAACGGCTTAAAAAATAACATCGGCACCATCGCTATGGCGCGTACCGGCGATCCAAATTCAGCAACCAGCCAGTTCTTTATCAACACAGCCGACAACGACTTTTTGAATTTCAAAAGCAAAACCCCTCAAGGCTACGGCTATGCCGTTTTCGGTAAAGTTACTTCCGGCATGGATGTGGTCCGTAAAATCAGCAAAGTAAAAACTGCGACACGCGGCTTCCATCAAGACGTTCCAACCGAAGCCGTGATTATCCGCAAAGTCAGCATCAAATAATTTTGATTGTTTGAACCCAAACAACAGGCCGTCTGAAACATTCAGACGGCCTGAATTTATTTATTTGATAATAAGTAGCAATTTGGGCGATAATTCAGCATCTACAATTTAAGGAGTCAATTATGCAAACCCGCCTGCCTTTTTTCGGCGTTGTCCGCGTCAGCGGTGAAGACAGGGCTTCATTTCTTCATGGTCAATTATCCAACGATATTAATAATTTAGCTTCCGGTCAGGCATGTTACGCCACATACAATACGCCTAAAGGCCGTGTGTTGGCGAATATGTTGGTCGTCAATCGCGGAGAAGATTTACTGTTGGTCATGGCTCAAGATTTGACCGAAGCCATCGTCAAACGCCTGAGAATGTTTGTCTTGCGTGCAAAAGTCGTCTTCGAGCCGATGCCTGATTTAGCAGTCAGCGGCGAGTTGGCAGACAATGCAGAACCTCATCCTGCTACCGAACCGCAACTGTCTTTTTCAGCTCAAATTCAAGAAAATGCCGTAGAAATTGCCTTGCCGCACACAGGCCGTCTGAAAATTTCAGCAGCCGAAAACGCAGCCGAATATCAAGCAGAAGCCGAAAACGCGTGGAATCTGCACGAAATCCGCAGCGGCTATCCGTGGATTTGCGCCGCAACCAAAGAAGCGGCTGTTGCCCAAATGCTCAACCAACACATCATCGGCGCAGTCCATTTCCGTAAAGGCTGCTACCCCGGCCAAGAAATCATCGCCCGCGCCCAATACCGAGGCCAGGTCAAACGCGGTCTGGCCGTATTAAGCGGCGATTCTTTGGAAGCCGCCGGTATTACCGTCAAAGTCGGCGAAGAAGAGGCTGGCATTATTCTCAATACGGCACTCACAGAACAAGGCAGCCTCAGCCTCGCCGTTATCAAGTTTTCCGCAGCAGAAGCAGCATTGACCGATGCAGACGGTAATGCTTTGAAACAGGAAGCACTGTTTTTTACGATTGAGAAAGATTGATGTTAGATGATTGAATAAAAAGCTTAAATTTAAGGATTAATCAGCTTTAAATGAAAACAGAAAGGCCGTCTGAAAATTATTTTTCAGACGGCCTTTGATATTGAGTTTTGTTGGTACATGACCCAAGCTACGTTTGCTGCCGACTGAATTACGACATGGTTTGGGATCATTTGGTAACAACAAAAACCGCGTGCGTGCGTACCGCACACACACTACACCTCAATCTTAAGGTTTGCATCGCCCGCAGTGGTAGGGTGTGGTCTAGCCACGCACGCGGTTGACAGGGGTGTGGGCTACGGCTTGCTGTAAGGGTGTGAAATAAAAAATGCCGTCTGAAGCCCAGCGTTTCAGACGGCATTTTTGACAAGGCGGCAAACGCATCAGCCGCGTACCAAGAAACGCCCCGTCGCTATCCGATGCAGCGTGCCGGCAAGCAGCAGCGCCACGCCTGCCGAACCGGCGGCGGCAAGCGTCAGCCCCAAGCCCGACAATACGCCGGAAGCCGCCAGATGCAGGCCGCATCCCGCCATGGCTGCGAAACCGAATGAAAATCCCCAAAAGCTCATCGTAAAACCGCCTTCCCAAAACCAGCGTGTCAGGCGCAGCAAGAACAAAAACTGCAGGCAGCCGTAGCCGATTAATGCCAACGCAAAACCGTCGATTTTACCGCCGACGGCAAAATACGCGCCGCAGCCGACAAAGGCGGGCGCAAGCTGGATACCGACCACGCCGCGCGCCGCCGTACCGACCGGTACCGCCGTACGCAGCCTGCCCAAGACGGAGGCTTCCAAACTCAGCCAGGAAAACATACCCGCGCCGAAAAACAAAGCCGCATAATCATGATGCCCCAACGCCGCCAGAGATGACGCGCTGACAAAGTTTGTCGCCACCGTAGGCAGGTAAATAATCGGCGTCGTCGCCTCCAAAGAATGCAGGCCTCGCCACAGACCGGCCGCCCGATACATCGAAAACGCCAACTGTCCTGCAACGCCCGCATAAATCAGGACTGCCGCCGCGCCTGCCTGATAGGGCTTCAGCGCGAGTCCCTCCAGCATAGCGGTAATCGGAATCGCGCTGATGAAGCAGCATTGCACCAAGTCGCGTAAATCAGACAAAAAATCGTTTCGGTACGCAAATATTTTGATCAGGTATGCCGCCACCAGCAAGAGCCAGACAACCGAAGCCACCGCAAGCAGCGATTCGGCGGCCAAGGCGGGCAGCAGCCCGACAGACGCGCCGTAACGCCACGACAGCCCCAAGGCAAACAAGCCCAGCGCGATGCTGAAATAGCTCAAAGGAATCGGAAATTTCTTAGATGCAGACATAAACACCCTTCAGACGGCATGCCGTCGTAACGCACAGATAAAATTGAGTATGATATAAAAAACAGGCAGGCGGAGGATGACGTATCCGTATCGGCATATTGCCGTTTTGTCTCATTGCGCCAGATGTCGGAAGCGGTTGCGCATCGGGCGCGCGTTTTTTGCGGTGTGCGGCGTGATTCGGATGCAGGGGGAAACGAATCAGTAACCGTATTAACCGTAGTGTGGGCTTCAGCCCACCAATTGACAAGCAAAAATGAAGAAACGGTGGGCTGAAGCACATCCTACGCAACTGAAATAACCCGCCCCGCAGCAAATTCGGTGGTGCGGAACAAAGTGCAGCCGTTGCGTGATTTGTTGCGGTGAAAGCGCCCAGTTACGCAAAGGAATCAGCAGCGTGAATGCCAGTTGGTACGGGAAGATTTTGCCTTTTTGCGTAAGTCCCTGCCAAATGCTTTTGAGCGTCTTAAACATAGGAATTTCTTTGGGTAATTCGTTTTACTTTGTACCTGCACAATATACAGTATAAAAATAGAGACCTTTGCAATAACATAGGTTACTAAAATTTTATGCTCAATCTCATTTTCAAAATACAAAACTTTTCTGATTTTTCCTACTTTTTGCTCAATATTAGGAAGGTTTTAGGCAATTGAAAATTTTTTTGGCGCATTTTTATGCGTCAAATTTCGTTAACAGACTATTTTTGCAAAGGTCTCAAATAGTGTGTGTTTTTTCCAATCATCACAAAAAGCAGCCTGCACTTCGATTTTTGAATGTGCAGGCTGCTTTTGATAGAGAGAAGCCGTCTGAAAATTATTCTTCAGACGGCCTTTGATATTGAGTTTTGTTGGTACATGACTCAAGCTGCGTTTGCTGCTGACTGGATTACGGCATGGTTTGGAATCATTCGGTAGTAACAAAAACCGCGTGCGTGCGTACCGCACACACCCTACACCTCAATCTTAAGGTTTGCGTCGCCCGCAGTGGTAGGGTGTGTGGTCTAGCCACGCACGCGGTTGACAGGGGTGCTGGCTACGGCTTGCTGCCGCGTTTGCCGTATTTGTCGGCAAATTCGCCGTTGATGATGGCGGAAGTAGGAACTTGCATGATGGTTCTCCTTGTTTCGGGTTGGACGGTAGGGGGATTTTAGTGGAAAAATGCCGTCTGAAAACGAGATTTTTGTTTTCAGACGGCCTGTAAACCTAAAAGGTAGATTTTAAATCTTGGCTTAAATTACAAAAAACGCTAAAATAATGTCATTTATGAATGACTGAAAGATTAGCCATGACCGAATTTGCACGAAAAAATTGGAACAAGTTAGCTGGAGATGCCATAAAAGCCAAAATGCATGAGCATGGAATTGGCTTTATACAATTATCAGAATTATTCTTGGAGCAAGGGGAAAGTGAAACGGCAAATGCAATTTGTAACAAAGTAAATAGAGGTACTTTTTCCCATGCTTTTTATCTTAAATGTATGGAGTTAATGGCCAAACAGGAAAAGCAAGAAGACCGCGAAAAAAAATATAAAATTATTTCTTTATTTAGCGGTTGTGGCGGAATGGATTTGGGTTTTCTAGGGGGCTTTGAGTTTTTAAACCGTACTTATGACAAACATGATTTTGATATTATTTGGGCGAACGAAATCGACGAACACGCTGTTAGAACCTACCGCCACAACTTAGGAAATCACATTGTACATGGTGATATTTGGCAGCATTTGGATGAAATACCCACTAGCGCAGACATCATTATCGGTGGCTTTCCTTGTCAGGATATTTCTATTAATGGTAAAGGTGCAGGTATTTCAGGCAGCCGCAGCGGGCTGTATAAAGCCATGTTGTCTGCTGTTGAACGCGTTCGCCCCAAAATATTTGTTGCTGAAAATGTCAAAGGGCTACTGATGAAGCATCATCGGAAAGATTTGGAAACAGTGCTTTCAGATTTTCGCAATTTGGGTTATCAGGTAGATTACTACTTGCTGAATGCAGCCGATTACGGTGTTCCACAGACTCGGGAGCGAGTTATCATCGTTGGAAGGCTACCTGAAATTCCCGAAATACAGATTGAAAAAACAAATACCAGCAACAGCTATGTAACAGCCAGACAGGCTATAGGCGATTTGGTCGACAAAGTAGAAGACGAAATTGCCAACCATATTTGGAGTAGAGCAGAAAAAAGCCCCGATCAAGGCAGTCGAAAATTGGATGCCGAAAGGGCGGGCTACACTATTAGGGCAGAATGCCATGGAAACATACAGTGGCATTACGAATTACCCCGCCGCATCTCCATGCGTGAGGCGGCGCGCATCCAATCGTTTCCGGACAATTTTATTTTCCAGGCAAAATTGCGTGCCACAGAACGGCAAATTGGCAACGCCGTCCCTCCTGTTTTAGGGTGGCACATCGCCGCCGCCGTTAGTAAGGCACTTAAATAACCCTGTTAAATAAGATAAAATTACTACTTTATATTTTTAAGTGGTAATGCATTATGCTGACAAAAAAGGAGTTTGAGAAGTTTTTAGACGAGGTTTGCACCGTATTGAGGCAAGAGGCAAAAAACGCACCTTTCAAATCCCAAGATATTTTTGAAAACAGAGTTCGTGCGCTGTGCATTGCAAAAATTCCCGCTTATGCCGACATAGTTATCAATCCTGAACCTGTGCCGCAAATTTTCCCCGATGTTCCAATAGGGGAATATGGCGTAGAAGTCAAATTCACGCTAAAAGATACTTGGCGCAGCGTAGCAAACAGTATCCAAGAGAAAAACAAAGCTGACGGTGTACAGCATATCTATGTGGTATTCGGAAAAATGGGGGGCATTCCCGATGTGAAATGGCAACTTTACGAAGATAGCGTAATTCATGTCCGCACATCGCACGTTCCGCGCTTTGAGGTAGAAATAGAATCTGATCGACCGTCTCTGTTTGAGGGTTTCGGTATTTCCTATGCTGAATTTGCCGATTTGGATATGCATGAAAAAATGGAATATATCCGAAAATATGCCCGTAACAGGCTGAAAGAAGGCGAGCGGTTATGGTGGATAGAAGACATTGACGCAGTAGACAGCCATGATCTGCCTTTGGAAGTGCGCCTTTACACTTCCCTGCCGCAGGAAGAAAAAATCCGCCTCCGAGCTGAAGTAGCATTAGTCTCCCCCCGTATTGTCTGCTCAGGCAGGGCGAAGCACAAATACGATAATGCCGTCCTGTATCTGATTACCTATCGCGGTGTGCTTTGTCATCAGGCGCGGGACTTATTCAGTGCGGGCAGCGTTGCCAACTCGGCGGAAGACTACCGTGGCGGAAACTATGTAGAAAAATCTTTAAAATTGATTGAGCATGAAATTGAAAAAGCTGCTTTGGAAATGGATGATGCTCTAATTGTCGAATATTGGGGAGAAAGCGTCCCGACAGAAAAACGCCTAGAGTATTGGATTAAGATGTTGGATGATTTGGCAGATGGCTGGATACCTTCTGAATCGCTATTCAATGGTAGGTATAAAGCCAAATAAACTGACAGATGCCGTCTGAAAATATCTTTCAGACGGCCTCTTTACACAAAAGGCAGCCTGAATCCCTTTCAGGCTGCCTTTCTTATATCAAGCCAGCTTCGCGCCGACCCAATCTTTCACACTCTCAATCATCGCGGGCAGTTTCTCCACATCGCTGCCGCCTGCCTGTGCCAAATCCGGTCTGCCGCCGCCTTTGCCGCCGACTTGTTCGGCTGCAAATTTAACCAGATCGCCTGCTTTGACTTTGCCAGTCAACGGTTTGGATACGCCTGCGCACAGGGAAACTTTGCCGTCGTTGACTGCGGCGAGCAATACGATGGCTTGTTCTGATTTGCCGGTTAAGTCGGTAACGATTTCGCGCAGGGCTGCGGCATCGGCTTCGATTTGTGCAGCAACGAGTTTGGCTGAACCCAAGTCTTTTGCATCGTCCAAGAGTTTAGCGCCTGCGTGGACGGCGAGTTCGGCTTTGGCGCGTGCCAATTCTTTTTCCAATGCTTTGGCGTGTGCCGCGCCTGCTTGGATTTTCGCCAGTACGTCTTTTTCGGTTTGGGCTTTGGTTTCGGCAATAATGTCTTTCACCAAACGCTCTTGCTCTTGCGCCCATTTGAGTGCGTTCAGGCCGGTGATGGCTTCGATACGGCGCACGCCTGCGGCAATACCGCCTTCGCTGATAATTTTGAAGAGGCCGATGTCGCCGGTGCGTGAAACGTGTGTACCGCCGCACAATTCGGTGGAGAAACCGCCCATTTGCAGTACGCGCACTTCGTCGCCGTATTTTTCGCCGAAAAGCATCATCGCGCCGGTTTTTTGCGCGTCTTCCATACTCATAATGGCTGCATTGACGGCAACGTTGGCCAAAACGGCTTCGTTGACGCGGCGTTCTACTTCGGTGATTTCTTCGGCAGTTACCGCTTGGGGATGGGAAATGTCGAAACGGGTGGATTCGGCGGTAACCAAAGAGCCTTTTTGTTCGACGTGTTCGCCCAATACATCGCGCAGGGCTTTGTGCATCAGGTGGGTCGCGCTGTGGTTGCGCATATTGGCATTGCGGATTTCGTCGTCCACTTTGGCGGTAACGCTGTCGCCGACTTTCAGACGGCCTGAAGTTTGTACGCCGAATTGGCCGAATACGGCCGCTTTGATTTTTTGGGTATCGCGTACTTCAAAGCGGTTTTCGCCTGAGAAGATATAGCCGACATCGCCGACTTGGCCGCCGGATTCTGCATAGAACGGGGTAAAGTCGATGACGACTGCGCCGCTGTCGCCTTCGTTCAATTCGTTGACTTGCTCGCCGTCTTTGTAGAGGGCGAGGACTTTGGATTCGGTTTGGCGTTCGCTATAACCTTTAAACTCGGTGTCTTGACCGTCATAAGGCAGTTGGGCGTTGGCTTTGAAGCTTTGTGCGGCGCGTGCGCGTGCACGTTGGGCCTCCATTTCGCGGTTGAAGCCTTCTTCATCCAAATCGATATTGCGTTCGCGGCAGATGTCGGCAGTCAGGTCGTATGGGAAGCCGTAGGTATCGTAGAGTTTGAAGATGATTTCGCCGCCGAGTGTTTTGCCGCCTTTGGCCAGCGCGTTTTCCAACAAAGCCATACCGGTTTCCAGAGTTTGGGCAAAACGGCTTTCTTCGTTTTTCAACGCTTCTTCGATTTGCGCCTGTTTTTCTTTCAACTCGGGGTAGGCATCGCCCATCTCTTTGACCAAATCGGCAACGAGTTTGTGGAAGAACGGTTTGCTTTGACCCAGTTTGTAACCGTGGCGCACGGCGCGGCGGATAATGCGGCGCAAAACATAACCGCGTCCTTCGTTGGCAGGCAATACGCCGTCTGCAATCAGGAAGGAGCAGGAGCGGATGTGGTCGGCGATGACTTTCAGGCTGGGTTCTTCCATACTGAACGGCGCGCCGGTTTCGCGGGCGACGGCTTTGAGCAGGTCTTGAAACAAGTCGATTTCATAGTTGCTGTGGACGTGCTGCATTACCGCCGCCATACGTTCCAAGCCCATGCCGGTATCGACGGACGGCTTGGGCAGCGGATTCATATTGCCTTGTTCGTCGCGGTTGAACTGCATAAATACGCAGTTCCAAATCTCAATCCAGCGGTCGCCGTCTTCTTCGGGGCTGCCCGGAATGCCGCCCCAGATTTCTTCGCCGTGGTCGTAGAAAATTTCGGAGCAGGGGCCGCAAGGGCCGGTGTCGCCCATTTGCCAGAAGTTGTCGGATGCGTATTTCGCGCCTTTGTTGTCGCCGATGCGGACGATGCGTTCAGACGGCATACCGATTTCGTTTAACCAGATGTTGTAGGCTTCGTCGTCTTCTGCGTAAACGGTCGCCAAGAGTTTGTCTTTGGGGATGTTCAGCCATTCGGGGGAAGTGAGAAACTCCCAAGCGAAATGAATCGCGTCGCGCTTGAAGTAGTCGCCGAAGGAGAAGTTGCCCATCATTTCAAAGAAAGTGTGGTGGCGGGCGGTGTAGCCGACGTTTTCCAGGTCGTTGTGCTTGCCGCCTGCGCGTACGCATTTTTGCGCGGTGGTGGCGCGGCTGTACGGGCGTTTGTCGAAACCTAAAAATACGTCTTTAAACTGGTTCATACCGGCGTTGGTAAACAGCAGCGTCGGGTCGTCGTGCGGCACGAGGCTGGAAGAGCGGACGACGGTGTGGCCTTTGGTTTCAAAGAATTTTAGGAATTTTTGGCGTAGTTCGGTGGTTTTCATAATGTCTCGATAAATTTTTTACAAGGATTTCAGACGGCCTGGACGGCGCGTTGCGATTAAAAACGAATGGGCGTTATCTTACCGCAAAACCATATTTCAAGCTATCGGCAGAAAGGTTTTAAGTTGGTTGAAACCCGTCTTTCAGACGGCCTCAAGCGGGACGATATCTTTTAACAATGAAGCCTATCCGCTCGTGCCTGCCTGCTTTATAATGCCTCTCTATTTTCAACCGGATACGCAAGGAATGATAATGACCAAACATCTGCCCCTCATCGTACTGACTGCGCTGGCACTGGCCGGCTGCGGCGGCTCGGACAAAACTTCTGCCGACAAGGCGGCTCAAACCGATAATCAAAAGGTATTGAGCATTTACAACTGGTCGGAATATGTCGACCCCGAGACGGTTGCCGCGTTTGAGAAGAAACACGGTATCGCAGTAACTTACGATGTATACGACAGCGATGAAACGCTGGAAAGCAAGGTATTGACCGGCAAGTCGGGTTACGACATTGTGGCTCCTTCCAATGCGTTTGTCGGCAGGCAGATTAAGGCAGGTGCGTATCAGAAAATCGACAAATCCCTGATTCCCAACTATAAAAACCTGAATCCTCGGTTGATGAAACTGATGGAAGGTGTCGATCCGGGGCATGAATATGCGGTGCCGTTTTATTGGGGTACCAATACTTTCGCTATCAATGTCGAGCGTGTGAAAAAGGCTTTGGGCACGGATCAGCTGCCGGACAATCAATGGGATTTGGTGTTTAACCCCGAATACACGTCCAAACTCAAGCAATGCGGTATCAGCTATTTGGACAGCGCGGCGGAAATTTATCCTATGGTGTTGAACTATATGGGTAAAAACCCAAACAGTAGCGAAACGGCGGATATTAAGGCGGCGACGGAAGTTTTGAAGAAAAACCGTCCGTACATCAAGCGTTTTACTTCGTCCGGTTTTATCGATGATTTGGCGCGCGGCGATACTTGCGTAACGATTGGTTTTGGCGGCGATTTGAACATTGCCAAACGCCGTGCCGAAGAAGCAGGCGGCAAGGAAAAAATCCGTGTGATGATGCCGAAAGAAGGCGTGGGGATTTGGGTGGATTCGTTTGTGATTCCGAAAGATGCCAAACATGTGGCCAATGCCCATGCGTATATCAATGATTTCTTAGATCCTGAAGTTGCGGCGAAAAACGGCAATTTTGTTACTTATGCGCCGTCCAGCAAATCGGCTCAAGAGCTGATGGATGAAGAGTTTAGAAACGACAATACGATTTTCCCGACCGATGAGGATTTGAAAAACAGCTTTATCATGGTGCCTATCCAACCGGCGGCGTTGAAATTTATGGTCCGTCAATGGCAAAGCGTGAAAGCAGGGACATAAGCTGATTTAAACGTATTAAGGCCGTCTGAATGGTGTAACCGAAATATTTGATTTCGTTTTACGGTTGTTCAGACGGCCTTTGTTTTGTGTCAGATTGGCTTGGATAAGGTTTAAAAACCTATCAATCACGCCCTTTTGTTCGTTTCAGACAGCCTTAGAATTTCACGCCTTTATGCAGGGCAACAATGCCTGCGCTCATGTTGTGGTAATCCACGCTGTCGAATCCTGCATCCAGCATCATTTGCTTCAAAGTTTCTTGGTCGGGGTGCATACGGATGGACTCGGCGAGGTATTGGTAGCTGTCGGCATCTTTGGCAATCAGTTTACCCATAATCGGCAACAGTTTGAAAGAGTAGAGGTCGTACACGCCTTCCAAAGGTTTGTACACTTTGGAGAATTCCAACACCAGCAGGGTGCCGCCCGGTTTCAATACGCGGTACATTTCTTTCAGCGCGGCATCTTTGTGCGTCATGTTGCGCAGGCCGAATGCGACGGAAACCAGATTGAAATAGTTGTCGGGGAACGGTAATTTTTCAGCGTCTGCCAACGATACGGGCAGAATCACGCCTTCGTTGAGCAGGCGGTCGCGGCCGACGGTCAGCATGGAGGAGTTGATGTCTGTCAGCCAAACTTCGCCTTCTTTGCCCACACGTTTCGCCCAGCCTCGGGACAAATCGCCTGTACCGCCGGCGATATCCAATACTTTGTCGCCTTTTTTCAGGTGGGCGGTATTGATGGTGAAATGTTTCCAAACACGGTGCAGACCGCCGGACATTACGTCATTCATAATGTCGTAGTTTTTTGCCACGGAGTGGAAGACTTCGGCAACTTTGCCTGCTTTTTCGTCTTCGTCAACGGTAGAGAAGCCGAAATGGGTTTTGTGGTCGCTCATAGTGTCTGCCTTCTTAAAATAATACGGATTCAGATATCGAATACGTCGAAATCGCCAACCACTTTCGACGCGGGAAATATAGTTTGTGCCTGCCGCTCCAGCATCAGGCGTTGTTCTTCTTCGGTATAACGTGCGCTGATGTGGGTCAGGTAAAGTTGTTTCACATTGGCTTGCAAGGCCAGCTTGGCGACATCGGACACGGTCGAATGGAACACTCGTTCCGCTGTCTCTTCATCGCCTGCCACAAAGGTTGCTTCATGCACCAAAACGTCTGCGTTTTGCGCGGCGCGCACTGCCTGCGGACAGGTTTTGGTATCGCCGAAGATGGCCGCTAACCGTCCTTTTTTTGGCGGGGAGAGGAATGCTTTGCCGTCAATGATCCTGCCGTCATCCAATGTTACAGTCTCGCCTTTTTCAGACGGCCTTTCCGCCGCAACCTCCGCCACCGCAGGAATGTGTATGCTTGGGTTTTAAATCTTCGGCACTTGGCGTTCTGGACGTGCCGGCTTTTTCGAGGCGGTCGAGATAGTCTTGCCAAAGTGCGTCTTGATTGTGCGCCAGTCGGTAGAGATAGTCCCAGTCGTAAAGGCCGCTGTCGTGGCCGTCTGAAAAAGTAATTTTCAGTGCGTATTGGCCGACAGGTTCTAAATCGGTAATGCTGACTTCGGCTTTGCCTGTTTGCAAAACATCTTGACCTGGACCGTGTCCGCGCACTTCCGCGCTGGGCGAGTACACGCGCAGGTATTCGGCAGGAAGGCTTTGGGCACCGTCAACATAGACTAAAGTCAGTACGCGCCGCTCTTGCTGTAGGCGGATTTCTTGTGGAATTTTATCGGCTCGGGTCATGTCATGCTCCGTTCTTTTTACGCAAATAGGCAACGCGTACAGAAAAAATACCGCCAAGTACGGCAAACAGCACGATTGCGTAGAGTGAAAACCGTATCAGGCTCACTTGGGTGTCCGCCGTCAGCCCCAAAGGCAGCAACATCACGGCAACGAACAGTAAAAACGCGGCCAACATGGCGGCAATGCTGGCAAAGGCATAGCGGGTATTGGCTGCTGTTTGCGGATGTTTGGTCATGTTGGATAGCTTGCCGTAGGGTGGTGAGGCGGTATTTTATCAGCTTTTTGGTGCTTCATGCCGTCTGAAAACGGCTTTATTTCCATAAATTCAGTTCTGCGAATACGGTTAACCCATCCTTTCTTTTTTTGTTCAGAAAAGCTTTCCGATCGTGTTCAAATCTGAACACACGCTGTACCTTTCTTTTTTATTTGGTTTGTTAATGAATCCAAAAATGCGTACAATTTTGCATTCATTTCTTGATAATCGTAAGCACGAATGGCTTCAGGTTTTTCGACAAATGGCAATTGTTGACTTTGTTCCTCCAAAGCAACTTCACCATCTGCAGCAATCAAGAGATCAACTGCTTCCGGATCAAATTCCAAGTGGGCTTGGAAGGCATAGTGCTTGGGAGAAAAACGGACAATCTGGCGTGGACAACCTTGACTGGTCGCAAGGACAACGGCATCCTCCGTCAATCCTGGCATATCACCATGCCAGTGACCTGAATCAAAGTTTACACCAAATAAGCTGACATGCGGATCTGCCAATCCTTCAGACGTCAAGGTCACAGGATACACCCCGATCTCCCGCTCTGGGCTATGCTCATACTCCGCGCCATAAGCAACAGACATGAGCTGCGCTCCCAGACAGACACCAACGATGTAGCGATCCGCCTGCATCGCTTTTTGAATCAGTTTAATCTCAGCTTGCGGATCATAGTAAGGGAAGGTTGCGCGATCCTCATCTGGTGATTGCGGTCCTCCCATGATAATCAAAAAATCGATCTCATCCACTGTCTCAGGTAGAGCTTCTCGCTCGTAGACCTTGGACATCGTTACCTGATGACCACGCTCCTGCGCCCACTTTAGATAAGCACCCGGTACTTCAAAAGTTTCGTGCAAGACAAAATGCACTCTCATCGTTTATTCTCCCATCTATTTTGAATCACATAAGATATACCGGCAGCTGGTGCCAGCGGTAGAATCAAGGCCCGGCTCTGTCCTGTAAAACCAAGACTAGTGTAATGGCGCGCCTGTCTTCGCCTTCGGGCATTAAACGGATGCTGCTGCCTTTGCTTCCGTTGACACGGATAATGATACCGCCGGCCTGCCGCTCGATAATGTCGATTTGGGTGTCGCGGTTCATGCGGTAGTTGTAGCGTTCGCATTGTTTCAAGCACCAAAAATCCTGCCAATGGATAAAATATTTTTGTCCGGATTCAATGGCCAGCGTTTCGCCGCCTTTGACGATGAAGTAAGGATAATCGGGTTTTTGCGTGCTAAATGTCCATTCGGCCGTTTTGTCTTTTCCGTTTTGACGGTATTCGAACACGGCACGGTAGTCGGTGTCGTATTCCAATGGCTGTAAAGGAAACAGCGCAAATTGGCGTTCGGTCAGGAGGCGGTTTGGGTCATTATCTTTATCTAAGATTTTGACGTCTCTGATTTCTTTTGTGTTCTGATACAGCTTGAACGAACGCATTTTGACCGGAGGCGATTGTTCTGAGAACGCGATGCTGACCGGATTGCCGGTCATTTCATAATGCGGCATAGGGTCGGGACGTTCGCCGTGGAAAACCGGCGAGGCGAAGTTGCCTTGCGGATAGGTGATGTAAGGTCGAAATTTGCGGTTGGAGATTTCATCCGCATAAACAATGGCGTGGCCATGACAGGCATCTTGATAAAACGAACGGCTGAGGTCGGAGAGGGGGCGGTTTTTTTGGCAGAGGCTGTTGAATCTGCTGTCGCCCTGATTGATGCTCAACGCGATTTGTGTACCTTGCGATTCAAATGCCGCTCCGGCCTCGTCGATATTTTGATCGAGTAAGGAGAGGCGGTGGTAAATCGCCGTCATCAGGTTGTCCAGCTGATGTTGGGCAGGTAGATGGTCGTTGATTTTTTCGTTTGGCGGGTGCTGACCGGTGCTGACGTTTTCGTGCACGCCTTTATAGGCATAACCGGCTTTGCGCGTGCGGTCTGATGGGCGTGGGCCTGTATAAAAGGGATTGCGCGTATTGTGTTCGTCATGTCCGTCGTCAGGGTTTTGCAGCAGGTAGCGGGCATGATTGCGCGCGGCGCGTTCGAGTGTGGCTGAGTGCGCCAGTGCGGGTAAATTGGCTGAGGAGCGGAGGAAGTTTAAATACGCCAAAGCGTCAAAATCGGCAACGGCAGAACGATTTTGCGGCGGTTGGGCGTAGATGAGCTGGTCTTCGGAATAGCGATGGGTTTCGTAGTATTGGAATATGCTGAGGGCGACAGCAAAACCACCCAGCCAGTAAAGAATGTGTTTCATTATATGTACTGCGTTCAGACGGCCTTGAGCTACGGCTCTTTCCCCTTGAAACTCATGCCGTTAAATGATTATTTTGATAACGGCTTGACTTGGAATGCTTCAGGATGGGATTTGAAATATTCGACAGCGATAAATCCGCCGCCAATAATAATCAACAGGGCAATAGCCATGCCAATCATCGCTAAAATGAATTTGTCCATATTTGTCCGTTTGAATGAAGGCCGTCTGAAACACTTGAAAGTGTTCAGACGGCCTTAAAGTCAGGTTAATTAACGTTCGATTTGGGATACGTCGCGTACTGCGCCTTTGTCGGCGGAAGTTGCCATGGCACCGTAGGCACGCAGGGCGGCGGAGACGTAGCGGTCGCGGTTTTCCGGTTTCCATGCTTTGCTGCCGCGCGCTTCCATTTCGGCACGGCGGGCGGCAAGCTCTTCATCGGAAATGACAAGGTGGATGCTGCGGTTTGGAATGTCGATTTCGATGGTGTCGCCTTCGTGTACCAAACCGATTGCGCCGCCTTCTGCCGCTTCAGGCGAGGCGTGTCCGATACTCAAGCCTGATGTGCCGCCGGAAAAGCGTCCATCTGTCAATAGGGCGCAGGCTTTGCCCAAGCCTTTGGATTTCAGGTAGGAAGTCGGATACAGCATTTCCTGCATACCCGGGCCGCCTTTCGGGCCTTCGTAGCGGATGATGACGATGTCGCCGGCGACGATTCGGTTGCCCAAAATGCCTTCGACAGCGGCTTCCTGGCTTTCAAACACGCGGGCGCGGCCGGTGAATTTGAGGATGCTCTCGTCCACGCCTGCGGTTTTTACCACGCAGCCGCGTTCGGCGATGTTGCCGAACAAGACCGCCAAACCGCCGTCTTGCGAGTAGGCGTGTGCCACGTCGCGGATGCAGCCTTTTTCGCGGTCGAGGTCGAGGGTTTTCCACATACGGTTTTGCGAGAACGCTTGGGTGGTGCGTACGCCGCCGGGCGCGGCTTTGAAGCGTTCGATGGCGCGGGTGTTTTCGGGATTGGTCACGTCCCATTGTTCAATCGCGTCTTTCAGCGTCGGCGCGTGGATGGTGTACACGTCGGTGTGCAGCTTGCCCGCTTTGTCCAGTTCTTTCAGGATGGCGAAGATGCCGCCGGCGCGGTGCACGTCTTCCATATAGTAGTCGTGGTTGTTGGGCGCGGTTTTGCAGATGCAGGGCACGACGCGGCTTAAGCGGTCGATGTCGGCCATTTTGAAATCCACGCCCGCTTCGTTGGCGACGGCGAGCAAATGCAGGATGGTGTTGGTAGAGCCGCCCATCGCAATGTCCATCGTCATAGCGTTTTCAAACGCTTTTTTGGTGGCGATGCTGCGCGGCAGTACGGTTTCGTCGTCTTGCTCGTAATAGCGTTTGGTGATTTCGACAATCATACGTCCGGCTTCGAGGAACAATTCTTTGCGACCGGCGTGGGTCGCCAAATACGAACCGTTGCCGGGCAGGGACAGACCGAGTGCTTCGGTCAGGCAGTTCATCGAGTTTGCCGTAAACATACCCGAACACGAACCGCAGGTCGGACAGGCGTTTTGTTCGACTTCTTCGACTTGCCGGTTGCTGACATTGTCGTCTGCCGATTCAATCATCGCGTCAATCAAGTCCAAACGGCGTTCGGGTTGGATGTTTGCCACGCCGATGACCTTGCCGGCTTCCATCGGGCCGCCGGAAACGAAGATGGTGGGGATGTTCAGGCGCATGGCGGCAATCAGCATTCCGGGGGTGATTTTGTCGCAGTTGGAAATGCACACCAGCGCGTCGGCGCAGTGGGCGTTGACCATATATTCGATGGAGTCGGCAATCAAATCGCGGCTGGGCAGGGAGTAGAGCATACCGCTGTGGCCCATGGCGATACCGTCGTCAATGGCGATGGTGTTGAATTCTTTGGCAATGCCGCCGGCTTTTTCGATTTCACGGGCAACCAGTTGACCCATATTGTGCAGGTGCACATGGCCTGGGACGAATTGGGTGAAGGAGTTGGCAATGGCGATAATCGGTTTGCCGAAGTCGGTTTCCATTACGCCGGTCGCACGCCACAATGCGCGCGCGCCTGCCATATTGCGGCCGTGGGTAGAGGTTTTGGAGCGGTATTCAGGCATTTTTGTTCCTTTGTTTTATGCTGAGGCCGTCTGAAATAGGCTGGTTGGCGGCCCATTGTAGAAATAACTCGGTATTTTATACCAATTACGAGAGATGAAGCACGCTATTTTGTAATAAAACTAAACTGTATTTGCTTCACCTGAATTTGCTGCTCATTATTTCAGACGGCCTGAAGTTTTCTTAAGATGAAACGCTGTCTTTCTCAGTTGCAAAAGATGTTGGCATCAAAAAGTGATATGATAGGGAACTTCTCACATTTCTAAGGATAAGACGATGAAAAAAATCATGTTTGCATTGTGTTCGGCCATGTTGACTTCTGCTGCGTCTGCCGCTGTTTATAAAGTGGACGAATTCCACGCCAATGCCCGTTTTGCCATCGACCATTTCAACACCAGCACCAACGTCGGCGGTATTTATGGTTTGACCGGCAATTTGGAATTTGACCGTGCCAAACGCCAAGGCTCTATCGATATCGTATTGCCTTTGTCCAAACTGCAAACCGGTTCCGACCACTTTACCCAACACTTGAAATCTGCCGATATTTTCAATGCAGACAAATACCCTGAAATCCGTTTTGTCTCTACCAAATTCAATTTCAACGGCAAAAAATTGCTGTCTGTTGACGGCAATCTGACCATGAACGGCAAAACTGCGCCGGTAAAACTCAAAGCCGATAAATTCAACTGCTATCAAAGCCCGATGGCAAAAGCAGAAGTGTGCGGCGGCGACTTCAGCACCACCATCGACCGTACCAAATGGGGCTTGGATTATTTGGTAAGTGCCGGCATGAGCAAAAAAGTGAACATCAATATCCAAATCGAAGCAGTGAAACAATAATCCTGCTTGATTTCAAAATAAAGGCCGTCTGAACAGGTAAGGCAGAAATCGTTGATTTCGTTTATCCCTGTTCAGACGGCCTTATGATTAAAGACGTTTAGGATTCTTTATTTTTATCTGCTTTGGCTGCCCAATAAGTTGCTAAAAGCGAGCCGGAGATATTGTGCCACACGCTGAACAATGCGCTGGGAACGGCAACAATCGGTGCGGCGGCAAAGTGTGCGGCGGCAAGGGCGGCACCTAAGCCTGAGTTTTGCATACCGACTTCGATGGCCAGCGTTTTTTGTGCATCATAAGGCAGGCCGGTCCATTTGGCAGCAAAGAAGCCGAGCAGATAGCCGATGCCGTTGTGGAGTACGACAACTGCGAAAATCAGCAGGCCACTTTCAATAATCTTGCCTTTGCTGGCGCCGACAACCGCGCCGATAATCAGCACGATAGCGGCAACGGAAACCAGCGGCAGTGCATCGGTCAGTTTTTCAGTCTTGTTGCCCAATACCTTATGGACAATCAAACCCAAAACGATGGGGAGCAAAACCATTTTGACGATGGACATCAACATGCCGCCCGCTTGGATTTCCAGCATTTCACCGGCAAGCATCAGGAAGATGGCAGGGGTCAGCAATGGGGAAATCAGGGTGGAAACCGACGTAACGGCAACCGACAAAGCCACATTGCCGCGCGCCAAATAGGTTATTACATTGGAAGCCGTACCGCCCGGGCAGCAGCCGACCAAAATCACACCGACCGCGATTTCGGCAGGCAGGTTCAACAGTTTGGACAGCAGCCAGGCGGTTGCCGGCATAATGGCGAATTGTGCGATTACGCCGATGATGACGGCTTTGGGATGTTTGAACAAAATATCGAAGTCGGAAAGTTTGAGCGTCAAACCCATACCGAACATAATAATGCCCAACAGCCAAGGAATATAAGGCCCCGCCCATTTGAAAGTGTCGGGCGCGAAAAAAGCGGCGGCGGCAAAGAGCGCGGCCCAGAGGGAAAAGGTCTTTCCGATAAAATCACTGATTTTGTTGAGGGTATTCATGATGATATGTTGTGAAGTTGTTTTTAAGGGAGACTAAGGATACACGCCTTAACCTTAATTTGCAAAATGACTTAAAATAAATAAGGCCGTCTGAAAATAAGGATTGATTTTCAGACGGCCTGTGATTTGTATTTGCTATATAGACGGCATTATTCTTTTGATAAAATATTGCGCAGCCATCGGGCGGCAGGTGCGACTTCTCCGGCAAGCATGCCGGTTTCGATTTGGCTGCTGTGTTTGATGACATCGGCCGCCGCACCATGCAGCCATACGCCGGCGCAGGCGGCTTGGAATACAGGAATGCCTTGTGCCAATAGGCTACCGATGATGCCGCTCAAGACATCGCCGCTGCCTGCGGTGGCCAAACCGGCATTGCCGCTGGTGTTGGTATAGACTATGCCGTCTGCCGTGGCGACTAATGTATGATGGCCTTTCAACACGACGGTCGCGCCATATTTACGGCTGATTTCGGTCACGGCTTTTTGTCTGTCGGCTTGAACTGATTGCGTATCGGTATCAAGTAGGCGGGCGGCTTCGGCCGGATGAGGTGTCAGGACGATATGTTTGTACGATTTGAGGCGTTCGGCTAATTCGGAAGAACGGGCAAGCAGTGTCAAAGCATCGGCATCGAGCAATAAAGGCTGGTCATGGTGTGTAGACAGGATTTGGGGCAGAAGCTGCTCTGATAATCCGTCTAAACCAAAGCCGCAGCCGATTACGCGTGCGCTGACATCGTTGCGTTCCATCAGTTGGACCGCAGTAGCGAGCATAATTTCAGGGCGTTCGGGAATGATGGCGAATGGCAGCGTGGCTTGGTTGAAGCCTGCCCAAACCTTGCCGCACCCTTGATACATCGCGGCTGTGGCTGCCAAAACCACCGCACCGATCATTCCTGTTGCGCCGCCGATAATGGCAAGTGTGCCGTATGTGCCTTTGTGTGATTCTTGGGCGCGGGGGCGGAATACGTCGGGAAATGCTAAGGCCGTCTGAAAAACTTGAAGCGATTCGGGAAGCGTGTA
The DNA here is from genome assembly GCF_005221285.1 of Neisseria flavescens. Classification (NCBI taxonomy): domain Bacteria; kingdom Pseudomonadati; phylum Pseudomonadota; class Betaproteobacteria; order Neisseriales; family Neisseriaceae; genus Neisseria; species Neisseria flavescens. The sequence goes on from NZ_CP039886.1 coordinate 615,880, forward strand.
GATGGACTGCATGGCGTAACCTTCCAAGATAAGAAATTTAATTTTAAATCAGAAAGTAAAAGGTAATGAAGCAAAAAATAAAAGTTTGGGACGCACCTACGCGCCTGTTCCATTGGCTCTTGGTGTTATTGATGGGATTCATGTGGTACAGCGCAACCCAAGGCGGCGATATGCTGGTATGGCACTTGCGCGGTGGCTTGTTGATGCTGGCGTTGGTGGCTTTTCGTTTGTGCTGGGGGATTTGGGGTAGCGATACGGCAAAATTCAGCCAATTTGTGCGCCCGTTTTCCGAAATCCGCCGCTACACGCAAGGCCAAATGTCTGAAGACGAATTGGTCGGCCACAATCCTTTGGGCGCGCTGATGGTCATCGCTTTATTGGCCGTCTTGGTTTTTCAGACGGCCACAGGCTTATTTGCCGCCGATGAAAATACGTTTACCAATTCCGGCTTTTTGAATCATTTGGTCAGCGAACACGCCGGTACGCTGGCGCGAAAAATCCATGTTAATTTCTTTAATGTCTTGGCTGTTTTGGCGGGCGTACATATCGCGGCCGTTTTGCTGTATCGCTTTGTGAAAAAACAGGATTTGATTACGCCGATGATTAACGGCTTTAAAACCATCGATGCCCAGCAGCCTAAATTGGCCGGAATGGGGCAACTGTTTGCCGCTTTGTTGGTGGCGATTGCGGTAGTGTGCGCAGTATGGATGTTGCGTGGCTGATGCATTAAGGATGATACCTAAAAAGAAACCGACCCCGATAGCCGAAATGGCTGTTGGGGTCGGTTTCTTTTTAGGGTTTAAAAGATGATGTTCAGACGGCCTTAACGCAGCGCAAGATGCTGTGGCCGCGGCCGATGCCGTCTGAAATTTCCACTACTTTCAATCCGGCTTTTTCAACGCAACGGATTAGGTCTTCAGAGTGGAAGATTTTGCTGTTGCCGTTGGCCATGGCAGTGAAATACAGGCTGGTCATGGTCAGGCAGTAGGCGGCGGTCTCGTAGCGTTGTCTGTCCCAGAAAGGCTCCATGATGTAGAGGCTGGTGTTTTCGCTCATGGATGCAGCGGCGCGTTGAAGAATGCTGGTGGCTTGTTCTTCGGTGAAACAGTCTAGGAATTGGCTCATCCAGATCGCGTCAAAACCGGTTGGGAACGGAATTTCAGGATCAAGCAGGTTGGCCGGATGGGCATGGATACGATCCGCGCCGTTTTTGCCTTTGGTCGCTTCGCGCATCAAGCCAATTTGTTGTGGCAGATCCATGATGGTTACTTCGACTTCGGCATTGTGGTTGACGCATTGCTCCGCCCAGCGGCCGGTATTGCCGCCGACATCGAGCAGTTTTTTAACCGGTTTGGCGAACACGGTGTTGAGTGCTTCGGCGAAGGAGTTGTCGGAATAATAATGGTCGAACGCAAACCATTTTTCCTGCGCGATGCTTGGCAATGAAGACAAGCCTTCGTAAATGGTCGGCCAGTCGCCGAATACTTTCAGGCCTTCGGGCTTGCCGGTTTGCAGGGTTTTCTCCAAATCAAACATGCCTTGGTAGCAGATTTCCTGCGTGAAATCCATGTTGACGCGGGCCATTTTGTCTTTGAGGACAAACCAACCGGCCTTGCTGATGAAATAGCGGTTGTCACGAGTCAAGACAGTGCCGATAGACAGCGAGGCTTCCAGCAGGACTTGTGCCGCGTAGTTGCTGATTTTCGCTTTTTCAGCAATTTCGGCTTGAGTGAGGCCGTCCGGATGGTTGTTCAGCAGGTCCAGAATGCCAAATTTCACCATCAGGCGGGAAACTTGGAACACAATCGGTGCAAAAGCGATTTCTTGAGCCAGACGTTGAGCCTCGCCTGCGGACTGGTGTTCGTGGGAATAGCGTTGTTCTAGGGCGGGGAAGAGTTGCATATCGTTGGTTTTCCACTAAAAAGTTAATAAGTATATTCAGACGGCCTCAAACACAATCCGTCCTGATGCACACGGATGCTCTCCGTTGTTGATTTTAAAGCTCAGTTTGTTTTTACTTTCATCAAATTTCAGCTCTACCGATACTTCATCGTGAGGACGGATAAACTGCTGATATTTTAGATTTTCGATGCGGATGACGAGCTGTTTACTCCATGGATGCGGTGCGATCAGGTTGCGCACCCATTGCAGCTCGACCACGCCGGGAACCAGTGGGAAGGTGGCAAAATGGCCGCCGAAATAAACCAAATCCAAAGGCACGCGCCCGATAAAAGTTTCGGTATTGGTTTCATCGTCAGATGATGTTTTCGACCAAACGGGCGAAGTTTGGGCAACAGTAAAGGCCGTCTGAAAATCCGCCGCGGCAATTTTGGCTTGGGCGTTGCGCGGCAGGCTGTCGGTAAAACGCCAGTAGCGCGGCAGGGCGATGGTGTCCTGCGTGGCGGCCAGATGGCGTTTGAGCGTATCGGCAACCGCAGCACGGCCTTTCTCGCGCAAGGCGGCGATACCGTCTGCGTTCAATGCCGCCCATATGGCAATGCGTTGGTGTTGCGGATGGCGGCCGCAGTGGGCGTCGGCAATCCAAGGGTGTTGTAAAAGTTCGTGTTCGATTTGGGTCAGCGACACGCGTTTGTCCTCAAATTTAATAATGCGGTCTTGGCGACCGAGTAACAGAAAACCGTCATCTTGCGGCTCGATTAAATCGGCTGTTTGACGGCGTTCGGGCGACCAAGGCGAAGAAGCCCACAGTGCGCCTTCTTCGTTTTGCCCGATTTCCACGCCATTGAAAGGCTGCCATTCTTGGCGTTCGCAACGTGAGGCAATCACGCCGGTTTCGGTACTGCCATAGACTTCAAACGGGCGGACGGCAGCCTGTTGCAGCAAATCCGCCGTGGCTGCGGGCAATGCGCCGCCGGCCGAGACGATGCCTGCAATTTTATGGCCGATACTTTGCCAGTTGCGGTTTTCACCCAAGCGGTTGAGTACGGCCGGGCTGGCAATCCAAACCACTTTATCATGTGCGGCCGTGCTGGAAAGCAGGTTTTCCGGATAAACCGCCTGCTGTCGCTCCATAGTCCAACCCATTGTCAGCGCGAGTGCGAAGCGGAAAGTGAAGCCGTAAAGGTGTTGCGGAATCACGCTGCCGACCACGGTTTCACCGTGTTGTCCAAATGGCAACGTATTTGCCAAAGTCAGGGCTTCTGCCTGCATTTGCGCGGCGGTTTTCACAATAATCTGCGCTTCACCGCTGGAACCTGATGTTTTCAGCCATGCTTCGGCATGGTCGGGAATCAGATGGTTTTCAGGATAGGTGTTCAGCTCTTCCAAATCTGTTTTAGCTAATACATCAGGCAAGTGCCAGATATTCAGGCCGTCTGAAGATAGCTTTTTATCTGTTGAATCCGTTAAAAACGCTTCTGCCGTTTTGCCCCAATCCAAATTGTCTTGCGCCAAATTGGGCAGCAATAAAACCTTTCCGCCTGAATGCCACACTGCCAACACGGCACAGGCAAACAGCGCGGCATCGTCAAACCACAACGCGGCAGTTTGTACGCCTGCCTGTTTCAGACGGCCTGACAGATGAAAAACCGCACGGTTGAAATCAGCACGCGTCCAATTCGGATGCGTGGCGATAAGGTCGTGTTGGGGTAGGTCGGGGGATAGGATTCGGGTTAGATGCATAATTTTGATTCGATAGCTTGTTACTGTTCTTTAGCGGCTTGTATTACATATTTTCCGAGGATTTGAATAAGCTTATAGAATTTATATAAACTAATAAAGATAAGTGAAGTAATACAAGATTGAAAAATATTTTTGATTTCTATCTGCCATGATATATTATGTTTGATATATGTTAAGTTACCTTCAAAAATATTTTCTATGAAAAGATAGCAAATGATTAAGCATATCAATATCAAGAAATAATAATTTGCTGTTTGAAATATCTGTATTAGTTCATGTAATAATGTTTTATCGTTTCTATTTCTACTCTGTATATTATATAACGCTTGGGAAAACTTTGTTGTTGCTATTAATGATAATGAAGTAATGCAAAAACCTATTGCAATGGAAAGAAAGGATAGTAAATCAGAAATTTTGCCTGAAAACCCTAAGTTATATTTGCTAATAACAAGATAAAAAAGGAAGGTAAAGAAAAGATATATTGCACATTTTATAATATTTTTAATCATGGTGAGATTTCCAATATTTTTAAAATGGCTTGTTTAAAAAGCTCATCTTCTCTTGGTAGTCCATTTTCATCGGTGGAGCAGGTTACTCCAATTTTGCTAGATACTATATTGGTATTAAAAACCATCTCTAGATTATCAGTATTTTTACCGGCAATAACTAATTTTTTAAACTCAAGTTTGTTTGTGATGAAATACTTTACTACGCTTTTGACTTTTTCTATTGTAAGTTTTTCTTTGTATTTCATTATAAATTCAGCACTAGATGCTCCATATTGATAAATATCTTCTTGGAGATGTTCGGTCAATGAGTTAGAGCAAGAAAGCGTATTGGGCAATATACTTAATTTAATTTCTTTTATTTCATTTATGGATTTTTGAAATTGTTCTTCATCTAGTATTTGTTTTATTTCTATATATTCATTTGGATGAAAATAATTTAATGCCTCTCTAAAAATACTATTTTTATTGTATTGAAGCCAGACTTCCCCTGTTTTTGTATCCATAATTCCATAGGAAAATTTAGGTTCAATTTCTGTTTTCTTCCGACGATTTTTAGTTGTTTTTCCATTTTCTATACTAATTACATTAGGAGGTAGCGGATATACGCTTCCTGTGCTAAATACAAGTCGGATAAAGCGGTCATTCTCTTTATCTATAGTTGCCGATATTTTTTGCATTTCAGTTTCAGAAGGACTTCTTTGGAACCCTTTTTCAATCATTGGTTCTAAAAGTGATTTAGATAAATTCCTCTTTCCAATAAGAACTTGATAATTGAATAAAGTAATATTTGCGGGAGTGCTCATTTTTGAATAATCCTTTGAAATTAAAATTTTTTATATAATGCACTACTTGAAATATTAAAATCATGGATGGTAGTGCGACAAGATTTTTCAGACGACATCTACACTTTCAATATGGTTTTCCGATAAATCCACTCTCCGACAAATAAGATTCCCATTAACACATACGACACGATGCCTGTATAAGCCGCCCACCAATCGTAATATTGCAAGCCTGCCAAAATGGCGGCGGTTGCGCCGTTGAAAATAAAGAAAGCGCACCAGATTTGCGTAACACGACGGGTATGCAGCACACCTTCGGGCGGAAGGTCGGGATGTTGCAGTCGGGCGAGGCGTTCGATAACCGTTTGTTTTGCAAACAGGCTGCCGCCGAAAACGGCAAGCATCAGCGCGTTGACGGCGACGGGATACCAATACATCGAGTCAGGCCGTCTGAAAACCAGTACCGCCGCAAAAAAGGCGGCAAGGATAATCGCCGTAATGCGTTGGGCTGTGGTTTGTGGCATGGCAGCGCGTATCAGCCATAACATACACATGGCCGCTGCAAGCCAGAAAAACGCGCCGTTTTCCCTGCCGTAATACCATAGGAGCGGATAGGCAAGACTGGCGAGGGTCAGTAGGAGTTTTCCTAATATTTTCATGGTTATGATTGATTTTCAGACGGCCCTGCGGATTGACAAGGCCGTCTGAAAATATGCTGATTCAAAGCGGAATCAGGAATCTTGTTGCACTTTCAAAACCGCTTGAACCACGTCTTCTACGGTGCGCACGTTACGGAAATCTTCGGCTTGCAGTTTGCGGCCGGTTTCGCGTTTGATGTGGTCGATAAGGTCGATGGCGTCGATGCTGTCGATTTCCAAATCTTCGTAGAGGTTGGTTTCGGGTTTGATGCGTTCCGGTTCGATTTCAAACAGGTTAACCAGTGCATCGGTCAGCAGGGTGCGTACTTCTTGTTCGGTCATCTTGTCTCTCCCTTATGCTTGGCGGCTCTTGACGAACTCGGCCAGTGTTTTGACGTTGGCGAAGTTTTCGCGCAGGTTGTCGTTTTCACCGTCGAGCTGGAAGCCGAAGGTTTTTTGTACGGCCAAACCAAGTTCCAATGCATCAACCGAATCTAGACCCAGGCCGTCGTCGCCGAAAAGCGGATCTTCGCTGCCGATGTCGGCAACGGTAATGTCTTCCAAGCCCAAGCTGTCGATGATTAATTGTTTGATTTGGTTTTCTAAATTGCTCATGTGGTTTTCCTTGTAAAATAGTCTTGCAGGTATTCGTTTAAACGGCGTGCGGCGATGGGCAGGGGTTTTTCTGCCAGCCATTCTTCCGGCAGGATGTCGTCGCCGACGGTAATTTCATAATGAATTTTTTGTGGCGGGATTTTGTACCACGGTTGCCCCTTTTTAAAATTGGGCGGCGTCATTTTGATGCACACGGGCGTGATGACTGATGCGCTGCGCAAACCGAGCGATACGGCACCGCGGTGCATTTTAACCTGTCCGTCCCAACCTGTGCGCGTGCCCTCGGGGAAAATCAGCAGACTTTGCCCGCTTTTGAACACGGCATCAATTTCTTCCAGCATTTCCATGCTTTCATCGTTGGGGATGTAGCCGGAAGCGATAATCTGGCTTTTCATGCTGGGGTTGTGCAACAGGTCTTTTTTAACCAGTACGTTTGGCTCGGAATAGTGGCTGATCAGCAAGACGACATCCAAAAGCGAGGGATGGTTGGCAAGAATGAGCTGGCCGGGCCTGCCGAGTTTTTCCAAGCCGTTGAAACGGACACTCAATACACCCGACCATTGCAGGTAGCTGACAAAGAAACGCCAAACTCTGCCTATCATGCGTCTTGCTTCAAGTTGGCGTTTGATGTTGCCTTTGGTCGATTTGAGCGTATAGGGCAAAAGTGCGATTTTGAACAATACGCCTGCAACGCCGAAGAGGATGAAGCCGAAGAGTGTGGCAAAAAAGCGACGGAAATAGTCTAAAGTTTTCATGTGTTTTTCTGCCAGTGCCAGTTTCTACCGGCATAGTGTTGCGTGTGTTGTCGGCCGTCTGAAAGCAGGAAGCGGACCCACTCCAAGCTGCTCCAATAGGGCTCGACTGTTGTATCGTTTGGGCGTTCAGACGGCCTTTCGGATGTGGTTTCCAAGCTTAAGGTATAGTCTTCGCCTTTGGTGATGACCAGTGCCAATGCATAGGCAAACGGCGCACGTGTAGCCAAGACGGGATAGTCTTCAGACAAAGGATCATCGGCGACAATCATTAAAACGGATGGCGCGCCGTCTTGCAAAAGCGCAAATGCCTCGGTCAGCGCGGTTTCAAAGGAATCGGCGGCAACGGCCAACGCGGTATGTTCGCTCATGTCTTTGCGCAACATCGACCATTGCCCAATCGTCGCGTTGTGAACGGACAGGCCGAATGAGGTCGGCGATACGGTATGCGTGTTCAAAAGCTCTTGCCACAATTCAAAGCTGCGGTTGCTTTCGCCGTCGTGCGAAACGTACACCGGTACACTTTCAGGATATTGGTCGGCCAGATTCCATGCAGCATCACAAACCAAGCGTGCCGCTTTTCCCAAGCGGCGGCGTTGCATAGGCGGTAAAAAGGAGAGCGCGGGTTTGCATTCCGGCAGGGAGGCGGTATCGAGTTTTCCCTGCGCCCAGTCCTGCCATTGCTCCGGCGTACTGATTTTGCTGGAGGAGGCCTGCCATGCGGCGATATTGAAGCTGAAACGGCAAACGTTTTGAGGCATGATGTCTTTCAATGTTTACATTTTCATACATTGTAATGAAATGGGTTAGTAAAAGCTAGGCTCTGTTATAATGCATATTGTAACGTAATTTATTCCCGGATGACATTTTATGCCTTCAATACCGAGTGCCCCGATTTATGATGTGGCTTCGCTGCTTCCGCACAGCGGACATATGGTGCTTATCGACTGTGTGAAAGAATTTGGCGATGACTACACGGTTTGCCGTGCGCCGGTTGGCGACAAGCATATTTTGCTGCAGGACGGCGTGTTGCCGTCTATGGCTTATATGGAATTGATGGCGCAAGGCATAGGCGCGTTCGCAGGCATTGAGGCTTTAAAGGCCGGAGAACCTGTACGCTTGGGTTTTTTATTGGGAACGCGCAAGCTGGATTTGTTTGCCGATTCCGTGCCTGTCGGTACTGAGCTGGAAGTCAGGGCACATGTGTCCATTCAGGATTTGGGCGGCATGGGCGTATTTGATTGCGAGTTGCGCTGGACGGATGCGCCGGAAGATGTGAAGCATCTGTTGCCACCGGACGGTTTGCTGGCAAAAGCCTCTTTAAATGTGTACAGTCCGAAAGACGGCCAAATCATTTAAACCGTTTACAAGGCCGTCTGAAAAGACAAAGATTCAGACGGCCTGTCGATATAGTGAGAAAACGTATGAGTGAAACTATTTTAATTACAGGGTCTAATCGCGGTATCGGTAAAGCCGTCGCGCTTGGTTTGGCGCAGGACGGCTTTGATATTGTCGTCCACTGCCGCAGCCGCCGTGATGAAGCGGAAGCTGTCGCGGAAGAAATCCGTACATTGGGTAGAAATGCGCGCGTGTTGCAGTTTGACGTGTCCGACCGCGAAGCCTGCCGTGAAATTTTGACTGCCGACATTGAGGCAAACGGCACATATTACGGCGTGGTGTTGAATGCCGGCCTGACGCGCGACAATGCGTTTCCTGCGTTTACTGATGACGATTGGGACTTGGTGCTGCGTACCAATTTGGACGGTTTTTATAATGTATTGCACCCTTTGACCATGCCGATGATCCGCCGCCGCAAAGCAGGACGGATTGTGTGTATGGCATCGGTGTCCGGTTTGACTGGCAACCGCGGTCAGGTCAATTACAGCGCGTCCAAAGCGGGCTTGATCGGCGCGGCAAAAGCCTTGGCGGTTGAGTTGGCAAAACGCAAAATTACCGTCAACTGCGTGGCGCCGGGCCTTATTGATACCGATATTATTGATGAGAACGTACCTGTCGAAGAAATCTTAAAGGCCGTCCCTGCCGCGCGTATGGGATTGCCCGAGGAAGTAGCGCATGCGGTGCGCTTTTTGATGGATGAAAAAGCGGCGTACATTACGCGCCAAGTGATTGCTGTGAACGGAGGTTTGTGTTGAATACCAGAAGAGTCGTTGTAACAGGTATCGGCGGTATTACCGCTTTCGGCCGTGATTGGCAAAGTATTCAGACGGCCTTTAAAGCCGAAAAAAACGCAGTCAAATATATGGATTGGAGCGAACGCTTTCCTGAATTGGAAGCGCAACTGGGTGCGCCGATTGAAGGCTATTCTCCTCCCGAACATTGGACGCGCAAGCAGCTCAGAAGCATGGGGCGCGTGTCGCATCTGTGTGTCGATGCGGCGGAACAAGCTTTGACGGATGCAGGCTTGCTGGGTGATGAAAGCATTACAGACGGCCGTATGGGCGTAGCGTGCGGCTCATCTGTCGGCAGTACCAAAGACATCGGCGATATGGGCGAACTTTTGCTTACCGGCACATCGCGCAATTTCAACGCCAATACTTATGTGCGCATGATGCCGCATACGACTGCCGCCAATATCGGCATTTTCTTCGGCTTGAAAGGCCGCATTATCCCGACTTCGAGCGCATGTTCTTCCGGCAGCCAAGGCATTGGTTATGCCTATGAAGCGATTAAATACGGCCTGATTGATATGATGCTGGCTGGCGGCGGCGAAGAATTTTGTCCGTCCGAAGTTTATGTTTTCGATTCACTCTATGCCGCCAGCCGCCGCAACGGCGAACCTGAGCTGACACCGCGCCCTTACGACAACGCTCGAGACGGCTTGGTCATCGGCGAAGGCGCAGGCATATTTGTATTGGAAGAAGTAGAACACGCCCGTGCGCGCGGTGCGAAAATCTATGCCGAGCTTGTCGGCTATGGCGCCAACAGCGACGGCAGCCATGTTACCCAACCGCAAAAAGAGACCATGCAAAAATGTATGGAGCTTGCGCTGAAAGACGCCGGTATTACGCCTGATAAAGTCGGCTATGTCAGCGGCCACGGTACGGCGACCGAAAAAGGCGATATTGCTGAAACATTGGCGACTGAGGCAGTGTTTGGTTTTGTGCCGATGAGTTCGCAAAAAAGTTATCTCGGCCATACACTCGGCGCGTGCGGTGCATTGGAAGCCTGGTTTACCATCGAAATGATGAATAACGGCTGGTTTGCGCCGACTGTCAATTTGGAAAACATCGATCCGCGTTGCGGCAAAGTGGATTACATCCAAACAGGCGGACGTGAGATTCAAACCGATTATGTGGTCAGCAATAACTTTGCTTTTGGCGGCGTCAATACTTCGCTGGTGTTCAAACGTTGGCAAGAATAATTATTGCTTATGTTATGATTAAAGGCCGTCTGAAACTTATCTTGAGTTTCAGACGGCCTTTATTTTATTTAGAGCTTGAGTCGCTTTTGGATTTTATTCGTTTGTTTTCTTCTGATTCAAATCCACCAGCCTTGTTCCGGCCAAGAAATCGTAGAGGAACTGGCGATCGGGATGGAATAGGGTGAAACCCCATGGCAGGATGAGCCAAATGAGTGCGGCGCCGAATGCGCCTTTGGGCGGGATATTGAGCAGATGGCGCAATCCGGCGTAGGCAAACAGGGGAATGAAAACAATAAAAATGCTTGCCCAAATAAAGCGCAGGCGCAGCTGTGGCAGGGGCGGCTGGGTATCGTTTTTATCGGCTAAACCGATTTTCCATGTCTGCATGGCGAGGGTTTGGCCTTTTTTGTGCCAGTTGGCGCGAAAGTAGAGCCACCATGCGTAGAACAGAATCAGACAGGTTGCCAGCATGGACAGGCGCGTGGAAACGGGATTGAGAAAGATGGCGACAATACCGGCTGCAAGGGCGGCAATGCTGGTAACGGCGCCGGTCAGCAGAAGTTCGTAAACCAGTGCGGCGAGGCGGCGTTTGAGTGGGGCGGTAGGAAGACGGGTCATAATGCGATGGAAACGGAAATGGGTTTGATGGAAATAAAAACAGGCCGTCTGAAACGGGATAGGATGTTCAGACGGCCTGTTACTGTCGGGATTAGCGATGTGGACGTTTTTGACCGCGTGCCTGTTGGGCAGCCATTTGGTTCATTTCCTGACGGGTCGGACGTTTTTTGAAGATGGCGTGCGCTTCGTCAACGGAACATTTTTGTGACAGGCAAACCAAGGTAATCGCGTCTTTTTGATGTTGGCCGCCGCTGTGATACATACGGCGCAGGTTGGCTTCGTTGATACGGCCTTTTTCCGGATCGATGTCGAATTTTTTCAGGCGCTCGAGGAATTGGCGTTGCTGACGGCGTGAAGTCCAAACGAAACCTCCTGCGGCAGCGGCCACGATGATAACGGCCAACAGGATGGCCAGCAGCCATGAATCGACGATCAGAACGATGATGAGGCTTAATACGGCAGTGGTCAGCAGGGCCAGACCACCGATGCGAAGTTTGGTTTTATTATCCATATGGTTGGTGTTTCCTTGTTTTTTGCTGGAAGAGGCCGTCTGAAATGTGAGGTTCAGACGGCCTGAATTTGAGTTTACGCTATTTTACAGTATTTTCTGTTTTTGGGGCGTATTGCGTGCAAGTTTCTTGACGCGTGGCAACGGTTTCAGGCGGCCAGCGAGGTAACGAGCTGTTTGAACTCGGTCCATGCGTCGCCTTCTTCCGCGCCTTTGATGATGCGGTCGATTTTGGCGCAGGTTTTGAGCGCGTCGAGCAGGCGGTTGATGGAAATGCGTTTGGCCGCCATCGGTGCAAGGGTCTGCTTGTCGCCCCATAAACGCAGGCTGTTGCGCAGGCCTTGGATGTTTTGTCCCTGCTTGAGTGCTGCAGTCAGGCGGATTAGGGTGCGGATATCTTCGGCAACTGCCCACAACAGCAAAACCGGCTCTTCACCTTCTTCTTCCAAACCGTCCAGCAAACGGGAAACGCGCAGGGCATCGCCTTTCATCCATGCGCCTGCCAGTTGGAATACGTCGAAGCGGGCGACGGTGGCAACCGCAGCCTCTGCGTCGGCAATATTGATTAAATGGCCTTGAGGATGGAGCAGGGCGAGTTTTTCGATTTCCTGACGGGCGGCCAAAAGATTGCCTTCGACGCGCTCGGCAAAAAGGGCGAGCGCTTCAGGTTCGATATCCAAACCCTGCTGTTTCAGACGGCCCTGTATCCATTGCGGCAAAGCATGTGGCGCAACGGCTTTGGCTTCTAAGACGATGCCTTTGCCTGCCAATGCGGAAAACCATTTGGACTGAATTTGCGCTTTTTCAAGCTTGGGTAGGAGGATGAGCGTAACCGTATCTTCGGGCAGGCGTTCGGCGAAGGTTTGCAGGGCATCGCCTCCGTTTTTGCCGGGTTTGCCGTTGGGAATGTGGATTTCTAGCAGTTTCAAATCGGCAAACAAACCTGCGCTGCCGGCACTTTGCAACAGCTCGTTCCAGTCAAAATTGTTTTCGGCGGTATAGACTTCGCGGTTGAGATAGCCTTGTTTTTTTGCGGCTGCGCGCAGCGTATCCAAAGCCTCGATGCGCAACAAATCCTCTTCGCCGTGAATAATGTACAACGGTTGGAGCGGCGTATCGGGGCGCAGGCTCTCAATGGGTGCGGCAGCCATTATTGCGCTTTCAGGAAAGTCAGACGGCGGACGATTTGATCTGCGGCGTCGATGCGCATTTCAGACCAAATAGTTTCTTCCTCTTCCTGTTTGCCCAAAACTTCGCTGTCGGCGTAGTCCATGGTGCGGTGAACTTTAACTTCCATCGGTTCGCCAACCGGCTCGCCGTTGCGGAAGGCTTGGGCTTTGACGGTCATGGCCAGCAGGTATTCGTTGATTGCGGCGGCGCGGGTGATGGTGTAGATGTCGCGGCGTTTTTGAAAGTCGACAACGCGCAGGGTAATTTGTGATTCGGCTTCGCTAACCGGATGGCCGTCGGCACGGCGTAAGGCATTTTCCAGCGCTTTTTGCATGACGGCTCCGCCTTCTACATGCCAGTTTTGATAAGGCAGCGGCTGCGAAGTCACGCCTGTGCCTTTCAGGTGGAAACCGCAAGAGGCAAGCAATAGGGCGAGTGCAGGCAATAGGATTTTTTTCATTGGATATTCCTTCGTTGAAACCGGTTACGGTATCGTCGGATTATAACGAATAATGTTTAGGCCGTCTGAAACCGCAAACGGAAAGTATTTCAGACGGCCTTGTCTTTGATGGTGCGAATCTTATTTTTCCAACCAAATCAGGCTGACCATGCGGCCGGTTTGTCCGTCGCGGCGATAGGAGAAGAAAGTATTGCGCTCCAAGACGGTACAATGGGTGCCGCCATAAATCATGCTCACGCCTTCGCGGTGCAGAACCATGCGTGCCAAAGCGTAAATGTCGGCAAGGTATTTGCCGCCGCCGATGTCTTCAAACGCATCGACAGCTTCCAGCATAGGTGTGCAAAACGCATCAAATACATCTTGCCCCACCTCAAACGCATCAGGGCCGATGGCAGGCGCGAGATAGGCCATGATTTCCAACGGCTCGACATTCATTGCCGCAATGGTATTTTGCAAAACGCCGCCGGCCAAACCGCGCCAACCTGCATGAGCCGCCGCAACGACTGTACCTGCTTTGTCGCAAAACAAGACGGGCAGGCAATCGGCAGTCATTGAAGCGCAGGCGACCGTACCCGTCGTATCAACCGAGGCATCGGCGTCGGGCGTATTACCTAACGCTTCGGCGGCATTTACAACAATGCTGCTGTGGATTTGATTGAGGTAGGCAACGGGCAGGCCGACTTGTTCCTGTACGATTTCACGGTTGCGGAGCACGGCTTCCAGATTGTCGCCGACGTGCGAACCGACATTCAGGCTGCGGTACACGCCTTCGCTGACACCGCCGTTGCGCGTGGTAATAAGCGTTTTGACATTGGCAGGGGCAGGCCAGTCGGCAGTTAAAAAGTTCTTGCCTTGCGGGGCGAGGTTTAGGGTATCTGTGATGGTTTTCATAATTTTTGAATCGCTGAAATATTGGAACGGATTGATTTCAGACGGCCTGAAATAATGTTTTAGGCCGTCTGAAAAATGGGTTTAATCCTTTACATAAACGACTTCGACATCGTAGTCGTCTTCATTCCAATCGTCGTCATCGTCCATGCCGAATTTCTCTTGCCATTCTTCCTCATTACTCAAAGATGAATCCAAACCGGCTTCCAGACGCAGGACGGAAAGCAGGTGGTACATATCGTCAGGCATAGGCGCTTCAAAGGAAACGGTTTCGCCGGTTTTCGGGTGTACAAAGCTCAAGCGGTAAGCATGCAGGGCTTGGCGCGCGCCGAGGGCTTTGATGGCTTCTTTAACTGCGTCGCTGCATGGATGGCGCAGATTGCCGTAAACAGGATCGGCGGCCAGCGGATGATTGGCTTCGCGCATATGGACGCGGATTTGGTGTGTGCGGCCGGTTTCGAGCGAGCATTCAATGTAGCTGTGTGCCAGATAACGTTCCAACACTTTGACGTGCGTAATGGCAGGTTTGCCGCCAAATTTGACGACTGCCATTTTCAGGCGGTTGTGCGGATCGCGGCCGATTTGGGTTTCGATTTTGCCGTCGAAAGGAACAATGCCGTTGGCGACTGCGCGGTAAATGCGTTTGACTGTGCGCTCTTGAAGCTGTTGAACCAGTGAGTTTTGCGCCGGCAAGGTCTTGGCGACCACCATCAGGCCGCTGGTTTCTTTGTCCAAACGGTGTACGATGCCCGCACGCGGCACTTGGCTTAATTCGGAACAGTGCGCCAACAGGCCGTTGAGCAGGGTGCCGCTCCAGTTGCCTGCGGCAGGATGGACGACCAATCCGGCCGGTTTGTTGATGACGATGACGGTATCGTCTTCATAAATGATGTCCAAATCCATCGGTTCTGGCGTGAACGCGAGGTTTTCTTCGCTCGGACGTACCGTAACGGCAATCAATTCACCGCCTATCATTTTGTCTTTGGGTTGCGCGGGCTTATCGTTTACAATGACCGCACCCTCTTTAATCCACGAACTCAGGCGGCTGCGCGAGTAGTCGGGCATGAGTTTGGCCAATACGGCATCCAGCCTTCCGCCCGCCATTTCGAGCGGAACGGTCAAATTAACACAACTTTCTGTTTCAGGGGATGACGGAAAGTCTAAATCATCGCTATAATCGGCTTCGTTATCAAAGGAAGTATTCTGCATGAAAAAAATTCTTTTAGTAGTTTCTTTAGGTTTGGCACTGAGTGCCTGCGCAAATAAAGGCACAATCGATAAAGACGCCCAAATTACTCAAGATTGGAGTGTGGAAAAGCTTTATGCCGAAGCGCAAGACGAATTGAACAGCAACAATTATACGCGAGCTGTCAAGTTATACGAAATTTTAGAATCCCGTTTTCCAAACGGCCGCTATGCCCAGCAGTCCCAGTTGGATACGGCGTATGCCTATTATAAAGACGATGAGCCGGAAAAAGCCTTGGCTGCCATTGCGCGCTTCCAACGCCATCATCCGCAACATCCGAATATGGACTACGCGCTGTACTTGAAAGGTTTGGTCCTGTTTAACGAAGACCAGTCTTTCTTGAACAAGCTGGCTTCCCAAGACTGGTCCGACCGTGACCCGAAAGCCAACCGCGATGCTTATCAGGCGTTTGCCGAGTTGGTGCAACGTTATCCAAACAGCAAATACGCTGCCGATGCAACCGAGCGTATGGCCAAGCTGGTGGACGCTTTGGGCGGTAACGAGATATCTGTGGCGCGTTATTACATGAAACGCGGTGCTTATGTCGCAGCGGCCAACCGTGCGCAAAAAATCGTCAGCCGTTACCAAAATACCCGTTACGTTGAAGAAGCTTTGGCGATGATGGAATTGGCGTACAAAAAACTGGACAAGCCGCAACTGGCTGCCGATACACGCCGTGTTTTGGAAACCAACTTCCCGCAAAGCCCGTTCTTGCAACACGAATGGCGATCTGACGATATGCCTTGGTGGCGTTACTGGCGTTAAGCGTCGGGTTGTTCAGGCATGAATAAGGCCGTCTGAAAATGATGCAGCTATGCATTTGGTTTTCAGACGGCCTTTGTTTTTAATGTTTTTTTACGTTCTCTGTAAACAGGGTGCAAAATTCGTTTTAATATGGTAAAGTCTGATTTTAATAACTCGACGGTTTGAAGCCGTTACTCAGGGGCTGTTTAAATTTAAAATCAGTTTTGTTGAAGCAGCATCGGATTTGCCGTTGATGCGTTCAGGAAAATTTCAGTCGTCAGGCTGATTTGGTTTTAAATTTAATCAGCCCTTTATGTTTACAAAAAAACAGAGGTAGATTCTCATGAAGTCTTGGCAGCTTCCTGAACACGTTGCCGACGTGTTACCGACCAATGCCCGACAACTGGAAAGCGCCCGTGAGCGGCTGTTGGCTTTGTTCCGCGTGCATGGTTATGAATTGGTGCAACCGCCATTGATGGAATACAGTCATTCCTTATTGACGCATATCGATGCCGGTTTGTCTTTGAAAACCATTTTGGTCGTCGATCAGCTCAGCGGCCGTCAGCTTGGTATCCGCGCGGATATTACGCCTCAGGTGGCGCGTATTGATGCCCACTTGCTTTCCGCCAATCAAGGCATCAACCGTTTATGCTATGCCGGTTCGGTGCTTCATGCGCGGCCTGACGGATTGCTCAATATGCGCGAGCCTTTGCAGGCGGGTGCGGAAATGTACGGCTTGGAAGGCATTGAAGCGGATATTGAATTGATCGATTTGATGCTGAAAAGTATGAAAATCGCCGACATGGGCGAAGTTTTGCTTTCATTGGGACATATCGGTGTATTCCGCGCTTTGGCCAATGCTGCGCATTTGGATGAGCAGCAATCGGCAATCCTGCTGTCATCGATGCAGGACAAAGATGCCGAGGCTGTCAGCCAGTTGGTCAAAGAGTGGAAACTCGATGGCATGTGGGCAAAAGCGTTTTCATTGTTGCCCCGACTGTACGGCGGTCGTGAAGTGCTGACTTTGGCTAGAGAGAAATTACCGGAATTGTCCGCAGTCAGTGCGGCTTTGGATGAATTGCAGGCAGTATGCGATGCGTTCCCAAATCAAAAAGTGCATATCGATTTGTCGGAACTGCGCGTTGACAATTACCATACCGGTTTGCTTTACGCGGCTTATGGTTCAAACCGTCATGATGCTGTGGCACGCGGCGGCCGTTATGACGGATTGGGCGGATACTTCGGACGCGCGCGTCCTGCAGCCGGATTCAGTTTTGATTTGCGCAGCTTTATCGGCCGCCTTCCAGCTATCGGACGGGAGTCCGTGGTGGCTGTTGATGTAAAAGACATGCCTGCGGCTCAAGAAGCGGTAGATGCTTTGCGCGAACAAGGACAATGTGTCGTTATCGATTACGGTATCGGCTATAACGGTTCGGAAGAGGTTACAGGCGGTCTGAAACAGGTAGACGGCGTTTGGAAAGTAATCGCTTTGAACGATTGAGTTTTATTTTGAAATTTTGTATCTGAAATAAGGTTAGATGGCTATGGCTAAAAATGTTGTCGTAATCGGTGCCCAATGGGGTGATGAAGGCAAAGGTAAGATTGTTGACTGGCTGGCGGAAGAAACCAGCGGTGTAGTACGTTTCCAAGGCGGCCACAATGCCGGCCATACTTTGGTCGTCGGTGGCAAAAAAACCATTTTGCGCCTGATTCCAAGCGGCATTTTGCATGAGACTTTGGACTGCTTCATCGGCTCAGGTGTTGTCGTTTCTCCTGAAGCATTGTTGGGCGAAATCGACGAATTGAACGCTGCCGGTGTGAAAAACGTTGAAGGCCGTCTGAAAATTGCGCCAACCTGCCCATTGATTCTGCCTTACCACATTGCGCTTGACCAAGCTCGCGAAGCTTCCCGCGGTAAAAGCAAAATCGGTACAACCGGTCGCGGCATCGGCCCAGCCTATGAAGATAAAGTTGCCCGTCGCGCGATTCGCGTGGTGGACTTGTTGCACCCTGAAAAACTGGTTGAAAAACTGGAAGCCGTTTTGGTTTATTACAATGTTCAGTTGCAACACCTGCACAATGCCGAGCCGGTCAAAATTGAAGATGTGATGGCGGTTATTGAAAAAGTTGCACCGCGCATTACACCGATGATTACTGATGTTTCCCGTGTTTTGAACGAGAAAAACCGCAAAGGCGAAAGCCTGTTGTTTGAAGGCGCGCAAGGTACGTTGTTGGATATCGACTACGGTACTTATCCGTTTGTAACTTCCTCCAACTGCTTGGCAGGTGCCGCTTCTGCGGGTGCAGGCGTAGGTCCGCAAATGCTGGATTACGTTTTGGGTATTGTTAAAGCCTATACTACCCGCGTGGGTTCCGGCCCATTCCCGACTGAATTGTTTGACGAAGTGGGCGCAGGCTTGGCTGAGCGCGGTCATGAATTCGGTTCCGTAACCGGTCGTGCGCGTCGTTGTGGCTGGTTTGACGCGGCTGCTCTGAAACGCTCTATTCAAGTTAACGGCATTTCCGGCATGTGCATTACCAAGCTGGACGTGATGGACGGTATTGAGAACATCAATATTTGCGTAGGTTATGAATTGCCTGATGGCAGCAAAACCGACATTCTGCCTTGCGGCTCCGATGCGGTAGAAACCTGCAAACCGATTTACGAAACCATACCGGGTTGGAGCGAGTCGACTTTCGGCGTGAAAGAGTACGACAAGCTGCCTGAAAACGCTAAAGCTTATCTGAAACGTATTGAAGAAGTGTGCGGTGCGCCTGTGGCTATTGTTTCAACCGGTCCTGACCGTGAGGAAACCATCGTTTTGCATCATCCGTTTGCTTAATGATTAAGTGAATAAAAGGCCGTCTGAATGTTTCAGACGGCCTTTTATATGAAATGCAATAAAAATTCAGCCCTGAAGGATGTCTGTCTTCAGGGCTGAATTTTGTATTCTACGCCGTTTTTAAACGCGAATGTTTGGAAACCGAGATGTAGTGCCAAGTAACAATTATTCTCATTGATGTAAGTCAAGAAAAGGCTAGTCTGTAATTTTATTTCAAGAAAATCCCTGTGAATGGAAGGGTATTAGTGCTATCCTTTCAGAAAATTTACGGTCTATATTTTCAATAAAATTAGGAGCTTGATATGTCAAATGATGTTCAGCAACGTCCAGCCGCTTGGGAAGGTTTTACTGGCGGTAACTGGGAAACCAACGTAGATGTTCGCGATTTTATTCAGAAAAACTACACGCCTTATGAAGGCGATGCTTCTTTCTTGGCACCTGCAACCGAAGCCACAACCAAACTGTGGGCGGACGTATTGGAAGGCATTAAAGTAGAAAACCGTACGCACGAGCCGTACAAAATCGACGCGCAAATCATATCCGGTATTACCAGCCACGCTCCAGGCTACATCAACAAAGATTTGGAAACCATCGTCGGCCTGCAAACAGACGAGCCTTTGAAACGCTCCATCATGCCGTTTGGCGGTTTGAAAATGGTGCAAGACGCGTGTAAAGTGTACAACGTTGAGCTGAACCCTGAAGTCAGCGAAATTTTCACCAAATACCGTAAAACCCATAACCAAGGCGTGTTTGACGTTTACACTCCCGACATCCGCCGTTGCCGCAAATCAGGCGTGATTACCGGTCTGCCGGATGCTTATGGCCGTGGCCGTATTATCGGTGACTACCGTCGTGTTGCATTGTACGGTATCGACTTCTTGATGAAAGACAAACTCAACCAGTTCAACTCACTGCAAGCCGATTTGGAAAACGGTGTGGACTTGGAAGAAGTGATCCGCCGCCGCGAAGAAATCAATGACCAATATAAAGCATTGAGCCAAATGAAAGAAATGGCGGCTTCTTACGGCTACGATATTTCCGGCCCTGCGAAAAATGCACAAGAAGCCATCCAATGGACTTACTTTGCCTACCTCGCTGCCGTTAAATCTCAAAATGGTGCAGCGATGTCTTTCGGCCGTGTATCTTCATTCTTGGACATCTACATCGAACGCGACCTGAAAAACGGTGTGATTACCGAAACCCAAGCGCAAGAATTCATTGACCACTTGGTGATGAAACTGCGTATGGTTCGTTTCCTGCGTACTCCGGAATACGATCAACTCTTCTCCGGCGACCCGATTTGGGCAACCGAATCTATCGGCGGTATGGGCTTGGACGGCCGTACCTTGGTAACACGCACCAACTTCCGTGTGTTGCACACCTTGTACAACATGGGCCCGTCTCCTGAGCCAAACATCACCGTGTTGTGGTCTGAACAACTGCCGCAAGGCTTTAAAGAGTTTTGCGCCAAAGTATCCATCGACACTTCGTCTATCCAATACGAAAACGACGACTTGATGCGTCCTGACTTCAATAGCGATGATTACGCTATTGCCTGCTGCGTCAGCCCGATGATTGTCGGCAAACAAATGCAGTTCTTCGGCGCCCGTGCGAATTTGGCAAAAACCTTGCTGTACGCAATCAACGGCGGTGTGGACGAAAAATCTAAAGACCAAGTCGGCCCGAAAACCGAACCGATTTTGGACGAAGTTTTGGATTACGATACCGTATTCACACGCATGGACCAATTCATGGATTGGTTGGCAACCCAATACGTTACCGCGTTGAACATCATTCACTACATGCACGACAAATACAGCTACGAAGCTGCATTGATGGCATTGCATGACCGTGATGTGATTCGTACGATGGCGTGTGGTATTGCCGGTCTGTCTGTGGCTGCCGACTCTCTGTCTGCCATTAAATACGCCAAAGTAAAACCGGTTCGTGACGAAAACGGCATTGCCGTTGACTTTGAAATCGAAGGCGAATACCCACAATTTGGTAACAACGACGACCGCGTTGACGATATCGCCTGCGATTTGGTTGAACGCTTCATGAAAAAAGTGGCAACCCACAAAACTTACCGCAACGCCACTCCGACTCAGTCCGTACTGACCATTACCTCCAACGTTGTTTACGGTAAGAAAACCGGTAATACTCCAGACGGCCGCCGTGCAGGCGCTCCGTTTGGTCCGGGGGCAAACCCAATGCACGGCCGTGACGTCAACGGTGCAGTCGCTTCATTGACTTCCGTAGCCAAACTGCCATTTGAGTTTGCCAAAGACGGTATTTCCTATACCTTCTCCATTATTCCTGGCGCGTTGGGTAAAGACGAGCATTCTCGCGAACGCAACCTTGCCGGTTTGATGGACGGTTATTTCCACCATGAAGACGGTATTTTGGAAGGCGGCCAACACTTGAACGTCAACGTATTGAATCGCGAGACTTTGGAAGATGCAATGCACAATCCGGAGAAATATCCGCAGTTGACCATTCGTGTGTCCGGTTATGCGGTTCGCTTCAACTCGCTGACCCGCGAGCAACAGCTTGACGTGATTACCCGTACATTCACAGAAACCATGTAATCCGGGTGGAGAAACAAACCGGAAGCTAAATTTGCATTTGGTTTGTTTTGAAACAAAGCTCCGAGGCCGTCTGAAATGTTCAGACGGCCTTTATTATCGTACAATCCATATAAGCAAAAACATTTTTGAGCCGAACACTATGTCCACGACTTTTGCCATTACCCCAGAGCCGGAACTGAAAGACCTTGGCCACCGCCACTACAACGGCAAAGGCATTATTCATTCGATTGAATCTTGCGGTGCTGTCGATGGTCCGGGTTTGCGCTACGTGCTTTTTTTGCAAGGTTGCCTGATGCGCTGCCTGTATTGCCATAATCGCGACACATGGGATCTTCATACCGAGCAGGCGCAGGAATTGGATGTGGCAACCGTGATGAAGCAGGTCATGACCTATCGTCATTATCTGCGTGCAACAGGCGGAGGCGTAACGGCAACAGGCGGCGAGCCATTATTGCAATATGAGTTTGTACGCGATTGGTTTACGGCCTGTCGGGAACATGATATCCATACCTGTCTCGACAGCAATGGCTATGCGCTGCACTATGATTCGATTTTGGATGATTTACTCGATCATACCAATTTGGTCATGCTCGACTTAAAACAAATCGATCCTGAAATTCATAAAGTGCTTGTCGGTATCCCAAATACCAAAACGCTGAAATTCGCGCGCTATCTTGCCGAACGCAATCAGCCGACGCGGGTACGTTATGTGGTTGTTCCAGGCTACACCGATGATGAGCGTTCGGCGCATTTATTGGGCGAGTTTATCGGTGATATGGATAATGTCGAAATGGTCGAGCTTTTGCCGTATCACGAATTGGGCGCGCATAAATGGGCTTTGTGCGGTGACGAATACAAATTAAAAGGCGTACATCCGCCGCCTAAAGAAACCATTTTGAAAATCAAAGAAATATTAGAGAGCTACGGAAAAAACATTATTTATTAAAACAGAAAAAGGCCGTCTGAAACGAAATAATCAGTTTCAGACGGCCTTTTCATGATTGAAAAAGACTTAAGCGTTCAATGCGGCCAAAACCTTGGCGACAACTTCTGATATCGCAACGGCTTGAGCCTGATTGTCACGGCGTTCAGCATATTCGACATTGCCTTCTTTCAAAGCACGATCGCCGATTACGATGCGGTGAGGAATACCCAACAGCTCGGAGTCATTCAGCAATACGCCCGCACGTTCGTCGCGGTCATCCAGCAAAACATCCGCACCGGCAGCCAAAAGCTCGGCATAGATTTTGTCGGCGGCTTCGCGTACGGCTTCAGATTTTTTGTAGTTCATCGGCACAATAACGACTTCAAACGGTGCCATTGCTTTGGTCCAAACAATGCCTTTTTCGTCGTTGTTTTGCTCGATGGCAGCAGCCACAACGCGGGTAATACCGATACCGTAGCAGCCCATTTCCATGATTTGGGATTTGCCGTTATTGTCCAAGAAGCTGACATTCATGGCTTGGGTATATTTGTTGCGCAATTGGAAAACGTGACCGACTTCAATACCGCGCGCCAGTTTCAGACGGCCTTGTTCATCAGGGCTGATGTCGCCTTCGATGACATTGCGCAAATCGACAAATTCAGGCTCGGCAGCATCGCGGCCGAAGTTGAAGCCGGTATAGTGGTAGTCGTCTTCATTCGCGCCAATCACCCAGTCTGCGCCTTTTTCGGTGGCGAAATCGGCATAGACTTTACCTTTGAAGTTGACAGGGCCGAGAGAGCCGCCGTTTGCGCCGAACTGTTCAACAATTGCGGCAGGGCTCGCCATGGTTAGTGGCGATTTCACGCCGGCCAGTTTTTCTGCCTTGATGTCGTTAAATTCATGGTCGCCACGCAACAGCAACAGGACGAGTTCGCCTTCGTTTTCGCCTTCAACCACAATGGATTTGAGGGTTTGTTCAACCGGAATATTCAGGAATTCAACCAAAGACTCAATGGTTTTGACGTTTGGCGTATGTACTTTGGTCAACTCGGCCTGAGCAGCTGCACGTTCGCCTTTAAGCGGCAAAGTTGGTGCCAACTCGATATTGGCGGCGTAATCGGAAGTGTCGCTATATGCAATAACGTCTTCGCCGCTTTCAGCCAATACTTGGAATTCGTGAGAGCCGGTACCGCCGATGCTGCCGGTATCCGCAGCAACAGGACGAAATTCCAAACCCAAACGGGCAAAGATACGGCAGTAAGCGTCATACATATCTTGATAGGTCGTCTGAAGCGAGGCATAGTCGGCATGGAAGGAATAAGCATCTTTCATGACGAACTCGCGCGCACGCATCACACCGAAGCGTGGGCGCACTTCATCGCGGAATTTGGTTTGGATGTGGTAAAAGTTTTTCGGCAGTTGTTTGTAGCTGTTGACTTCTTTGCGCACGATGTCGGCAATGACTTCTTCACAAGTCGGACCCATGCAGAAATCACGGTCATGACGGTCTTTCAGGCGCAGCAGTTCTTTACCGTAAAACTCCCAGCGGCCGGATTCCTGCCACAGTTCGGCAGGTTGTACCACCGGCATCAGCAGCTCCACGCTACCCGCGCGGGCCATTTCTTCGCGCACGATATTTTCAACTTTGCGCAATACGCGCAGACCCATCGGCATCCAAGTATAAAGACCGGATGCGTTGGCTTTGATCAAACCGGCACGAATCATCAGCTTGTGGCTGGCAAGTGCGGCTTCGGCAGGGGCTTCTTTAAGGGTAGAAATGAAGAACTGGGAGGCTTTCATGGCGTATTTTTCTTTCTTAAAAATAAGTGCGTATTGTAACGCAAAATGTATGGTCGCGCGTCTTTTGAATGGCGTCTGATGAAATTGGCCGTTGTTTCACGGAGCTTTTGATTCGGGGCGATTTTTAGGGATGTCAACCCTAATTTATGCACAAAACTGCATAACCTTGTTTTACCTATAAATTTTCACTGTATGATTATAGCGAAATCTTATAAATATAACTATTTGATTTTATTATATTTTATTTGATTAAATTTTAGTCAATTTAAGACTTGGTTTGTTCCTAAAGAAAATTTTACGATTACCCAAAGCTTATCAACAGATTTATCCACAGAGATTGTGTATAGATTTTAAATGCTGTCGGCGTAATGATTTCGCATGATTGGCAAGCCTTATTTATAGCAGATTTGGTTGCCTTAAAAGGTGGGGCAACAACACGATGGGCAGGTCTTGCGCTAACATTCTGCTTATTGTTGTTTCCTTACAAGGGATAAAATGAAAAATTCAGAATTGCATTTGCTGGAACGCAGAAAGATGTTTAACGGGCATCAGGAACGGTACCGCCACTTTTCTCAAACC
This sequence comes from Neisseria flavescens, assembly GCF_005221285.1. Classification (NCBI taxonomy): domain Bacteria; kingdom Pseudomonadati; phylum Pseudomonadota; class Betaproteobacteria; order Neisseriales; family Neisseriaceae; genus Neisseria; species Neisseria flavescens. The sequence goes on from NZ_CP039886.1 coordinate 640,569, forward strand.
TGCCAAACGGATATGGTGTTTGACGTTTATCTGCCACCACAAGTCTTAAAAGGCTATCCCGCTCCTGTTTTATATTTTCTTTCCGGCTTAAATAGTGATGGTTCTGAATTGGTTCGGCAAAGCGGAATCCAGCGTTTTGCGGCGCAATGGAATATTATCGTGGTTTTTCCGGATACCTCGCCACGTGGTCAGCATGTTGCCGACAGTGAGGAACATTATCTTGGACAGGGGGCCGGATTTTATGTTAACGCAACTGAAGCACCTTGGGTGCAGCATTACCAAATGGAAAGCTATATCAGCCAAGAATTGCCTGATTTGATTGAGCATAATTTCCCGGTAACGAAAGAGCGCAGCATTGCAGGTTTCAGCATGGGCGGGCATGGCGCGCTGCATTTGGCTTTGAACTATCCCGGTCGATATGCCGCGGTTTCCGCTTTTGCGCCTTTATGTCATCCTATCGATACGGAAGGCGGCAGGCAGGCGTTTTCAGCTTATTTGGGTCAAAACGTGGAAACATGGAAACGCTATGACAGTACCGAGCTGCTTCAGACGGCCTTGCATAAATTGCCTGTTTTGATTGATGTCGGCAGTGAAGATGCTTTGTATCCTGAAGTCCTGCAACCGGAAGGGTTTGTCCGCTCAGCACGCGAAAAAGGTTTCAATATCCAATATAAAGTACGCCCGGGCTATGGGCATGACTATTTCTTTATTGCCAGCTTTATCGATTCACATATTGAGTTTCACGCTCAGGCATTAGGGCTTTAAGCAGTATTGAATAAAAGGCCGTCTGAAATCCGATTAATGGTCGGATTTCAGACAGCCTTTATTTGGTCTTTATTTAACCTTTAATTTTAAACAGACTTATTCCTCAGGACGTTCGCCGTCGGTATCGTCTAATTTGCCTTCGGTAATATCGACATTAATACCGACTGCCGCACGGATTTTGGCATCGATTTCGTTGGCGATATCAGGATTTTCTTTCAGCCAAACGCGTACATTGTCTTTACCTTGGCCGATTTTTGCGCCGTTGTAGCTGTACCATGCACCGGATTTTTCAACGATGTCATGTTTAACGCCCAAGTCGATCAATTCGCCTTCCCAGCTGATGCCTTCGCCGTAAAGAATATCGAATTCGGCTTGACGGAATGGAGGCGCAACTTTGTTTTTGATGACTTTGACTTTGGTTTCGTTACCAATAACGTCATCGCCTTTTTTAATCTGACCGGTACGGCGGATGTCGAGGCGGACGGAGGCGTAGAATTTGAGCGCGTTACCGCCGGTTGTGGTTTCAGGGCTACCGAACATCACGCCGATTTTCATACGGATTTGGTTAATGAAAACAACCAATGTATTGGTGCGTTTGATGTGGCCGGTCAGTTTACGCAAGGCTTGGCTCATCAGGCGGGCTTGCAGGCCGACGTGGCTGTCGCCCATTTCGCCTTCGATCTCGGCTTTAGGCACAAGTGCGGCTACGGAGTCGACAACGACCATATCGATACCGCCAGAGCGTACCAAGGTATCGCAGATTTCCAATGCCTGTTCGCCGGTATCCGGTTGGGAGAGATAGAGTTCCTCGACTTTTACGCCGAGTTTACGGGCGTAAATCGGGTCAAAAGCATGCTCGGCATCGATGAATGCGCAGATGCCGCCATTTTTTTGGCATTGGGCAATTGCTTCGAGACAGAGTGTGGTTTTACCGGAGGATTCCGGGCCGAAAATTTCAACCACGCGGCCGCGGGGCAGACCGCCAACGCCGAGTGCCAAGTCAACGCCGAGGGAGCCGGTGGAAATAACATCAAGGTTTTCTTCCTGTTGGCTGCCGTCCATTTTCATGATGGAGCCTTTGCCGAAGTTTTTTTCGATTTGGGCAAGGGCGGCGGCTAAGGCTTTGCTTTTTTCGTCTGACATGTTTTCTCTCCGAAAGGAAATATGAATCGCTAAGAATTTATTTAGCTATTATTGCATAAATTAAGAAAAAGTATAGTTTTATTTTTATTTTTCAGACGGCCTGTGTTTTTTGTATGCAACAGGCCGTCTGAAACTTTGAATAATCAATCATTTGGTCAATGATGCAAAAACTTGGAAATAGTCGGGGAAAGTTTTATGCGTACATTTTGGGTCGTTGATGATGACAGGGACGCCTAAAAGCGAAGCCAGCGAGAAACACATGGCCATGCGGTGGTCGTCATAAGTATCGATGACGGCATCGGAGGTAAGTGTTTCGGGCGGCGTGATATGGATGGCTTCGGCTTCTTCAACGACTTCTGCACCCAGTTTGCGCAGTTCGGTTGCCATGGCGGCGATACGGTCGGTTTCTTTGACGCGCCATGAGCCGATATTGCGCAGGGTGCATGGTTGCTTAGTGGCCAGTGCGACGATAGCCAAGGTCATGGCTGCATCAGGGATATGGTTGGCATCCAAATCAAAAGCCTGAATCTTGCGCTCGGCCGGGCGGGAAATCTCAACAAAATTTTCGCCCCAAATGACATCTGCGCCGATTTTCTCCAGTTCGCGTGCGAAGGCAACATCGCCTTGGATGCTGTGCGCGCCGATGCCGGTCACGCGGATGGGTGTACCCGCAATCAGGCCTGCGCCCAAGAAATAAGACGCGCTGGATGCATCGCCTTCTACATATAAATGTTCGGGCGCATGATATTTGGCACCGGCCGGGATTTTAAATACACGGTAGTTTTCATTGATGATGTCCACACCGAACTGCGCCATCAGCTTGAGCGTGATGTCGATATAAGGTTTGGAAATCAATTCGCCTACCATGTGGATTTCAAAAGCTTGTCCGGTCAAGGGCAAAGCCATCAGCAGGGCGGTCAGGAATTGGCTGGAAACATTGCCTTTAATCGGAATAACGCGCTCGCCGTTGTCTTTGCGTTTGCCGATCTGAAGCGGCGGATAGTTTTCATTGCCCAAATATTGTACGTCCGCACCTGCAATGCGTAGCGCATCCACCAAATCACCAATGGGGCGTTCGTGCATACGCGGTACGCCATGCAGATGATAGTCGCCACCCAAAACGGCAAGCGCGGCAGTCAAAGGGCGGAATGCCGTACCGGCGTTGCCTAAAAATAAATCGGCGGTTTGGTTGGGAAAGCGGCCGCCGCTGCCATGAACTTTCAGACGGCCTTCAGGTAAAGATTCAATTTGTACGCCGAGTTTGTCGAGTGCTTCAAGCATTCGGTCGGTATCGTCGGATTTGAGCAAAGAATGGATTTCGCAAACGTTGTCGGAGAGTGCGGCCAAGAGCAGCGTGCGGTTGCTGATGCTTTTGGATCCGGGTAGGGCAATGGTGGAAGGCTTGAGTGTAGAAGCGGGCAGGCGGATGGATTCGGTCATGACTGGACTAAGCTCGTTTGAATTGTAAATAGACCGATATTATACGCAGGCAAAGGCCGTCTGAAAAATGAAGAGGGCGCAATTTGTTTGTGAAAAAATGAATTTTTATATCGTTACACTATTTTCCAATCATTTATTTTGAAATTTTCTGCTCCTATTTTGTGTTTGCCGCTATAACTTATTTTGTTGTGTCAGGTATATAACCAAACACCATAAGAAAATCAGAAACCATTCTTTCCTATTTTTTCAGACGGCCTTGCCTTATTTAAAAGCTTGGCAATATTGCTGATAACGTTCTGCCAGTCCATATAGAATGATTGCTGTCAGCCCCCAAATGTCGTAGTGTCGGAAAGGCAGGGCAGGGAGGGCGAGGGTTTGATTGTTGTGATGAAGTTGACGGAATGTGTAGTTTTTCAGGTTTAAGGCGAAGTCCAAAGGCAGATAAAAAATTTCTGCTACTTCATCGGGATTGGCTTTGGGGTTGACGGGCTGGGTGCAAATTGCCGGAACAGGCGTAACACGGTAGCCGGAAGGCGTGTCATAAAAGGGTAGCGGCGCAAAAGTTTGCCATGCGGTAATCGGAATGGCGGTTTCTTCATAAACTTCTCTTAACGCCGTTGCTGTTAGGCTGTCGTCTTGGGCATCTTTACGGCCGCCTGCAAAGGCGATTTGTCCGGTGTGCTGCCTTAAGGTTTCGGCCCTTTTGGTCAGTAAAATTTGCCACGTTCCTTCATTCAAAACCATGCCGACCAAAACGGCTGCTTCTTTGGCTGTTTGGGCGGTAACTAATTGATTGCGCTCTGCTTGCATACGGCTGCTGAAGCGTGAAGCTTGAGTTAGGAAATGGATAAGTTGGTCGGTATTCATTTTGGCGCTGATCGTTTTATGCAGATGAGGATTACACAAGGTTTACGGTTACCGTGTCAACAAAATAGGGTGCGTGTGTTACAGTTATGCCTGAATGATAAATAAAGCTTTGCGTCTGTTTTGCAAGTGCTTAGGCCGTCTGAAAATACCGGCAGGTTCTCAAAAAGGATAGTTATGTTGTTTTCCCCATCCCGTATTCGAGTGGCAGCTGCGGCTGTAATGATGTTGTTTGCTACACAAACTTTTGCCGCGCCCGGCGATTCAAATACAGTTTTTGAATCGGCTAAGATTATTAAAAAGAAAAGCCGTGCAGACCGTTTTTCTCCCGAAGAACGCGAGCAGGAGCGGATACGTCTGTTGGGTATACAAAACCGCACCTCGCAGGTTTTTACTTTGTTAAATTCAGAACTGGCCCTGCAAAAGGGCGATGCGGCTTCTGCGCTGTTTACTTATATTTTAACGTTGCATCGCACCAAATCTCCCGAAGTAGCCGAACGCGCTTTGGAAATGGCGGTTTCTTTAAATGCCTTTGAACAGGCTGAAGCCATTTACCAAAAATGGCGCGAAATCGAGCCGGAGCCTGGTGAAACTCAAAAGCGTATGACTTGGTTGCGCAATTTGCTGCTGGGCAAAGCCGATAAGAATTTGAGCGGATTGGACAAGGTGATTGCCGGCGGTAGTGAAGACGAGCAAAAGCGCGTGTTCCTGCTTTTGGCACAAACCGCAGCCCAACAGCCGAATCTGACCAGCGATGCGGTCAAACAAGTGCATAAAACGGCATTGAATTATAAAGACTTCCCTGAAGCTGCGATTGCGGATGCAATTTTTAGTGCAAAAGACGGTCAAAAGAAACACGCCATTGCGGCATTGCAGCGCTTGGCCAAGTTGGATAACGAAATTCTGCCACCGACTTTTGTTACGTTGCGGCTGATGGCGCAACGGTATCCTGATATTCTGGATGGCTTCTTCAAAGAGACAGATACCAAAACCTTATCTCCGATTTGGCAGGAATTGGACATCGCCAATTTGATCGCTCATGGTCAAAATGATCAGGCTTTTAAGCGTTTGCAGACTTTGTTGGAAGAAAATCCAAACCCTGATTTGTATATTCAGGCCGCCTTATTGTCAGCCAGTAAGACGGAAAATATTTCTGCGGTAAACAGCTATCTGGAAAAGGCTTATAAAGCCGGTACGGAAGAGCAACGCAGCCGTGCGGCATTGATTGGTGCAGTTTCATATAATGATGTAGAAGAATTTGCCAAAGCCAAACAATGGCTGGACAAGGTAACGGCAACGGCTTATACGTTTGATAAAACTATTTTGGCCGCTTCTATCGAAGCCAAACAGGGCAACCATAAAGAGGCTTGGGCTTTGGTGCAACGCGCACAAAAAATGCCCGAGCAAAGAGGACGTTATTTTGAAGCCAGTGATTTGCTGAATACGGCTTTGTTTGTATTGTCTAAAAATACCAATCTTCAAGAATCGTTAAATGCGTTGAACAGTTTGGTAAACTCCACCGAAAAATCCTTGAAAACCCAAGCTTCTCCCGAGCTGCTTGCCAATGTGTTGTATCAGCGTTCGATGGTGTATGAGAAGCTGAATCAGCCAGGCAAGGCGATTGCCGATTTACGCCGTGTGGTAGAGCTGTATCCGGATAATCCGCACGGTTGGAATGCTTTGGGCTATACCTTGCTGTTCAACGGCAAGGATTTGGAGGAAGCGTTTAAAATGGTTCAGACGGCCTATCAAATGGAGCCGGAAAGTGCAGCAATTAATGACAGTGTAGGCTGGGCGTATTATCTTAAAGGCGATGCGCAAATGGCGCTTCCATATATCCAATATGCCTATGAAAAAGAACCTGAAGCCGAAGTCGCCGCGCATTTGGGTGAAGTCCTATGGACACTTGGCGACCAAGACAAAGCCAAAGAAATCTGGAATGACGGTTTGAAGCGCGGAAGCAATCTCCGAGTATTAAAAGAGACAATGTCCAAATTCGGTATAACGTCCAGTAAACCGCATCCTCAAAAACACAAATAAAACCAAAAGGCCGTCTGAAAAGCGTTTGATTTCAGACGGCCTATGAAGGAATATCCATGAATTTAAAACAATTATCATCGGTTGCAGCCTTATTGTTTTTAGCTGCTTGTGCGCAGCCAAACTTACCTCAGCAAAACAATTGGCAAGTAGCAGAGCAGGTGCAGGATTTTAGCGCAGACGGTCGATTGGCTGTCAAAGTGGAAGGAAAAGGCTCTTATGCCAATTTCGACTGGACTTATCAGAATGCGGTTCAAACCATTGATGTGAATACACCATTAGGCAATACCGTAGGCCAGCTGTGTCAAGACAGTGAAGGCGTATTGGCAGTAGACAGTAAGGGTAAGGTTTATCAGGCGGAAACGGCTGAGGAATTGAGCAGACAGCTTTTGGGCTTTGCTTTGCCGGTTCAATATCTGCATATTTGGGCTGATGGTAAACGCGTCGCCAATGCGCCATACAAAATCCTGCCTGATGGCCGTCTGGAGCAGTTTGACTGGACAATATCGCGTACTTTAAATAGTTCAGAACAGCCCAAAACACTTCAACTTGAGAATGCCAAGTTTAATATCCGCTTGGTGTTCGACACGGTAAACCACTCTTTAGATAAGAATGGACAAACCCGATGCGCAGCACGCAAATAGAGGATGCCATGTCTGTTTCAGAGGAAATCCAAGCCTTTCCTGCGCCGGCCAAATTAAATTTGGATTTGAGGATTACCGGCCGTAGGAGCGATGGTTATCATAATTTGGAAAGTATTTTCTGTTTGATCGGCTTATATGATACCGTTCAACTGAAAATGCGTACTGATGGGCAGATTATTCTGCATACGCCGGTTGAAGGGCTTGAGCCTGAACAGGACTTGACTTATCGGGCGGCTAAATTATTGCTGCCATATGCAAGCGTAGCGCACGGCGTCGAAATCTGGTTGGATAAGGTGATTCCGACGGGCGGAGGATTGGGCGGCGGCAGCTCTGATGCGGCTACAGTTTTAATGGTTTTAAACCAATGGTGGCAATGCGGCTTGAGCAGGCAGCAACTGATTGATTTAGGCGTAAGTCTTGGTGCGGATGTTCCTTTTTTTATTTTTGGAAGAAGTGCTTTTGCCAAAGGAGTAGGTGAGAAGCTGGCTGAAATAGATGTCCCTAAACAATGGTATGTTATCGTTAAGCCCCCCGTCCATGTGGCAACAGCTAAAATTTTTGCACATGAAAGCTTGACACGGGATTCCAAACCCAGCATAATGCCGACTTTCCAATCATTACAGCCGTTTCAAAATGATATGCAGGCGGTTGTGTTTCAGGAATATCCTGAAGTTTGGAAGGCTTATGTTGAGTTATCCCAATATGGTTATGCATTAATGACCGGTTCTGGGGCTTGTTTGTTTATAGCAAGTGCATCTCATCAAGAAGCAAATACAATTTACCAACAGGTTTCTCAATCATATGAAGCTTATTGTGTGGAAGGGTTAGATATTCATCCACTGTTTCATATGATTTAGTAAGTTGGGGAGTCGTCAAGCGGTTAAGACACTGGATTTTGATTCCAGCATGCGAAGGTTCGAATCCTTCCTCCCCAGCCAAACCCTTTGTTGGGGAGTCGTCAAGCGGTTAAGACACTGGATTTTGATTCCAGCATGCGAAGGTTCGAATCCTTCCTCCCCAGCCAACACCCTTTATTGGGGAGTCGTCAAGCGGTTAAGACACTGGATTTTGATTCCAGCATGCGAAGGTTCGAATCCTTCCTCCCCAGCCAAATAAAAGCGTGTAAGTTTTCTTACACGCTTTTTTACGCTAAGGGCAAAATAACGCTGAAAAACTTCTTTTTACCCGTCTTTACGCGTATAATCGCATAATTAGTGTCTTAGACATGGGGCAAAGGGAAGCGTAATGTTTTCTGCGCGTAAATTAAATCTAGAATCAGGTGAAGATATGGCTGCTTATGACAGTTTAATGGTGTTTACTGGTAATGCAAATCCGGAATTGGCGCAACGTGTTGTCAAACATTTGGATATTTCACTCGGTGAAGCCACTGTTTCCAAATTCTCTGATGGCGAAGTAGCCATTGAATTGTTGGAAAATGTGCGTGGTCGCGATGTGTTTATTTTGCAACCTACCTGCGCGCCAACCAATGACAACCTGATGGAAATTTTGACTATGGCCGATGCACTCAAACGTGCTTCTGCCGGTCGTATTACTGCCGCGATTCCTTACTTTGGCTATGCGCGCCAGGATCGCCGTCCTCGCTCTGTTCGTGTACCGATTTCTGCTAAATTAGTGGCAAATATGTTGTACTCGGCTGGTATCGACCGTGTATTGACTGTTGACTTGCATGCCGATCAAATTCAAGGTTTTTTCGATATTCCGGTAGATAATATTTACGCTACCCCGATTTTGTTGAACGATATTAGACAACAGCGCATTGAGAACCTGACTGTTGTCAGCCCTGACATTGGTGGTGTTGTACGTGCACGTGCTGTTGCTAAATCTTTAAATGCTGATTTGGCCATTATCGACAAACGTCGTCCTAAAGCCAACGTGGCTGAAGTGATGAACATTATTGGCGATATTCAAGGCCGTACTTGCTTGATCGTAGATGATATGATCGATACGGCAAACACCTTGTGTAAAGCAGCCGTTGCTCTGAAAGAGCGTGGTGCAGATCGTGTACTGGCATATGCCAGCCATGCAGTATTCTCCGGCGAAGCAGTGAATCGAATTGCTTCTTCCGAAATTGACCAAGTAGTTGTGACAGATACGATTCCGTTGTCTGAAGCAGCTAAAAAATGTGAACGCATCCGTCAAGTTACCATTGCCGGTTTGCTGGCTGAAACGGTACGCCGTATCAGCAATGAAGAATCCGTCTCATATCTTTTCAATGAAGATGTGATGACTGGCGGCATGTTGCTGCCATAACCCGATGTCGTCTTAAGCTGGTCGCGGCCGATGACGACGATTTTATCTAAATTGGAGTATTAAACATGACTTACGAAATTCAAGCTTCTGTTCGCGAAGCCCAAGGCACTGGTGCGAGCCGCCGCCTGCGTCGAGAAGGCCAAATCCCTGGCATCCTGTACGGTGAAAGTCAAGAGCCTGTTGCTATTGCTGTAGACCACAAAACTGTATTCTACGCATTGGAAAAAGAATCTTTCCATACTGCTTTGATCAAACTGTATTTGAATGGTGAAACTAAAGACGTTATCGTTCGTGACTTCCAAATGCACCCATTCCGTCGCGAAGTTCAACACATTGACTTCCAAGCTGTAAAAGCTGACCAAGTTGTACGTATCCGTGTTCCTCTGCACATTGTTAACGCTGAAAACTCTCAAGCTGTTAAATTGCAAGGTGGTCGCGTATCTTTGTTGAACACTTCTGTTGAAGTAGCTGCTTTTCCTGCAAACATTCCTGCTTTCTTGGAGCTGGATTGTGCATCAGTAGTTGCCGGCGACATTCTGCACTTGTCAGACATCAAATTGCCAGAAGGTGTTGAAAGCGTTTCTCTGAAACGTAACGAAAACCTGGCTGTTGCTACTGTTACCGGTAAAAAACGCTAATAGGTAGTTAATATAAGAAAACCGTATCAGATTTATCTGATACGGTTTTTGTTTTGCATATAAAATAACTAGGTCAAATGTAACAGCATATGTACTTTATAAGATTGAAGCAATTTCATTGCGAAGTTTATTAAGAAAGCGACCATGCCGTACCCATTGTGCGGCCGATTCATAATCCTGTTGTTCAAATGCTTGTTGCAAGTCTTGATATAGGTTGCCTTGTACTTCTTGGATTTCTTGATCCAGCGCTCGGATGGTATCATGGTTTTGTTCCATTTGAGCATCCATCAATGTTTCCCGCCATTCCATCTGCTGCATGAGGAATTCTGGTGAAAACGAAGTGTGTTCAGGTGCATCAGCATCGATATTTTGGCTTTTCAAGAGATAAGCAGCCCGATCAATAGGGCTTTTTAATGTGCGGTAGGCATCATTAATTGTAGAAGACATCATAACGGCTTGTTTCTTCTCAAAAGCTGAAGCAGAAGCAAATTTATCGGGATGAAAACGGGCAGCTAAAGCTCGATAGGTCTGTTCGAGTGCCTTGGTATCAATATTGAAAGATGGCTCAAGCTGGAAGAGGTTGAAGTATTGAGACATGATATTAAAGGAAAAAATCTAAAGAAGAGGATTATTTTACGATATAATCCGGAAACTGTTTATACGAAAGGAAAACAATATGTCCGGTAAGGTGCAACACAATAAAGGCAAGATACGAGACAATGCCCTAAAAGCCTTAGTCAGATCTGATTTGTTCCGACACAAAGTAGAACGAAAAAGAAAAGGCAAGGGTAGCTATAATAGGCAAGAAGCCAAAAAATGGCGGGATGGTTTTGATACTTTCCCGCCATTTTTTATGTTTTAAACGTGGAAGCTCTCGCCGCATCCGCAGGAGTCTTTGACATTCGGGTTTTCAAATTTGAAACCTTCCTGTAAGCCTTCTTTGGTGTAATCGACTTGCGTGCCGTCTAAATAAACCAAACTTTTTGGATCGATATAAATGCGCGCGCCATGTTCTTCGAAAATCAGATCGTCCTCGTTCGCTTCATCGACAAATTCAAGGTTGTATGCCATACCCGAGCAGCCGCTGGTTTTCACACCTAAGCGTACGCCCAAGCCCTTGCCGCGTTTGGTCAGGTAATTGTTGATGTATTTGGCTGCGTTTTCTGTGATGGTAATCATGCTTTTTTCCTCATTTCGCAATTATTTTCTGTTTTGCCTGCTTTTTTATTTCAGACGGCATCTTGATTATCAGGCCGTCTGAAAACGCTGTTTTGCCCACTCTATTGCGGCGGCAATGGCAGCTTTAGCCTGCGGACTGTTTCTCCAACAGGTCGAGCCGGTCAATTTTGCCCCTAGTTCCAAAACATCGTCCAAATCCGCTGCCGCTAGTGTGGAACATCATCCAAACCCATTTGCTGCAAACGCTGCAATATGGTTTTACCTATGCCTTCGACAGCAAGTAGGGATTGGACTTCTTCATCAGTAAAAGGCATTTCGCCTCCTTTGATTTTGCAGGTATAACGACTAAATTAAATATAAGCTGCGATTTATTGCCCTCTCCCTAACCCTCTCCCGCGGGGAGAGGGGATAGATTGGCAGGCAGTCCCAAATTTGGCGGCAACTTCAAAAGGATGAAGTTTCTGTGTTCTCAATTCACCCTGTCTGCTTAAGAGGGGAATAAATCACCAGATTTGCTTTTCTCGAAGACTCGCTAGGAGTCTTGGGCACCTGCCGACAAGGGGTCGTTGAATCCGGTTATTTGTTTTCCTGACGTTTGCGATAGTCGGCAACGGCTGCTTTTACCGCATCTTCAGCCAAGATAGAGCAGTGGATTTTAACTGGAGGCAATTCCAACTCTTCGGCAATTTCACTATTTTTGATTGCCAGTGCATCGTCAAGGCTTTTGCCTTTGACCCACTCGGTAATCAGGCTGGACGAAGCGATGGCGGAGCCGCAGCCGTAAGTTTTGAATTTTGCATCTTCGATGATGCCCTCGTCGTTGACTTTGATTTGCAGGCGCATCACGTCGCCGCAGGCGGGCGCGCCGACCATACCGGTGCCGACGGACTCGTCGTTTTTGTCGAAAGTGCCGACGTTGCGGGGGTTTTCGTAGTGGTCGATAACTTTATCGCTGTATGCCATGATGTGGTTTCCTTAAAATATCGTGGTTTGTTGATGTTTTAGTCGTCCGAAAAAGACGATTGTTCTAAATTGTCTAAAATTAATCGTGCCAATAAACTGCTATCGGCATGGTATGCCTGAATACAGGCTTGAATCATTTGTTTGGCGGAGATATTTTGCCAACGTATCTGCAAACCGTTTTTCATTGCCAATTGCGTCATAAACAGGCGCAATGTTCTGCCGTTTCCTTCACGAAAAGGATGTAGGACGTTCAACTCGCCCAAATAATAGGCTGCACGCTCTGCAAACTTCTCTTTATCCAAGCCATGCAAATATTTTTCGCTTCTCAGCTTCTCCAAAAGTTTACGGCTTTCGTTTTCGATAAAAGCAAAATTTGCAAATCGGGTATTTCCTTTAGAAATATCAATCCGCCGGATTTCGCCTGCCCAATCATAAACATCGCCAAACAGTTCGCGATGAATGGTCTGTATATGCGCCAAATCGAAATTGCCCGTAATGGGTTGCAAAAGCAGATATTGGGCGCGAATGGCGGAAAATTCTTTTTCGGCGGTTTCCAGCAATTCACTATCTTGGATGGAGAGCTTGTTTTTAAATACGCCTCCATTCATATAAATAGTGTCTTCTCCGCCGTATTTGCTCATTTTGCCGCCATTCTTTGTTTGATGCCGTCCAAAGCGTCATCCAAGCTGATTTTGCCTTCTGCCAAATGCTGCATATCGCGTATGGTCTCCGGGCTGATGTTCAACTGCTCCATCCGCCATGAGCCGATAATGGAATGCGTCGTTTGCGGCAAATGATGCTGCTGTTCCTGATTTTGTAGGGACATAAGGATTCCTTATTTTGCCTCTAAATTTTTTCAGACGACCCAAGCCATCTTAGATTTTGCACGCACCGCCTTCGCAGCCGTCGTCGTTTTCCGAATCGACGCCGCCTTCCACGGTAACGCCGTCGAAATCGTCAAGCAGTTTGTCGAGATTGTCTAAATCGAAATCTTGATCTTTCATCTTCTTCCCTTGATTGGATTGGAACGGTCTGTTTCCCGCAATGCCGTCTGAAGGTTCAGACGGCATTGCGGGGCAGCGGGTTAATGCGCTGCCCATTCAATCGAGTTCAAATCAATTCCGTCTTTGAACATTTCCCACAGCGGCGACAGTTCGCGCAGTTTGCCGATTTTGGATTTAATCAGTTCTGCTGCAAACTGCACTTCTTCTTCGGTGGTCATGCGGCCGAAGGTGATGCGCAGGGATGAGTGTGCCAGTTCGTCGTTGCGGCCGAGTGCGCGCAGGACGTAGCTTGGCTCAAGGCTTGCGGAAGTACAGGCGGAGCCGCTGGATACGGCGAGTTCTTTCACCGCCATAATCAAGCTTTCGCCTTCGACGAAGTTGAAACTGACGTTCAGGTTGTTCGGGGCGCGGTGTTCGAGGTCGCCGTTGATGTAGACTTCTTCGATGCCTTCGATGCCTTTGAGGAAGATATCGCGCAGTTTCAAGTAGTGTGCAGTATCTTGTGCCAATTCTTCTTTGGCAATGCGGAAGGCTTCGCCCATACCGACGATTTGATGGGTCGGCAATGTGCCGGAACGGAAGCCGCGCTCGTGACCGCCGCCGTGCATTTGGGCTTCGAGGCGGACGCGTGGTTTGCGGCGGACGTACAGCGCGCCGATGCCTTTGGGGCCGTACACTTTGTGCGCGGACATCGAGAGCAGGTCGATTTTGGCGGCTTCGACATCGACAGGCACTTTACCGCATGCTTGTGCTGCGTCAACGTGGAAAATGATTTTGCGTTCTCGGCAGATTTCGCCGATGGCAGGAATATCTTGAACCACGCCGATTTCGTTGTTTACCCACATGACGGAAACAAGGATGGTGTCTTCGCGGATAGCAGCTTTCAGTACGTCTAAATCAACCAAGCCGTTTTCTTGTACGTCCAGATAAGTCACTTCATAACCTTGGCGTTCGAGTTCGCGCATGGTATCGAGCACGGCTTTGTGCTCGGTTTTTACGGTGATGAGGTGGTTGCCTTTGGATTTGTAGAAGTGCGCCGCGCCTTTGATGGCGAGGTTGTTGGACTCGGTTGCGCCGCTGGTAAAAACGATTTCTTTGGAGTCAGCGTTAATCAGGGCGGCAATGTCTGCACGTGCTTTTTCTACGGCCTCTTCTGCTTCCCAGCCGAAGCTATGGCTGTTGGAGGCTGGGTTACCGAAAATATCGGACAGGTAGGGAATCATTTTTTCGGCAACGCGGCGGTCAACAGGAGTGGTAGCGGCGTAGTCGAGATAAACGGGGGTTTTGACGGTCATGGTTTGCTCTTTCGTTTGGTCATCTGCCTGCGGTCTTTGCCGCAAGTCGGTTTAATGAATGTGTGTAAAGGTAACGACATGACTGCTGTCGCTGCAGTTTTTTTGTTCAATGATGCTTTGCAGCGTAACGCCACTGAGGTAATCATTGATGGTTTTGTTTAAATTTTCCCAAAGGTCGTGGGTCAGGCAGGGGGCGCCGTGGTTGCAGTTTGCTTTGCTGCCGCACTGCGTGGCATCCAGTCGGTCTTCGGCTGCGGAGATGATTTGTGCAATATTGATTTGCTCGGCGGGAGCGGCAAGGATGTAGCCTCCGCCGGGGCCGCGTAGGCTTTCAACCAATCCGGCACGGCGCAGCTTGCTGAATAATTGTTCGAGGTAGGAAAGCGATATGCTTTGTCGTTCGCTGATGGCACTGAGTTTGACAGCGCCGGTTTGCGCGTTCATCGCCAAATCTATCATGGCGGTTACTGCAAATCGCCCTTTGGTAGTCAGTCTCATGGTGTGGTTGCCTGTGTGGGGCGTTTTTATTAGTGGGGGGGATTGTCTAATATCTGAGTGTTTCAGTCAAGTATGTGGCGGCTCGGTTTGATTGTTTGTTTAAATGATGGCATTGGCTGATTTTTAAATCGGAAAATATTTTCTTTATTTTTCTGTAATTTGGATTTAAGGTCGTCTGAAAAAAGGCTATCAACCCTACAAATATCAGGGTTAAAATGTTTTGATTAAATATTGATAGTGATATAGATTATCAAAATTATTCTTAAAATTTAGTTGTTTTGATGGAGTAAAATGAATGAGGTGTTTGAAATGTTCAGACGGCCTTGAATCATCCATCTTTACCTTAACAGAGGCAATCGACCATGAAATCTGATTTAAGCAAAATAACCTGTATCGAAGACTTGCGCCTTGTTGCCAAACGTAAAATGCCGCGTATGTTTTATGATTATATTGACTCAGGCTCTTGGACGGAAACCACTTATCGTGAAAATACTTCGGATTTTAAAGACATCCGTTTCCGTCAAAAAGTATTGGTTGATATGGAAGGACGCAGCCTTGAGACCAAAATGATCGGTCAGGATGTGAAAATGCCGGTAGCGATTGCACCGACAGGTTTCACGGGCATGGCGCACGCCGACGGTGAAATCTTGGCGGCGCGGGCAGCGGAAAAATTCGGTATCCCGTTTACGCTTTCAACCATGTCCATTTGTTCGATTGAAGATGTGGCTGAAAACACCAGCTCGCCGTTTTGGTTTCAGCTTTATGTGATGCGCGACCGCGAGTTTATGGAAAACCTGATTAAGCGTGCGAAGGATGCTAATTGTTCGGCTTTGGTATTGACTGCCGATTTGCAGGTTTTGGGTCAGCGCCACAAAGATATTAAAAATGGCCTGTCTGCGCCGCCGAAACCGACCATCGCCAATTTAATCAATTTGGCGACCAAACCGGAATGGTGTATGAAAATGCTGAATACGGAACGCCGCACCTTCCGCAATATCGTTGGTCATGCAAAAAATGTGGGCGATTTGTCTTCGTTGTCTTCATGGACTTCTGAACAATTTGACCCGCGCTTGAGCTGGGACGATGTGGCGCGCATTAAAGATTTATGGGGCGGCAAGCTGATTATCAAAGGCATTATGGAACCTGAAGACGCGGAAAGGGCGGCGAGAAGCGGCGCGGACGCATTGGTTGTTTCCAACCACGGCGGCCGCCAGCTCGACGATACCGTGTCTGCCATCAAAGCCTTGCCCGACATCGTCAGCGCAGTCGGCAGCGACATCGAAGTTTGGATGGACAGCGGCATCCGCAGCGGTCAGGATATTTTGAAGGCGTGGGCTTTGGGTGCGAAAGGTACGATGATCGGCCGGGCGTTTCTGTATGGTTTGGGCGCGTATGGCGAAGAAGGCGTAACCCGTGCGCTGGAAATCCTGTATAAGGAAATGGATGTGTCGATGGCGTTTACGGGTCATCGCAATATTCAAGATGTGGATTCCGGCATTTTGCGTTCTACGCGTTGGCATCAAGATGAATTTTAATTGTCGAACATAAAAAAGGCCGTCTGAAAAACTGTTTTCAGACGGCCTTTTTATAGACGGCTATTTCTCGTTTTTGCGATACCATTCGATGAAGGCATCGGGTTTGACAAAACCTAATAAGGCTTCGCTATGACTGCCGTCGGCGCGGACAACAAACACACCCGGAGGGCCGAAGAGGCCGTATTCTTTCAGTAAGGCCTGATGGTCGGGAGTGTTGGCGGTCACGTCGATTTGGAAGAAGCGCTGCATATCGACTGCTTCGTGTACCTGTGGTTGGTTGAGCGTGTAGGCGGCCATTTCTTTGCAGGATACGCACCAGTCGGCGTAGAAATCAATCAGCACGGGCTTGCTTGGATCGGCTTTCAAGGCGGCATCCATAGCGGCTTTGAGTTCGCCGACATCGGTAAACATCTTGCCGTGGTCGGTTTCTTGTCCGGCTTCGGATGGCGGAACCAAGGTTAAGAAGTGGTGCAGGGCAGTGGTTTGTTTATTAAAGCTTTGCCAGCCAAACCATAAGCCGCCAATCAGCAGTAAAAAGCCCAATACGGCGGCAACTGTTTTCAGACGGCCTTTTTGTTTGCCGGATTTCGCCAAAAGCATAAGGGCGGGAACAATCATCAGCAAGGTGTAGAGGCCGACTACTGCGAAATAAGGCAGATGCGGTGTGGCAAGATATACGGCAACGGCCAGCAAAATAAAGCCGAATGCGTATTTGATGCCGTTCATCCAGTCGCCTGCTTTGGGCAGGATATGGCCGCCGAATGTGCCGATGATGATGAGCGGTACGCCGGTGCCGAGTGCTAATGTATAGAGCGCAAGGCCACCCAATACGGCATCGCCGGTCTGGCCGATATAGCCCAAAGCAAATGCCAGCGGAGGCGCAACGCAAGGGCCGACAATCAGGGCGGACAAAATACCCATGATGAAGACGGAAATGATTTTGCCGCCGGAGAGTTTGTTGCTTTGGTTTTGGAAATAGGATTGGACGGAGTTTGGCAGCTGGATATTGAAGAGGCCGAACATAGACAGCGCCAGTACCACCATCAATGCGGCGGCGGCAAGTACAACCCAAGGCTGTTGCAGCCATACGGTCAACAGCGCGCCTGTCAAACCGGCAATCACGCCGACCAAGGTATAGGTCAATGCCAAGCCTTGTACATACACCATAGACAAGGTGAACGCGCGGCCTTTGCCGGCTTTTTTATCGCCCACGACAATGCTGGAAACAATCGGCAGGAGCGGATACATGCAGGCTGTAAAGCTTAAGCCCAATCCTGCGACAAAAAACGCCAACAGGTTGGCGTTTAAAGTATCCCAAGAGAGCTTGAAGCGGCTGCTGTCGGGATTGTTTGTACCGGGTTGGGTGGGCATTTGGCCGTCTGAAGAGGCGGACGGTTGCAAAAAGCGGTCTTTGGCGGAAACCGGCTCATCGCTTTGCGGCTGGTAAACCCCGTTGCCTTTTACGTCAAACTCGGTGTCCACCGGCGGATAACACACACCCACTTCGGCGCAGCCTTGATAAGTCAGCGTCAGTTTGTATTGCGGCGCGGCTTGTTTGTAAGGCAGGTCAACCTGTGCGGTATGGTGGTAAACCGTTTGTTTGCCGAAGAATTCGTCTTCTTTTTCTTCGCCTTTGCTGAATTTGGGTTCGCCCAAGACTTTGTCAGGATTGGTCGCTGCAACGATTTTGGACTGGTACATATAGTAGCCGTCAGCGATCTTGAACTGCACGCTGATGCCTTGATCGGTTACATTGACTTGAGGTACAAAGGCTTGCTCTGGAGACAGCAAATCATTGGCATCTACTGCGAATGCGAAGCTGCTCAGGCCTAAAAATGCAATGAGGAAATAAAGGAATTTTTTCATAGTATCTACGGAGATGCCGTTGAGAAACCGTCATTATAAATGATGGAAAAAACAATTGGCTTAATTTATGTTAAATATTGCGAGAGAAATCTAATGCTTTTGAATTATATCGAAATAGGGTTGCCCATATATGACCGATAGTCTCATGTTATCGTTCAATCTATGCCAAATGCCGTCTGAAATTTTCAGACGGCATTTGTTTCTATTCGGCTCGGCTTTTAAGGATAAGCGATATAGGCGTAAGCGGAATGGTTGTGTATCGATTCGAAGTTTTCGCTTTCGACAACAAACGATTCGATGCGTTTGTCGGCAATCAGTGCAGTGGCCACATCGCGAACCATATCTTCGACAAACTTCGGATTTTCGTACGCCTTTTCCGTTACATACTTCTCGTCAGGGCGTTTGAGCAAGCCGTAGAGCTGGCAGCTTGCTTGCGCTTCGACGTAATCGATGATTTCTTCAATGCCTACATCCGCGTTTGCAATCAGGCTGACGGTCACATGCGAACGTTGGTTGTGCGCACCGTATTGGGAAATTTCTTTGGAACACGGACACAATGAAGTAACCGGAACCATTACTTTCAGGTTGTGGCTGTATGTACCGTTTTTGATTTCGCCGGTCAGGGTAACATCATAGTCAAGCAGCGATTGGATGCTGGAGACAGGCGCACTTTTCTTGCGGAAAAACGGGAAGGAAACGCTGATTTTGCCGGAATGCGAATCCAACAGGGCAACCATATCGGCGGTCAGCTTGTGCAGCGTATCGAAATCCAAAGCATCGGTTTGTTGTTCCATCAGGGCGACAAAGCGCGACATATGCGTGCCTTTTTGGTCGGCAGGCAGGAAAACCGTCATGGTCAGGCGGGCGACGGTGGATTGTTCGCCTTCTTTGCTTTTAAGGGAGATTGGAAAGCGCAGGTCTTTGATGCCGACCTGATTAATCGGCAGGTTGCGTAAATCGCGGCTGGATTGCACGTCTGCAATGGCGTTCATGCGTGGTATGTCCTTCATGATAGGATTGTTGAGATGCGTGTGGAGGGAATCGGCTCGTGTCGGCCGATTTGCAAATGCGAGATTATATCACTTGCTTTATCCGCCTGCATTGATTGTTTCTATTTTTCAGATAGTGATAAAATCTTCGATTATTCACATCTATATAGGCAGAGACCAAATGAAATTCGCCACGAAAGCCATTCATTCCAGCTACGATTGCGACGAACACAACCGTGCGCTGATGCCGCCGATTTATCAAAACAGTATGTTTGCGTTGCATGAGATTGGCGAAAATGTGCCTTACCGCTATTCGCGCCTGAGCAACCCGACCCGTCAGGTATTGGAAGATACCGTTGCCGATTTGGAACACGGTGCGGCCGGCTTTGCGTTTTCCAGCGGTATGGCGGGGATTGATGCCGTATGGCGTACTTTCCTGCGCCCGGGCGATACCATTGTCGCCGTCGCCGATATTTACGGCGGTGCTTATGATTTATTGGTCGATGTTTATCAAAAATGGGGTGTAAACGTTGTTTTTGCCGATTTGGGCAATCCGGATAATCTGGACGAGCTGCTCAAAGCGCACAATGTCAAACTGGTTTGGCTAGAGACGCCGTCCAATCCGCTTTTGCGCTTGGTGGACATCAAAGCCCTTGCCGCGAAAGCCAAAGCAGCCGGTGCGCTGGTCGGCATCGATAACACCTTTGCCACGCCGTATCTGCAACAGCCGTTGGATATGGGTTGCGATTTTGTGTTCCATTCCGCTACCAAATATTTGTGCGGCCATTCCGACGTACTGATGGGCGTAGTCGTTGCCAAAACCAAAGAGCTGGCTCAGCCTTTGCACGACATGATGGTGCATACCGGCGCGATTGCAGGCCCGATGGACTGCTGGCTGGTGCTGCGCGGTATCAAAACGCTGGCTCTGCGCATGAACGCCCATTGCCAAAACGCACTCGAAATCGCACGCCGTTTGGAAGCCCATCCCGCCATTGAAAAAGTGTTCTATCCCGGCCTGCCGTCTCATGAACATTACGAACTCGCTAAAGTACAAATGCCCAAAGGCATCGGCGGCGTGGTTACGGTTTATCTCAAAAACGACACACGTGAAGCGGCCAATAGCGTGATTAAAAACATGAAACTGGTCAAAATGGCTTCCAGCCTCGGCGGCGTGGAAAGTTTGGTCAACCATTGCTATTCCCAGTCCCACAGCGGCGTGCCGCATAATGTGAAAATGGAAATGGGCATCAAAGTCGGCTTGCTGCGTTTCTCTGTCGGTATTGAAGACGTTGACGATATTTGGAACGACATTTCCAAAGCATTGGATACGACTTTGTAAATAAGGCTTAAAGGCCGTCTGAAGGTGAATGGTTTTTCAGACGGCCTTTAGCAATACATAAGGAATAGATATGAAAACATTATTCGGCGCATTGATGGGTATAGTAGTTTTGGCAGCTTGTACATCTCCTTCGGTATCTCAGCCTGAACAAGCCTCTAAAGCACAGGTGCAAACTCAACAAACGGCGCAACCTACTCTAGCCGCCAAATGGCGTGTTGTCGCTTTCAATCAATTCACTGAAAAAGATTTGGCCGGTACTGATGCCTATCTGGATTTGAGTAAGATGCCTAAGGCGTATGGCAAGATGGGGTGTAACGGTATGATGTTTCAAGCCAATACGATTGGTTCGGACAAAATTGATTTTGGCCATATTGCGGTAAGCATGATGTTGTGTGAAGACATGAAGCTGGAAGATGCGTTTTTGCGCAAACAAGGCGTATGGAACTATCGTTTTGACGGTAACGATTTGATTTTGGAACAAAAAGGCATCAGTATCCGTTTGCGCCGTGAATAATCTTAAAGGCCGTCTGAAAATAAATATTTCAGACGGCCTTTTGAATCTTTATAATAAGCCCTATTTGAAACTGATACCGAATATCAAGGAAACCTATTATGGCAGCTTCTCCAGAAGCCAAGTTTACCGAAGAAAAAGTCTTGTGGATCAAACACCATACGCCTAAGTTGATGACTTTTGCCATCAGCCGTCCCGAGTCCTACCGTTTTTCGGCAGGGCAGTTTTCGCGCCTTGGTTTCCGTGACGGCGAGGGCTTTATTTGGCGCGCGTATTCTGTCGTGTCTGCCGAATACGCCGATACGCTTGAGTATTTTGCAGTGTTAATTGAAGGCGGCCCGATGTCGGCGCGTTTTGCTGCAATGAAAGAGGGCGATACCATTTTGCTGGATAAAACGGCTACCGGTTTCCTCTTGCCCGAGCGTTTCCCCGACGGCAAAGATTTGGTCATGCTCTGCACGGGTTCCGGCATTGCGCCTTTCCTCTCCATTATCGAGCAGCCTGAAATCTGGCAGCGTTTCGACCGTTTGGTTTTGGCGCATTCCGTCTCTTACGCCGACGAGTTGATTTTCAACCAGTGCCTTGCCGATTTGAAAGAGCATCCGCTGATTGAAGAATATTTCCATAAATTCACTTTTGTTCCGGTCACTACGCGTGAAGAAACAGAAGGCGCATTGAGCGGCAAACGGATTCCCGAATTGCTGAAGAATGGCGGCTTGGAAGAAAAAGTCGGCTTCAAGTTCACTAAGGCCGATACGCGCTTTATGGTCTGCGGCAATCCGGCAATGGTCAAAGACACTTTCCAAGCCCTGATGGATTTGGGCTACGCTATGCACCGCAACCGTATCCCTGGCGAAATCATGATGGAAAATGGTTTTTAACAGATAAATGGTCAAAGGCCGTCTGAAAGTTCCAGACGGCCTTCAATATTAAATATAAACAGAAAATCAGAGAAAATATGAATATCAAACAATTGATCCAAGCCTTGCCCAAAGCCGAGCTGCACGTCCATATCGAAGGGACGTTCGAGCCGGAGTTGATGTTTGAAATCGCCAAGCGCAACCACATAGCGATTCCTTATGAGAATGTCGATTCGGTACGGCAGGCTTATGATTTCCACAATTTGCAGTCGTTTTTGGATATTTATTATGCCGGTGCCGGCGTCTTGCTGCACGAGGCGGATTTTTACGATTTGACCCGCGCGTATCTTGAGCATTGCCGCGAAGACAATGTCGTGCATACGGAAATATTTTTCGATCCGCAAACCCATACTGCGCGTGGCGTGGCGTTTGAAACCGTGATTAACGGTATTGTCCGCGCCTGCCGCGAAGCCGGGCAGCAATGGGGCATAAGTACGCGTTTGATTATGTGTTTCCTGCGCCATTTGTCGGAAGAAAGCGCATTTGAAACCTTAAATCAGGCTTTGCCTTATAAAGAACACATCATCGGCGTAGGCTTGGATTCGAGCGAACTGGGGCATCCGCCGTCTAAGTTCGAGCGCGTGTTTGCTCAGGCACGGGCGGAGGGTTTGTTGACGGTGGCTCATGCCGGAGAAGAAGGCCCACCGGAATATGTTTACGAGGCTTTGGACTTGCTGCATGTCCGCCGTATCGATCATGGCGTACGGGCGGAAGAAGATGAGGTATTGATGGCGCGTTTGATTAAAGAGCAAATGCCGTTGACCGTTTGCCCGTTGAGTAATTTGAAATTAAAAGTGTTCCCTGAAATGGCAAAACACAATTTGCGCCGTATGTTGCAACGCGGCGTGTTGGTAACCGTCAATTCCGATGATCCGGCGTATTTCGGCGGCTATATGAACCGCAATTTTGAAGCGCTTGCCGAGGCTTTGGATTTGAGTGCGGAAGAAATCAAAACCTTGTGCGCCAATTCGTTCCGCGCTTCGTTTTTGAGCGAGGAGGAAAAGGAAGAGTGGATACGGAAGATTGAAGGTTTTGATGCTGAATAACGATAAAAGGCCGTCTGAAAAAGTTTTAGACGGCCTTTTATGTCGGCGACGGGCTTATTCGCCTACGGTTTTTTGTATCAGTTTTTCGGCGTTTGCCAAAGTGTTTGCCACTTCGTCAAAACCGATGCGGCTGCCGGCGATGAGGGCGCGCGTATCGGTATAGGCGGCGCGTACTTTGCCGTCCGTTTCGGTAACGAGGACGCGCAGGGGCAGTTGCAGGGCGAAGGCGGGGTCTTTGACCATCAGCGGCGTGCCGGCTTTGGGCGTGCCGAAGACGATGACTTTTGCCGGCTGCATCGTTAAGCCGTTTCGGCGGGCGGCTTCCTGATGGTCAATGACGGCAAAAATGTCCATTCCTTTGCTTTTTATGGCGGTTTCAAGGCGGCTGACGGTTTCGTCAAAGCTGTATTTTGAGGTGAGGGTATGCGTGGTCATAGCGGTTTCGTTTTGGGTGGACGGTTCGCCGGTAGGATGTGCCGAAGCGGTTGAAATGCAGAGTGCGGATGCGGCAATCAGGGGGAGTATGTGTTTCATCGTATTTCCTTATCGGTTTGTTTATCAGGCTTCGGACGGGGCGGCACGCGCCGCGCCTGATGTTGCGCCGCGTGCCGGAGTGCCGTATGCCGTCTGAAAGCCTGTCCTTTCAGACGGCATTATGATGGCGGTTAATAGTCGACTTTGATTTTGGGCGTTTCCTGCACGGCTTTGTATTCTTCTTCCAATTCAAAGCGCAGCGGATACAAATTCAGTTTTTCCATCAGCAGGCGGTCACCGTCTTCACCCGGATTGCCTGTAGTCAGCAGCTTGTCGCCGTAGAAAATCGAGTTTGCGCCAGCCATGAAACACATGGCCTGCATGGATTCCGGCATATTGCTGCGGCCTGCGGACAGGCGGACGTAGCTGTGCGGCATCGTAATCCGCGCTACAGCGATGGTACGGACAAATTCCGTCCAGTCCAAATCTTCGGCATCGGCCAGCGGCGTGCCTTCTACTTTAACCAACTGGTTGATCGGCACGCTTTCGGGCTGAGGGTCGAGGTTGGCAAGGCTGGCAATCAGGCCTGCGCGTTCAGCGCGGGTTTCATTCATGCCGACGATACCGCCGCAGCAGACTTTCAAACCGGCATTGCGGACTTTGCCCAAAGTATCCATGCGGTCTTCGTGTTTGCGGGTGTGGATGATGTCGTTGTAGCGTTCGGGGTCGGTGTCGAGGTTGTGGTTGTAGTAGTCCAAACCGGCTTTTTTGAAGTCTTCCGCCATGCCGTCTTCGAGCATGCCGAAGGTGCCGCACACTTCCATGCCCAAGCCTTTCACCGCGCTGATGATTTCGGAAACGACAGCTACGTCTTTGGGCTTAGGGCCGCGCCATGCCGCTCCCATGCAGAAACGGCTGGCGCCGCGCGATTGGGCAATTTTGGCTTTTTCGACGATTTCGTCCACATCCATCATCTGCTCTTTGCCCAGATTGGTGTTGTGGTGTGCCGATTGCGGGCAGTAGGCGCAATCTTCGGGGCAGCCGCCGGTTTTGATGGAGAGCAGGGTGGAGAGTTGGATTTCGCGCGGGTTGAAGTTTTGGCGGTGGATTTCGGCGGCTTGGAAAACGAGGTCGAGGAAAGGCAGTCCAAACAAAGCCTCGACATCGCATTTTTTCCAATAACGCGCAGTCGGATGCGGCTTGCGCTCGGTTTGACGGCGTAAGGCTACGGGAGATACGGTCATAGTGTGTTCTTTCGTGTTTACAGCGACGCAGTGTCGCTGACGGCTTGACTGTCGGCGCAATGACGGCAGCAGCAGGTTTGAAATCAATATAAAAGGCCGTCTGAAACGGCGCAGCAAGTGTAACGCTTTTGATAATGTAGAGCAAATGTTTCAGACGGCCTGAAATATGGTTTGCCCGGGTTTGCTATAATCGCATTTTTAATTTTTCCGTTTTCTTATGAATGCGCCCAAAGCCTTCGCCGTACTCGGCCCGACCGCCGGCGGTAAAACCGCACTAGCCTTAAATATTGCCCAATCTTTGCCGGTGGAAATCATCAGTCTGGATTCCGCGCTGGTGTATCGCGGCATGGACATCGGTACGGCCAAGCCGACTGCCGAAGAGCTTGCCGCCGTACCGCATCATTTGATTGATATTATCTCGCCGCTGGAAAGTTACAGCGCGGCGGATTTTGTCGGCGACTGCGTGCGCTTGGTGAACGAAATACATGCGCGCGGTCGCTATCCGCTGATTGTCGGCGGTACGATGATGTATTTCCACGCGCTGACGGAAGGTTTGAACGATTTGCCCAGTGCGGATACGGCGGTGCGCGCACAACTTCAGGCGGAAAAGAACGAACACGGTCTGGCAGGCCTGTATCGCCGTTTGCAGGAAGTTGACCCGATTACGGCAGGCCGTCTGAAAGCCAATGACAGCCAGCGTATTGAACGCGCTTTGGAAGTTTATCTTCTGACCGGCAAGCCTTTGAGCGAACATTTCACGGAGCAGAAGCAGGCCGCGCCTTTATTGGATTTATGCACGGTTGCCTTGATTCCCGAAGACCGTCATTTGTTACACCAGCAAATCGAAAAACGCTTTTTAAATATGCTGGAACACGGTTTCCTCGATGAAATACACGCTTTACGCCGCGATTATCCGCAGCTGTATGCCGATATGCCGTCTATGCGCTGCGTGGGCTACCGTCAGGCTTGGGATTATCTCGAAGGCGAAACCGATTATGACACCTTTGTCGAAAAAGGCATTGTCGCCACGCGCCAGCTTGCCAAACGCCAGTTGACCTGGTTGCGGAAAATTCCTTTGGCGCACACGTTAGATCCTTACGCAGACAGCGATTATGTTCAGACGGCCTTAGCCTTGGCGCGTCAGCATTTTCAGGAATAATCCATGCTGACTACGCCACCATTTGCGCCTAAAACATTGGCCGCGCTAAAAGAATTGGGCATTTGTACACTGGAAGATTTACAGGAAATCGGCGCAGTCCGCGCATTTCTATTGCTGAAAGCGTCGGGTTTGACCGTAACCAAAAGCACCTTGTGGCAACTGGATGCGCTGGTTTCAGGTGTTGATGTCCGGCATATTTCCGAGGAGAGAAAGACGGAACTGGGTGAGGCGTTGAAAAACCATCCGCCTGTTGCCGTTTTCCCTTCGCAAAGCGATATGGAAGCCTTTATGCGGCTGGCGATAGAACAGGCCAGACAATCGGCGACATTGGGCGAGGTGCCGGTTGGCGCGGTCATCGTATATCAAGGCAAGGCAATCGCAGCGGCACACAATACCTGCATTGGCGACCACAATGTCAGCCACCACGCCGAAATCAACGCGCTTGCCGCCGCCGGCAAAGCTTTACAAAACTACCGTTTGGAAGATTGCGACGTGTACATTACCTTAGAGCCTTGCTCCATGTGCGCATCTGCCTTGATACAGGCGCGGGTTGGGCGCGTGATTTATGGTGCGGCCGAAGCCAAAACCGGTGCAGCAGGCAGCGTGGTCGATTTGTTTGCCGACAAACGTCTGAACAAGCATACCGCAATTTTGGGCAGCATATTGGCAGAAGAATGCCAAAGCGTATTGCAGGATTTCTTTGCGGCCAAACGTAAGGCCGTCTGAATTTCAGACGGCCTGTCAGCAAAAACATTTTATTTTAAATTTTCGGATTTCCCATGTCAGTCAATCATTACGAAAACTTCCCGGTCGGCTCCATTGTGCTGCCGCGCCGTTTGCGCAAGCCGGTTCACGCCGTTTACGCTTTTGCACGGACGGCGGACGATATTGCCGACGAAGGCAATGCCGAAGCAGCCGAACGCCTGCGCCAACTGGACGAGCTGAAGGCAGAGTTAGACCGCATTGCACAAGGCGGGAAACCGCAAACGGCTTTGATGCAGCGTTTGCACAACGAAGCGATTGAGCCGTTTCAA
Source organism: Neisseria flavescens (assembly GCF_005221285.1). NCBI lineage: Bacteria > Pseudomonadati > Pseudomonadota > Betaproteobacteria > Neisseriales > Neisseriaceae > Neisseria > Neisseria flavescens. Next base: position 667,427 of record NZ_CP039886.1, read on the forward strand.
TTGCCGTTGCAGCCGTTTTATGATTTGCTGGCGGCGTTCAGTCAGGATGTGGTCAAAACCCGTTATGAAAACTTTGGCGAATTGATTGCCTATTGCCGCTTGTCCGCCAATCCGGTGGGGCGCATTATGCTGCATTTGTACGGGCAAACCGACGAAGTGAGCATGGCGCAAAGCGACGGCATTTGCACTGCCTTGCAGCTGATTAATTTCTGGCAGGACGTGGCGGTAGATTGGCAGAAAGGTCGCGTGTACATCCCTCAGGAAGATTTGCAGAAGTTTAAAGTCAGTGAAGAGCAGATTGCGGCCGGCAAAGCCGACTTTGCTTTTCAACGGTTGATGGCGCATGAGTGCCAACGTGCTTTTCAAATGCTGAAGGCCGGATCGCCGTTGGGCAAAACCCTCAAAGGACGAATCGGTTTTGAGCTGCGCATGATTATTGTCGGCGGCCAGTTGATTTTGCAGAAGCTGGACGGTTGCAAATATGACGTGTTTAACCGGTGGCCGCTGTTGGATAAAAAAGACTGGATGATTATCATCAAGCGGGCTTTGATGAAGAAATAAAAAAAGGCCGTCTGAAATTGAGGTTTCAGACGGCCTTGATGTTTTTCGATTAGCGGTTTTTCAAACGGTTGATGCGGTTGTCCAAAGAAGGATGGGTGCTGAACCAAGAATCTTTTGCTTCGCTGGCAATGCCCATTGCCGTCATGGTTTGCGGCAGGTCGCTGGTACCGCCTTTTAAGCGTTGCAGGGCGGCAATCATTTTCGGCGCACCCACCAATTTTGCAGCGCCTGCATCAGCGCGGTATTCGCGTTGGCGGCTGAACCACATCACGATGATGCTGGCGAGGAAGCCGAATACGATCTGCAATACCATGCTGACCATGAAATATGTACCTTGCGAAGTGCTGCCGTCATTGTTGCGCGCCACCATGCTGGAAACGATACGCGCCAAGAAGACGACAAAAGTATTCACAATACCTTGAATCAGCGTCAGCGTTACCATATCGCCGTTGCCGACGTGCGCCATTTCATGCGCCAAAACGGCTTCGACTTCATCGCGGGTCATGTGGTCGAGCAGGCCGGTGCTGACGGCGACGAGCGAGCTGTTTTTGGTCGCACCGGTTGCAAAGGCGTTAGGCTCGGGAGAGTCGTAAATGGCTACTTCCGGCATTTTCAGATTCCATTGGCGGGCTTGCGCTTCAACAGTTGCCAACAGCCAAACTTCTTCTTCGCTTTGGGGCTGGTCGATGACAACAGCGCCGACCGAATGTTTGGCGATGGTTTTCGACATCAGCAGGGAGACAATCGAGCCGCTGAAACCGACGACTGTGGAATAAGCCAACAGGCTGCCGACTTGGTCGGTACTGTTGATGCCCAAGATGGCCAAAATAACACGGATGACAACCAGAACTGCGATATTGGTTGCGATAAATAAGAAAATGCGTTTCACCGATTATTCCTTTTTAGTGTGGTTTGTGAGGTGATTTTTATATGGGCGCATTGTCTCAAAAACTCTATAGAGATGAAACAGCACAATAGGCAAAGGTATGCAAATTCAAAGCAATTGAAGCAAAGGCCGTCTGAAAAAGCAGTATTGATGGTTAAAAACAGCCTTTCAGACGGCCTGTATTGCAAACAGATATTATTTTCCGAATTCCTGCAGCCAGTCTCGCGCTACCAAAAATTGATTTAATGCGGCTTCTGGAGAACCTTCTTCCGGCGCATATTGATACTCAAAGCGTACCAAAGGCGGCATGGACATCAAAATGCTTTCCGTGCGGCCGCCGCTTTGCAGGCCAAACAGCGTGCCTCTGTCCCAAACCAAGTTAAATTCCACATAGCGTCCGCGACGGTAGAGCTGGAAATCGCGTTCACGTTCTCCATAAGGCGTGTTTTTGCGTTTGGTCACAATCGGCAGATACGCTGCGATATAGCCTTCCCCGACTGCCTTGATAAAGTTCAAGCAGGTATCGAAATCCCAGCGGTTTAAATCGTCAAAAAACAGGCCGCCCACGCCGCGTGTTTCGTTACGGTGTTTCAAATAGAAATATTCGTCACACCATTGTTTGAATTCAGGATAAACCGATTCACCAAATGGTGCGCATACGTCCCGCGCTACTGTGTGCCAATGCACGATATCTTCTTCAAAAGGATAAAACGGCGTCAAATCAAAGCCACCGCCAAACCACCAAACCGGCTCGGCATTTTCAGGGTAGGCAATAAAAAAGCGCACATTGGCATGGCTGGTAGGAACATAAGGATTTTTCGGATGAATGACCAGCGACACGCCCATGGCTTCAAACGCCGCGCCTGCCAATTCCGGACGATGGGCCGTAGCAGAAGCCGGCATTTGAGTTCCCTTTACATGCGAGAAATTCACACCTGCCTGCTCGAATACTGCGCCGTTTTTCAATACGCGGGTTTCGCCGATGCCCAGCTTCCCAGTCCATGCTTCATGCACAAATTTGGCTTCGCCATCTTCTTGCTCCAGCGCGGTGCAGATTTGGTTTTGCAGGGTTTTAAGGAGGGTTAGAACGGATTCTGTGTGCATGATATATCCTTGATGGTTTCGTACTTACAAAATGACAGGGCTGAAGATGAATTAAGCTGTTGAAACTGAGTGTTATCTTTCTATTGCTTTGTTATGGGTAAATTTTTGCATGGGCCTATCTGGCAATCAAGCTCTACTTATTAGCAATAGATTGAAAGGTATCGATGATATTGCGATACCTTTCAGACGGCCTTGATTTATTCAGTAAAAAAAGTATGTGCGCCCAAATAGTTTTTGGCGTAGAACGGAGTGGAAAGTTTTTCGGTTTTGATGGTTTTGCCGCTGCTGGGTGCATGAATGAATTCGCCGTTGCCGATGTAGAGGCCGACATGGGAATATTTGTGTGCGCCGCCGGTATTGAAAAAGACAAGATCGCCGGCTTTTAATTTGCTGTCGGGAATTTTTCGGCTGGCTGCGGCCATATCGCGCGCGGTGCGTGGCAGATTGACGTTGAGGGCGTTTTTATAGACGAATTGGATCATGCCGCTGCAGTCAAAGCCTGTGGATGTGGTGCTGCCGCCCCATTTGTAGGGTGTGCCGATTAGGCCTAGGCTGTGAAGCATCAATTCCTGCGAACCTTGGGTGCGGTCGATATGGGAAATGCGGACAGGTTGGACTTTTCTGGCGGTTGTTTGCAGCTTGTGGGATTTGTGTTTGCCGGTGGTGCCGCAGGAGGCCAACAATAGGCCGGTGGTACAAACAAATAGGGTTTTGCAGATGAGTCGAGACATGGTGAATTCCTCCGGCCGCATAATTTCTGTTTTCAGACGGCCTCTATAATAATCCTTCTATGGGCAGGATGGACAGGATTTTTGAAGTAATCCGTTTCCAGAACTTGGCTTCGGGTTCGTGTGCGTAAGTTCGTTTTTCGCTTGGGTCATACCAGTATAGTTTGTTGTAATTGCCAAGCGTTACCTGATAGGCGTAGCTTGGGGTAGTCGTTACGAGGGTGCGCTGCATTTGGCCTGCGATTTCGGGGCTTTCGATGACGACACCCATTTCGGTATTGAGGCGTGCGGAGCGTGGGTCGAGGTTGAATGAGCCGATGAAAATGCGTTTCTCGTCCACGATGAATGTTTTGGCATGCAAGCTGGTGGCGGAGCTACCGGTCAGGCCGCGGTCTTTGGAGGTCGGAACGGCGTGGTTGGGCTGGAGTTCATAAAGTTTGACCCCGGCTTTAAGTAAGGGCTTGCGGTATTTGACGTAGCCGGAATGGACGGCGGCAACGTCGGTCGCTTGGAGGGAGTTGGTCAGGACGGTAACGGCCACGCCGTTGTGAATCAGCTTTTCTATGGCCTTAACGCCTGATTTTGTGGGTACAAAATAAGGGGAGACAAGGTAAACGCTTTTTTCGGGTTGCTTGAGGGCGTCTTGCAGGCGTTCGGAAATAGGCGGTTTGTGCCGGTCGCGGTCTAAGCCTTTGGCCGGGTCATCGCTGATCAGGCGTGTGCTGACGCTTTGCCACTCCATAAGGTTGCTCTGCATTTTTTGATAGAGGTTGGAGTGTTCGATGCTTTGGCGGTAGCGGATGAGTGTTTGGTTTTTATCTTGGTCGGTGTAATTAAGCTCTGCCAATCCTTTTTGCAGGTTTCCCCGTTTGATGATACTTGTTGCGTTATAAGCGGAATGGCTTGCCCAATAGCGGTCGAAGTCTTGGGAAACTTCGGTTACGACACGGCCTGTGGCGAGGATATCGAGGTCGGCAAAGATGGTATCGTCGTTAACCTTAAAATATTCGTCGCCGATATTGCGCCCGCCCAAAATGGTGGCACGGTTATCGGCGGTAAACGATTTGTTGTGCATTCGGCGGTTGAGTCGCGGAAAGTCGGTAACATAGCCGAGTGCACGCCATTTTCTGAAAATAAAGGGATTAAACAGACGGACTTCGATATTGGGATGATTGTCGAGTGCCAGCAGGAGATCATCCATGCCGTTGGTGTTGTTGTCGTCCAAAAGCAAACGCACACGGACGCCGCGTTCGGCCGCGCGATGAATCAGGTTGAACAGAAGCTTGCCGGAGATGTCGTTGTGCCAAATATAGTATTGCAAATCGAGGGTATGGTCGGCGGACTCAATCAGGGCTGCACGGGCGACAAAGGCTTCATGGGCATCGTTCAGCAGATAGATATGGGAGACATCGGTCTTGGAGGACGTAGAAGGAATGCCTAATGCGCTGTCCAGCCGCGGTGTTGCAGGTATGTCAAGATAACTGCTTTGGGTGCGTTCGTCCAAGGATGGCAAAAACGCGGCGCAACCGCCCAATAGCAGGGTATAAAGAAAGGGAAGATGAAATTTCATGGGAAACCGGTACAAACAATCCCTACCTAAATGACATTTAGGCAGGGATTGAATTGAAATTAGGTTGCTTGAATCAGCTTAGAAGGCAACATAATTTGCCGGATTGACCGGTTTACCGTTTTGACGGATTTCAAAGTGCAACTGGGTACGAGATGCATCGGTATTACCCATGTGCGCAATGGTTTGACCGCGTTTAACGGTTTGGTTTTCATTAACCAGCAGGCGTTGGTTGTGGCCGTATGCGCTCAAGAATGAGGAGTTGTGTTGGATGATGACCAAGTTGCCGTAACCGCGCAAGCCTGAGCCTGCGTAAACGACTTTACCGTCTGCCGCTGCAACAACAGGCTGGCCTTGCGTACCGGCGATATCCACACCTTTGTTGCTGCCGCCGAAGTTGGCGATAACGTTACCGGTAGTCGGACGCTGCCATGTGATGCCGCTGACGTTGCGGCTGCTGCCGGTAGACACGGTTGGTGTATTGGCAGGAGTGCTTGGAGCCGGAGCAGTGGTTGTAGTTGTTGGAGTAGAAGGTTTGCTTGCAGAAGCTGCAGGTGCAACGTAGCCTTCAGGTTTCACGCGCAGGGTTTGACCAATGTTGATGGTGTTGTCGGCCAGGTTATTCCATGCACGCAGATTGTCTTGGGTAATGTTGTAGCGTTTGGAGATGTTGTAAACGGTATCACCACGAACAACAGTATGTGTCGCTGCATTAATATCAACAGGCGCATAAGAAGGCGTGTAAGTGCCGATGCTGCCGCTGTTGTACGTTGGAGCAGGTGTACTTGCCGGCGGAGTGTATGGAGCATCTGCCGCTGGGCTGGTGTTGGTATTGTAAGGCGCTGCACCGTAAGGATTGTCAGCGGTAGAGCTTGCTGTTGAACCACCGCTTTGTGTGCCGACGACTACAGGAGCCGGTTGTTGGCTGGCACAGGCTGCAAGTAATAAAACCAAAGCTGCCGATCTGGCATAAGATACACTTTTTTTCAACATGTTAATGACTTTCGTATTCGGGTAATTGTTCTCATCGGAACATATCATAATAAAAATATGCTTGTTTCTCAAGTGTTCGGCTGTTAGGGACTGTTAAGGCGCAGGGATTTCTGACCAAAAGGAAGCGGTTTGCTCCATTTGTCCGTAGGCAGTCAAATCGACTTGCAGGGGGGTAATCGTGATGAAGCCGGACGCGCATTCGCCAAAGTCGGTACCTTCTTCGCTGTCGGAAACATCGCCGACCGGCCCAATCCAATAAATTTGTTCGCCACGTGGATTATACATGGGAACAATGCTTTGTTCATGATGACGGCGGCCGAGCCGTGTAATTTTTATGCCTTGGATATCCTCAGGTGCGACGGCAGGGATATTGATGTTCCATAAGATGGGTGCGGAAATAGGGCGTTTGAGAAAGTAGGAAAGCAGTATCCAAGCGGCTTTTTCTGCGGTTTCCCAATAACGGCCGCTGGAGTCGGCAAGTGAGAAAGCAATGGCGGGAATGCCCATCAGGTAGGCTTCCGTCGCGGCGGCAACTGTACCGGAATAAAGCGTATCGTCGCCCATGTTCGCGCCGTTATTAATGCCGGACAAGACTAAGTCGGGTTTGAAATTGGCAAGGGCGTGCTGGCCAACATGAATGCAGTCGGTCGGAGTACCGTTGACATAGTAAAACCCATTTTCCGCCTGTTTTAGTTGTAAAGGACGGTCTAAAGTCAGGGAATTGCTGACGCCGCTGCGATCGCGTTCGGGAGCAACCACCCTGACATTGGCAAATTCTGCGCACACTCTTGCCAAAACTGCCAAACCGGGCGCAAGATAACCATCGTCGTTTGAGATTAATATGTTCATGTGACAATATTGTGTCTATCGGTAAGATGGGCGGTATTGTACTGGTTTGCTTGAGCGATTGTCCACGAATCGGCAACGTTTGGGCGGAAAGGATAATAATGAAACATTATGAGTTAGACCCCAAAGCTTTATTGGGCGGCGTGATTGCTTCAGACGGCAATCAGGAGATTGTTCAGCTTTCACTGCAGAAGGATAATGAAATTCCGACATATGAGGCGGATGCGATTATTTTGCTTTTGGTTTTAAACGGCAAAGCCGAAATCAAAACGGTGGGCGAAGTTTTGCAAACAGAAGGCTTGCAAGTTATCCGTCTTGAGCCGATGGAAGCACACAGTATTCGCGCGTTGGCCGATAACACCAATATTTTGGTTATCAAACAATTAATTCACGAAACCGGTCTCAGCAAACGTTTGAGATTTGGAAGTTGCTGTCTGTAATGGCAATAAAGGCCGTCTGAAAAGTTTCAGACGGCCTTTTTAAAATCAGCTAGGTTTATTTCAAACCTTTTTTTACCAAATCTTCATAACCGCCATAGTTGGTTACGTTGGTGTAGCCGGCTTTTTTCAGCTCGGTCAGCGCGGCTTCTGCACGGCGGCCGCTGCGGCAGTAGAGGTTTACCGGCGCATTTTTATCCGGGCTGACGGATTTGATGCGGTCAACGATTTGGTCATGAGGGATATTGAGTGCACCTTGCAAGTGGCCTTCTTTAAATTCTTCGGCAGAGCGGACATCAATCCAAACGCCTTTTGCTTTTGCAGGCTGTGCCGCGCTTTTTTCAACCTTAGGCATAGAGGCTGCGGAAGCAGCCAAAGGAGTGGCAATAGCGGCGGTAAAAAGTACGGCGGTCAGCAGTTTCTTCATGGTTCAATCCCCTGTTAGACAGAAAACAATATGATAACTTTATCAGTCTAGCATTTCATCAGGCCGTCTGAAAGGGGAGTCGGCTTTCAGACGGCCTGATTTTACAAACCGATTAGCGTTGGGTTTCTACTGCTTCTAAAGCGCGCAAAGCGTATGTATAAGCGGCACCAGCATTCAGTGCGATAGCGGTGGCCAATGCGCCGGCGATTTCGCTTTCGGTTGCACCTGCTTTGGCTGCGGCGGCTGCATGCACGCTGATGCAGCTTTCGCAACGTGTGGTAATGGCAACGGCAATGGCGATCAGTTCGCGTGTTTTGGCATCCAGTGCTTCGGCAGCGGCTGCTTGATCCAGTGCGCCGTAGGCTTGCAGCATTTTAGGATGGTTTTTACCCAATTCACCGAATGATTTTTTTACTAAGGCGGTATGTTCAGGCCAGTCTTTAAACATGATATGTCCTTTCTTAAGGTGGGTGGATAAGATAAAAAATCCTATCCGTTTGTGTTTAGTGTGTGTATTATTACAATAATTGGAAGATTTAAATCGTCAAAACATCTCATTTATTGGTAAAAAACACTATGGATATTTTAGATAGGCTGGTCGAATTGGCGCAGGTAAAAGGCAGCGTGGATGTTCAATGTCTGTTTCAGGGGGAGTGGTATGTGCGGCATGAACCAAAGCGTGCTCATGGTTTGGTGCATATCGTAACAGCCGGTTCAGGTTATATCCGAATGGATGGGGAGCAAGAGGCAAGGCTGCTAAGTGCGGGGGATATCATTTTTTTCCCGCGCAGCGTAGGGCATACTTTGAGCAGTGATAGCAGTTGTGAAAATCTCGGTGTCAGCGTGCTGACGAGTGAAAAAGGCGCATTTAAAGTCAAGCAGAGTCATGCAGGAGGCGATGCGGCTTTGCATCTTTTCTGCGCGCGGTTTGAATATGAAGCTCAGGCGGATATTATGTCGGGGCTGCCTGACACGGTTTTGCTGAATATCAACCATCCTTCTTTACAGTATTTGGTGGCATTGTTGCAATATGAGAGCGGTCAGGCTTTGGCCGGTTCGGTAGCGGTTGTGAACGCATTGGCTTCGGTGTTGCTGGTATTTCTACTTCGAGCCAGCCTGGAGAAAAATGGGGAAGCGCAATTAAGCGGTTTGCTGAATGGTTGGCAGGACAAACGCCTGCGGAATTTGCTTCAGGCAGTAGTGGATAAGCCGGAAGAGGAATGGAATATCGAGAAAATGACTGCGATTGCCAACTTATCTCGCGCCCAGTTGATGCGGGTATTTAAGCAGCAGACGGGAACAAGCCCGCATGCCTTTGTTAACAGTATTCGCTTGCAACAGGGGGCATTATTGTTGAAACAGACGGCGGATTCGGTTTTATCGGTTGCGCTTTCGGTCGGTTTTCAATCGGAAACGCATTTTGGCAAGGCATTTAAAAAGCAATATGGGGTATCGCCGGGGCAATATCGTAAGAATGATCGTACTGATGAGGCAGCGGTACAAGCGGAAGAAATGCCAATTTACTTTATTTGAACAGATGATAAAAGGCCGTCTGAAAGTGTAAAAATGAAATTTAGGATTTCTAAAACACTTTTCAGACGGCCTTAATTTTAAAACGTATCAATCAAAGAGAATTAGTCCAGTTTTTTGAAATGACGGCGACGTTCCAATTCGCTCAGGTAACGCTTACGCAGGCGGATGGACTGCGGCGTGATTTCAACGAGTTCGTCATCATCGATAAACTCGACCGCGCCTTCCAGCGTCAGTTTGATCGGCGTGGTCAGGCGCACGGCTTCGTCGGTGCCGCTGGCTCGGATGTTGGTGAGTTTTTTACCTTTGAGCGGATTGACGACCAAATCGTTGTCACGGCTGTGGATGCCGATAATCATGCCTTCGTAGATTTTGTCGTTGGGCGATACGAACATACGGCCGCGGTCTTCCAAATTCCACAAGGCGTAAGCGACCGCTTCGCCCTGCTCTTGGGACACCAGCACGCCGTTGTGGCGGCCGGGCATATCGGGTTTCACGGGCGCGTAGTCGTCGAACACGTGGCTCATCAGACCGACACCGCGCGTCAGGGTCATGAATTCGCCTTGGAAACCGATTAAGCCGCGCGCGGGAATATGGTATTCGAGGCGGGTGCGGCCGTTGCCGTCGCTTTCCATATTGGTCAGTTCTCCGCGACGGCGGCCGAGTTCTTCCATTATCGCGCCTTGGTTGTCGTCGGGTACGTCCACAGTCAGGTTTTCATAAGGTTCGCATTTTTGACCGTCGATGTCGCGGTAAACGACGCGCGGTTTGCCGACGGCGAGTTCGTAGCCTTCGCGGCGCATGTTTTCCAGCAAAATGGTCAGGTGCAGTTCTCCGCGTCCGGATACGCGGAACACGTCGGCATCGGCGGTATCTTCCACGCGCAGGGCGACGTTGGTCAGCAATTCTTTTTGCAGGCGGTCGCGGATTTGGCGGCTGGTTACGAATTTGCCTTCTGTACCCGCCAGCGGGCTGGTGTTAACCATAAAGTCCATCGTCAGCGTCGGTTCGTCCACGCTCAACATCGGCAGGCCTTTGGGGTTGTCTTTGTCGGTGATGGTTACGCCGATACCGATGTCTTCGATACCGGAAATAATCACGATGTCGCCGGCTTCGGCTTCTTCAAGCGGTACGCGCTCCAAGCCTTTGAAACCCAAAAGCTGGTTGATGCGGCCTTGGGCGATTTGCTGCTCGTGGTTCATCACGGCAACGACTTGGCCGGGTTTGATACGTCCGTTCAGGATGCGGCCGATGCCGAGGCGGCCGGTGTAGTTGTCGTAGTCGAGTTGGGAAATTTGCAGTTGCAGCGGTTCGTCCGCGCTGCCACTCGGTGCCGGCGTGTGTTTTAGGATGGTGTCGAACAGCGGGCGCATGTCGCTGCTCTCGTCGGTTTCTTCCAGCTTGGCGAAACCAGACAAACCGGAAGCGTAGACAATCGGGAAGTCCAACTGCTCGTCGGTTGCGCCCAAGTTGTCGAACAATTCGAATGTTTGGTCGATAACCCAGCTTGGACGAGCAGACGGTTTGTCGATTTTGTTGATAACAACGATAGGTTTCAGACCCAAAGCCAAGGCTTTTTTGGTCACGAAACGGGTTTGCGGCATAGGGCCTTCTTGTGCGTCAACCAACAGTACGACGCAGTCAACCATGCCCAATACACGTTCCACTTCGCCACCAAAATCGGCGTGTCCCGGGGTATCTACGATGTTGATGTGGTAGCCTTCGTAATCGATGGCGGTGTTTTTAGCGAGAATGGTAATGCCGCGCTCTTTTTCAAGATCGTTGCTGTCCATTACGCGCTCTTCTACTTGCTGGTTGGAACGGAATGTACCGGACTGACGCAGTAATTGGTCAACTAATGTGGTTTTGCCATGGTCGACGTGGGCGATGATGGCAATATTGCGGATTTGTTTCATGATGATTTACGTGTTTCAGCTAGGTGCTTAAAAAAAAGATAACTGGCAATTATAGCACGATTCCTAAGTATTGACGGAGTAGAAGATTTAAAAAAATGAGGCAAAAGCAGTTGAGAATAGTTAATAATTAAATTTGATTGATTTTGTTGGATTATTTGCTTTTATTTATGGTTAATAAATGTAAATGTTTTTTGAATAATGCAATGGATTCTTAATACTAATGTCAAAAAATTGTTATTAAAAACAGTGAATTAATTTTTCAGACGGCCTTTTTGGTGGGCTAAATTTTTTGATAATTGTTTGTATTTTAAATAGAAAATTTGTCAAAAGTGCTACTTGTGCATACAATTACCTCATTCCATAACAACACACGAATCTTCATTTCGTGATCGTCAACTTTTCTTAAAGAAAGAGAAAGAATTATGCAAGGCAACCAAGCAGTTATTGATTACATGAACGAATTATTGTCTGGTGAGTTGGCTGCTCGCGACCAATATTTTATCCACTCTCGCCTGTACTCTGAATGGGGTTACACCAAACTGTTCGAACGTTTGAATCACGAGATGGAAGAAGAAACCACTCACGCCGAAGACTTCATCCGTCGTATCCTGATGTTGGGCGGTACGCCTAAAATGACCCGTGCCGAACTGAACATCGGTACTGACGTAATCTCTTGCCTGAAAGCAGACTTGAACACTGAATACGAAGTACGCGATGCGCTGAAAAAAGGTATCAAATTGTGCGAAGAAGCTCAAGACTATGTTACCCGTGATTTGATGGTTGCCCAACTGAAAGACACTGAAGAAGATCACGCTCACTGGTTGGAACAACAACTGCGTCTGATCGAATTGGTTGGCGAAGGCAACTACTACCAAAGCCAACTGTAATCTAGCGTATAACATATAAGGAGCTGAATATGAAAGGCGATCGCTTAGTTATTCGCGAGCTGAACAAAAACTTAGGTTTGTTGCTGATTACCATCAACCAATACTTCCTGCATGCCCGCATTTTGAAAAACTGGGGCTTTGAAGAATTGGGCGAACACTTCTTCAAACAGTCCATCCGCGAAATGAAATCCGCAGACGATTTGATCGAGCGTATTTTGTTCTTGGAAGGCCTGCCTAATCTGCAAGAATTGGGTAAACTGTTGATCGGTGAATCTACCGAAGAAATCATTGCCTGTGATCTGAAAAAAGAGTATGAAAAACATGATGCTTTGGTTGCAGCCATCGCTCTTGCAGAAGAGCAACAAGACTACGTCAGCCGTGATTTGTTGGAAAAACAAAAAGACATCAACGAAGAACACATCGACTGGCTCGAAACTCAGCAGGAATTGATTGGTAAAGTTGGTTTGCCAAACTACCTGCAAACAGCGGCGCAAGAGGACTAAAACACAAACCACTGCCAAATATAGCAGTCCCTGCTCCCATCGACGGCATATCTTTACGGATATGCCGTTTTTTTATGGAAATGCTTAAAGGCCGTCTGAATGTTCAGACGGCCTTGATTTTATATCGCTTTCAAACGGTATAGATAAGTAGTTTCCTTGTTTCTGGCAAACGCCAAAGGATCGGATTCATCTATTGCTTTTTTGTGTTGCGGTTTGGTTTTCAAAATATCGACTACATTGAGCGAGGCCGTCTGAAAGTATCGGTTTAGAAAGTCTTTATCGCGCAAATGCAAGTGTTCTGCCAAGTCGGAAATAATCAGCCAGGCTTCGCCGTTTGGATTTAAGTGCTTGTGTACGCCGTTGAGGAATGCAGTCAGCATGGCATGATTGGGATCGTAAAGGGCAGTTTCAATAGCGGAGGTTGGTTTTGCCGGCAACCAAGGCGGATTGCAGACGATAAGGTCGGCGCAACTTTCGGGAAATAAATCAATCGATTGGATGTTGACGGCTTTATTCAAGCCTAGGCGTTCGAGATTTGCTGTGGCGCAGGCAATTGCTTTGGGGTTGGTGTCTGTGGCAATGATGTCGGGTATGCCTCGTTTGGCCAAAATTGCGGCAATCACGCCTGAGCCGGTGCCGATGTCAAAGGCCGTCTGAATATTGGGAGCGAGTGGCACTTGGGCGATTAAATCCAAATATTCGCCACGCAGTGGAGAGAATACGCCGAAAGGAACATGGATTTTTCTGTCTAGCTGCGGAATATCTATACCTTTTTTGTGCCACTCGTGCGCGCCGATAAAACCCAGTAATTGATTCAGCGGCAAAAGAAACGGTTTGTCGTTTGGTGTGTCGTAAACATCGCGAAGGGCGGCGTAGATGTCGGGTGCGCGTGCATTGTCCAGTTGAAAATTCGGTTGGATTTCAACGGCAAGCATATTGAGCAAACGGCTTTGTTGCGCCTGTTTCATACGGTGGGTGTGGAAGTCCGTCTGAATATCGGCAGGTGCGTCTTTCTTTTTTTCAGACGGCCTGCGGATACGTTTTTTCATTGCGGCCAAGACTTGCTTGGCATTGTGAAAATCGCCAGTCCAAACAGTTGCAGTTTGCGCGTGGGCATTTTTTAAAATTTCTGCTGCACCTGCTTCTTGTATGTAAACCGCCTGCTTGGGCGGTTTTTGTGTACTTTCGTTGCGCCATTCGATGTCGGAGCGGTTGGTGGGGATGGTGTGGGGCATAATGTGTTTCAAATCGAGGAAATAAGGGATTAGTTTACTATATTTAGGATAGGTTCGGTTTGAGAGGGGCTTTTAATAGTCCTAATTGGACAAAGTGTATAAAAATTTTTCAAATTTTGAAATTAATACCAATATTTCGATAAAAATAGATTGTCGTTTTGTCTAAAATGAGTATAATGCAAAACCAGAACACAATAATCTTAATCAGATTTGGACAAGGAACATCATGCAATTAGACATTGACCGTTTGGTTGCCTATTTTGGTGGCGTCAACGCACTGGCCGAAGCCCTGAAACAGCACGACCCGGAAAATGCTGCGACCACAGCGGCTATCTACAAATGGCGTACACGCGGTTCCCTGCCTTTGGCTCAGTTGCAAAAATTGACCGCTTTGGCGGAAGCGCAAGGCAGACCGCTGGATTTGAATGCTTTTTTACAAAAAAACGAATCTCTGGAGAGAACAGAAATGACACAGACCAACCGCGTAATTATTTTCGACACCACCATGCGCGATGGCGAGCAGTCGCCCGGTGCATCCATGACCAAAGAGGAGAAAATCCGCATTGCCCGCCAGTTGGAGAAAATGGGCGTGGATGTGATTGAGGCGGGTTTTGCCGCTGCCAGCCCGGGCGATTTCGAGTCGGTCAATGCGATTGCCAAAATCATCACCAAATCCACAGTCTGCTCGTTGGCGCGTGCCGTTGAAAACGATGTGCGTAAGGCAGGCGAAGCCGTTTCCCCCGCTCCGAAAAAACGCATCCATACCTTTATCGCCACCAGCCCCATCCACATGGAGCACAAACTGAAAATGAAGCCGCAGCAGGTCATCGATGCGGCGGTCAAAGCAGTGAAAATCGCCAAAGAATACACCGACGATGTGGAATTTTCCGCCGAAGACGCCGTGCGTTCGGATTTGGACTTCCTCGCCAAAATCTTTACGGCGGTTATCGAAGCGGGCGCGACCACCATCAATATTCCCGATACCGTCGGCTACTCCATCCCTTCCGTGTGGTACGAGCGTATCAGCAACATCATCAAAAGCGTACCCAACGGCGACAAAGTAGTCTGGTCGACCCACTGCCACAACGACTTGGGTATGGCGGTTGCCAACTCGCTGGCCGCTGTTCAGGCAGGCGTGCGCCAAGTGGAATGCACCATCAACGGTTTGGGCGAACGCGCAGGTAATGCCAGCCTTGAAGAAATCGTGATGGCGTTGAAAGTACGTCATGATTTGTTCGGCTTGGAAACCGGCATCGACACCACGCAAATCGTGCCGGTATCCAAACTGGTGTCCACCATTACCGGCTATCCGATTCAGCCCAACAAGGCGGTGGTCGGCGCAAACGCCTTTGCACACGAATCAGGCATCCACCAAGACGGCGTGTTGAAACACCCTGAAACCTATGAAATCATGACTGCCGAATCGGTCGGCTGGTCAACCAACCGCCTGACCTTGGGCAAACTGTCCGGCCGGAATGCTTTCAAAACCAAGCTGGCAGATTTGGGCATCGAATTGGAAAGCGAAGAGGCGTTGAATGCGGCATTTGCACGCTTTAAAGAGCTGGCGGATAAGAAACGCGAAATCTTTGATGAAGACTTGCATGCTTTGGTGTCTGATGAAATGGGCAGCCTGAACACTGAAAGCTACAAATTCATCTCTCAAAAAATCAGTACCGAAACCGGTGAAGAGCCTCGTGCCAATATCGTGTTCAGTATTCGCGGCGAAGAAAAACACGCTACCGCTACCGGCTCCGGCCCTGTTGACGCGATCTTTAAAGCCATTGAAAGCGTGGCTCAAAGTGGCGCGACCTTGCAGATTTACTCTGTCAACGCGGTGACGCAAGGCACGGAAAGCCAAGGCGAAACTTCTGTCCGCCTGCAACGTGGCGATCGTGTGGTCAACGGTCAAGGCGCAGATACCGATGTGTTGGTGGCGACTGCCAAGGCTTATCTGTCTGCACTGAGCAAATTGGAATTTGGTCAAGCCAAGCCAAAAGCACAAGGCAGAGGCATGATTTAATTTATTGAAAAGGTAAAGGCCGTCTGAAATCGTAGTGATGCGTTTCAGACGGCCTTTTTTATTTGGTCAAAAAATAGTTTGTTTATTGAAGTTTAAGCAGTCGGTCTTGTTCGACAGACAAAACGCCGTTTACCTTCTTGAAATAGGCAATAGCATCTTCAATATTGGTCTTGGAGGACGGATGAATAGCAATGCCGTGCAGGTTTTTGTATTCGTAAACCAAAGTTGCGCCGGAGGTTTTCACTGCTTTTAGCAATGGCGCAGAACCGATTTGGGCATCATAGAAGATAATCAGGTTGCCGGTTGTATCTTGGGCTTGATGTTGAGATGGAGTGGCAGTTGATTGAGCGGGAGTGCTTGGGCTTTGGCAGGCGCAAAGCAGGGTGGCGAGTAGGACGAATGCTAGGGTTTTCATGGTATTAATTCAATTTGATAAAAGACTAAGGCCGTCTGAATAATCGTAAAACGAAATCAAAGTTTCCATTTACAACTTTCAGACGGCCTTAGTTCCTTATGCTTCGGGCAACTCCATGGCAAGAACGGTTTGTTCTTGTTTGGCACGGAAAGCGGCCAGTTTTTCAGCCAATTCAGGGTTTTCGTTGGCCAAAAGTGAAATGGCAAACAGCGCTGCATTGGCCGCACCGGCTTCGCCAATGGCAAATGTGGCAACAGGAACGCCTTTGGGCATTTGCACAATCGAAAGCAGGGAGTCTTCGCCGCGCAGGTATTTGCTGGGTACGGGAACGCCCAATACGGGAACCGTGGTTTTGGCAGCAACCATGCCGGGCAGGTGTGCCGCGCCGCCCGCGCCCGCAATGATGGCTTTGATGCCGCGTTCGCGTGCGGTTGCGGCGTATTCAAACATCAAATCAGGCGTACGGTGTGCAGAGACGACACGCGCTTCGTATTCAACGCCGAATTCTTTGAGAAATTGTGCTGCCTGCTGCATCACCGGCCAATCGCTGTTGCTGCCCATAATAATGCCGACTTGGATCATGAGGAGTTCCTTTTGCTTGAATGGATTAAGGGTAAAAAATATTCAGACGGCCTTGGGAATGACAAGGCCGTCTGAACGTTTATCTTTGTTTAATGCTGATGGAAGCGCGTTTTGCCGCTTCGCTGTTGGGGAAGCTTTGTATCAGTTTGCGCCATGTGCTGCGGGCGATGTCTTTTTGTTGCAGTTTGTATTGGCACTGGCCGATGCTGTACATGGCATCGGGAGCTTGAGGGCTGTTGCGGAATCGATTAGCGTAGCGGTTACCGATTTCGATAACGGATTCGCAGTTACCCAGACGTTGTTGGCTTTGCAGGAGCAGGTACATATTGCGGCGGGCAATTTCGCTGCCGTTGCCGCCGTCTGCCTCTTTCAAAATGGCCACTGCGGCGGAGAAGTTGTTGCGTTGGTAGTATTTTTGCGCCTGATTATAAAGGCGCAGTTCGTTTTGTGCGGCTGAGTCTGTTTCAGACAGCACGCTGCCGCCATTGGCCAAATAGTTCATTTTCAGCTTGCGGTCGTCTAATCGCTGGGCTTGGGGTTTGGAAGCCGAAGTAGTCGGACGTTTGATGTTTCGTTGTTGTTCCAATGTGTGCAAGCGTTGATTTAATTCTTCAACCGTGCGTTCCAGTCGGGCGATTTGTATGCCCAAGTGGTCAATCTGGGTTTGTGCGTCCAAACGTGGATAGGGAATATTTTTTTCATGCAAAGGCTCACGCGGAATATCCGGCAGGACAAAGTTGGGATTGTCGGCAGGTTGGGGAGGATGGGAAACGGCGCACGATGCGGCCAATAGAGTAAGCGGCAAAAGAAACAGGGAATGTGATAATGTTTTCATCGGATTGTGTCGTTTTATTTTTTTAGTAGCAATGTCAAACCGTCGCCGACAGGCAGGGTAATGGGAATAATGCGTGTATCGTGCGGCAGATTTTGGTTGAAATGGCGCAGGATATCCAAGCTGGGCGGATCATTTTCAGCAGCTTCATTCATGAC
Source organism: Neisseria flavescens (assembly GCF_005221285.1). Classification (NCBI taxonomy): domain Bacteria; kingdom Pseudomonadati; phylum Pseudomonadota; class Betaproteobacteria; order Neisseriales; family Neisseriaceae; genus Neisseria; species Neisseria flavescens. Next base: position 685,054 of record NZ_CP039886.1, read on the forward strand.
GCGCCCACCCAATAAGATATTGTCGATGGCAATCACGCCGCCGCTCCGTACCAGTTGCAAACAGCGTTCGAAATATCTCGGCGTAGGAGGTTTGTCGGCATCAATAAGTGCCAAGTCGTAGCTTTCCGATTCGCCTTGCGCAATCAAATCGTCCAAAGTCAGCAAAGCCGGTTGCAGATGAAGCGAGATTTTATGCACTACGCCTGCCGCCTGCCATGTTTCGCAGGCAATATCGGTAAAGGTTACATTAATGTCGCAAGCCGTGATTTTGCCGTCTTCGGGGAGGGCAAGCGCCATGGCGGTGCTGCTGTAACCGGTAAAGACGCCAACTTCCAAATATTTTTGGGCATTCAATAATTTGGCTAACCACACCAACATGGCTGCCTGCTCTTGGGCGATAGCCATCTTTCCCAGACGATGTGATTGGGTGCGCTCGCGCAATGCGGTCAAAACGGGATGTTCGGATTGGCCGATGCTGTTGAGGTAATGTTGTAATGCCGGATCGGTATTGTGCGTGTTGGTCGTCATGCCGATGCGGGATTAGTCTTGATAGTAGGTATAGGGTTTTTTGTTGACTTTGGCCGCTTCAAATTCGGCCTGCTCTGTCGGATTGAGGGTAACATCCCACAGCAAATGGCGGTTTTCGAGGCGTTGCGCTTCCATTTCGGGATTGTCTTCCATGAGTTTGTCGAGGAATTGGGTAGCTTCGGATTTGTAGTGGTACATGATGTTCTGCCTGAATCGTTGTCAGACCGTCATTATAGCCGATATTTTTTGCCAATACGCTAATTAATCGAACTTCCATAAGGTATAATGGCACGTCTTTTTTAGGCCGTCTGAAGCCTTTGCTCAATGTTTTGCCCCTTCTGCGGCAGAATATTGTGCAAAGGCTTAAGCCAGACAAGTTTCAGACGGCCTTTTTTATTGTGAAAAGAGCTGCTTATGTTAAAAAAATGGCTGCATAAAGTGTTGCCTAAAAAACACGTCAAATCGTTGCCAGAAAAGGAAATTATCCCGTTTGAGCAACACGGTATCTGCGCGGATATGTTGAGCTTTGCCGCGGAGAAAGTTGCCAAACGCCTGCATGAAGCCGGTTTTCAGGCTTATGTTGTGGGCGGTGCCGTTCGGGATTTGTTGCTCGGGGTTGAGCCCAAAGACTTTGATATTGCAACCGATGCCACGCCGGAGCAAATCCGCAAAGTATTCCGCCGCAGCCGCATTATCGGCCGCCGCTTCCAAATCGTTCATGTGATGATCGGACCTGAAACCATTGAAGTCACGACGTTCCGCGGTGGCAATAAGGTTCAGCAAAATGCGCAAGGCCGCATTATGAAGGACAATACTTACGGCAGCATTGAAGAAGATGCCATGCGCCGCGACTTTACTTGCAATGCGCTGTATTACGACCCGATTAAAGAGGAGATTTGGGACTTCCATCAGGGCGTGGCTGATGTTGCCGATAAAAAATTGGTGATGATAGGCGATCCTGCCGAACGCTATCAGGAAGATCCTGTCCGTATTCTTCGCGCTGTCCGTTTGTCGGGCAAATTGGGTTTTAAAGTGGAAGAGCAAACTGCTTTGCCGATTGCCGAATATGCAGGCCGTCTGAAAAATGAGCCTGTAGCCCGTCTTTTTGATGAAATTCTGAAAATCCTGTTTTCCGGTTATTCCCGTGCCTGTTTGAAACGGCTAAACGATTTGGGTATTCCCGAAGGCATCCATCCGCTTTTAGATGCCTTGAAAACTGCCGAAACGGCCGATAAACGTATGATTATGTTGGCCTTGAAAAATACCGATGAGCGTATCCGTGCGGATAAGTCCGTTTCCGTCGGTTTCGTATTGGCGGCGGTATTGTGGCCGACACTAAATGCTATGTGGCAACGCAATCTAAGCCATGGACAAAAACCTGTCCCTGCATTGATGGATGCGATGAACACCATGCGTGATACGGTGGAAAAAGGTTGGGGCGTACCGCAACGATTTTCCGCAACTATGCGTGAAATCTGGCAATTTCAGCCGCAATTCGACAATATGCGCGGCGCACGCCCGTATCGCCTGCTATCGCAAGCACGTTTCCGAGCCGCTTATGATTTCCTGATTTTGCGTAGCGAGGTTGGCGAGGTTGATAAAGAGATGGCTTCTTGGTGGACAACTTTCCAACATGCCGATGAGGAAACACGCCAGCAAATGACTGCGGCCAATGATCACAAACGTCAGAAACAAAGTGGATCAACTGACGGCAAACCCAAACGTCGTCGCCGTCGTCCGAAAAAGAAAACCACTGAGGCTGAATAAATTATCAAAATAAGTTTAAGGCCGTCTGAAACGATTAAATCTTTTGAGATTTGGTTTTCAGACGGCCTTTTCGTATTCCAATAAAAAACCGCAGGTCTTTCAACCTGCGGTTTACTTTTATGATTTGTTTTCTTCGCTGTCGAGGAAGCTGCGGAGGCGGTCGCTGCGGGTCGGGTGGCGCAGCTTGCGCAGGGCTTTGGCTTCGATTTGACGGATACGTTCACGGGTTACGTCAAATTGTTTGCCGACTTCTTCCAAAGTGTGGTCGGTATTCATATCGATACCGAAACGCATACGCAAAACTTTGGCTTCGCGCGGCGTCAGGCTTTCGAGGATTTCTTTGGTTACTTCGTGCAGGCTGGTGTACATTGCAGCTTCTGCCGGTGCAACGTTGTTAGCATCCTCGATGAAGTCGCCCAAGTGCGAATCGTCGTCATCACCAATCGGTGTCTCCATGGAAATTGGCTCTTTGGCGATTTTCATGATTTTGCGGATTTTGTCTTCCGGCATTTCCATCAGCTCGGCCAGTTTGGCGGAATCAGGCTCTTCACCGGTTTCTTGCAGGTATTGGCGCGAGATACGGTTCATTTTATTGATGGTTTCAATCATGTGAACCGGAATACGGATGGTACGTGCTTGGTCGGCGATGGAACGTGTAATCGCTTGACGGATCCACCATGTGGCGTAAGTTGAGAACTTGTAGCCACGGCGGTATTCGAATTTGTCCACCGCTTTCATCAGGCCGATATTGCCTTCTTGAATCAAATCAAGGAACTGTAAGCCGCGGTTGGTGTATTTTTTGGCAATGGAAATAACCAAACGCAAGTTGGCCTGAATCATTTCCTGTTTGGCGGCTGAGGTTTCTTTCTCGCTCAACACCATGTTTTTGTTGATTTCTTTCAATTCTTCGATGGAAATGCGGGTTTCGGCTTCCATATTTGCCAGCTCGGTTTGTTTTTCGAGGATGGCGTGGCGGAAACGATCCAACGCGTTTGCCCATACACAGCCTTTGGCTACTTCTTCTTCTACCCATTCCAAATCGGTAATGGCTGGCAGGAAGTTTTTGATGAAGTAGTCGCGATCCATGCGGACGCGGTCGATACAGATGTCGCGGATTTCACGTTCGAGTTTGCGGATGTTTTCAACGCGGCTGCGCAGGTTGCTGCTCAGGTTTTCGATTTGACGTGTGGCAAAACGGACTTCCAACAGTTTGTTGGCAATGGCATCACGGTGTTTCAGGTAGTTGGCGTGTTGGCTGCCGTGTTTTTCCAACTGCTTGATCATTTTGCCGTATTCGCTTTCGATAAAGGCGAAGTGTTCTAAAACTTTTTGCTTCAGTTCTGCCAAATGGGCGGCGGACATGGCATCGGAGTCGCTGCTGGAGTCGTCTTCATCTTCATCGTCGCCATCTTCATCATCGCTAACGGTTTCGCCTTCTTCGTCATCTGGTTTGGCATTTTCCAAGTGACCTAAGCCCAATTCGTTCAATAAGACTTCATTAGGGTCGATGATCGCTTCAACCACTTCATCCACACGGATTTCGTCGTTGCGGACTTGCTCGATCAAAGCCAGAATTTCAGCAATCGAACCTGGGCAGGCTGAGATTGCCTGCACCATGTTTTTCAGTGCATTTTCGATTTTTTTGGCGATGATGATTTCGTCTTCGCGCGTCAACAGATCGACTTGCCCCATTTCACGCATATACATACGCACAGGGTCGGTAGTGCGGCCGAATTCTGAATCTGCGCTGGAGAGTGCCGCTTCGGCTTCTTCAACGGCATCGTCGTCGGTCATGGCGGCGGCGTTGTCGCTTAAGAGGATGTCTTCAGCATCGGGGGCTTGCTCGGTTACTTGGATGCCCAAGCCGGAAATCATGCTGACGATATTGTCGATTTGCTCGGCATCGGACATATCGTCGGGCAAGGCGTCGTTAATTTCAGAATAAGTGATGTAGCCGCGTTCTTTACCCATGATAATGAGTTGGCGCAGACGCGCGCGCTGCTCTTCGATACTCAAGGGACGGTTGTCGTCTTGGTCTTGGTATTCTTCGTAGTTTTGATTTTTAGACATGGATTGCTCTCTAGGTTGATAGGATGCCGACGGTTTACGGTGATGTGGCCGTACCTGAAGGCGGAGCAGAGCTTTTTGTTGTGAAATCAGATTTCACTTTAATACTCTGAGGCCGTCTGAAAATATTACAAATGGAGTGTTCTGCGTGTCATGTTTCGCAGCGTGTGTTTAGATTGTTCAGACGGCCTGAGGGGTTAGTTTTGCTTTGCCGTCAAAAGTGACAGCAATAGTCTTTTTTCATTTTCGGTCAAACCGGTTTGAATACTTTTTTGCTTTAAAGTTTCGATTTGACTGTATTTTAATTCATTTAACAACTTTTTCATGCCGATTTGGAAACTTTCGCAATCTTCTTCGTTATCCCCTTCCATTTCTTCAGAATGAAGGGTCGATAAAAAGATTTGATTGACGGTTTCTTCATAGGGCGAACCGCGCATATATTCAAGCACTTGTGCAGTTGCAGGAGTCGTATCGTGATGCTTGATGGTTTCGGCCAAATTGGCAAGGCAGGCAAAGTCGCCACTTAAAGCCAGATAATCGGGCAGGTCTATATATGAAGCCCAAGCCGGATTTATCAAGAGGCTGCGTATCTGTCTTTGAACCAGTGTCAGCATGGTTGGTTGTTTGACAGAAATAGGCGGCAGTTTGTAACTTTTTTGTTTGACGTGCCGCTTTGGCGCTTCTTGTCCCAGTAATTGGGCGAGGTTGTCCGGGTCAATGCCCACCAGTTCGCTGAGTTTTTGTTTCAGAAGATAGCCCAATGCCGGCGCGGTAATCTGAGCCAAAAGCGGAGAACTGGTTTTGATCAATTCTGCTTTGCCTTCTTGCGTATTGAGGTTGAGGCCGTCTGAAAGATGTTCCCAAAAGTATTCCGATAGAGGCTTGCTTTGGTTTAACAAGGCATCTTCAAATTGCGTTTTGCCATAGGCGCGGATGTAGCTGTCAGGGTCGTGTTCTTCGGGTAAGAATAGAAAATGCAGCGATTTATCGTCTTTTAATTGCGGCAACGCATTTTCCAGCGCGCGCCAAGCCGCTTTACGTCCCGCGCTGTCGCCATCAAAACAGAAATAAATACTGTCTGCCTGACGCATCAGGATTTTGACGTGTTCCGCCGTGGTTGCCGTACCTAAAGCCGCTACGCCGTAGCCCACGCCGAACTGCGCCAATGCGACCACGTCCATGTAGCCTTCGACCACCAAAATCCGCCCTGCTTCCTTGACTGCGGCACGTCCTTCATGCAATCCGTAAAGGTTTTTCCCTTTATCAAACAAAGGTGTATCAGGCGAATTCAAATATTTCGGCTTCGAGTCGTCCAATACCCTGCCGCCGAAACCGATTACCTGCCCGCGCGGATTGCGGATGGGGAACATAATCCGATGGCGGAAGCGGTCATAATGCCGCCCCTCATTGTCAATCACCATACCCGTATCCACCAACGCGGTATTCGGATACGGTTGGAACACCTGCGCCAAAGGCTGCCAGCCGTCGGGCGCATAGCCCAAGCCATAATGCGCGATGACTTCCGCACTCAAGCCGCGCTTGTCCAAATAAGCTTTCGCAGTCGGATTAAATTTCAACTGTTGCGCATAAAAATCTGCTGCCGCTGCCGTCGTTTCCTCCAGCGTCTGCTGCTTTTTCTTACGTTCGGCACGGACTTCAGGATTATCGTTCTGCCCGCGTACTTTAGGCACGACCATGCCCACGCGGTCGGCAAGAAACTGCACCGCCTCCGGAAATGACAGCCCTTGATGCTCCATCACAAAACCAATCGCCGAACCATGCGCCCCGCAACTGAAGCAATGGTAAAACTGCTTGGTCGGACTGACCGAAAACGACGGCGTTTTTTCTTTATGGAATGGGCAACACGCCATATAGTTCGCCCCGCCTTTTTTCAGCGGAACCTGCTCGTCGATAATGTCGACAATATCGACTTTGGACAAAAGCTCGTCAATGAAATCAGATGGAATCATGGCTCGGCAGAAGAGGATGGACAGAAAATATTTCAGACGGCCTTATAAACAGACAAAGGCCGTCTGAAAATGGAATTTTGGATGAGTGTTGAAATGAATTTTGTATTATAGCAAATTGTTGTAATACATGTGTCTTATCCTTTTGAGGTAGAGTATTAATAATCGTATTTCATTCGTTATTAAGATGAATATGATGTCGCTAAACCAAAGGCCGGCTGTAAGATATTCAGACGGCCTTTGCTGTTGTCTTATTTTGAGATTCAGTTGCGCTTTCATGGTATGAATATGATAATGAACGTATATCCTCGGTTTTAGAAAGGTCGTTTCTCATGAAAGATTTTGCCCGTTTGCTCAATCATCCCGATGTTTTCTTTTCTCCGATTTCAGGTGCCATTAGAGTTGATAATCCTGCAACAGGTGAGGCATTGGCGTTTGTCCGTAAGACTGATTTAGACGGCCTGAAGCTTTTGATTCAAAAGGCGGAGGCGGCACAAAAATTATGGGCGGCAAAAACTGCGTTGGAGCGTGCCGATGTGTTGTGGCGTTGGTATTTTTTGATTAAAGAAAACAAAGAAAAACTGGCGCGTATCATGACGATGGAGCAGGGTAAAAGTCTGACTGAGGCGCGTGGCGAGATTGATTATGCAGCTTCGTTTGTGCGCTGGTTTGCCGAAGAGGCGAGGCGGATTGACGGCGATGTGCTGACAAGCGTGAAAGCGTCGCAAAAACTGGTCGTGTTGAAACAGCCAATCGGCGTTACCGCTGCGATTACGCCGTGGAACTTCCCATCCGCAATGATTGCACGCAAGGCCGCGCCTGCTTTGGCGGTGGGCTGCGCGATGATAGTCAAACCTGCATCACTCACGCCTTTGAGTGCGTATGCGTTGGCCGTACTGGCTTATGAAGCGGGCGTACCGCAGGATTTATTGCCCGTTGTCAGCGGTAGTGCTTCGGAAATCAGCCATGAATTTGCCACAAATCCGATTATCCGCAAAATCAGCTTTACCGGCTCAACCGAAGTCGGCGCGAAAATTTTTGCCGACAGCGCGGCGGACATTAAAAAACTCAGTTTGGAACTGGGCGGCAACGCGCCGTTTATCGTGTTTGACGATGCCGATTTGGACAAAGCCGCCGAAGGCGCACTGGCAAGCAAGTTTCGCAACAGCGGTCAGACCTGCGTCTGCACCAACCGAGTTTACGCCCAATCCGGCATTTACGACGCATTTTGCCGCAAATTGAGTGAAAAAGCAGCCGCGCTCAAATTGGGCAACGGCTTGGAAGATGGCGTAAACCAAGGGCCGCTGATTGAGGAAAAAGCGGTAGAGAAAGTCGAGCAGCACATCGCCGACGCAATCGCTAAAGGCGCGGTCTGCCTGACAGGCGGCAAACGCAGTGCCTTGGGCGGAACGTTTTTCGAGCCGACCGTCTTAAGCGGCGTAACGGCGCAAATGGCGGTAGCTCGCGAGGAAACCTTCGGGCCTTTGTGTCCGGTGTTCCGTTTTGAAACCGAAGCCGAAGTCATCGCGGCCGCCAACAATACGGAATACGGTTTGGCGGCTTACCTTTTCACTGCCGACACTGCCCGCCAATGGCGAGTCGGCGAAGTTTTGGAATACGGCATGGTCGGCATCAATACGGGCTTAATCAGTAATGAAGTAGCACCGTTTGGCGGCGTGAAACGCAGCGGTTTGGGACGTGAAGGCAGCAAATATGGCGCGGATGAGTATTTGGAATTGAAATATTTGTGTATTGATGTAGCGGAATAAGGCTGCACAGTAAAGGCCGTCTGAAATTTGATTTCAGACGGCCTTTTCAAACGCAGAAAATTTACTAATCAATCTTATATCATTATTAGTTATTTGCATAAAAAACAAAAATTAAAGAACTATATTAAAAAAACAAAAGTCATAGTTCTATGATTGGTATTACTTTCACAAAAAAATGGTAATGTGAATGTTTAAGAAAATTTTAGTCCTGTTTTGTGTAGCTTTTATCGGCGCATGCAATTCCTTTGATGGGAACGGTTTGACAAATGGCTCATATTCTCAAGGGAAACGGCTTGACCCGAATTGTGATCATTATGCTGTCGGCGGTAGTGGTGGCGGTTGTACACCGTCAGGTCAATGGCATCTTAAAGATAAACAAGGACAAAGAGTGCCATTCTAGTTTTTAAAAATGATTGTAGAACGGGTATTTAATTATTTAGGCCGTCTGAAATTTGGTTTTCAGACGGCCTTTGTTTTAGAGTAAATCCTGGATGGCTGAACGTTCTTCTTCCAATTCGGCCAGCGTGGCGGCAATACGTTTTTGGCTGAATTCGTCCGACAAATCCAAGCCTTGGACGATGCGGTAGCTGCCTTCGTCACAAATGACGGGGAAACCGAAAATCAAACCTTCGGGAATGCCGTAAGAGCCGTCGGATGGAACGCCCATGGTTATCCATTTGCCGCTGCTGCCGAGCAACCAGTCGCGCAGGTGGTAGATGGCGGCATTGGCGGCGGAGGCCGCGGATGATGAACCGCGTGCAGCGATAATGGCGGCACCGCGTCCGGCGATTTTCGGCATGAAGACTTCGGTATTCCAGTCGGGTTCGGTAATCATGTCTTGGACGGACTCGCCGTTGCTGGTGGCGTAGCGGTAGTCGGCGTACATGGTTGGGCTGTGGTTGCCCCAGACGCACATTTGCTCGATGGAAGTAATCGGGCGGTTGATTTTTTCGGCAATTTGGCTGACGGCGCGGTGATGGTCAAGACGCATCAGGGCGGTGAAATTTTCCGGCGGGATGTCGGGTGCGGATTTCATGGCGATGTAGGCGTTGGTATTGGCCGGGTTGCCGACAACGAGGACTTTAACGTTGCGATTGGCAACTTTGTTTAACGCCGCGCCTTGTACTTTGAAAATTTCGCCATTGGCGTGCAGCAAGTCGGCGCGCTCCATGCCTTGTGTGCGCGGACGGGCACCAATCAAGAGGGCGATGTCGGCATCTTTGAAGGCGACTTCGGGGTCGTCTGTGGCAAAGATGTCGGCAAGGAGCGGGAAGGCGCAATCCTGCATTTCCATAATCACGCCGCGCAATGCCTGTTGTGCCTGCGGCAGGTCGAGCAGCTGCAGGATAACGGGTTGGTCGCGTCCGAGCATGATGCCGCCGGCGATACGGAAGAGGGTGGCGTAGGCGATTTGGCCTGCCGCGCCGGTAACGGCGATTCGGACGGGTGGCTTGAGGGTCATATTTTTCCTTTTGAAGTCGTTGTTTTACTTGATTTTCGGATTATAGCAGTATTATGGGGAGAATGATGTAGAAAGGCCGTCTGAAATTTGATTTTCAGACGGCCTGAAGTGTTTGAAAAGATTATTCGCTGTTTTTCTTTTCAGCTTGTTCTTCCGCTGCTTCATAGGCTTCGACGATTTTCTGCACCAAAGGATGGCGGACAACGTCTTCGCTGGTGAAGGTGTGGAAATACAGGCCTTCTACATCGCGCAGTTTTTCGCGTGCATCTTTCAAGCCGGATTTGATGTTGCGCGGCAGGTCGATTTGGCTGATGTCGCCGGTAATGACTGCTTTGGCACCGAAGCCGATACGGGTCAGGAACATTTTCATTTGTTCGGGTGTGGTGTTTTGTGCTTCGTCCAAAATGACATACGCGCCATTTAAGGTGCGGCCGCGCATATAGGCCAGCGGCGCAATTTCAATCAAACCTTTTTCCATCAGTTTGGTTACGCGGTCGAAGCCCATCAAATCATAAAGCGCATCGTAAAGCGGTCGTAGGTAGGGATCGACTTTTTGTGCCAAATCGCCTGGTAGGAAGCCTAATTTTTCACCTGCTTCGACTGCAGGGCGAACCAAAACGATGCGTTCGATTTGATGTTTTTCCATGGCATCGACTGCGGCGGCAACGGCAAGATAGGTCTTACCCGTACCGGCAGGGCCTAAGCCGAACACGACATCGTGGTTGAGCAAGGCGCGGATATAGCCGTTTTGGCGCGGGGTGCGGCCGCCGATGCTGCCGCGTTTGGTGCGGAAATAGTATTGTTGGTCGTGGTGTTTTTCTTCGTGCTTTTCATCTGCGGTTTTTGCTTCAACGGCTGCGAGGCTGATGGCGTTGTCGTCCAAGTCGCCTTTTTCTGCGGCTTCGGCAAGCGACAGCAAGGCACGGCGGCCGGCGTGTGCCAGTTCGCCCATGAAGGTGAAATGTTCGAAGCGGCGGCTGATTTGGATATCAAGGGCTTTGCCTAAGGCTTCGAGATTGCTGTCGAGCGCGCCGCACAGGCGTTGCAACACGATATTGTCAATTTCTTCAAACTGCAAATGGACGGTATGGGTCATATTGGTTTCCGTAAATAAATCTAATTTTTCCGTATTATACCTTGTTCAGACGGCCTGCTTTATAATACGTCGCTTCTTTTTAATAAACCGTTTCAATCAAAATGAATCACACTGCTTCTCCTCAATCGGAATTTCTGCGCGGTATCAAAGAAACATCGCCCATGCTGATCGGCTTGTTGCCGTGGGCGCTGATTTTGGGCATGCAGGGCGGGCAGAAAGGCATGAGTTGGCTGGAAATGCTGCTGATGACGGGCATGAACTTTGCCGGAGGTTCGGAATTTGCCGCAGTCAATTTGTGGGCAAATCCTTTGCCGATTATGCTGATTGCAACGGTTACGTTTATGATCAATTCGCGCCATATCCTGATGGGTGCGGCGATTGCGCCGTATATGAGGGATATACCGCTGAAAAAGGCAATGCCCGCGCTGTTTTTTATGTGTGATGAAAGCTGGGCGATGGCATTTGCTGAAATTCAAAAGCGTAAGGCGGCAGGTTTGCCTGCGTTCAATATGCCGTTTTATGCCGGTGTGAGTTTTATTTTGTATGTAACTTGGATTGGTTTTGCGGCATTTGGCGCGGCAGTCGGCCCGATGTTCGGCGATGTGGCAGCTTGGGGCTTCGGCATGGCGTTTCCTGCGGTGTTTTTGGTGTTGCTGCGCGGGATGTGGAAGAGCTTTGCGGCTTCACGCCCTTGGTTTGTCAGCCTGATTGTGGCGTGCGTAACCTATTTGACCGTGGATGGCGCATGGTATGTTCCGGCCGGAACGTTGTCGGGCTTGTTGGCGGCGTATTTGTGGGGAGAGCAAAAATGAAGGATTTGTTGTCGCTGCAATCGTTTTTGCTGTTTTTAAGCATGTTGGCCGTTACTTATTCAACCCGATTAATCGGCTTTTTTGCCTTGCGCAACCGTACGTTGAGCCGTCGTGCGCAAGTGGTTATGGAGGCTGCGCCGGGCTGCGTGTTGATTTCTGTGATTGCGCCTTATTTTGTATCGGATAAACCGCATGAGCTGATAGCCATTGCTTTGACAGTATTGGCGGCCAGCCGGTTTTCGATGTTGGTGACGGTATTAATCGGCGTTGGCACTTCGGGCATACTTGGTTATTTGATGAAATAAAAAATTTTCAGACGGCCTTACTTGTTATAATGGCCGTCTGAATTTTTTGATAAAGCAAAAACATGGCAAACCAACGACTCATCTATGGCTTTCACGCCGTCAATGCCCGTTTGTGGCAAAACCCGAAATCGATTACCGAACTCTATATCCAAGAGGGAAAATCCGATGCGCGCACCCGAGATGTATTGGATAAAGCGGCCTCTGAAAACGTGCGCGTGCATTTTGCTGATGCCGACCGCCTGAATGCCATCAGCAAAGGGGCGCGCCATCAGGGTGTGGTCGGATTTATCGACGCTTCCAAAAACCATGTTCACTTGGAAGATGTGTTGGAAAACTTGAGCGAACCGCCATTTTTGCTGGTATTGGACGGCATTACCGATCCGCACAACCTCGGCGCGTGCCTGCGTACTGCCGATGCGATGGGCGTGCATGCCGTGATTGCGCCCAAAGACAAAAGTGCCGGCCTGAATGCGACCGTCAGCAAAGTTGCCTGTGGCGCGGCGGAAACCGTGCCGTATATTACCGTAACCAATCTTGCCCGTACTTTGCGTGAGCTGAAAGAATACGGCATTTGGATCGTCGGCACGGACATGGGCGGCGACTCCGACCTTTACCATTGCGACTTGCCTGACAGCGTGGCTTGGGTAATGGGCAACGAAGGCGAGGGCATGCGCCGCCTGACGCGCGAACATTGTGATATGCTGATATCGATTCCGATGTTTGGCACGGTAGAAAGCATGAACGTTTCCGTCAGCGCGGGCATGGTATTGAGCGAAACACGCCGTCAGCGGGTGTTGAAAGCAGAGAAATAGGATTTAGTTTTATGAATGGAAAACGTCGTCTGAAAACTGGAAATTCGGTTTTCAGACGACGTTTGTTATGGTGGATTAAAGTTAATCCGCGTATAAATGGCGCGGATTCCGAGAGCACACAGTCATGAAGACGGCACGGAGAGGTCGTCTGAAAATCAGACGGACATATTGAGATTATTTGAAAGCAGCCTGCATTTCGGCAAACGAAACTCAGGCTGCTTTTGCATTTTCAGACGACCTCCACCCGCAGCGCATCCACAATCAACTTAAACGCATTGGAATGCCTGCGGCGGCTGGGGTAATAGAGGTAAAGCGGATCGTAAGTAATGGCGTACTCGGGCAACAGCTCGACCGGTTGCCCTGAATTGAGTACCTAAAAAACCATCTTCTGAAAATTCCCTTTGACATTCTCCATCTTTCCTGCTAAAATGCGTTCATGTTTTTAAACATATAAACTTAAAAGGCCGAATATGCCGCAACAAACCATGAATTTAATGCGCGAGTGCATTCCCATCTTTACCGTGTTGAGCGATGAAAACCGCCATCAAATCCTGCGCGTGCTGTGGGAACACGGCAGGATGAATGTGAATGAGCTGACCGAACATCTGCATCTGTCGCGTCCTGCGGTGTCGCATCATTTGAAAATCATGCTGCAAGCTGGTGCGGTGACGGTGGAGCAGGTTGGCAAAGAGCGGTTTTACAGTATTGCCATGGCGGATGCGGTGGAAAAGCTCAAACAGCTTGCCGATTTGATGGCTCAAAATTGCCCGCTTTCAAAATAGGGTTATCCGTTAACCCTTTATTTTTACCCAAATACGTTTACATTTTTAAACTTATCAACTTAAAGGAACGATTATGTTATTCACTCCATTCACTTTTCCAAACGGCAAAACCGCCAAAAACCGTATCTTCAAATCCGCCATGGAAGAGCAACTTGCCCAAAACGACCAGCCGTCTGAAAAACTCATCCACCTGTACGGCACTTGGGCAAAAGGCGGTGCGGGCGTGTTGGTTACGGGAAATGTGATGGTGGCTGAAAGCGGCAAAGGTTCGATAAACGATGTGGTAATTTCAGACGGCCGCAGCCTTGAGATGCTGAAAAAATGGACGAAAGCCGGCACGCAAAACGACACGCTGCTCATCATGCAAATTAACCATGCGGGTAAACAGTCGCCTGCGGTGATCAATAAAACCCCACTTGCGCCTAGCGCCGTGCCGTTGGTGGGCATGGACGGCTTTATCAATCCGCCGCGCGAATTGAGTGCCGACGAAATCAACGGGCTGATTCAGCAATTTGTGCAAACCGCGAAAATTGCCGAACAAGCAGGCTTTTCAGGCATACAAATTCACGCCGCGCACGGCTATCTCATCAGCCAATTCCTCTCGCCGCACCACAACCGCCGCCAAGACCAATGGGGCGGCAGCTTGGAAAACCGTATGCGCTTTCTTTTGGAAACCTACACCTCCATCCGCGCCGCTGTGGGCAAAGATTTCTTGGTGGGCGTAAAACTTAATTCGGCGGATTTCCAAAAAGGTGGTTTTGACGAAAGCGAATCGGTGCAAGTGGTACAAAAACTGTCAGAAATGGGCATTGATTTTATTGAAGTTTCCGGTGGTAACTACGAAAGCCCGCAAATGCTCGCCGCCAAAGACAGCACCCGCAAACGCGAAGCCTTTTTCATCGATTACGCTGAAAAAGCCCGTGCAGTCAGCCAAGTTCCATTGATTATCACCGGCGGCTTCCGTTCGCAAAACGCCATGGAAGACGCACTCTCCAGCGGCCATTTGGATTTGGTCGGTGTCGCTCGTCCGTTTGCCTTAGTCCCTGATTTGGCAAACAAAATGCAAAACGGCACCTACCAAACCGTGCAAACCGACCGCATTCAAACTGGCGTAGCATTTGTTGATAAAAAAGCGGGCGCGATGCTGGAAATGAATTGGTATATGACGCAAATGGACTTGATCGGGCAAGGCAAACAGCCCAATCCTAAATTGTCGGCGTGGAAAGTATTGCTGAAAACTTTGTGGGAAAACGGCAAAGCGGGTTTGAGCACGGGCAGGGCGTGATCAACCATTTGAAAGAACGCTTGGAATGGGCTACCTGAAAGCAGCCTGCACTTTGTTTTCCAAATGTACAGGCTGCTTTTTATTTTTCAGGCAGCCTTTGGGTTTCAGACAGTCTTGCAAGGGAACTGAATCTGTTGCCTACTCTTCAAATAGCATACAATTTTTTCCAGTTCGATTCGCTGCATAAAGCGTTCGATATTCATCCAATCGGGCTGGTTATCGGCATTGACGGGCAGCAGGATTTTTTGTTTCGCCATGCGGGTTGCATTGAATTTATAGCCGTATTGGTATTTGGATTTCTGTTTCAAAATCATGGTTTTTAAAAACAGACAGGCATATTTTCCAGCCTGTTTTGATTTGATTTTCAAGCGTTTTACATCGTCTGAAAACAGGCATTCGTAAGGATGGTAGAAATTTTCCACCACGCTGCCGTTGTAGTTTACGCCTAAAACATCCTTATCCAAGCTGGCATTTTTATTCGCAATAAAGGCGGTGATGCCGTTATTTGAATCGCTTGCGCCGACAAACGGGATTTTGCCGCTTTTCATATCTTGTTTGGTTAATCGCACACCCGAATAAATCTCGCAAATATCCTGTATCGCAAACGCCGCCCAGCGGTTTTCAGACGGCGTCCAACGTTCTACCCCCCCCCCCCGCAAACTATTGTTATTTAATGAATTATTATAATAGCTTAGCACGGAGGCGATTTTGTCCCGTTCGATTTGCTTCATAAAGCCTTCCATAAACTGCCAGTCGGGCAAGCCGTCTGAATTGACGGGGAGCATTATGCGAGTACGGTTCAATCTACCCAATGTTGCTCCTGTACTTCCCCATGCAAATTTTTTCATCTGGATTTTTAGCAGCGGAATAATGAACATAGCAACCAAATAATTCAGATTGTCATTACTTAATACCTGAATATTTTGTCCGGTCCAAAAACTATTTTTTTGATAAAAAACGGTTTGTGTATCTAAGCCGATGGTAATTACATTTCCATCATCTTTTTTATATTTTGGCATTTGTTCATCGGATACAAATAAATTGATGCCGTTATCCATATCGCTGCGGGTGATATAGGGTGTTTTGCCGTTTTCAGAAACTTTCAGCTTATTTTTATCAATTCCACTTTTGGTTGCTTTAATTTGAAAAATGCCTTCTTTTCCGCCGATAAAGAAACCTTGCCATACCCTATCCGTCAATTTCAACTTACTCATCGCCACTCTCCAATCCAAACAAATATCCCCTGCCGTGCGTAATCATATTGACTTCAAAGGTCAGATAATCGGCAATCACTTTTTCAAAATCGGCCTCGGTGGGGATTTCGTCATTGAAGTAGTAAAACGAATGCAGCCATTCGTCATCGGCTTCCACGGTGGTTTCCACGCAGAATTTGCTTTCTGCCTGAATTCGTCCGAACCATACGTCCAGCAGATGCTGTTTTTTGTCTTTTGCGCTGACGGTTTCCACTAGGCCGATGTGTTTCTGCACTTCAAAACCGTCGTTTTCAAAGTTAATGAATTTGACGGTTTTGTCTTTATCATGTGGGATGCCTGTGGAGAAGACGGCAATGCAGGGGTTGGTTCCGACACCGTAAAAGGTGTTTTTGTTCAGGGTAATTACGCCTTCAAGCGTGTGTTTTTTGAGGATGTTCTCTTTAATTGCCTGTTCTTCTTTGGTTTTTCCCGTCATGGAAGACTGCGGCACAATCACAATGGCCTTGCCATCAGCTGTAATGGAATCCAGCAGGTGTTCGGTAAAGGAAATTTCGTAAAGGTTGGGATTGGCTTTCGAGCCTTGCGAATAAGGCGGATTCATCATGCCGATGTTGCAGCCTTTGAGCTGGATCTGGGCAGGGTTTTGTTTTAAAAAATCTTCCTGCTCCAAGTTACTTTTGCCGTCGCCGCGCAAAATCATATTGGTGGTGGCGATGGTAAACATATAGGGCTGCAATTCGATGCCGTGCAGTTGGTTTTTGCGGATATTGCGTTTTTCAGCTTCTTTATCGGTTTTTTGCAGCATATGGTGCATGGCGGCAATCAGAAAGCCTGCTGTGCCGCAGCAGGGGTCGAATACCGAATCGGTTGGTTTGATGTCAATCAGTTCGCAAAACAGTTCAACGATATGGCGCGGGGTCAGTACAATACCCAGCGTCTGTCCGTCGCCGCCCGAATAGGACATAAATTCACCATAAAAGCGTCCCAAATAGTCTTCAGCGGAATGGATGTATTTGATGTTTTTGTAAATGTGGTCGTAGATAAATTGAGTGTAGTGTTTGAGCGGGGTTTTGCCCAATATGGAATTGGTTTCATTGATGGCTTTGGTATCGCGGATAACCAAAAACTGGCTGAGCAGTTTGTCTTTTTTTACCTGTGGTTTGACTTGGGCACGCTCTAAGTTTGACTGAATGGCTTCGTAAATTTTTTGCCCATCGGTTTTTACATCGTCGCCGTTTAAATTATCTATATCAAAGTTTTTATGTTCGATTTCACGCAGTGCAAGCAAAATGCCGGACACAATCAACGGCTTGTCTTTATCCTGAATACTGCCGTAATTGCGTAGATCTTCGTGCAGTTCTTTGGCATCTTTTAGGATTTCGGCAGTGGTTTTTTCTTCGTCTGTCTGCTCTTTCAAGATGTTTTTAGTGTAATACTCGCCAATGTTCTTTTCGTTGAACAAGGTGAATGTTTCCACATCTTCCAGTTCTTTATAGCCGCCACGTTCGTCAATAAAGAGCGGTGAGATTTTGTGACGTTTTTCGTTGCCCGATACGCCGATGGCAATGATTTTCTTGTAGCCGGTGTTTTTTGCCAAATGGATGCCGTAATGCAGCGCACCGTTTACGGCAAAATCTTTGACGCTGGCGGCGGTTTGACAAATTAAGTCGTTATCGTCGCGTTTGATGTGGTCGGCGGTATCGGCTTTGTCTTCAACAACAATCACGAAATCTTTCACAACGCCGCAGTATTCGGGATAGCCCGCTTTGCCTGTTTGCGCTTTGGAAGCGGTTTTTAATGCTTTGTCCAGTTCGGCAATATCACTGCCTTGCGGGCATAAGTTTAATTCTGCCTCTTTGAGCAGGTCGTAAACCCACAGGTCTGTTTTGATTTCTCTTTTAGCCATATTTTATTTTTTAAGACGGATATTGAATATTGTTAAGAAATGTATAGGTTATTGCGACACGGCGGCAGGCGCAACTATTTTGATTTTTCAGTTCTTGTGTCGGATTTTTGCATCGGACAAAACCGTTTCGGGCTGAATCGGGCTGAGACGATTTTGCAAAAGTCTCAGCCCCGATTTATCTTACATTAACTTTTCTTCCGGCGACGTTCGCCCGGAAGCAGCATATCTGCCCATTTGATGATGTTGGCGACTTCTGCCGGATTGAGTTCGTAGAACTGGCCGCGTTTGAGGCGGTTTGGCAGGCCGATGGGGCCGAAGCCTACGCGGACGAGGCGGCTGACGGTCAGGCCTTGGCTTTCAAAAATACGGCGTACTTCTCGGTTGCGGCCTTCTTTGATGACGACGTTGTACCATTTGTTTGCGCCTTCGCCGCCTTGTTCGTAGATGCGTTCTACTTTAGCCAAACCGTCTTCGAGCATGACGCCTTCTTCGGTCAGGACGCGCATCTGTTCGGTGGTCAACTCGCCCAATACGCGCACGGCGTATTCGCGTTCGACCTCAAAACTGGGGTGGGCAAAGCGTTGAACCAGTTCGCCTGAAGTGGTCAGGATCAAAAGGCCGCTGGTATTGATGTCCAAACGGCCGATGGCTACCCAGCGGCTGCTGGCTGCTTGCGGCAGGCGGTCGAAAATGCTGACGCGGCCTTGCGGGTCATCGCGGGAAACGATTTCGCCTTCTTGTTTGTAGTAGAGGATGATGCGTGGAAGGCGGTCGGCCCATTTGAGTTTGATGATGCTGCCTTTGACGGTAACGTGGTCGTCAGGCGTAACTTTTTCGCCCAGTTGCGCTACGCGGCCGTTGACTGTTACCCAGCCGTTGCTGATCCATTCTTCCATTTCGCGACGTGAGCCGACACCGGAAGCGGCCAGGACTTTTTGCAGGCGCTCGGGTTCAAAGCGTGAAAGGTCGCTGCGGCGTTCTTTCAAATCGCGGGCGTGCTCCATGATTTTTTGGTTGGGATTGCGGACAACCAGTTTTTTAGCTTTGGCGGCACGTTGTTTAGGCGCGGTATTTTGAGCTTTGGGGCCGTCTGAAACTTTTTGGCCGTAAGGTTTGCCTGATGTTTTGCGTTCGTCGTCGGGACGTTTTTTATTGGCAAAGGATTTGGCCGGTTTGGAAGGTTTTTTGGAGGTAGACGATACGCCGTCGCGCCATTGGCGTTTGCTGGAAGGCTGTTTGGACATGATTTTTCCTAACTCGCTTGAAAAAGCGGTTCTTCTGCGGCATTTGCGGCAGGGGTTGGATTGGGGGGAAAAGGCCGTCTGAAAATCAGATTCAGACGGCCTGCTGATGAAAGGCTGTATTGTAACTCAACCAGTAAATTTTTGTTTGAAAATCCGAAAATTATGGCGAAAGGCGTTCGCGTATCCAGTTGCCGTCAATCAGGCGGTATTGGATGCGGTCGTGCAGGCGGCTGGGGCGACCTTGCCAAAATTCGATACGGTCGGGAATAACGAGGTATCCGCCCCAATGCGGCGGGCGGGGAACATGCAGGGGATGTTTGACACCGACGGCCGCGGCCTTGGCCACCAATACGGCTTTGCTGGAAATCACTTCGCTTTGATCGCTTGCCCATGCGCCGATACGGCTGGTATACGGGCGGCTTTCAAAATATTCGTCCGAAGCGGCGGCATCGAGTTTTTCAATGCGTCCTTCAACGCGCACTTGGCGTTCGAGTTCCGGCCAGAAAAAAGTCATGGCGGCAAAGGGGTGTGCCGTATAGGAGCGGCCTTTGCGGCTGTGGTAATTGGTAAAGAAAACAAAGCCTTTGGGGTTGACTTCTTTCAGCAGTACCATGCGGCTGTTGGGCCTACCGTCTTCGCCCACGGCGGCAACGTTAACTGCTGTCGGCTCGTTGACTTCGGCGTGAATCGCTTCATTCAGCCATTGCTCGAATTGGACAATAGGGTCGGCGTGGCATTCGGCTTCCGACAGCTCGCGTTTGCTGTAATCTTCGCGGATATTGTGCAGATCCATGATTTTTCTCCTTAGGTCTGACTGAATCATACTCCGTTTTTTCAGACGGCCTCAAGGGCATTTGTGTATAATCGTAGCCCTTTCCAATATAGAACAATACGGAGTCCTGTCATGCAAACCGAAGTCGAACTGAAAATCTTAAATCCGAAAATGGCCGATTCCCTGCCTGCTTATGCAACGCCCGGTTCTGCCGGTTTGGACTTGCGTGCCTGCTTGGATGAAGCTGTTGTGTTGCAGCCGGGCGATGTGTATCTCGTTCCGACCGGTTTGGCGGTGCATTTGGCCAACCCTGCGTATGCAGCCGTTTTGTTGCCGCGTTCCGGCTTGGGCCATAAACATGGTATTGTTTTGGGTAACTTGGTCGGTTTGATTGACTCGGATTATCAAGGCGAATTGAAGGTTTCTTTGTGGAACCGTGGTAAAGAAGCGTTTACCATCGAGCCGATGGAACGTATCGCGCAGATGGTGATTGTGCCGGTTGTCCAAGCTGCGTTTAAGGTTGTGGACGAGTTTGCCGCCAGCGAGCGCGGTGAAGGCGGATTCGGCAGCACCGGCAAAGCCTGATGATTTGAAAGGCCGTCTGTAACAGGGAAAATTGAAATATTCGATTTCGGTTTGCCGCTGTTCAGACGGCTTTTTTGTTGAGCCAACCTTTGCATAATTACACACAAGATTGCATTTTTATATCTTGCCTGCATTGCCGACGCACCCAATAATACAGGCCGTCTGAAACCTTTACGGAGCGTTGTTATGTCCCGTCCCTCACTTTTTCTGCCTTTGTTTTTGATTATCTTTGGTGCGATTTGGTTTTTACGCGCTACGGATATTTTGCCTGCGACATCGACAATGATTGCTGGCGCATTAATTATTTTAGGCCTTGCCGTATTGATTATGGACGGCATCAACAAACAGTCCATCGTTTCCGGCCCGATGTTGGTTTATATCGGCACAGCCATTTATCTGCACATGAGCTACTGGATTTACCTCTCGCCGTTGCTGGCCATCGGCATGGTTGTGTTGGGTTGCCTGCTGTTGCTCTCACGCAGCGATATGATTCCTGAGAAACACACAAAATAGAAAGATGAGAGATTTGGGTTTTGCCCTATAAAGGCCGTCTGAACAATGGTATAATCCGCCGTTTCAGACGGCCTTTTTTATTGTGGTTTAAACTTGAAATTTACCCTCTCGGCCACACCGTTTTCTTACATTTTGCAAAGTTTCCGCCATGACCCAAGACAAAATCCTCATCCTCGACTTCGGTTCGCAAGTTACCCAGCTTATCGCCCGCCGCGTGCGCGAAGCCCACGTTTACTGCGAACTGCATTCCTTCGATATGCCTTTGGACGAAATCAAAGCCTTCAACCCCAAAGGCATCATCCTTTCCGGCGGTCCCAATTCCGTTTACGAATCCGATTATCAAGCCGATACCGGTATTTTTGATTTGGGTATTCCGGTTTTGGGCATCTGCTACGGCATGCAATTTATGGCGCACCACTTGGGCGGCGAAGTGCAACCCGGCAACCAGCGCGAATTCGGTTACGCGCAAGTCAAAACCATCGACAGCGAGCTGACACGCGGCATTCAAGACGATACGCCAAACACGCTCGACGTATGGATGAGCCACGGCGATAAAGTTTCCAAACTGCCTACCGGTTTCACCGTCATCGGCGACACGCCGTCCTGCCCGATTGCCATGATGGAAAACGCCGAAAAACAATTCTACGGCATCCAATTCCACCCCGAAGTAACCCACACCAAACAAGGCCGCGCCCTGTTGAACCGCTTTGTTTTGGATATTTGCGGCGCACAACCGGGCTGGACAATGCCGAACTACATCGAAGAAGCCGTTGCCAAAATCCGCGAACAAGTCGGCAGCGACGAAGTGATTTTAGGCTTGTCCGGCGGCGTGGACTCTTCCGTAGCCGCCGCGCTGATCCACCGCGCCATCGGCGACCAACTGACCTGCGTGTTCGTCGATCACGGTTTGTTGCGCCTGAACGAAGGCAAAATGGTGATGGATATGTTCGCCCGCAACTTGGGTGTGAAAGTGATACACGTCGATGCCGAAGGGCAGTTTATAGCGAAACTCGCCGGCGTAACCGACCCTGAGAAAAAACGCAAAATCATCGGCGCGGAATTTATCGAAGTATTTGATGCCGAAGAGAAAAAACTCACTAACGCCAAATGGCTGGCGCAAGGCACGATTTACCCCGACGTAATCGAATCCGCCGGCGCGAAAACCAAAAAAGCCCACGCCATCAAATCGCACCACAACGTCGGCGGCCTGCCTGAAAACATGAAGCTCAAATTGCTTGAACCATTGCGCGATTTGTTCAAAGACGAAGTACGTGAATTGGGCGTCGCTTTGGGTCTGCCTCGTGAAATGGTGTACCGTCATCCGTTCCCGGGCCCGGGTTTGGGTGTGCGTATCTTGGGCGAAGTGAAAAAAGAATACGCCGACTTGCTCCGTCAGGCAGACGATATTTTCATTCAAGAATTGCGCAATACTACCGATGAAAACGGCACATCTTGGTATGACCTGACCAGCCAAGCCTTTGCCGTATTCCTGCCTGTGAAATCCGTCGGCGTGATGGGTGACGGTCGCACGTACGATTACGTCGTTGCCTTGCGTGCCGTGATTACCAGCGACTTTATGACTGCGCACTGGGCAGAGCTGCCATACTCGCTGCTTGGCCGCGTGTCCAACCGCATCATCAACGAAGTCAAAGGCATCAACCGCGTGGTTTATGATGTCAGCGGCAAACCGCCTGCCACGATTGAATGGGAATAATCCCTAAATAATAAAGGCCGTCTGAACAGATATTGTTCAGACGGCCTTATTCTTCAGGAACTAAGCCCAATTAAAATTGATTTTTCAATTCACGCAAGGCAGCGAAGACTTCGAGTTCGCTGTTTAACTTTCGTTCGCTCAATTCTTCGGCGCGTGCCTGAACTTGGGGCAGGTGTACGCGGAAAAACGGATTGACTTTGCGTTCATGCGCCAGGCTGACAGGCAGTGTCGGCATGTGTTCGGCTGCGGCCAAGGCTGTCTGAATATCGGCGTTGTCCGGCTCGATATGCTGGGCAAAGCGCAGATTGGAGGCGGTGTATTCGTGCGCCGGATAAAACAGCGTTTCTTCGGGCAGCTGGTTGAATCGGTGGAAGCTGTCGTAAAGCTGCTCGATTGTGCCGGTAAATACGCGGCCGCAACCGGCGGAGAACAAGGTATCGCCGCAGAAAACGTGCAGGCCGTCTGAATTTTCCAGCAGATAGCTGATGTGGCGGTCGGTATGGCCGGGGGTTGCCCAAACGGTAACCAAGCCTTCGCCAAACGGGAACTGCGTACCTGCGGTGACGGTATGCGTCGCCACGTCGATGTCGCTTTCGCCATAGATTGGGGATTCTAAAAAGCCGTGGAACAGGCTTTTTGCGCCACCGGTATGGTCGGGGTGTGGATGGGTAATCCATGTTTGCGCCAGCATCAGGCGGTTGTGGACGAGGAATTTCAAAACGGGCGTGGCATCGGACGGATCGACGCAGGCGGCATGGTTGCCTTCTTGAATCATCCAGATGTAGTTGTCGTTTAGGGCTTGGATTGGTGTGATTTTCATATGCTTTCTTCTGGTTTGGGGTTTCAGACGGCCTCTAAATAATCTTTGATATTCGGGCTTTGACCGAATACGGCTTCATGGGCTTGATGGATGCACAGTCGGTTGAACAGCAATCTTTGGGTTTGGTCGTCGTCGATAATCCGCACTTGGCCTTGCAGTTTGGGCGCGTCGTGATGAAAGGTATTCTTAAACGCGTGCCAACGGTCGGTTTGCAGATGGACGATGGCAAACATATCGTGCGAAATATTAACGCCGACGCTGAATAGCTTGGCCGAGGCTTGCAGGCAGAAACTGCTGTCGCCAAACAGGCACAGCCCCGTGTTTTCCGGATAGCGGAACAATTCGATTTTCACAGCTTCGGGTTCGGCAAAGATATTACAAAACAACCGTTCAAACAACGACGGCTGCGCCACGCCTTCGCTCAACATACCGTAAAGCCCGCCCAGCCAATCGACATAGCCTAGAAAAGAAAAACGGTAGTCCTGCATAATGGCTTCGATGCGCTTGGGGTCGCGTTTACTGATCAAACGGACAAATTCAAAACCAACCTCTGGCAGCCGCGCCCGAAGTGTTTGATGCAGGCGGTGGGCAAACAGGTTTTTATGGTTGTGCGGATTGCGCAGAATGCCGAGGAATTTCAGCCGCAATATCCGCCACAAGGCATCCGGTACTTTGACGGTATCGGCATTTGCCGTAGTTGTATTCAGACGGCCTGCAGGTAAGGTGCGCAGGTGGTTGCAGGCCTCTTCGTAACCGCTTTCATGACGGTTGAACCAGGTTTCCAGATTGTATTGGTTGGCGGAGTCTTCGACAAAGGTCAGTGTATAGAGGTTTTTCGCCGCCAAGTTGCTGATGATGTTGACGCTTATCGCTTCGTTGCGGTTTTGTTCTTTGCCGCGGGCTTTTTCTCCAGTATGGAACATAGACAGCGGCAGGCGGTAAACGTTTTGGTTTTGCGGGCTGACCTGCGGATTATGCGAATGCTGTCGCTGCTCGGTTTGGGCGATGAAGTGGTGTTCCTTCGTCGGATTCGCGGTCAACAGGGCGTAAGGCTTTTCGCCGCATTCGGAAAATTCGCAATCGCTGAGGATAAAGGCTTGTCGAGTCATAATGTCGGGAAAGGCCGTCTGAATATGTCGATTATAGTTTAAAAGTGGGAATTATACAGAATGACGGCAGTCGGTTTCTATAAGTAAAAGCTTACATAAAGGCCGTCTGAAAACAGGGGGCAGCAAATTTTGCTTTTCCTGTTTCAGACGGCCTTTCTTAAAGCTTGATTACATTAAGTTTTCCATTAGCCCAAAGCTTTTCTTGCACCGGCAAAGAGGCGGTACCAGCCGGACAATTCCGTCCAGTCTTCCGGTTTCCAACTCATTTGTGCGGCTCGGTATACGCGTTCCGGATGCGGCATCATGATGGTAACGCGGCCGTCGGCGTTGGTAACGCCGGCGATGCCTTGCGGCGAGCCGTTAGGGTTGAGCGGGTAGGTTTGGGTAACTTGGTTTTTTCCGTCGACGTATTGCAGCGCGATGCCGAGGTCGTCTGAAATTTTGCCGCCGTGAAGCGTGAAGTCGGCGCGGCCTTCGCCGTGGCTGACGACGACGGGCAGGCCGGAGCCTTGCATTTCGTTCAGAATCAGCGACGCGGATTTGGGGACGTGAACCATACTCAGGCGCGCTTCAAACTGTTCGCTCAAGTTGCGTTTGAATTTCGGCCAGCCTGCCGTGCCGGGGATGATTTCGGCAAGGTTGCTGACCATTTGGCAGCCGTTGCACACGCCCAATGTCAGCGTGTCCGGATCGGCAAAGAAGGCGGCGAACTGGTCGCGTAGAGCAGGGTGGAACAGGATGGATTTTGCCCAGCCTTCGCCCGCGCCGAGTACGTCGCCGTAGCTGAAGCCGCCGCACGCCGCCAGCATTTTGAAGTCGGCAAGGTGGACGCGGCCTGCCATCAGGTCGGACATATGTACGTCGTAGGCATCGAATCCGGCGCGGGTAAAGGCGGCGGCCATTTCGATTTGTCCGTTTACGCCCTGTTCGCGCAGGATGGCGATTTTGGGTTTCGCGCCGCTGTTGACAAACGGCGCGGCGATGTCTTCGTTCACGTCAAACTTCACGTCGGCGAACAATGCGCTGCGTCCATTGTCGCCAATCAGGGCGAACTCGCTGTCGGCGCAGGCAGGGTTGTCGCGCAGTTTTTGAATGGCGTGAGAAGTTTCCTGCCATGCGCGTTGCAGGTTTTCAATATTTTCCTTAAAAATTAAAGTTTTATAATAATCTCCCTCTGGAACATTACCATCATCGTAACGTATTGTTAAATTACCATCATCAACAACAGATGCAATCGGCAACAATGCCCCCCCAAAACCAGCTGCTTCAAATAATTCAATAATATAATTAATATCATCGTTATGAATTTGGAAAACCGCACCTAACTCTTCATTAAACAAAATTCGATTTAGGGCATCGATCCATTTTTCCTCGGTAAGGTTTTCTTCTAAATTGAAACCTTTAAAGTTCCAAACCAAGGGAGCTAAATTGACGCTGATTCCCAAACGACTGCAAAATGCCATTTCTGCTAATGTCGTGAACAGTCCACCATCTGAACGGTCGTGATATGCTAAAAGTTTGCCTTCATCTACCAAGCGTTGAATGACAAAATAGAAGTTTTTCAATAAAGCCAAATCATCAATATCAGGACTTTCGCCCCCCAAATCATTATAGACTTGACTTAGTGCTGATCCACCCATACGCGATTTGCCGAAACCAAAATCGATCATGGCGATGGTTGTTTTTGGGGCATTTTTCAATTCGGGCGTAACGGTTTTTCGCACGTCTTTAACAGGCGCGAACGCAGAGATAATCAGGCTTAAAGGCGAAACCACGGATTTTTGTTCGCCGCCATCCTGCCATACGGTTTTCATCGACAGGCTGTCTTTGCCCACGGGAATGCTCAAATCCAGTGCCTGACAGGCTTTGGAAACGGCTTCGACGGTGCGGTAGAGTTTTTCGTCTTCGCCTTCGTTGCCGCATGCCGCCATCCAGTTGGCGGAAAGTTTGATGTTGCCGATGTCGCCGATATTGACCGCCGCGATATTGGTAATGGCTTCGCCGACGCACATTCTGCCCGAGGCAGGCGCGTCAAACAGGGCGACGGTCGGTTTTTCGCCCATAGACATTGCTTCGCCGCGATAGGTGTTGAAGCCCATCATGGTCACGGCGCAGTCGGCTACGGGGGTTTGGTATTTGCCGACCATTTGGTCGCGGTGGGTCATGCCGCCGACGCTGCGGTCGCCGATGGTAATCAAGAAGTTTTTGGCGGCTACGGCAGGCAGGCGCAAAACGCGGTAGGCAGCTTCGGTAATGTCGATATCGCCCGCGTTAAACGGTTTTTTGGACGGCGCAACCGTTTTGTCGGTACGCGTGGTTTTGGGCGGTTTGCCAAGCAAAACGTTCAACGGCAAATCGACAGGGTTGTTGGAGAACAAGTCGTCGCGTACTTTCAAATGACCGTCGTCGGTCGCCGTGCCAACTACGGCAAATGGGCAACGTTCGCGTTCGCAGATGGCGCGGAAGGTCTCCAAATCTTTTTCCAAAATCGACAATACATAACGCTCTTGCGATTCGTTGCACCAAATCTGCAATGGATTGAGGCCGTGTTCTTCTAGCGGCACTTCGCGTAATTTGAATACTGCGCCGCGTCCGGCATCGTTGACCAGTTCGGGGAAGGCGTTGGACAAGCCGCCTGCGCCGACGTCGTGGATGGAGATAATCGGGTTTTTATCACCAAGCTGCCAGCAGCGGTCGATGACTTCCTGCGCGCGGCGTTCGATTTCGGGGTTGCCGCGTTGTACGGAGTTGAAGTCCAAAGATGCGTCGTTTGTGCCGGTGTTCATGGAAGAAGCCGCGCCGCCGCCCAAGCCGATGAGCATGCCCGGGCCGCCCAGTTGGATCAGCAATGCGCCTTCGGGGATTTCGTCTTTGTGTGTTTGTTGTGCCTGAATGCTGCCTAAGCCGCCGGCAATCATAATCGGTTTGTGGTAGCCGCGGACCTGACCGTCAAATTTTTCTTCAAAGGTACGGAAGTAGCCCAAGAGATTTGGACGGCCGAATTCGTTGTTGAACGCCGCGCCGCCGATGGGGCCCTCAATCATGATGTCCAGCGGCGAGGAAATGTGTTCTGGCTTGCCGTAGTCTTGTTCCCACGGCTGTTTGAGGTCAGGGATGTTGAGGTTGGACACGGTAAAACCGGTCAAGCCCGCTTTCGGACGTGAACCTTTGCCCGTTGCACCTTCGTCACGGATTTCGCCGCCCGCGCCCGTTGCCGCGCCCGCAAACGGAGCGATGGCGGTCGGGTGGTTGTGCGTTTCCACTTTCATGATGATATGGGTATCTTCTTCGTGGAAACGGTAGCCTTGGTTTTCTGCCGCATTCGGATAGAAACGCTCAACTTTGGCGCCTTCGATTACGGACGAATTATCTTTATAGGCAACGACCGTGCCTTCGGGATGCGCATTGTGTGTATCGCGAATCATGCCGAAGAGGGATTTCGGTTGTTTTTCGCCATTGAGGATGAAGTCGGCGTTGAAGATTTTGTGGCGGCAGTGTTCGCTGTTTGCCTGAGCGAACATCATCAATTCAACATCGGACGGATTGCGGTTTAAAGCCTGATAGTTTTCAACCAGATAATCGATTTCGTCGGCTGAAAGCGCCAAGCCCATTTCGGTATTGGCTTTGACCAATGCCTCTTTGCCGCCGCCCAATACATCTACGCTGGAGAAGGTTTCCGATTGGATATGGTGGAACAGTTGTGCTGCTGCATCGATGTCGGTCAACACGCTTTCGGTCATGCGGTCGTGCAACAGGGCTGCCCATTGTTGTTTTTGCCCGTCGGTAAGCGCACCTTCCAACCATACGGCCATGCCGCGTTCGATACGCTCAATGCCTTCCAAACCGCAGTTTTCGGCGATATTGGTTGCTTTGGAAGCCCAAGGCGAAATGGTACCCAAACGGGGTGTTACCAAAAATAAATGCAAGCCCTCGCGCGCTTTGGGCGTTTGTTCAACGCTTTGCGCTGCCAGTAAGGCTTGCAGTTTTTCGACTGTCGCGGCATCAAGTGCTTTTTCGCTACCGACAAAATACCAAAATTCGCTGCTTAATTTGACTTCGGGCAGGCCGAGGGCGGCTGCTTTTTGGAAGAGTTTTTCAACACGGAAATCGGAAAGGGCGGTTACACCGCGCAAGGGCAGAACAACAGACATGGATTCAGCTCACAAAATGCAGTTGGGGAATCCATTATTATACCTGAAAAATGCAATTTTGCTTGTGAATTTATACTTCAAGTGTTGACAATTTTTGCTTGTAAATTGAAGGGGAATGAGGCGATCGTGTCACCTGCTTTTTTATTTTGTACCTGATTATTCGATTGTTTTTGTTTAATTTTGAAGAATCGGGAGAAGGGGGATGGATAGACGTAACGATATAAAGTGAAAATTATTTGATTGTTGTCTTTGATATTTTGCTGACAATAAGGCCGTCTGAAACCTTACTTTCAGACGGCCTTGCTTTATCCTTTTCTTTTGTTTCCCAGCATATCCAGCAAACCTGCCAGATTGCTTTTTCCTTCTTCCTTGCTCACAATCGGCTCGCCGCCTTTGCGGCCTAAAATCTTGATGTCTTCCTGCGGCATTTCATCTATGAAACGGCTCGGCTCGGGGAATTGCCATGTGCCTTGCTTTTTGCGTTTGAGGCAGTGGGTCAGTGTAAGTTGACGTTTGGCACGGGTAATGCCGACGTACATCAGACGGCGTTCTTCTTCAACATTGTCTTCTTCAATGCTGTCATTATGCGGCAAAATGCCTTCTTCGCAACCGACAAGGAAAACATAGGGGTATTCCAAACCTTTGGAAGCGTGCAGGGTGGAGAGTTTGACGGCATCGACTTCTTCTTCACTTTTGCCCTCCAAAAGCGTCATCAGGGCGATGGTTTGGGCGAGTTCGATGATGTTTTTGCCGTCTTGCTCGCCTTTGCGTTCCAGCCAGCCGGTCAGGTCGGTAACGTTGCGCCATTTGATTTCGCCTGCTTTTCCTTCTTCGTTGTCCAACAGGTGGTTTTCGTAGTCGATTTCTTTCAGTAAGTTATGAATAAGCTCGCCTGCTTCGCTGGTTTCGGCTTTGGCGCGGTAGCTTTCAATCATATCCATAAAGGCTTGCAGGTATTGGCGGTTGGTATGGTTCAACAGGGCAAGCGCTTCTTCGGTTTGCGCGGCTTCATATAGGCTGCATTCGTGTTCGTGCGCGTAGGTGTTGAGCTTGCCCAGTGTCACGTCGCCGATGCCGCGTTTGGGTGTGGTGACGGCGCGTAGGAAGGCAGGATCGTCGTTGGGATTGGCAAGCAGGCGTAAGTAGGATAAAACGTCTTTGATTTCGGCTTTGTCGAAAAAGCTTTGTCCGCCGGAGAGTTGGTAGGGAACGCGTGCGCTGCGCAAGGCTTCTTCAAAAATCCGCGCCTGATGGTTGCCGCGGTATAAGACGGCGAAATCGGCGTATTGGGTTTTGTCGCCGCCGACCAGCTTCTGCTTGACAATTTGGCTGACAACCCAGTCGGCTTCGTGTTGCTCGCTTTGACAGGCAACGACTTTGACGATTTCGCCTTCGCCGAACTGAGACCAAAGTTTTTTGGTAAAGAGTTTGGGGTTGTTTTCGATGACTTTGTTGGCGATTTTGAGAATCCGCGCGGTGGAGCGGTAGTTTTGCTCCAGCTTGATGACCTTCATCTGCGGATAGTCTTCCTGCATTTTGCGCAGGTTTTCCATGTTTGCGCCGCGCCATGCGTAGATGGACTGGTCGTCATCGCCGACGGCGGTAAACATGCCTTCCGCGCCGGTTAAGAGCTTCATCAGGGTAAATTGGCAGGTGTTGGTGTCCTGACATTCGTCAACCAACAGATAACGCAGCCGCCGCTGCCATTTGTTGCGCACTTCGCTGTTTTGCTGCAACAGTACGGCAGGCAGGCGGATTAAGTCGTCGAAGTCCACTGCCTGATAGCTTTGCAGGGTTTCCTGATAACTCGCATAGACACGTGCTGTTTGTTGTTCCCACACATTCGAGGCCGTCTGAACAACATCTTCAGGCGTTTTTAAATCATTTTTCCAAAGGGAAATTTGGTGTTGCGCTTTGAATATGGCTTCTTTGCCCGTACCGCCCAAGAGTTCGCCGATGATTTTCGCGCTGTCGGTGGAATCGAGGATGGAAAAGTTTTTTTTGTAACCAATTTGATTGGCTTCTTCGCGCAAAATCTTCATGCCCAAAGAGTGGAAGGTGCAAATCGTCAGCCCGCGCGTTTGCGACTTGGGCAGCATTTTAGAGACGCGCTCTTGCATTTCCGTGGCGGCTTTATTGGTAAAGGTAATCGCGGCAACGGTATGCGGCAGATAGCCGACATTGACGATCAAATGCTTGATTTTTTGCGTAATCACGCCGGTTTTGCCGCTGCCTGCGCCGGCAAGGACGAGCAGGGGGCCGCCTAGATATTTGACTGCGGCTTGCTGTTGGGGGTTGAGTTTCATTGAAGGGAAAGACGGGTAATGTGGGGAGCAATTATACAACAAGGCCGTCTGAAATTTTCAGACGGCCTTGGGCGTTTTTTAGAGTAAACTTTATTCAAAATATTTCAATTTGCCCTTGAAGTCTTCCAGCTTCTCATAGCCTTTTTGTGCCATGATGGCTTTTAATTCAAGGGAAATCCGTTCAAAAATGTCTACGCCTTGCTGGTGTAGCGCCGTGCCGATCTGCACCATACTTGCGCCGCACAAGATGTGTTCAAACGCATCACGGCCGCTGTAAACACCGCCCGTTCCGATGACTTGGATAGACGAATCCAGTCTTTGATAGAACGCGTGAACATTGGCGAGCGCAGTCGGTTTGATGTATTGGCCGCCTATGCCGCCGACGCCGTTTTTCGGGCGAATCACGACGGATTCGTCTTCGATATACATGCCATTGCCGATGGAGTTGACACAGTTGACAAATTTTAGGGGATAGCGGTTGAACACTTTCGCCGCCTGATCGAAATGGGCAATATCGAAATACGGCGGCAATTTGATGCCCAAGGGCTTGTCGAAGTAGGTAAAGGCATTATCCAAAATCATCTCGGTGGTTTCAAAGTCGTAGGCAATTTGCGGTTTGCCGGCGACGTTTGGGCAGGATAGGTTGAGTTCGGTAATGCCGTTGAACCCGCTGTTTTGCACCTTTTCCAACAGAATATGTGTTTCGCCGGGCGACAGGCCGACCAGTGATAAGAAAAATGTCCGTTCCGGCTGAGACTCTTGAAGGGTAAGCAGGTAATCCATATAGTAATCAATGCCTTGATTCGGCAAGCCCATCGAATTGATGCTGCCTAGAGGCACGTCCCGATAACGCGGCTTGGGGTTGCCTTGACGCGGGGTAAGCGTTGCGGTCTTGGTAATGAAAGTGCCTGCCGAAGACTGTCTGACTGCTTCCAATTCCTCAACAGTCATACATGACACACCAGCCGCGTTCATCAGGCAGTTGTCAAAAGAAAAACCGGCGATTTGGGTTTTCAAAGATACCATCTCCTGCTCCTTTTCTTCGCAAAATCAAATTGTTTGCCAAGCGTAACACGAAGAGGCGGTACGATTTTTAACAAACATCAAATGACAAAGTATGTAGGCGGATGTTGTTTTCAATATTGAAAAAAGGCCGTCTGAAAAACTCAAACAGTCTTTCAGACGGCCTTCACTATATGGCATTAATTAGGAACAAAAGCTGTCGGCTGATTTGGATATTGGGTTTTAAAAATCAGGCCAACCATTCGGCCAAGGCCGCTTCAAAACGTTTCAAGCCTTCGGCCATGTCTTCATCGTTCAGCAGCAGGCTGGGGGCGAAACGCACCACATTGGCGCCGGCAACCAGTACCATCAGGCCGTGTTTTAAAGCGGTGGCGGTGATTTCCGATGCCTTACTTTCGTATTTGTCTGCCAACACGCAGCCGAGCAGCAAACCCATGCCGCGGACTTCTTTAAATACGCCGCTCTTTTCGCCCAATTCACGCAATGCCGTCTGAAGTTTTTGGCCTTGTTGTTTAACGTGTGCCAATGTTTCGGGCGCATTGATGATGTCGAATGCGCGACTGCCGACGGCACACGCCATTGGGTTGCCGCCAAAGGTCGAACCATGTGTTCCGGGGCCGAAGGTTGGGGCGATCTTATCGGTTGTCAGAATCGCGCCAATCGGGAAGCCGCTGCCCAAGGCTTTGGCGGAGCTGAGAATATCGGGTGTCACGCCGTAATGCTCGTAGGCAAACAGTTTGCCCGTATGGCCCATGCCGGTTTGCACTTCGTCCAAAATCAGCAAAGCGCCGTGTTTGTCGCACAAACGGCGTGCGGCTTGCAGATATTCTTGGGTGGCAGGCAGGATGCCGCTTTCGCCTTGAATTGGCTCGATAATCACGGCGCAGGTTTTATCGCTGATGGTCGCTTCCAATGTGGCAACATCATTGAAGGGAACGTGGGTAATGTCGGCTGGCAGCGGCGCGTAGTCTTTACTGTATTTGGGCTGGCCGCCGACGGATACGGTAAACAGGGTGCGACCGTGGAAGCTGTTGAGGCAGGAGATGATTTCGGTTTTGTGTTCGCCAAAATGATTGCGGCCGTATTTGCGCGCCAGTTTCAGCGCGGCTTCATTGGCCTCTGCGCCGGAATTGCAGAAAAATACTTTGTCGGCAAAGGTGTTTTCGACCAGTTTTTTGGCCAATTCTTGCGCCGGTTGGGTTGTGTAGATATTAGAAATGTGCCAGAGTTTTTGCGACTGGTCGGCCAAAGCTGTGACCAAATCGGGATGGCAATGGCCCAGCGCGTTCACAGCAATACCGCCTGACAGGTCAATGTATTCTCGTCCTTCGGTATCCCAAACCCGGCTGCCGAGCGCGCGTTCCGGAATCATGGGGGCGAATGAGAAATTGGGTGTCAGGTAGTTTTGCATGTTCTTTTCCTTTTGATATTGTCAACAATCTCTTGAATTATGCGCCGATTGATTGCGAGATTCAATATGGCAATCAGGCCGTCTGAAAACTGGATTTCAGACGGCCTGATACTTACTTATTTATGCTTGATTTCCCAGCATTGATGGATTTTTTTATTGCGGAAATCGTCAGGAACGGACTGTTTGGAAATGTCTTTGACTGCGTATTGTTCCGATACCGAATTGTCCAACATAAAGCTGCGCAGATTGTTGGAGAAATACAGAATGCCGTCTGAAGCGAGCAGGCTCATTGCGCCGTCAATTAGCTTTTTATGGTCGCGCTGGATGTCGAGGATGTCGAGCATCTTTTTGCTGTTGGAAAAGCTGGGCGGATCCATGACGATCAGGTCAAACTTTTTGCCTTCGCCAGCGGCATTTTGTAGGTATTGGAACACATCGGCGCGGACGATTTTGTGTTGTTCGGGGTTGATGCCGTTGAGTTCGAAATTGCGTTTTGCCCACTCGAGATAAGTGTTGGATAAATCGACGGTTTCGCTGGACGCTGCGCCGCCGGTTGCGGCATAGACGGTAAAGCTGCCTGTGTAGGAAAACAGGTTGAGGAAGCGTTTGCCCGCTGCGGTTTCGCCGACTTTTTTGCGCGTGTTGCGGTGGTCGAGGAAAAGGCCGGTGTCAAGGTATTTGTCGAGGTTAACCAAAAACATGCGGCCGTTTTCAGTGATGACGAAATCGTCGCCGGTTTTGCCGGTTTTCTCGTATTGCTGCAAACCTTTTTGACGTTCTCGGCGTTTGAGGTGGATTTGTTCGGGCGCAAAACCGGTTACAAAACCGATGGCTTCCAATACATCGGCAAGCCATGCTTCGTATTCTTCGGGCTGCATCAGCCAGCCGGTATCGTATTCCTGAAGATGGATTTGGTCGCCGTAAACATCGACGGCAAAGGGGAATTGGGGGATGTCGCGGTCGTAAATGCGCCAGGCTTCGATGCCGTTGCGTTTCGCCCATTTCATGAGGTGTTTGATGTTTTTGCCCATGCGGTTGGCGAAGGGTGTGATGTCGGTCATGGTTTCAGACGGCCTGAATGAGTATTGGGAAGGGTTTGGATTTTAACGCACTTGATGCTTTTTTTCTTGACCGTTGTCTATAAAATCTATATTATCCGTCGTTCGCTTTTTTATACGAAGCCATCGTCTTCCAACCTAAACCGCCGTTTCGGGCGCGTTTCTTTTATTGCTTGCATATTTGCCAAGCCTTTCTGTGCAGGTTGTCGTCGATGTTAACCACAAGCAAGATGCTTGCGACAACCCTGTAACTTCACATTTTCCGTATCGTTACTTTCCTTTGCTTCAGGTCGTCTGAAAACCGTTCAGACGTGCGCGTTGTTGTCTCTTTAGGATAGCTATGTCTATTAAATTTGCCGATTTGAACCTTGATAAAAACATTTTGTCCGCTGTGAGCAGCGAGGGTTACGAAAGCCCGACCCCGATTCAGGCGCAAGCCATTCCGTTTGCTTTGGAAGGCCGCGACATTATGGCTTCGGCGCAAACCGGCTCCGGCAAAACCGCCGCCTTCCTGCTGCCGACTTTGCAGCGGCTGACCAAACGCAGCGAAAAACCGGGCAAAGGCCCGCGCGCGTTGGTGTTGACGCCGACCCGCGAATTGGCGGCGCAAGTCGAGAAAAACGCGCTGGCGTATGCTAAAAATATGCGCTGGTTCCGCACCGTCAGCATCGTCGGCGGCGCATCTTTCGGCTACCAAACCCGTGCCCTGAGCAAACCTGTCGACCTGATTGTCGCCACGCCGGGCCGTCTGATGGACTTGATGCAAAGCGGCAAAGTTGATTTTGAACGTTTGGAAGTGCTGATTCTGGACGAAGCCGACCGCATGTTGGACATGGGCTTTATCGACGACATCGAAACTATCGTCGAAGCCACCCCGGCCGACCGTCAGACTTTATTATTCTCCGCCACTTGGGACGGCGCGGTCGGCAAACTGGCGCGCAAACTGACCAAAGACCCTGAAGTCATCGAAGTCGAACGCGTGGACGACCAAGGCAAAATCGAAGAGCAGCTGCTGTACTGCGACGATATGCGCCACAAAAACCGCCTGCTCGACCACATCCTGCGCGATGCCAACATCGACCAATGCGTGATTTTCACGTCCACCAAAGCCATGACCGAAGTCATTGCGGATGAATTGTACGAAAAAGGTTTTGCCGCCAACTGCCTGCACGGCGATATGCCGCAAGGCTGGCGCAACCGCACGCTAATGGATTTGCGCAAAGGCCGCTGCAAAATTTTGGTTGCCACCGACGTTGCCGCACGCGGTATCGACGTACCGACCATTACCCACGTTATCAACTACGACCTGCCGAAACAGGCGGAAGACTACGTTCACCGCATCGGCCGTACCGGCCGCGCAGGCCGTACCGGTATTGCGATTACGTTTGCCGAAGTGAACGAATACGTCAAAGTCCACAAAATCGAAAAATACATTAACCGCAAACTGCCCGAACTGACCATCGAAGGCATGGAACCGACCCGCAAACGCAAATCCGCAGGCGGCAAGCCAAAAGGCAAAGGCGGCTGGGGCGATAGGAAATCCGGCGGCCGGCGCGGCGATAAGAAACCGGGCAAAGAAGGCTTCGGCGGAAATTCACGCGGCGAAGGTCATAAAAAAGACGGTTTCAAAAAAGACGGCTTTAAGAAAGACGGTTTCAAAAAGGCTGACGGTTTCAAAAAAGGCGGCGAAGGCTTTAAAGGCAAGCGCAAGTCTAACGACAGCTTTGGCGGCAAACACAAAAGAGGTTGATTTTTTCAATCTGAGGGCCGTCTGAAAAGACATAAGGGCGTGTGAAGACACGCCCTTTTTTATGGTTTCAAGTTTTCGCATATAAAAAAGCGTGGGATTGGTCCCACGCTTTTTTTCAGACGGCCTCTTACAAAGCAGCCAATACGGCATCGCCCATTTCGGAGCAGGAAACGAGTTTCGTGCCTTCTTCGTAAATATCGCCGGTACGCAAGCCTTGTTGCAGCACTTTTTGTACGGCGTTTTCAACTTGTTGCGCGCGGGCTTCGTCGTTCAGGCTGTAACGCAGCAGCATGGCAAGCGAGAGGATGGTGGCCAGCGGGTTGGCTTTGTTTTGTCCGGCAATGTCGGGGGCGGAGCCGTGAGACGGTTCGTACAGTCCTTTGCCGTTTTCGTCCAGCGAGGCGGAAGGCAGCATACCGATGGAGCCGGTCAGCATGGAGGCTTCGTCGGAGAGGATATCGCCGAAGATGTTGCCGGTGGCAATCACGTCAAACTGTTTGGGCGCGCGCACGAGCTGCATGGCGGCGTTGTCCACATACATATGGGAAAGCTCGACATCGGGATATTGTTTGCCGATTTCTTCAAAGATTTCGCGCCACAGTTCGGTGGTTTCCAAAACGTTGGCTTTGCCTACGGAACAGACTTTTTTGCTGCGTTTTTGGGCGGATTGGAAAGCGACGTGGGCGATGCGGCGGATTTCGCTTTCGCTGTATTTCATGGTGTTGTAGCCTTCGCGTTCGCCGTTTTCCAGAACGCGGATGCCGCGCGGTTCGCCGAAATAGATGTCGCCGGTGAGTTCGCGCACAATCAAAATATCCAAACCGGCAACGATTTCAGGCTTCAGCGTGGAGGCGTTGGCTAATTCGGGATATAAAACGGCAGGACGCAAATTGGCAAACAGGTTCAAATCCTTACGGATTGCCAACAGGCCGCGCTCAGGGCGCAACGGACGGTCGAGGTTGTCGTATTGAGGAGAACCGACTGCACCAAGCAGGACGGCATCGGCTTTGCGGCAGAGGTTTTGCGTAAATTCGGGATAAGGATGGCCGTATTCGTCATAGGCTTCGCCGCCCAATGGGGCGTATTCGTAGCCGGCATCCAAGCCTTGGGCGATAAGTTTGTCGAGTACGCGGACGGTTTCGGCGACGATTTCGGGACCGATGCCGTCACCTCGGAGGATGGCGATATGTTTGGTCATTTCAAGTTTCCTTATGGGTTGATGGTTGAAGGGTTATTTCTTTTTGTATTTGTGTGCAATTTCGTGCCAACGGGGTATGGAAATCGATCGGTTGTAGTGTTTTTTATAGGCTTCCTCAAATTTCTTTTTCCATAAGGATGCGTTATGCCGTGTTGCCGGGTTTTGATAAACGGTTTCTTCAATTGCGGAAACAAAATCTTCCAAGCATTCAAACATAGGCATATTCTTTTTATTGATGCTGTACCAAACACCTGGGCGGATTTTATGCACCACGCCTTTTTTGACTTGAAGATTAATTGCCCACCCATCCATACTTCTGGTAATTTGCCATACTTTTTTAAGCCATAAATCCTTGATGGTTACATTGCCGTTGTCGTCCATATCGTAACCGAATATTAAATAATCTACATCCAGCATATAGGGTTTATGAATGATTTCATCAGAATACATTTTAAAATCTGCAATATCAAAACCCGGGCCGGCATTTCGGTTGAACGCCTTTACTTCCAACAATTCTCTACTGCGGTCTTTTTTATTTAAAAAGAAATCGGGGGGCATTTGGGTATTGGTTGAAACATCAAATTCAATTTCCCTTTTTCTCAACCATCCGCCGAGCCATTCCTGAATGATGTTGCCGACGACATCTTTTTGTTTGACGATAATATCCACATCGCCCAAGAAAAATCTAATTTGACCATTAGCCGATAAGATTTTTTCCTCATTCAGCAACTTATCAAATATTTGTTGTGCAGTAAGTTTTACCATTTTATCCCTATCGGTTTATAAAGTATGCAGAAGCCTTTCAGATACCGCCTTAATCACAGGAACGGCAACGGTATTGCCCAATAAATCGTATTTGTCTTTTTTAGGAATATCAAACGAATAATCGTCCGGATAGCCGAATAAGCGTAAACCTTCTTTTCCGGTAAGTGTGCGCAAACCGCCGTTGTCAACGACGAAAAGGTGCTCCATATCCATTGCAACTAAGGTTGGCGCAACATCATTTGGGTCTAATATTTTATTGATTTCAAATGATTTTTTTCCTGAAACAATATTGTAGCCTTTGGGCAGGGATTCATCTTTGATTCTTCGCCCGCCAATTTTTTGTTTCGGATGCTCCAAAACCAAATAGCCTTTATCTGTCAGGCTGTCCAAAATATTTTGAAGATTGGGGTGTTTATAGAAAGTTGAAATTTGCGCTTTTGTCAAAGGCATCCCATCCATCCAATCGATGCCGATTTCTGAAGCCCATTTTTTCTTCCTCCGTTCTTTTAGAAGCATATTTAATAATTGCTTCTCTTCTTCGGTTACTGTGCCTTTTAATTCAATATCCCAACTGTGGATATTGTTTTTCCCTCCCCGTTTGTCCTTTACTGATTTTCCGTACAGTTCGGACGGGGGAAATTTTTTTAGCAATTTTTTGATGAAAGGACTGCTTTCGGTAGGCAGTCCCGATTCCAAAATATTTTTTAATTTCGGACTTAGAGTTGTTTCAAAAGATAAGTCGGGTTTGGATTTCAAACTGCCTGTCAGATAAATGCGCTTCCTGTTTTGGGGAATGCCGAAATCTTTTGCATTTAAAACTTTCCAAGAAACATAGTAACCCAATGCTTCCAAGGTTTCCAAAATAACGGTCAGGGTGCGCCCTATTTTTTGTGTCGGATCTTTTCTATCGTGCGTTACCAATCCTTCCACATTTTCCAAAATAAAACCTTTTGGTTTTTTTGCCTTTAAAATCCTTGCTACATCAAAGAAAAGCGTTCCCCGCGTATCTTCAAAGCCCAATCTTTTTCCGGCGAAAGAAAAAGCCTGGCAAGGGAAGCCTGCCAACAGGATGTCAAAATCGGGAATATCTCCCGTTTCAATTTTCGTTATATCTCCATACGGCACTTCATCAGGATAGTTTTGCTTCAATACTTCCAAAGCTGCCGGTTTGATTTCTGAGGTAAAAACACATTCGCAAGCAACCGACTGTTTCCGACAGGCTTGTTCAAATCCTTTCCTGATACCGCTCATCCCGGAAAATAAGTCAATAAATTTAATCTGTTGCATATTAAAAATCTAAAAATTTATTTGAAATAGAGCTGTATTGCATTAATTTAGAGCGTTGCTAAGCCCGCTTGAAAGATGAAAGCAATTTATCGCCCCTCTGTTTACATTAGTTGCAGCAATTATATGTTATCAGGAATGCCGTCTGAACGGTCTTCAGACGGCATAGGTTTAACCGTTAAACAGCCAAGGCTGGCTTTGGCGGCGTTTTTCTTCAAAAGTGTGAATTTCGTCAGCGTGTTGCAGGGTCAGACCGATTTCGTCCAAGCCGTTTAAGAGGCAGTGTTTGCGGTGTTCGGTAATGTCGAATGCGAATGTTTCGCCGCCAGGGGTGGTCAGGGTTTGTTCGGCAAGGTCGATGGAGAGCTGATAGCCTTCGTTGGCTTCAACTTCTTTGAAAAGCCGGTCAACCTGTTCTTCGGTCAACACGATAGGTAAAAGGCCGTTTTTGTAGCAGTTGTTAAAGAAGATGTCGGCGAAGCTGGGGGCGATGACGGCGCGGAAGCCGTAGTCGTCCAATGCCCAAGGGGCGTGTTCGCGTGAAGAGCCGCAACCGAAGTTTTTACGCGTCAACAGGATTTGCGCGCCTTGGTAACGCGGCTGGTTCAGGGAGAAATCCGGATTCAACGGGCGTTTGCTGTTGTCCATGCCCGGTTCGCCGTGGTCGAGGTAACGCCATTCATCAAAGGCATTGGGGCCGAAGCCGCTGCGTTTGATGGATTTCAGAAATTGTTTGGGGATGATGGCGTCGGTATCGACGTTGCTGCGGTCGAGCGGGGCGACGATGGCGGTAATTTTGGTAAAGGCTTTCATGTCAGATTCTTATAGTAATAATGGGAAATTTTATGGCTATTCGGGTCAGCGTGTGCTGTACAAACCGATTCGGTTGCCTTCTGTGTCTTCGATAAATGCTGCAAAGCCGTTGGCAATGCGGAATTTTTCTTGTAACAGTTTGCCGCCTGTTGCAACGGCTTTTTCTGCTGTTTCGGCACAATCCGGGCAATTGAAGAAAATAGTTGTACCGCCGTGACCGGGTTGGGCATTGCTGTCGTGCCAAATCATGCCGGCCGTACCGTGTTGGGTGTAATCGGCTGGGAAAATGATGAAACGGAATCCGTTGCTGCCAACGTCTTGCAGGGGCTTGCCGAATACGGATTCGTAA
Source organism: Neisseria flavescens (assembly GCF_005221285.1). Classification (NCBI taxonomy): domain Bacteria; kingdom Pseudomonadati; phylum Pseudomonadota; class Betaproteobacteria; order Neisseriales; family Neisseriaceae; genus Neisseria; species Neisseria flavescens. Next base: position 725,691 of record NZ_CP039886.1, read on the forward strand.
AAGGCTTTGGCGCGATCCAAATCATGAGCGTGAATACCAAACCAGCTTGACGGATTACTCATTGTTTCTCCCTTTGCTTGGAATCGTGAAAATGTCTGAACAAGTAATAAGGTGTCAGGCCGTCTGAAACGGAGTCAGGAGCTTCAGACGGCCTGATTTACCGAATTATTCGGTAGCGGCTTCGATTTTTTCTCCAACATGGCTCATGCCGCGGCCTACGGCATTGCCGCCTTTTTTAACGGCTTCGCCGGTTTTGTCGGCAACGTGTTCAGCGGTTTCTTTGGTTTTATCGGCTACGCGCTCGGCAGTCTCTTTGGTTTTGTCCCAATTGCGGTTGGCATCGTCTTTTGCGCCAGACCAAGTGCTGGAACAAGCTGACAGGATGAGGGCTGCGGCAGCCAATGCAAACAGTTTTTTCATACTAGTTTCCTTTCAAGTTATCAATGATTGAGAAGTTTTTCGGACGTTTTTCGCAATAGGAAAACTTACTTGTGTAAGGTGTTGTTTCAGACGGCCTGATGAATAAAGGCCGTCTGAAAATACTTTAAGCCATCGTGCGTATGTCGGTAAAGTGTCCGGTAACGGCGGCGGCGGCTGCCATAGCGGGGCTGACGAGGTGGGTGCGTCCGCCGTTGCCTTGACGGCCTTCAAAGTTACGGTTGGAAGTGGAGGCGCAGCGTTGTCCCGGAGTCAGGCGGTCGGCGTTCATGGCGAGGCACATAGAGCAGCCCGGTTCGCGCCATTCAAAGCCGGCTTCGATGAAAATTTTGTCCAAGCCTTCTTTTTCGGCTTGTTCTTTAACCAAGCCGGAGCCGGGGACGATCAACACGCGCTGTACGTTGCCGGCTTTTTTACGGCCTTTGGCGATGGCGGCGGCTTCGCGCAAGTCTTCGATGCGGCTGTTGGTGCAAGAACCGATGAATACGATGTCGACAGGGATTTCATTTAATGGCGTACCGGCTTCCAAGCCCATATATTCGAGTGCGCGCTCCATACCGCTGCGTTTGACCGGATCGGCTTCTTCGGCAGGGTTCGGCACTTTGCCGCCGATGTTTAAAACCATTTCGGGCGACGTGCCCCAAGTAACTTGCGGTTCGATGTCTTCGGCTTTGAAACGGTATTCTTTGTCAAAAACCGCGCCTTCGTCAGACACCAGCGTGCGCCAGTATTCGACGGCTTTGTCCCACGCTTCGCCTTTAGGTGCGAAAGGTTTGCCTTTGACATAGTCGATGGTGGTTTGGTCGACGGCAACCATGCCTGAGCGCGCACCGGCTTCAATCGCCATATTGCACAGGGTCATGCGGCCTTCCATAGAAAGGCTGCGAATGGCTTCGCCGCCAAACTCGATGGCGTAGCCCGTGCCGCCTGCCGTACCGATTTGGCCGATGATGTAAAGTGCCACGTCTTTGGCGGTGACGCCGGGTTTCAGACGGCCTTCAACGGCAATCAGCATGGATTTGGATTTTTTCGCGGTAATGCACTGGGTCGCCATGGTGTGTTCGACTTCGGAAGTGCCGATACCGTGAGCCAATGCGCCGAATGCGCCGTGGGTAGAAGTGTGCGAGTCACCGCAGACAACGGTCATGCCGGGCAGGGTAGCGCCTTGTTCCGGGCCCATAACGTGTACGATGCCCTGACCTTTATCCATAAACGGGAAGTAGGCGAGTGCGCCGAACTCTTTGATATTTTTGTCCAAAGTATCGACTTGCAGCTTGGAAATCGGGTCTTGGATGCCTTTGTCCCAATCGCCGGTCGGGGTGTTGTGGTCGGCGGTGGAGACCACGCTGTCGATACGCCAGAGTTTGCGGCCGGCCATTTTCAAGCCTTCAAATGCTTGCGGGCTGGTTACTTCGTGAACCAGGTGGCGGTCGATGTAAAGCAGGACAGTGCCGTCTTCTTCTTCGCGGACGACGTGGCTGTTCCAGAGTTTGTCGTAGAGGGTTTGTGCTGTCATGATGTTGTTCTTTTATGTGGGTAGTAATGTAGGATGAAGATTCTAGACGGATTTTACACGCCATGCAACAAAATTTGTCTAATTTTTGAAGAAATAGAAAATTGAAAACAATTTATAGATAAAAATTAGACATATTGTCTATTTGAGAGAATGGTTATATTCAAAGAATAATTTGATATGAAAGAATACTTGTCGGGATTCTTTTAAAGGCATTATTATTTGTACCTTGTTAAAACCACGTCAGGCAGAGGAAAGATGAAATTACCGGTTATATCGTCCGAGCATTTGGCTCAACTTCAGGCGTTTGAAGCGAAAATCTTGTGTAACCACGCCAAAATCGAAGCATGGTTCCGTTCGCAGTGGAATGTTCACCGTCCGCCGTTTTATGGTTCGGTCGACATCCGTAACGCCGGTTACAAAATTTCGTCTATCGATATGAATTTGTTTCCGGGCGGCTTCAATAATTTGAATCCCAACTTTATCCCGCTGGCGGCGGTTGCGGCGCAAGATGCGGTACAGCGTGCCTGCGAAACGGCAAAATCCGTATTGATTATTCCCGAAAACCACACGCGCAATACGTTTTACCTGCAAAACGTTTACGCCCTCAGTGAGATTTTGCGTTCTGCAGGATATGAAGTACGCTTGGGCAGTCTGAATCCGGAAGTTACCGAGCCGACCGAGTTTGAAACCGCATTAGGCGACAAAATTTTGCTTGAGCCTTTATTGCGCACCCGTGAGCGTGTACATCTTGCAGACGGTTTCTCGCCTTGCGTTGTTTTGTTAAATAACGACTTGTCTGCAGGCATTCCTGAAATCCTTAAAGACATCAGTCAAACCGTATTGCCTCCGCTGCATGGTGGTTGGACGACGCGCCGCAAAACAGAACATTTCAGCGCATATAATCAAGTCGCCGCCGACTTTGCCAAGTTGATTGACATCGACGAATGGCAAATTAACCCTTATTTTGAAAAAATCAGCGGTTTGGATTTCCAAGAGCGTGAAGGCGAGGATGCGTTGGCAGGCGCGGTAGATCGCGTATTGGCGAAAATCCAAGCCAAATACGACGAATTGGGTATTACCGACCAGCCTTTCGTTATTGTGAAAGCCGATGCAGGTACTTACGGCATGGGCGTGATGAGCGTTAAATCTGCGGATGAAGTGCGCGGCTTGAACCGTAAAAACCGCAATAAAATGGCGAAAGTCAAAGAAGGTTTGGAAGTTAGCGAAGTCATTGTTCAAGAAGGTATTTATACCTACGAAACCATGAACGGCGCCGTGTGCGAACCTGTCGTTTATATGATGGACCGTTTCGTTATCGGCGGCTTCTTCCGTGTACACGAAGGTCGTGGTGCAGACGAAAACCTCAACGCCGGCGGTATGGTGTTTGTTCCGCTGTCCAACAGCATTCCTACCGGCAATGGCGATAATTCCCAAGAAGCTCCTGAAGCCTGCAAACGCGTATTCGAACAATGGGACTCACTCGGTATGCCGCGCTCTGAAAAAGACTGTGACGTGGACAACGAACACAACCGCCTCTATGTTTACGGCGTAATGGCGCGCCTGTCCTTGCTTGCCGCTGCATTGGAGTTGGAGAAAACCGCACCTCAAGCCTAATAAAGCGTTGATCAATATTGTCAGGCCGTCTGAAAATTAGTTTTCAGACGGCCTTTTCTGTCTGTACAATTCATTCTAACTAAAAAAGCATGATTTATTTTTATGAGCAAATCAGCCAATCCAGTTGAGACAACCGACAATCTGCAAGACCAAGCCATGCAGCGCAGCAATACCGACAATGCGCCGCGCTCTGCCATTCATCAAACCTTGTATTCCGCCGATACCTTTATTCAGCATGATTATCTTGCCGGAAAAAACTTGCCTGATATTACCCATCCGCAAGAAGGCCAAATCAACTGGCTGCATTTTGTCGGCATCAATGATGTTGCCTTGCTCAAACACGCGCTTGAGCCGTACGGCATCCATGAGCTGGTTATTGAAGATATTCTCAGCCGCAAGCAGCGTCCAAAAATCGAAGACTACGGCAGCTATGTTTTTACTGCCGCACAGGTTTACCACTATACCTCCACAGGCAAGCTCCATTCCGATCAAGTGTATGTGATTATCGGCAAAGATTTTGTGTTGTCTTTCCAGCAAAAACCGTTGGGCTTGTTCAGCCATCTCCGCCGGCAGATGCACGAAAACCCGCACAATATTTTGAACAAAAATACAGCGTTTCTTGCTTATTGCCTGCTTGACCGCATTGTGGACGACTATTTCATCGTTTTGGAGTCGTACAACAACCGTGTTGAAGCAATAGACAAGTCCCTGTTTAAAAATGAAAACAGCGATATTCTCAGTAAGATTCACCGCCTCAAGCGCGATGCCGTCCGTCTGCGGCGTACGCTTTTACCATTGCGCGATGTGTTCTACCAACTGGCCGTACGCGGCGATTTTGCTATTTTCAAAGGCGAATCGACTGTTTATCTACGCGACGTGTACGACCACAATATGCAGCTTATCGAGTCGCTTGATGCCTCGCGTGATATGGTGTTGAGCATGATGGACATTTATCTTTCCTTCCAATCCAACCGCATGAACCGGCAAATGCGCGTGTTGACGGTTATCACCATCATCTTTATGCCGCTGACCGTCATCACCGGCATCTACGGCATGAACTTCGACAATATGCCCGAGCTGCATTGGCATTACGGCTATTTTATGGTTTTGGGTGTGATGCTGTGCATCATCATCGGACTGCTGATTTTCTTTTCACGTAGAAAATGGCTGTAAACGGGTAGGCAAAGAGTTGAAATTCAACGATGAAAAACGGTAGAATGATTTTGCACACGTGCAGTATGAAGTTTTCAGACAATTTAAAAATAAATATCAAAAGGATAATAAACTATGAAACCAGAACGCCAACTCCCTTCCCATGAACTGATCATGTCCGAGCTGATGATGCCTTATACGGCAAACTTCAGCGGCAATGTTCACGGTGGCGATCTTTTGCGCCTGCTTGACCAAGTAGCATATTCCTGCGCCTGCCGTTACAGCGGTACTTATTGCGTTACTCTGTCTGTTGATAAAGTATTGTTTAAAGAGCCTATTCATGTCGGCGAACTGGTAACCTTTTATGCCAGTATCAACTACACCGGCCGTACTTCTATGGAAGTCGGCATCCGCGTAGAGGCGCAAAACATCCACACCGGCGAAGTGCGTCATACCAACAGCTGCTACTTCACCATGGTTGCCGTTAAGGACGGTAAGCCGGTTCCTGTACCGCCCTTGGAAATCAATACACCGCGCCAACGCTGCCGTTATGAAAAGGCTAAAAAGCGCAAAGAGTTGAGTTTGCAGGCTGCGAACGAAAATTCTAGCTGCAACTAAATTGAATTTTATTAAATAACGAAGGCCGTCTGAAATCCTGTTTCAGACGGCCTTCACGCAAAAGCCATAAACCGCTTGTTTTGTGGTAGAATCAACAAGATTTTTGCCATACGAAATTACAGATAATCATGACCGACGCAACCATCCGCAACGACCATAAATTTGCACTTGAAACCCTGCCTGTCAGCCTTGAAGACGAAATGCGCAAGAGCTACCTCGATTACGCCATGAGCGTGATTGTGGGACGAGCCCTGCCGGATGTCCGCGACGGTCTCAAGCCGGTACACCGCCGCGTGTTATACGCGATGCACGAGTTGAAAAACAACTGGAATTCCGCCTATAAAAAATCGGCGCGTATCGTCGGCGACGTTATCGGTAAATACCACCCCCACGGCGATACAGCCGTTTACGACACCATCGTCCGCATGGCGCAAGACTTCTCCATGCGTTATGTGCTGATTGACGGTCAGGGCAACTTCGGTTCTGTCGACGGCTTGGCCGCAGCAGCCATGCGTTATACCGAAATCCGCATGGAAAAAATTTCCCATGAAATGCTGGCGGATATTGAAGAAGAAACCGTTAATTTCGGTCCCAACTATGACGGCAGCGAACATGAGCCGCTGGTATTGCCAACCCGTTTCCCTGCGCTGTTAGTCAATGGTTCGTCCGGTATTGCCGTCGGTATGGCAACCAATATCCCGCCGCACAATTTAGGCGATACCATCAATGCCTGCCTGCGTTTGTTGGACGATCCTGAAACTGAAATCGACGAGCTGATCAATATTATCCAAGCGCCCGATTTCCCAACCGGCGCAACTATTTACGGCTTAAGCGGCGTGCGCGAAGGCTATAAAACCGGCCGTGGCCGCGTGGTGATGCGCGGTACAACCCATATCGAGCCTATCGGCAAAAACGGCGAACGCGAAGCCATCGTTATTGATGAAATCCCATATCAAGTCAACAAAGCCAAGCTGGTTGAGAAAATCGGTGAGTTGGTACGCGAAAAAACGTTGGAAGGCATATCAGATCTGCGCGACGAGTCCGATAAATCCGGTATGCGTGTTGTGATCGAATTGAAACGCAATGAAAATGCCGAAGTCGTTTTAAACCAACTCTACAAAATGACCCAGCTGCAAGACAGCTTCGGTATCAACATGGTGGCTTTGGTTGACGGTCAGCCGCGCTTGCTGAACCTGAAACAAATCCTGTCCGAGTTCCTGCGCCACCGTCGCGAAGTCGTTACCCGTCGTACTTTATTCCGCCTGAAAAAAGCGCGTCATGAAGGCCATATTGCCGAAGGTAAAGCAGTTGCCTTGTCCAATATCGACGAAATCATCCGTCTGATTAAAGAATCTGCCAATGCGCCGGAAGCCAAAGAAAAACTGCTGTCCCGCCCATGGCGTAGCAGCTTGGTTGAAGACATGCTCAGCCGTACGGATTTAGATTTGCATATGATGCGCCCTGAAGGCTTGCCAGAGAATTTGGGCCTGCACAGCCAAGGCTATTATCTGAGCGAATTGCAAGCCGATGCCATTTTACGCATGAGCCTGCGCAACCTGACCGGCCTCGATCAGGAAGAAATTGTCGGCGAATATAAAAATCTGATGAGCAAAATCATTGATTTCGTGGATATTCTTTCCAAACCTGAGCGCGTTACCCAAATTATCCGCGAAGAATTGGCAGACATTAAAGCCAACTTCGGCGATGAACGCCGCAGCGAAATCAATCCGTTTGGCGGTGATATCGCCGATGAAGACCTGATTCCGCAACGCGAAATGGTCGTTACCCTGACTCATGGCGGCTACATCAAAACCCAGCCGACTACCGATTATCAGGCGCAACGTCGCGGCGGTCGCGGCAAGCAGGCAGCGGCAACCAAAGACGAAGACTTCATCGAAACCCTGTTTGTTGCCAACACGCATGATTATTTGATGTGCTTCACCAATTTGGGCAAGTGCCATTGGATTAAAGTGTACAAACTGCCGGAAGGCGGCCGCAACAGCCGAGGTCGTCCGATTAACAACGTTATCCAATTGGAAGAGGGCGAAAAAGTCAGCGCCATCTTGGCCGTCCGCGAGTTCCCGGAAGACCAATACGTCTTCTTCGCCACTGCACAAGGCATGGTGAAAAAAGTCCAGCTGTCTGCGTTTAAAAACGTCCGCAGCCAAGGCATCAAAGCCATTACGCTTAAAGAAGGTGATTACTTGGTCGGCGCAGCGCAAACCGGCGGTGCGGACGACATTATGTTGTTCTCCAACTTGGGCAAAGCCATCCGCTTTAACGAATATTGGGAAAAATCCGGTAACGATGAAGCAGAAGATGCAGATATTGAAACCGAAAATGAAGATTCAGACGGCCTGGATGATGAAAATGCCGAAAATGCATTGCCAAGCGGCAAACACGGTGTCCGTCCGTCCGGTCGCGGCAGCGGCGGTTTGCGCGGTATGCGCCTGCCGGCTGATGGCAAGATTGTCAGCTTGATTACCTTCGCCCCTGAAGCTGAGCAAAGCGATTTGCAAGTATTGACCGCTACCGCCAACGGCTATGGCAAACGCACCCCGATTGCCGATTACAGCCGTAAAAACAAAGGCGGCCAAGGTAATATCGCCATTAATACCGGCGAGCGCAACGGCGATTTGGTTGCCGCGACTTTGGTCAGCGAAACCGACGACCTGATGCTGATTACCAGCGGCGGTGTCCTGATTCGTACCAAAGTTGAGCAAATCCGTGAAACCGGCCGTGCTGCCGCAGGTGTCCGCCTAATTAATCTGGATGAAGGCGAAACCTTGGTCAGCTTGGAACGAGTGGCCGAAGAGGCTGAAGATGAAGCCGCTTTGGAAAGCGATGCAGCTGAAAACCAAGTAGTAGAAGCTGAAGATACCCTGTCTCAAGAATCTTAAACGTCAATGAAAAAGGCCGTCTGAAAAGTTTTCAGACGGCCTGCTTATTCCAAAAGAAAATCCCGTGAGCGCAACCGAACCGTTCGATTTACCTCTTTTTCTGAAAAATCTACCCAATCTGCCGGGCGTGTACCGTTTTTTTGACGAAGACAATAATGTTTTGTATGTCGGCAAAGCGGTCAATCTCAAGCGGCGCGTTTCCAGCTATTTCCAAAAAAACGACCATTCGCCGCGCATCGCATTGATGGTAAAACAGGTGCATCATATCGAAACCACCATCACGCGTTCCGAAGCCGAAGCACTGATTCTCGAAAACAACTTCATCAAAGCCTTATCGCCGAAATACAATATTCTTTTCCGCGATGACAAAAGCTATCCTTATTTGATGCTCAGTGGCCATCAATATCCGCAAATGGCGTATTACCGCGGCACGCTGAAAAAGCCAAATCAATATTTCGGCCCGTATCCCAACAGCAACGCCGTGCGCGACAGTATTCAAGTGTTGCAAAAAGTCTTTATGCTGCGTACCTGCGAAGACAGTGTATTCGAGCACCGCGACCGTCCTTGTCTGCTTTACCAAATCAAACGCTGCACCGCGCCTTGTGTAGGCCACATCAGCGAAGAAGATTATCGCGACAGCGTGCGTGAAGCAGCAACTTTCCTCAATGGCAAAACCGACGAACTGACGCGTACCTTGCAACACAAAATGCAAACCGCCGCCGCCAATCTGCAATTTGAGGAAGCAGCCCGTTACCGCGATCAAATCCAAGCACTCGGCATCATGCAGAGTAATCAGTTTATCGACAGCAAAAATCCGAACAATCCCAACGATATCGATTTGCTCGCGCTGGCGGTTTCAGACGACCTGGTCTGCGTACACTGGGTCAGCATCCGCGGCGGACGACACGTCGGCGACAAAAGCTTTTTCCCCGACACCAAAAACGATCCCGATCCAAACGGACAAGATTACGCCGAAGCCTTCGTCGCCCAACATTATTTGGGCAAAAGCAAACCCGACATCATTATTAGCAACTTTTCCGTTCCCGATGCGCTGAAAGAGGCTTTGGAAGGCGAACACGGCAAGCAGATGCAATTTGTCACCAAAACCATAGGCGAACGCAAAGTCTGGTTGAAAATGGCGGAACAAAACGCACAAATGGCGATTGCACAACGCCGCCTGCAACAAAGTAGCCAGCAACACCGTATTGATGAACTGGCAAAAATCCTCGGCATGGATTCAGACGGCCTCAACCGCCTTGAATGTTTCGATATCAGCCACACACAAGGCGAGGCCACTATTGCGTCCTGCGTTGTGTACGATGAGCAAAACATCCAGCCTTCGCAATACCGCCGCTACAACATCACCACCGCCAAACCCGGCGACGACTACGCCGCTATGCGCGAAGTCCTAACGCGCCGTTACGGCAAAATGCTGGAAGCCGAGGCCAACGGCGAAAGCGTCAAATGGCCGGATGTCGTGTTGATTGACGGTGGCAAAGGGCAAATCGGCGTAGCCGTATCGGTATGGGAAGAACTCGGGCTGCACATCCCCTTGGTCGGTATCGCCAAAGGCCCTGAGCGCAAAGCCGGTATGGAAGAACTTATACTGCCTTTTACCGGCGAAGTCTTCCGCCTGCCACCCAACAGCCCGGCCTTGCATTTATTGCAAACCGTACGCGATGAATCGCACCGCTTTGCGATTACAGGCCATCGCAAAAAACGCGACAAAGCACGCGTTACTTCCTCACTCAGCGAAATCCCCGGTATCGGCAGCAAACGCCGCCAAGCATTGCTTACCCGATTCGGCGGACTGCGCGGCGTGATTGCCGCCAGCCGCGAAGACTTGGAAAAAGTGGAAGGCATCAGTAAAGCATTGGCGGAAACCATTTACGAGCATCTGCACTGATTGGCTTGAACAGCAAAAAGGAACAATATGAAACCTGTCATCATCAAAAATATCGAGATCGGCAAAGACCTGCCTAAAATTGCCGTGCCGCTGGTGGCCGCCAACACGCAGGAATTGGAGCAGGCTTTACGCGTATTGAAAGAGACGGCTTTTGACATTATTGAATTTCGTGCAGATTTTTTTCAAGCTGCGCTTGATGCCGATTTTATTGCCGAGCAATTAAGCATTGTCCGACAGGCTTTTCCTGATAAGCCTTTACTGTTTACGTTTAGAAGGGTGCAAGAGGGAGGTAATACGCCTTGTTCGGAAGACTATTATTTTGAATTATTGGAAAAAGTCATCCGTTCTAAGCAGGCTGATATGATCGACATCGAGCTTTTTGCCGAGGAAGGCGGTGTAAAACAAACCATTGCTTTGGCGCATGAGTATCAAACTGCCGCCTTGCTTTGTAATCACGATTTCCAAGCCACGCCGTCTTTGGCAGACATTACAGGCCGTCTGAAAACAATGGCCGAGTGGGGCGCGGATATCTGTAAAATTGCCGTGATGCCGCAATCTCCGCAAGATGTATTAACTTTATTGCAGGCAACATATGATGTTTCACAAAGTATAAACTGCCCGATTATTACTATGTCTATGAATAAAATCGGTGCGATCAGTCGTCTGGCCGGCTCGGCTTTCGGCTCAGCCGTAACCTTTGGTGCAGCAGGAAAAACGTCAGCTCCCGGTCAAATTGATGCCAATGAATTGAGGAAAATCCTGGCTATTTTAGGATAATTCAATTATTAATATTTAAGTCCATTTGAAAGATATTTTTCAAATGGACTGATTTTTTATCATTTTTTTCTTTCAATTCTAAATAAAATAGGTAACAATAGGCTTCCTATTTTAATAACTAGAGGAGAAATAAAATGACTACTACTAAAGAAAACCTGGCAAATCCAGGTCCAGTAGGCCTGTGCGGCTTTGCATTGACAACTTGGTTGCTCAGTCTGATTAACGGCGGCTTTTTTACTGCTCAAGAGGGTATCGGCTTAGTTTTGGGCATGGCTCTCGCCTTTGGTGGTATCGCCCAAGTTATTGCCGGTATGTTTGAGTTCAAGAAAGGCAATACGTTTGGCTTTACCGCTTTTATCAGCTATGGTGCATTCTGGTGGACATGGGCTTTGTTTACCATCTTTTTCAAAGGTGAAACAGCCCCGGCATTTATCGGTTGGTATCTCTGCGCATGGGGTATGTTTTCGCTGATGATGTTTGTGGCTACCTTGACCAAGCCTAAAGTATTGAGCGGTATTTTCTTTTGCTTGACACTGACTTTCTTTGCACTGGGTATTGGCGATGGTATGCAAAACCACAGCATCGTCCATATCGGCGGTTGCTTAGGCTTGGTAACTGCACTTGGTGCGTTCTACTTGGCAGCGGCAGAGGTCATCAACGAATCTTTCGGCAAGACAGTTTTGCCGGTTGGCGAGCGTAAATAAGCTTAACCATACAAAATGCCGTCTGAACGGTGGAAATGAAATCAATGATTTCAGCCAGAATGTTCAGACGGCATTTTTATTTGTCTTCAAATAAATCGACATCAAATAAATCAGGCTCTTTGATGCGCTCCCGACAATCAAGCTTGATGTCTTCAATAACCCGGCAGCAGCACGGCAAAATTTCTCCGGGCGCGACAAAAGCGAGCGGAAAATTATCATAAGAGACTTTCCCATCCAAGATTTTAACCCGGCATGAACCGCAATAACCGCTGCGACATTGGTATTCAACCTCGTGGCCGGTGCGCTCCAAGCCCTCCAATAAGGTTTCGCCTTGTTGGAGTTGGAAGGTTTTGTCGTGTGTGCTGATGAGTGCCATGTGATTTGTTTGGATTGGAAAGGCCGTCTGAAACGGTGTAAAGACGAAATCAAAGATTTCTGCCACACCGTTCAGACGGCCTTGATCATAAAACCGAATGTTCGATTACAGCTCGAAATCGCCCAAGTCGTCGGCATTGACTTCCGAATCAATCTGACCAATCAGGTAAGAGGAAATTTCCACTTCCTGCGGCGCAACCTGTACATTGTCAGAAGACAGCCACGCGTTAATCCACGGAATCGGGTTTTGGGTGGCGCCTTCAAATCCGGCAGGAAGACCAACCGCCTGCATACGCAGATTAGTAATGTATTCAACGTATTGAGCCAGAATTTCCTTGTTCAGGCCAATCATCGAACCGTCTTTAAACAGATAGGCAGCCCATTCTTTTTCCTGCTCGGCTGCTTTTTTGAAGAGGTTGAAACACTCGTCCTGCAATTCATTCGCAATTTCAGCCATTTCAGGATCATCGGCACCGGCGCGCATCAGGTTGAGCATATGCTGGGTGCTGGTCAGGTGCAGGGCTTCATCGCGGGCAATCAGCTTGATGATTTTAGCGTTGCCTTCCATCAATTCGCGCTCGGCAAAGGCGAAAGAGCAGGCGAATGAAACGTAGAAGCGGATGGCTTCCAATACATTGACGCACATCAGGCAGAGATAGAGTTTTTTCTTCAACTCGCGCAAAGATACAGTAACGAGCTTGCCGCCGATATTGTGTGAACCTTCGCCCAACAGATTGTAATACTGAGTGTATTCAATCAAATCATCGTAATAGCAGGCAATGTCTTCAGCACGGGCGATAATGTATTTGTTTTGCACAATATCATCGAACACGACTGAAGGATCATTCACAATATTGCGGATGATATGAGTGTAGCTGCGCGAGTGGATGGTTTCGCTGAAGCTCCACGTTTCAATCCAAGTTTCCAGCTCGGGAATGGACACCAAAGGCAAGAAAGCAACATTCGGGCTGCGGCCTTGGATCGAATCGAGCAGGGTTTGGTATTTCAAATTGCTGATGAAAATATGTTTTTCGTGTTCGGGCAGATTGGCGTAGTCGATACGGTCGCGCGACACGTCGATTTCTTCCGGACGCCAGAAGAAAGACAATTGTTTTTCGATCAGTTTTTCAAATACTTCGTATTTCTGCTGGTCATAACGGGCAACATTAACCGGCTGACCAAAAAACATCGGCTCTTTCAGCGCGTCGTTTTTGGTTTTGGAGAAAGTGCTGTATGACATGACTAGGTGTTCGCAGGACATGGTGTCTTTCATTTCTTAAAAAAATAAATATTATAATTTTTATTCAATAATTTTCTAGAATAGAATTTCTAAAGAATTTATAATATTTATAGTTATTTTGGAGTGTTGAAATTACGTATCACCTTATATGTGACAGATTGATTTGTTGCATTTATTATTTCTAGTAATGCACCTTTATATCCTACTTGATGAGATTCACTTAAATCATATTCAACATCATTACTAAATGCCTGACGTGCCATATTATTTTGGAATTCTCTATATGAAAGTTTTATTCTATTTCCTACTTTTCCACTATATAAAAGAGTTTGTTGAAATCCATTTGCATTAGTAGAATTAATCTTTTTAATAGTTGTTGGGATATTTTTTGAGCAGCTTTTTAAATTTAAAGCAGTAATTAAACAAATTTCATTATTTTTTTTAATTTTCATGATCGATATAACAGGATCAGCTAACATTCCTACCATAACACGACTTCCATTAGTATTACTAATTAGATAATAGTCAGCATTTTCATCCTCACCTGTTTTTACATATTCACCAGGGGGAATCTTATATGCGCCTCCCGCAATTTTTTGTAAAGAATCAAAGGATAGAGCATCCATCTGTAAAGCATAACCTTGATTCAACATATTCTCACCAATACCTACGGTATTAGTTTCACCAATAGAAGGCCAACTTAAATTTTCTGCTTTTCCTGTATAGTTAAATTTAGGTGCGGCACAAGCAGTTAGGAAAAATAAACATAAAGCCAAATTTATTTTATTCATTTTATAAATCCTTATTGATAATATTATTTCATGCTACCAATTAAACTTTAAAATTTATTAATTATTTAAATATTAGTTACCATTGCTAATATTTTTTAATTTAACATTAATATGAAAAAATAGAATATTATTAAATCTTACAAGCCCCACCTGCACAGCCGTCATCTTGAATATCGGCTTGCGTATCGTCCGCGCCGTCGCGGGTGTTATGGTAGTACAGGGTTTTGACGCCGTATTTGTAGGCAGTCAGCAGGTCTTTCAGCATTTGTTTCATGGAAACTTTGCTGCCTTCGAATTTGTTCGGGTCGTAGGCGGTATTGGCGGAAATCGATTGATCGACGAATTTTTGCATTACGCCAACGAGTTTCAGGTAGCCTTCGTTGCCTGGAAGCTGCCACAGGGTTTCGTAGGCGTCTTTCAGGGTTTCAAATTCCGGTACGACTTGTTTCAAAATACCGTCTTTTGATGCTTTAACGCTGACCAGGCCGCGTGGAGGCTCGATGCCGTTGGTGGCATTGGCAATTTGTGAGCTGGTTTCAGACGGCATGAGTGCGGTCAGGGTAGAGTTGCGCAGACCGTATTTGACGATGTCGGCGCGCAGGCTTTCCCAGTCGTAGTGCAAAGGTTCGTTGCACACGGCGTCCAAGTCTTTTTTGTAGGTGTCGATAGGCAGTTTGCCTTGCGAATAAACGGTTTGGTTGAACAGCGGGCATGCGCCGTATTCTTTGGCAAGGTTTACCGATGCTTTGAGCAGGTAATACTGCATGGCTTCAAAGGTGCGGTGGGTCAGACCAAGCGCGGAATCGTCGCTGTAACGTACGCCGTTTTTCGCCAGATAGTAGGCGTAGTTGATGACGCCGATGCCGAGTGTGCGGCGGTTCATGGTCGCGGTGCGAGCGGCCGCAACCGGATAGTCTTGATAATCCAACAGGGCATCAAGTGCGCGTACGGTCAAATCGGCAAGCTCTTCCAGTTCGTCCAAGTCGTTCAATGCGCCCAAGTTGAAGGCAGACAAGGTACACAAGGCAATTTCGCCTTCTGCGTCGTTGATGTTATCCAGCGGTTTGGTCGGCAGGGCGATTTCCATGCACAAGTTGGACTGATGAACAGACGCAACGCGCGGATCAAACGGGCTGTGCGTGTTGCAGTGGTCAACGTTTTGGATGTAGATACGACCGGTACCGGCGCGTTCCTGCATCAGGGTGGAGAACAATTCTGTTGCCGGCAAAGTGCGTTTGCGGATGTTTGGGTCTTGCTCGTATTGAGTGTAGAGGCGCTCAAATTCGTCTTGGTCGGCGAAGAAGGCATCATACAAACCCGGAACTTCATTCGGTGAGAACAGGGTAATGTTGCCGCCTTTAATCAAACGGGTGTATAGCAGGCGGTTGATTTGTACGCCGTAGTCCAGTTGGCGGATACGGTTGTCTTCTACGCCGCGGTTGTTTTTCAATACCAACAGGCTTTCGGCTTCGATGTGCCACAATGGGTAGAACAAGGTTGCCGCACCGCCGCGTACGCCGCCTTGTGAGCAGGATTTAACGGCCGCTTGGAACATTTTGAAGAAGGGGATGCAGCCGGTGTGTTGCGCTTCACCGCCACGGATTTCGCTGCCCAAGCCGCGGATACGGCCGGCGTTGATGCCGATGCCTGCGCGTTGGGAAACGTATTTCACAATTGCGCTGGTGGTGGCGTTGATGGAGTCGAGGCTGTCGTCACATTCAATCAATACGCAGCTTGAGAATTGACGGGTAGGCGTACGCACTCCACTCATGATAGGCGTAGGCAGCGATACTTTGAATGTAGAAACGGCATCGTAAAAGCGTTTGACGTAATCCAAACGGGTCTCTTTCGGATATTTGCTGAAGAGACACATGGCCACCAAAATGTATAAAAACTGCGGTGTTTCATAAATTTGGCGGGTAACGCGGTTTTGAACCAGATATTTGCCTTCCAACTGTTTTACGGCAGCATAAGAGAAGGTCATATCGCGGCTGTGGTCGATATAGGCATTCAGCTCGTCGAATTCTTCGCGGCTGTAATCTGCGATGATATGGCGGTCGTATTTGCCTGCTTCGGTCAGTTTTTTAACGTGATCGTAGAGGTGGGGCGGTTCGAATTCGCCATAAGCGATTTTGCGCAGATGGAAAATGGCGAGGCGGGCGGCCAGATATTGATAATCGGGCGTATCTTGTGAGATCAGGTCGGCCGCGGCCTTGATGATGGTCTCATGGATATCGTCGGTACGGATACCGTTGTAAAACTGAATATGTGATTTAAGCTCGACTTGCGATACGGAGACGTTTTGTAAGCCTTCTGCCGCCCAAGTAACAACGCGGTGGATTTTGTCTAAATTGATATCTTCCAAGCGTCCGTCGCGTTTGGTTACTTTAATATTCGTTGCTGCATTCATTGTTCAGTCTTCCCATTAAAAAACACAAGATACGGTATGTGATTGCTTTGAACGGCACAATATAATGTATTTTTCTTTGTTTAAC
The DNA here is from genome assembly GCF_005221285.1 of Neisseria flavescens. Taxonomy (NCBI): domain Bacteria; kingdom Pseudomonadati; phylum Pseudomonadota; class Betaproteobacteria; order Neisseriales; family Neisseriaceae; genus Neisseria; species Neisseria flavescens. The sequence goes on from NZ_CP039886.1 coordinate 742,217, forward strand.
TAGACTTGACAATGCGCTTTTTTCGGGGGGCTGATTAAGGAGGGGGAGGGCTCAGACTAGGTTTCATGTGGCTTTGTGGCGATTCGGTATTATTTTGCATTTGCATCACATTTGGTTAAACATTGGCTAGAGGCTTATGAAATAAAGAAATTTATATTCAGCTTCTGTATGCATAGAGTATGTGTTAAATTTTGCAAAGCAAGAAGGATAATGTCGTAATTGCTGACACTCGCCTGTCATGCAACACATTAGGCGGTTTGTCGAGGCATCAGGTGAGGCATATAATGGAAGAACCATCCAACCTGAATTGGGAGCAAATCATGTTGACACTGAAAACTTTAGGTTCTGCACTGGCAGTGGTTGCCGTATTGAGCTTGGGTACTTATTCTGCTGAAGCGGCGGCCAAACCGCATGGCCATCACGTGAGCAAACACCAGCAGGCGAAGAAAAACAAATTGCATCCTGCTTGTAAGAGATACCTTGAGCGTCGTGCCGCTTGGTATCGCTACAAAGGCAACAAGGCCGAGTTGAGGGAAAACCGTAAAGCAGCAAAATCGTTCCGCGGTTTGCCTTATGCTGAGCAAAAAATTCAATGCCAAGCTGCTTATCAGGCATTTGATGATTTTGATCACGGCAAATTCCGCCGCCGTTAATCATCTGATTCAAACAAAGGCCGTCTGAATGTTTCAGACGGCCTTTGATATTTATTTCTCAACAATAATTTTGTTTTCGGCTTGAGGCTCGTATTGGGTGGATTCATCACCGTAATACAATACACCCAGCTTGATGGGGATGCGGCCTTGCGATTTGCGGTGGGCATTGGAATCGCGCAGGGAGTAGGCGCAACCGCAATATTCTTGTTGGTAGAAATGCTCTCGCTTGCTGATTTCAATCATGCGTGCGCTGCCGCCGCCTTTGCGCCAGTTGAAATCCCAATAAACCAAGTCATCATACGGCTCGGCGGCTCGATGGCCGCAGCCGTTGATCTGTTTCATGTCTTTCCAGCGTGAAATGCCCAGTGAACTGGTGAAAACATGGAAGCCGTTTTCATGGGCGTATTGCGCCGCTTTTTCAAAACGCATATCGAAACACATGGTGCAGCGGATACCGCGTTCGGGTTCGAATTCCATGCCTTTGGCTTTGGCGAACCATTCTTTGCGGTCGTTTTCGTAGTCGTCGTCTTTATCGACAAAAGGGATGCCGAATTTGTCCGCAAAGCGCATATTTTCTTCTTTGCGCAACATATATTCTTTGTGCGGATGGATATTTGGGTTGTAAAAATAAATGGTGTAGTCGATGCCGCTGGCAAGCATGGCTTCCATCACTTCACCGGAACATGGGGCGCAGCAGGAATGAAGCAGGACTTTTTTATGGCCGCCCGGCGGAACGAGGATGGGGCGGTCAATATCGGTAACGATGGGAGTGTTTAATTCGGTCATGGTTGGATTCTATTTATTGTCAAGTGTTTCAGACGGCCTTGGGTATCGGGGCCGTCTGAAATATAGGATGAAGCATATATTTTAACAGAGCTGCACTTTATGGAACAGTTTTCTCCTGCTTTTTCTTTTCGTTCAATGGCTTGAACTCTTGCGTATCCGGAGGCGGGGCTGCGAAGATAGTGTCTGGATTGGGGTGTGCCGCAAATTCTGCCAGCAGGTTGCGATAGTCCAGCGATTGCTTCATCAGTTCGGCGGCGGCGGTGCGCAGGTTGTCCACGTCTTCCGGCGGCAGATAGAAACTGGTC